>JBMOKG010000004.1:0-152156 GCA_049315385.1 Bacteroidales bacterium
CCTTATAATAAAGAGATTCAGAGCAAACTCTAGATCAACAACCGGACACTAGTGACTTTTGATAATTTTTATTTATTGTATGAACTAATGAATCGAAACCGTTACTTATATTTTCTTTTAATAGTAGTTACGATATTTATAGGACTGACATCGCGACATTTTTCAAATATTTTGCCTAATTGGATGCATTCATATTTAGGTGATACACTATGGGCTTTGATGATATTTCTAATGTTTGGTTTTGTTTTTAAAAGTACAGACAGCAAATGGATTACTTTTGCTGCATTATTATTTTCTTATTGTATCGAAATAAGCCAGTTATATCATTCACCTTGGATAGATGCAATACGCTCAAATACTTTGGGCGGTTTAATCCTTGGTTTTGGTTTTCTTAGGAGTGATTTGATTTGCTATACTGTAGGAATAGGTATTGGTTATTTTATGGAAATTATTTTTTTGAAATTGCATAGAAATTTGATAAAATAAACTATTGGGCGGTCAATAATTTAGGAAATAATTCCGTTGATAAATATTATGATTACTGAAGAAAAGCCGATAAGCATCAATTATCGGCTTTTGCTTTTTTACCCCACAGATTGATATAATCGGTTGGTTTTTCATGTCTGTTCAATCATTTTATAGTTTTTTAATAATTCAGTTAAAACAATAGTACTAATTTATAGTTTCTTTATAAATCCACATACATCTGGTTTTCGTGGACAGAACAAAAGAAAAAAAATGGAAACAGCAGAAGTGAAAAATAAAATGAAAGTAGAAGTATGGAGTGATATTATGTGTCCATTCTGCTACATAGGAAAACGCAATTATGAATCTGCAATTTTACAGTTTGAAAATAGAAATGATATTGAAATCAATTGGAAAAGTTTTCAGCTTGATCCAAACATTCCACTGCAACTTGATGCAAAAGTAAATGTATATCAATATCTTGCTGATAGAAAAGGAATGACATTAGAACATTCAATCAAAATGCATCAGGGTGTTGTACAAACTGCTAAAAATGCAGGATTGGAATACAATTTTGATAAAGCTGTTATTGCCAATTCATTTAATGCACATCGTTTGATTCAGATGGCTAAAACAAAGGGATTGGGTGATTTTGCTGAAGAATGTATTTTTAAAGCATATTTCACGGATGGGAAAGATTTAGGTGATACTGCAATCTTATCAGAATTAGGTAAAACTATTGGATTAAGTGAAGCTGAAGTAAATGAAGCACTAAACAATGATGAATATGCATACTTGGTAAAACAAGACATTCAGGAAGCTAGAAGCTTAGAAGTTGAAGGTGTGCCGTTTTTTCTATTCAATGGTAAATATGCTGTTTATGGTGCACAACCCGTTGATATATTTTTACAAACAATACAGAAATCATTTAATGACTGGCGAAAAGAAAATCCTGTTTCTGAAATTGATATCATAAAAGGACAATCCTGTTCTGCAAATGGGAAATGTGATTAAAATTTATTACGTTTATTATTTATTAAAATTTTAGTGAAAGCCGACAGATTAATTTTCTATCGGTTTTTTGCTTTTGTTTACATACTTACTATGAAAGTATTGGAGATTGAACGTAACCAGATTAAAGAAAGACAGAATGAAGGAATTCGTATTGCCAATCTAATAGGTATCTATAAAAACAGAAAAACCAGTTCTGAAGAAAAAATATTAGAATTCCTGGAAAAACCACAGAATAAGAAAGAAATGGATTTTCTGAAAAAAGGATACAAGTGCAAAGAAGCTGCAGTATTGGCAGAAGTACATTATAATACTGTGACTAAGATTAAGAAGTTGGGGTTTGTGAATAGATTTTTTTTTTAATAACTAATTGAAAAACTTGGTTGTATACAAGAAATTTTGTGATAATAAGCTTGTAATAACTTTCGGTCAAGTTACAGGTTGTTTTATTGGGTTTACTATTTATAAAGAAATGAAAGAGCCTGATAGTGTCCGTAACGGGAATGATATTTTAAACTGGTAATAAAATCCATGAAGTTAAATATAGTTATAATTTTATAAGGGAATTGAAAATTTATTACTGGGTGATAGACAGGGATGGGGAAAAGTTTTTACGTGCCGATAGATTATCTTAATCATTTACTTGATCCGCAGATATATGCGGCATTGTATAAGAATTATGTTCCTGGGAGAAGGATGATAAAGGTGGGGTGTGTTTGAAAAATGATCAATTAGGAATTAAAAATTAGGAAATTAAAAAATTAAAAAAATAAATACTAATTGCAATTATATGTATTATATTTGTAATATAATTATACAATTGAAGCGCTATGAACTTCAATTAAATAAACTTCCTAAGGGAACATCGAATAACATAGTTATTCTTAAATTTAAGCCTGTAAATCTGACGAATAGATTTCAGGCTTTTTTATTTAGAAAAAAATAATTTTAAATTAACTAATACAAAAAATAATTAATATTTACGCTTATTGCTTTTGGATGTAATATATTTGTATTGCTTCCCTAAACAAAATTTTTAAGTTGAAAAAGCCTGTAATTTCTCGTCAAGTAACAGGCTTTTATTTTCAAGGAGTTTGATTTGATAAAGGATGTGGTATTTTATAAGAATGATGTGTCTGTGAAAAGTATGGTGGATTAGAGGCGAAAATTTCATTATTACATATAGTAGTTTGAGCTGAATATAAAAAAACGGTAAACTTATATACTATTAGAAAATAAGAAATGATATTATTCTTTTACGCAACAGACAGAACAACTTAAATTCTTATGGTTGTTAAACCTGTCTTGTGTAAAAAAAATATTCGCATTAACTCAAAACAATGCTTATAGACAATTAATAGCTGAAATTTAAAAGATAGCTGAATTTTGTTATATTTGCAGTTATCCAATTATCATTTTGGACTTGTCTTGTAGTAAGTTCGGATTTATTCTTCTCTAATATAAGACAATGGAAATGCTGGTAATAAACCATTAAAAAGGAGTAAGAATGAAATTTAATAATAACCTATTTTGAAACGATTATGAGAAAAAGCAATCCATTAGTTAATAATATCATCTTGATTTTATTAATTTTTACAACTAATTGCTACAGTCAGAATCCACTGATTTCGCACATATACGCTGCCGATCCATCTGCTCATGTCTGGGCTGTTGATACTAATAAATTATGGATTTATACATCACACGATGTTCCGGGAACAAATCATCACGCTACAATGTCAGATTATCATGTTTTCTCAACTTCAGACATGAAGAATTGGATTGATTACGGTCAGATTTTATCAATAGACAATGTAGATTGGGGTATCAGCTATGCATGGGCTTGTGATGCGTGCTTCAGAAATGGGAAATACTATCTGATTTTTTGCATGTTTGAAAAAGAAAGCGGATTGATGCGGACAGGTTTAGCCGTGAGCAATGATCCTCAGGGACCCTTTAATAATATTGGTTATATTAAGGGAATAGATTTGGGTCAGGATCCGGCTCTTTTTGTTGATGATGACAATACACCTTTTTTGTACTGGGGGGCTGGTGGAAAATGTTATGCTGCTCAACTTACCGATGATTTACAATCCATTATACCCTCAACAAAGGTTGATTTATCTGATCAGCTTTTTGAAATATTTGAAGGTCCATGGGTACATAAATATCAAGGGAAATATTATCTTTCTTATCCCGGACTTCCCGATAAAAAATGGCCTGAAGAAATGTATTATGCCATTGCTGACAAGCCACTTGGTCCCTATAAATATCAAGGGAAATACATTCCCCGATTTAAAATGCAATCGGGTACAAATCATGGATCTATTGTAAAATTCAAAAATGATTGGATTGCTTTTTATCACAGTGCCTGGCTATCAGATGGAAAAAGTGAGGTACGTAATCTGATGGCAGATTACCTTTACTACAATCCAGATGGCAGAATAAAGGCTATAATTCCTGATTCCTCAGGATTGTCAAAAGGGAAACTAACAAATTGTATCATCTTTCTGGAAGCCGAAAATGGTAAGTCTGCTGGCGGACGACTTGAAGGAACATATCTAGCATCCAGCTATGAAGGTTATTCAGGGAAAGGATATGTTACAGGATTTGTAAGGCGTAACTATGTTGAAGTATTAGTTCAGGTTGCAAAAGATATGAAAGCTATTTTAAAAATAAGACTTTCAGCAGAGAAAGATGTTGCTGCAGATATATTAGTAGGTGCAAAAATGATGGCAGACTGGGATGGATTAGCAATAAAAAAAACAAAGGGGTGGGAAGAAATTAATTTAGGTGAAGTACAATTGAAAGAAGGCGATAATAAAATCCGTTTTTCTTCTCATGACAATGTTGACCTTAAATTAGATTACTTCATAATTGAACCTCTTAAAGAATAAAGATTTGTAAACAATGATTTTGATAGCTTAACCAAAATAAATATTATTTAAAACGGCTTAGTATTTTTATAACATAATCATGGAATAAACATGCAATTTTTTTTTAAAATCTTTAATGCAACGTACAGATAAGCCATAAGACTTATCTGGTAAGCTAGAAGACGGAATATATACATACCTCTTTCTGCTTGGATGGCACTGTAGTACAAGAGTCTGCACAAGACTGAAGAACTCCAAAATTTACCATAGATGCGAATAGTACCGTATGTCCCAATGCTGTTACGAGCTCCCGCAGCATGAGCTGTAAAAGCTGTTTCATTGTTTGCTCCATAATTGGGGTTTCCCCAATGTCTTATACCGGTTTCTTTAAGTTTACCTCCTGCTAAGCTTTCGCCTCTTAAATAGGTAGTAAGTGTTGTTCATTCGGTAAGACCTTGCTAAATACCAACCTAAAGGGCAAAGGTTGCAGGCATCAACTACTGTATAAAAATTGTATAATCTGCCATAAATTTTACTTCTGTAAGCGGCATTCTTATAATCACAATAAGCTCAGGTAGTAACATTGCTCCATGCTGTATAATTAATTACATTTGGTATAGTATCGCAATTACGATACTTTGTTGTTCCCAGATTCTCTGCCATCCATAATTGTTTTCCTATTTGAACGGTTGAGTAATTATTATTACCACAATCAGTGCAGGGTACAAAGTTAAAGCTAAATGAATGCTTCGTAGTATGATAACCAGCCATTAAAGATTATCAATTGTTGCATATATTTTTATACCTAAAAAGCAGAAAACCCTGCAAATTTTAAATTTACAAGGTTTTTAGTGGGCTGTACGGGACTCGAACCCTTACAGTATGACATTAAAAGTCAATGTTTTATAAAACTGTGGTTTTTCGATTGTCAATATTTTGTCAATCAGGATGGTTTTTTTAAATTTTTTAAGTATCTAACTTTGTTTTGTTTGTATCTTTGTAGTCAACAATATAATTTACAACACCAATAATTAAGGATATGAAAGTTACAATACCTGCAATTTTAGCCAATGTGTCAGGAAAATTAAAAAAATCATTATATGCTCTATACAATAGAAACAACGATCCTGCTATAAATATAAAAAGATTGTACTTCTTGCATTTATTAGTTATGATAAGTTTTGTTTTTCCATATAAATTCATACTTAGTATTTCCTTAATTTTTTACTCTTTATTCATTATTTTTGATCAAGTACAAATCTTTTACCTTCGACGTATCAAAAGGTATAATTATTAAATAACCTTAGGGTTATCTTCTTTTAAAGAAAAAATATAATTTTCAAATAAAACAATAATTTCACTAAGTTTTGTTTTTAGTTCATTTCCTTTTAATGCTTGCTCTTCTGATAGTTTAAAATTCACATCTTCATTACATAATTTATCAATATCTTTTAAATCTTGTATTTTATTTTCTAATAAAATTACATTATCATGGATCCCTGGTATAAGCATAATTTCTATTTATTTAATATTTGTACTAATTTTTCTTTCAACCCAAATTTTATAAATTCATCTTCTCTAATATCTAATTCAACTAAAACCTTTGTACGAGTTTTTTTATTTTCTGCAATATTCTCATAAATTTCTGGCCAGGTTATTATATCTATTACACGAAGTTTGAAAATTAATGCAATTTGTTGTATTGTGTTATATTTTAATTCACGTCTTCCCATCTCAATTGCACTATATCCTCCTTGTGTCATTTTGAGTTCATCAGCCATATTCTCCTGAGAAAGACCTCTTTCTTTTCTAATTAAAATAATATTTGTTAAAATTTCATTCATGATCAAATTTATTTAATTAATACATAATGTATTACAACAAAAGATATGTAATTTATTATAAAATGTATTAAAAAATAATACATAATGTAATAATTTAGTATATATTTGCAGCCTAAATGTAATAATATTTATGCAAATAAATGCAAATATTGTACCAGATAAATAATATTAATATTTAAATAAATGGAAAACAAAATTTTATGAGAATATTAGAAGTTTTAAAAATAGCAACTCTTCATTATCAATTTATAGAGAGTACACGTTGTAGTGATAATAGTATATATGATGCAGATTTTATTGAATTTTTAAGAGAAAAATCAGTTGTTTTTGATGAAGAAGATTCAGATAATTTATTTATAGGAAAATCTATAAAAAATGGAGAATTAATAATAGGTTTTTTTTTAAAACGTAAACTTTTAGGAAAATTCGCAAATACCACTTCATATCTATCTGATTCTATTATTGTAGACATATTAGAGAATACTGAGTATTATATTTTTGATGCTAAAACAAATAAAGATTGTGAAGTAATTCCTAGTTCACTAAAACATTATAAATTATACAAGGGAAATAATTCTAATATTTAAATAAATGGAAACCAGCATATTTTTAATTTTCTTAAAATTCTTATCAATCTTCTTATCAGGTATGGCAACATTTTATTTCATATTACGAATTCTAGATTTTTTTAATAACAGATCAAACAAACAATAACTTAAACCTTAAAAAAATGACAACACTAAAAAGAGTAAAAAAAGTTTACGGGACCTTAACACTGGAGCTTAAAGCAGAATGTCAGAAACAATATTTAGAAATGTGGCATTTAGGTTATGATAGTACATTAATTCATAAACAAATTGCAAAACGGCACTTCAAAGGTTATACCCGTATTGTACAAATAATAGAAGCACGGAAATTAACCAAAGGATTAAAAAGAAATTGTTCATCCCTGGATCATATTGTTATTGAAACTCAAAAAGCTTAAAACCAATGGATGCATTAAAATACATCAACGATAACAAGCTACGCAAAAGCGTAACTTCTAATTCGTCTTACGTTCCGCCGCCGCCAGCTCCTTACATCCCATCCGAAAAAAGGGTAATAGATTTAAATGTAGAAGAGCTGCAACGCATCATTATTGAAACTACACAAGCAGTTATCCAGGCTGAGAATTCAAACGTTAAAACAGCTGAAATCAAAAACAGGGTTTTTACTATAAATGAGTTAGCCGGTTTAAACCTTTTAGGCAAATACCATAAAATTAAATCCCTTATTAAAACGGGCCAGCTTCACCAGACAGCAGACGGAAAAATAACAGGCGAATCAGTTTACAACTATACAAACCGTTAACTTATGACTTCACAAGAAATTATAAAAGCTTTAGAAGCGCTACCAATTAGCGAAGAATTAAAACAAGCTGCCATTCACAAAATACTTGAGATAGATGCAAAACCAGATCCTGCCGAAAAGACATATCATATAAAAATGTCGGTAAATAGTTATAAGGAATTTATCAGATTCAAACTTTTTTGTGATTTTATTAAACAGGAATTATAGACATTTTTGGTATGAAAGTGGAAATTAACGTCAAATTTGACCTTTTTGAGGTAATTACGGTAACGGTAAGTAATCGTAAGATGTATTTTAGCGCAGAATGTGCCAGCGATAAAGACGCTTTTATTTACATTCAGGATAAGTTAAAATATATTGCATCCGATACAGTCCGCAAAATGTACGAACAAAAACTATTCTTTTTTCAAAATGGCAAATATAACTCCAGTCAGTTAAATGCTTTTAATGCACTTAGAGAATGCCAGGAAAAGAATTTAACGATAGAAATGATCGGTACATATGTTTTGCCAATTCTAAGCGATTTAATACCATCAAAACAAAGCCAGCATTACGAACTTTTCAAGAGTCGTTATGACTGGCTTTGTAGTTTGTGTTTAAACGTTGATTTTAACACCAATGCGAGACTATTACGCGAAAAGTATATCATTAATAAAACAGAACAAAACGCCCTTACAGCGTAATTTTTTAAGCGGTTGAAAATAAGCTTTTTAACCCTTTCTTGATAATAAAGAGAACAACTGGAAGATTTTAGGACAAATAAGAATGATGGAATTAACTATAGATAAAAAACTAGAATTAAATAAAGCTTTTCAGGGGAAGTTGTCCTGGAAGCGAAAAGAAGCTATGCAGATCAAAGCTTCGATTAAGGATTTTGTCTATGATAATTTTAATATAGAACTTCCAAACGAACATATAAAATTTAAAAATCAGTCTAAAACTTACACTAATACAGATAATTGGACATGTTTAAATGAAGAATACAAAGAATTAATATCAATGTATTATCAGTTTAATTATTGCGGACAGTCCTTTGCCAGCATTTTTGATGATGGAAAAGGTCGTGTAGAAACATACACGTTGGCGCATTCCTATTCAAAACATAGATTAGATCCTGTCTGGAATATGCGTAAAGCTAATCTTATCAGATCAATTTATAAAACCTATTTAAAAGAAACTAAGATTTATAAAAGTTTTCACCCTGTGCATATTACATTAACGATGCCACATGCCGGCGGACTATACCAGGGAAAAGAATTTTACGCCAATGAATTAATTACAGCTTTTAACCTGGTCCGGAAAAAAGACTTTTGGAAAAAATCTACTTACGGCGGTGAGTACGGTGTCGAAATAAAAGAAAGTAAGAATAAAGAAAACGGTTTACACATCCATATTCACAGCCTTACATTTTTGAAAGTAAAGGATTTAAACAAATTTCGCAAGCAACTAAAAAAAGCATGGGAATTTGAAACCGGAGGTAATCAGATATGGGTAGAAACAGTATATTTCCATAAGAAAGACGATAAAGGTAAATATATTACCGAAATAAAAGACAGTTCAAAATTATCAACATCAGAAGCTGAAGACGGAACCTACGAAAGTGAACCGGCTGAAAAAATTGTAGTCCGTAAAAAATTCTATGTAGATCGTGAAGCCAGGGAAACCGAAAAGCGAACAGATTTAACACCAGAACAAAAAGAAGATGAAATTTTGGGTTTTTACCTTCAGGCAATACTGGAGACAATAAAGTATCACTTTAAGTTTGAAGCCATAAAATTAGATCGCGACACTTACAATGTATTTCTGATGAACGAAATACTTAAAAATACAAAAGGGAAAAGGCTTTATAGCCGCTTTGGAAAGTTTTACAAAGTAGATGAATTGAATTTCAACAATCTTAAATCACCTAAATATTTAACTGATAATGATAACGTTGAATTAAAACCATCTTTACAAACCGCTATCAATCCTTTTACAATGGAGGAAGTACCTGTAGAGCAAACTCAAATTGTAATGTTCAGGCCTGAATATCAAAAACGACAGCCTAAAAGTTCGCCATTTGCTTATGATTTAATAAATTTCAAGAATACAAGCATTTACACTTATTTAGATACTGGCTTAAGTATTAAAACAGTGTTACAGGCTCATTTTAATGCATTATATCGCCGTTCATCCTTACAGATAGAAGAAAGCCGTGTAAAGTCGAAGAAAAATAAAGGCTTAAAGCACGATTTACGAAATCCGGAAGATTATTTACCTCCATTAATAGATCGAATACTAATAAATAACAATCAACTTAATAATTAATCATTTAATACTTAAAATTATGTTACAAGTACAATTAATCGGAAACATTGGCAAAGATGCCGAATTGAAGGACACCAACGGAAATAAATTTATTTCTTTTTCAGTGGGAACCAACGAAAAATTTAAAGACCAGGACGGAAACAAAGTAGAAAAAACAACATGGGTAAGCTGTATCCTAAGTAAAGACAGCGCTGTAAAAGACTTCCTTAAAAAAGGAACTAAAGTTTTTGTAGAAGGCGACTTATCGGTTAAATGCTACAAAAACAGTGAAGGTAATTATCAAGCAGCTGTAAATTGCCGTGTAAGACGTATTGAATTATTATCAGCTAAAAGAGAAGACAGCACAGAAACCGGTGAAGTTTCCAACGGAAGCACCGGTAACGGCCCTGAAGATGATTTAGAATTCTAATTTTTACAAAAATGCGAAGCGGTGAAATGCCGCTTCGCTTACATTTAACGTGTATATTGTAGCAGTTTTTATTATTGCTACAATATACAGTTAAATGAAAGGCGAAAAATTCAAAAGAAAAATAAAAATATTTTCACTTTTTTAATATTATATTTGCAAAATTATAAATAATAAAATCTTAAAAACTTATGAAAAAATTAAAATTATTAATGTTAACAGCAATTGTAATGATATCTGTTACAAGTTGTAGAATGACTGATTTTACAGTTATTAGTACTAAAAACGTAACTATTGAAGCTCAAAAAGATAAAGCCCCTGTAAGAGCTTGGGGATTTACCGTTAAGGATGCTGTTGATAATGCAATCGAAAAAGGCGGAGTAGGTTATGATGCTTTAACTGATGGCGTTGTTTTTAAAAGAATAATAGGTTATTCAGTAAAAGGAACTCCAATTAAGACTAAAAAATAAATCAAAAATATTTTCACTTTTTTCCGCTTTTATTAAAAATTCATATTATATTTGCAGCGTCCAATACAATTAAAGTGAATTTCAATAAAAGTTTAAATCAAAAGTACAGCGGTAGCATACGGGTGCAAGTCCCGAGACTTTTCTCTCACGAGATTGTGTTGGACGTGACTACTGCTTTTTTATTTATTTTTAATTCTTATTTATTATGTCCAACACAAAAGAAAACGCCGGTAGTGCCGGTACAAGTCAAAAAGATTCAATTCTAATTGAAATCTTTAGTAAAGAAAATTCCGATATTTTAATTCAAAAAAACGGCTTACAGTTTGTGAAAACAACCAAACTTAAAATTTTAGATAAGTTTGAAACCGTTAAGCAACTTTGCGTAACCGCGCAATTAGATGTAACTGAAATCTCAATTGCAGAATTCAAACAAATGGTAGATTTACTGCAATGCTTTTTTGAGAGACTTCCACAGGACATCGAAAAAATGACAACTATTGCCGAAGCAACCATCGAACAACTCATTAACGAAAAGGAGGCTAAATAATGGAAGAACAAGGAGATTTAAGCTACGCATTACGAACCGCCAAAAGTTCTAAAGTAGATATATTCATCAACCGCGAAATATCCACAAATGGCATTAATTACCGCAATCAAAACATAGTAATCCGCAATAGCGATAAAACTATTGAGTTTCCAGCCGAAACAATAGGCTCAATCATAGCAGAACTAACAAAGCTGCAAGATATGTTATTCGATGGTAAGTATCACGCGAAATCAGAAATACCCTATTCCATGCGTTGGCTCAAAACCGAACGCAAAAAACTCGAATACATGGAACGTTACGAAGAAGCCCGTTCACTGCAAGAAGTAATACAAATCGTAAATCATGCATTTAAAAACGAATTCAAACCGATTTAATATTATATTTGCAAAAACAATAGTATGAAAACTACCATCATAAAAACCGAATACTTAGAAATATACAGTAAAAAACAACCAATATCATTATTAAAGCATTTCAATAAAATAAAAGAAATAGCAATAGATAAAAATACATTTGGCTATTCAGTTTCTGTGTCTTCAGTTTATTCGTCTATGATAGAAGGCAACCCTATTGATTTGGACAGTTATTTAAGTTATGCAGCATCCGGTATGAATACCAAAAGCAAATCATACAAAGAAATAACCGACCTTTTCAAAGCTTATGAATATGCAGCTAAGAAAGATTTAAACCTTAAAAATTTCTTACAGTCACATGCTATAATGTCAAAAACGCTGATTTCCGACAAAAACTATTCCGGAAAAATAAGAGATAAAGAAGTATATATTTTTGCAGATGGTTTAAAAGTATATACCGGAGCATCAAAACTAACAGTTGATAATGAAATAAAGAATTTGTTTGAAGATATTTATTTATTATTAAACAAAAAGCTAACAATTACCGAAGTCTTTTATTATGCATCAATGTTACATCTTGTATTTGCAAAAATTCATCCTTTTGCTGATGGCAATGGACGTTCCGCACGCTTGCTCGAAAAATGGTTTTTAGTTTCCAAGTTAGGTGAAAAAGCCTGGCATATACCCAGCGAAAAGTTATATCAGACCAGGTTAAAATCCTATTACAAAAACATAGATTTAGGAAAAAGCTATGAAACCAATAATTATAATTTATCATTACCCTTTCTTTTAATGCTTCCAATGTCTTTACGAATACAAACAAAGTAACACCATCCAAAACCGCTGATCATCCACCAGCGGTTTTTTTATGCCCTCCGGTTTGCATCATTCACGAAACACTCACAACTTATTCCTGAATAATGTACGAATAATCAAAACTCATTCACGAAACACAGCCGAAAAATCAAGATTGATTCATAATTAATCATGTTTCATACATGCATCATTCACGATTAATCATGAAAGAAGCAAATATCATCACTCAATCATTAAATATTATAGTTTAAAAATAAATGTTTCTTAATCTGCATTTTACGCAAATTAATGATATATTTTTGTGTGAAACTTTGATATTATGACTGACGAAATTTACGAAAAAGCAAAAGAACTAGAAAAAAGAATTTATTAATTAGAATTATTTAAAAGATATTTGGTGCATTTTTTTGATCAAAAACCTTTTTCTGTTGAAATTACTACTTCTGTTTTAGGAACGGATACTAGAGAGGTACTTCCATTTATTAATGGTAAAAATGAAACTTTAATATATTCATTAAGTGAATCAGAAGACGTAATAGATATTATTTTAAATATAGAAAATAAGATAGAACTTTTAAAGATAAAATTTTCATCATTATAAATAATCACAAAAACAATAAAAAAAATGCAAAAATCACAAATCAGAATCAAAAAGGCTTTTGGAAAAGTCTTTATTCAGGAGTTAGATGAAAACGGCAAATGGTCAAAAATGGAACGTTCACCCAGTTTGAGCAGCCCCGAAAATGATCCATGTATAACAGATTTACACAATCGCTTGATTATGGACGGCCATCAACCGGCAGAAGTCACCAGCAGCCAGTCAACAGGATTAGAATATACTGAAACAGCTTAAACCAATGTTAGAAATTTACAAACAGCAAGAAACTTGCAGATTATCAGAAGACGATTTGCAGCTTATTCACGAGTATTACGAGCAAATTACCAACAAAGATACCCGTATTCCTATAGGTAACTTTTTGGCAATGGCGGTTGTAAAAGCCTCCCAGGTTGCAGGGCCTAAAATAATACAGGATCCTAAATTATTGGAAGAAAACCAACGCTTAACCAATGAGTTATTAAGAGTTCAAAACGAAAGTAACGCCAACGGTGAAGCCGGTACAGGTTTACAATTTCAGGTTGATTCATTAACGAGTCAATTAGAACAAAGAGACGAACAATTAAGGGTTTTCCTTGATGTTATGCATGATAATTCGATTGTGTTGAATTTTGATGAAAAGCAAGGCGGATTCATAAAAGCAGCATTAGAAATTTACAAGCGCGACAAAGTCTGCGAAACTTATGAAGAAATGTTCTGGAGCATTATTGCTAATTTTCAAAAAGCCGGTTATTTAAAATTTGATGCTGCTGATATAGAATATTTAAAAAACTTAAACAAGCCCGAAAATGAGTAACGAAACCGAAGAGAAGCCAGGAATGATTTATGTAGAAGAATCACAACTCAGGGCACTCATTGAAGAAAATAAGCGGTTGAAAGATGCTGATCAGTCAGCTCGTTCACATCTCAATAAAATATTATTGGCTTATAACGAACTTGAAAAAGACGGCATCGTTAAAATTATGGAACAAATGATTAACGGCGATTCCGGAGTAATGACAATGATAGGCCCTATTGGCCGTATTATTCCAAAAGTAAAAAAATACGGTGATAACGAAAATATTACCAATGTATTTAATCTTGAGTTTTTTGAAACCGCTAAAAAAGCAGCCTTATGAATATCCCCGGACAGATAGATTTAATTGCAGAATTAGCAAAAATAACTGAGAAAAAACCAGAATCAAACATTTCCGAAGCACAGGTAATCGGGGAACAAAAAAATGATAAGCCAAAAATTAATCCTTCCGATTTTGATTATGATAAAATAAATGAAATAGCACAAGAACCGGCTATAAAAGCAGAACAGATCCAGGAGAAGCCGGCCACGCCTCCGCCAACATTTGAACAATACAAAGACGAGGCCAGGGCTTTAGTTGGTTTTATTTCAGGTATGAGTTGTTTGTTCCTTCCTACGCTTTACCGGCGCAAATTGCTGAGTAAAGATGAGTATATAAAAGGAAAGACCTTACTTAAGCGCATTAAAAGAGATAAAAATGCAGAAACTGAATTTTCTTCAGACGAATGGGACATTTACGAAAAACTTTTGATGCTCGATGAATATGAAGACAGTTTACCACTGGACGAAAAGGAAACGGAAACCATAGCACAACCGCTTGCTGAATGCATGCAAAAATGGGGCAAAAAAACAAGTCCAGAAATGAGATTATTATTTGCATTCGGAACGGTATTTATTCCCCGATCATTGGTTTTATTTGGAAGATATTAAGATGAGAACAAATTTAGTGTCATTAGTATTAGGCAACCGCGGAACCGGTAAAACTCACTTTATCATAGAACTTTTGATAAAAGTATATTTAAAATCCAATCCAGATAAAAAAATACTCATTATTGATACCCTTGATCATCCATCTTACAAAATCATAGCAAACCTAAACATTGAAGATTTAAAAGCTTGGCGCAAGCCTTCAGTATATCGTATTTACGGAAGTAATACCGGTGAAATTATTGAGGCAGTACAGCAAAATGTAAGCAATGCATTAATCATTTTTGAGGATGCCAGTAAATATGTATCCAAGTTAATGCATAGCCATGTTAGGACTATGATTTTCGACAGCAAGCAAAAGAACAATGATTTAGTTTTTCTTTTTCATGGCTTTATGGCTACACCTCCGGAGCTTTTTAGAATTTCAGACACCATAACACTTTTTAAGACTGGAGACCATCCCAAATGTCGTAAAAATGACATGGTAAATTACAATGAAATTGTAAAAACCTACGAACTAATTACAGCAGATAAAAACAAATACGCTAATTCAACAATTCAAATTTACTAATATGATAATGATTCCCGAACCTTTTAAAATGAGAAAGTACAAAGGTTTTAAATTTATTCCTGTACTCGATCACAAAGCAGGTATTTTACATTTAAAGTATCATGATAAAGAAAGAATAATATACTATAATCCCTTTTTTATCGGTAAGCTTTCTTTAGGACAAAAGATTTTTTTAGCTGAAAGTTCAATTAGATATTTAAAGTTAAAAGATATATTTAAATCAGATGACGCCGCTTTTTATTACGTTAATAAGAAATATGGAATAACACAAAAAGAGATTATCCCACTTTTTGAAAGTATGCATTTTATAAACAATGCACATAAGCAGGACAGAATATTTAATCTTGTTATGGATAGTACTACACCCGAAGTTGTTCAATTACGTAAATTCAAGAAAAAGCTTATAAAATTCTTTAAGTCTTTAATTTTATGGAAGAAATAAAGTCAGATGAAATAAGAAGTATGAATTTATCAGAATTGGCTAATAAGTACAATGTTCATCCGCGTACGATGCGCAAATGGTTAAACATGATAAAAAAGACAAAACCGGAGATAGAACTTGACGGATACATTTATACACCTAAGCAACTTCGGGTAATTTTTGAACATTTGGGGTAATTTAAAACCTTTTAAGCTAAATCTTAACAATTTGGGTAATATGTAGGCATATCGACATATTACCCTTTTTAATTTTGTGGTTTCAATTAATCAAAAAAACAAATAAAAATTTAACATGGAAATCCCAGGAACACCAGGAATCGTAAAATCAGCCTTTAACTGGAAGGTTTTACTTGTTATTTTAGTTGTCGCTTTAGCTGTAAGTTGGGCAATGAATAAAATAATGACAACTGAGTTAACCATTACAGACACCGCCGGTAATGTAATTGGAAAAGGAACTCAGGACAAAAAATTCAATTATTCAGTAAAAAAATCTTAATTTCAAAAAAATGAAAAAGTTTTTAGCATTCGCACTTTTGGCCATTGTGGCAATTTTAGCACCAATTTCAGGCGGTGCATCTTTGGCATTTATGCCAATCTTTGGTAAACCTACTTTATCCGTTAACGATATAGAAGCTTTAACCCAAAATTTCAGCTCATTTAACGGTGAGGATTATGATCAGTTTAGTTCTTACGATGGAAACGGAATGAGATCACTGATTGACACCAGCAGAGTTTTTACAATTACAATTACTAATACCACTACAGCTCGTAATGGTAGCCGCATCTTTTTGATGCCTGGTTTATCTTATTCACCTGGTAGAGCTTCTATAAATGGTGCTTTATATGATTCTGGTAACATAGTTGATACAGCCGGTACAACCTTAACAGGTACCACAGCTTCAGGATCACCAAAAACTATTGATTATTTATATTCATACCTGGATAAAAATCCTACAGTATTAAATATGATTAAAGTTTCTTCAGGAGCAACATCCGCACAATGTGCAACACAGCTTATCAAACGTGAATTGTCTCCATTCCAGGACTTAGAATCTATCGTTATTCCTTTGGCACAAAACCAGGACGAACGCACGTTTAGAGATAAAATTGCAACTGTAAATTTACTGCAATACAATATTATCGCATGTCCTCAGGTACAATTAGAATTGCCTTTATTCATGGCCGCATCAGATACAACTACTATTGAAATGTATTTTGCAAAAACCATGAATGGAGCTGCAAGTTTAAAACAGCAAGTTGCAGGAGCTTTACAAATTGCACCAGCAATCGCAGGAGGAAGTAACATTCCTGTAGCATCAAAATCTCTCTCAGAATCTTTCCCACTCCAAAAAAGATTGGTTTAGTTAATAATTCATAAGTTTAAGTATTAAGTTTAAAAAAGCCAGCCGGGCAATCTGGTTGGCTTTTTTTATAAAAATCAAAAAGAAATGGCAAAGCTCACAAAAAAACAATTAGGCGCAATGGGTAAAAAGATAACCGGAATTGCAAAAGAAATTCGTAAAAGCCATCCTTCAATGAAATGGACAACAGCCATGAAAGAAGCCGGAAAAAAGATGAAAGGTAAATAATAACAATGGCAGGTCTTACAAAGGTTTATCATGGTGATTACAGAGATTATACCAAATCACCCGCATTTTGCAATAGAGCTACAGGCGAACTTTATATAAATACTCCAGTATTTGAAAGTTTCAACAAAAATCAGCAGTTTTATTTTATTGCGCATGAAATGGGGCATTTAGACTTACAAACTGAGAATGAAGAGGCCGCTGATAAATACGCAAGTGATTTATATCTTAAAAAAGGTTTACCGCTTTCAGATTCAGTTAAGGCATTAACCAGGGCCTTAAAGTTTGACAAACAATCAGATTTTGACAGATTGACAAATCAGTTTAACAGATCAGCCAATTACGATTTACAAGTAAACAATAATCAAAAAATAACAAATATGAAAATACCACAATATAATAATGCTAATGGTGAAGTCTGGGGCGATATTTTAGGCAATATCGGAGGAGGCTTAGGAAACTTAGGTAATGGTATTGGCTCTGTTTTAGGAGCTGTAAACAATCAAAATATTGGAGGCTCATATATTCCTAAAGGAAGTATTTACACTCCTGAAATCCCAAATAACAATAATATGCAAAATCCAGTTCAACCGGCTCCAGTTGCCGAAAAGAAAAAAAACAATACAATACTTTATGTAGGTATTGGAGTTGCCACAGTTGTGGTAATAATAGTTTTAATCATTGTATTTAAAAAGAAAAAGTAATGATTTACATTCCAAGATATTCAGAACCTAAATTTTCTTATATGGGAGAAGGTGCCGCCATTGGTAGTGCCGTTGGTTCCGTTGTTCCAGGAATAGGGACAGCTGCAGGAGCTGTAGTAGGAACTATAGTTGATGTAGTTGGAAGTATTTTTGGTGGAGGTAAAAAATCGCAATGGAGCGAAAACAATGATGATCAGAATGAAAAACTTGTAACAACGCTTCTTTATGATGGTATTTGGAATAAAAAATTAGGTTTTACAAGTTCCGATGAATTGATAAAATATGTATGGCAAACATTAAATGATAATGGAGTTTTTACAGGAAAAGAGCAAAGTTATGGTGCATGGTTAGAGGGGAATAAAGATTGGGTATATGATAGAGCTTATTTTTTAAGGGGGCTTAGCAGCACTGGAGGCGTTGTTGTAAATCATGAGATTTATGATATGCTTACTAAGTGGAATAAACAAAACATTCAAAATCTGCCACCTTTAGCAATGTATAATAATCCTTCGATTACTTCCGATATTGTATTAAAAGAGGCCGCACCAACACCGCCTCCTCCAGCTTCACAAACCGAAAACGCCACAGCATCCAAACCAGGAGCAACCACACCATTAACAACGGAACAAAAAGCAGCCAAAACAAAGAGTTATTGGATTTATGGCGGTATAGGTTTAACTGTAATAGTTATTATAGTAGTAGTTGTAATTATCCTTAAAAAGAAAGGTAAGTAATGTTTTCTCTTATTACTGACAAATGGAATAGAAATATAATTCTAGTTGTAATAATTACAATTGTATTAATCATTGTATTAACCAGAAAGTAAATGAATAAAATTTATAAAAAATACATCATCATAACGGTAATTATTATTGCAATTGCATTGATAATTTATTTTGTTGGTCGCAAAGCTTCAAGCATTGCGCAAGTATATTTACCGGACGAAAACAAACAGATTACAGAGTCTGATACAAAGGAAATCCGGAATATAACCAGGAGTTTATATGATGACATGAAAGGCTTTAATTTCACGCGTAATATTGATGCTTATAAAAAGTTGTTAGGCTTAAGTAATGTAATGTTTATATCAGTTTACAATGATTTTAATAAAATGTATAGCGCTGAAAATTCAGGGACATTGAGGAAATGGATTGAAGCTGAAAAAATGTATACTATCTGGGATGGTTTCAATTTTGATTTTGATGCGTTAAAAACTGCAATTTTAGAAAGAATGAATAAATTAAATTTAACATAAGATGAAAAAGCAAAATACAAAATGGTTTATAATAGCCATAATTATAATAGTAATAGCAATAATAGCCTATTACGTAATTTTCAAAAAGGCTAATATCAAAATAGAATCAAAAACGACACTTGATGTTAATTCAAAAAAACAAACACCAGCTCCGACACCGTCAAAAAGTTTATTTCCATTAAAGAGAGGAAGTTCCGGAGAATTAGTAACCTTATTGCAAAAGTTTTTAAATCTTAATATAAAGCCACCATTCACGGCAATTACTGAAGATGGTATTTTTGGAGAAGATACCGAAAAAGCATTATTAAGAATAACTTATAAAAATGAAGTTACAAAAGAAGACCTAGATAAATTTTCTCAAAACTTGAATGCAAAAACCTGGGTTCCTTTTTACCCTGCTGTTTAAAATTAAATTAATAAAATAATTATGGATTTTAATTTTTGGACATCACCACTCATTAAGAATTTTGAAGCCGGTAAATTACCGGTTATAGAAACAGAAGTATCTTTTTCAAGAGATACGATAATTATATTAACTATTGCTATTGTGGTAATTATTGCAAGTATTGTAGCAGCTAAAAAACTATCAGTATAATGAAACTTACAAGAAACCAATATATCGAAAAGGTAACACCTTTTGTAATTAAAGCATCTTCAGGAAGTGGATTATTTCCATCCTTATTCATGGCTCAGGCTATACTGGAGAGTGCTGATGGTAACAGTACATTAGCAAGTGTATATAATAATCACTTTGGTATTAAGGCAGATAAGAATTGGAAAGGTAAAGTAGTTAATATGAAAACCCGTGAAGTTATCAACGGATCAGACCAGATAATAACGGACGGTTTTAGAGTATACGACAGCCCAGAACAATCATTTATTGACAGAGTGAAATTTTTAAAAGAAAATGCACGCTACAAAGCTGTATTTGCAGCAGCAACACCACTTTTACAAGCAATTGAACTTAAAAAAGCCAAATATGCTACAGATCCTAATTATGATACTGTTTTACAACAGATAATTAAATACAATAATTTAATAACCCTGGATCAAAAAAAAAAGTAATGAAAAAAATTAATATCGCTATAGCTGTATTGCTTGTAATAGTAGCTATACTTTTTGCAATCAGAGAATACAAATCATAAAATTGTAATGAATGAGCTTTTGCGACTATATCAACTCAACAACTAAAACCGCTGTAACTTCACTAGGAAGTGTTTTTGTAGGGAGTATCATTCCAAATGACACAGAGTTAATCAATACTTTATTACAACGTGGAGCCTGGACAATTGCAATTATAGCAGGTATTGTTGCTTCAGTGAACGGAATTGATAATTATATAATCAGACATAAAAATAAAAAACGATGAAAAAAAAGTGGTGGATAATACTAATTGTAATTATCGTAATTACGTTAGTTGCTTATTTTGGATATCGCCAATATAAGAAATCAGAATACAAAAAATTTTCAGAAAAAGACATAATCGTTAAAAAGAAATAATTATGCAACTCGAAATCTCTTTGCCTTCAATTCCTAATTTATTTGAAAACTTCAACGAAGTACCATTAGTAATTAACCAGGTTAAAAATAAATTTGGATCCTTGATAAGTAATATATCAGTCATTACCAATCTTGACGAATATATTATTTACGGTTTTATTTTTGTCGAAAGCAAAGGAAACGAAAATGCAATAAGCGGTAAAAGTATAGGCTTGATGCAAATCAACTCTGATACAGCCAACACCGCTATTATTCGAGAAAACCTGAATAAAGGATTAACAGAAGCTGAACAACTGATATTAAGCAACTATTTAGGTGATCGCTTAAATCCATTATTAAAATCAAAATTCACATGGCAGCTTCCAGCGAATGGAGTAAATAAAACCGATTTATTAAATCCTGAACTTAATATTTTAATTGCTTCAATGTATATCAATCAATTGATATTTAAAACTAAAGAAGGAAATAATATTAGAATGGATAAAGTTATTTGGCTTTACAATAAAGGCGAATACTCTAAATTGCCATCCGGAGGCATTGACAAAGTTTATGCAGCATCCGGAAATATTACAGGTAAATACATAAGAAGCTTATTAGGGAAAAATGGTGTATTAGATCAATTAACATAAAAATAAAATGAGTACACAAGCGCGCAGCTATACAGCCGAACTGTTAGAGGGATTAAAAAACAAATCTATTTTACCAATACAAAAGGGAAGATCAAAAAGCTATGAAGAAGATCTATTGGAAGAAATTTTGGTAGTTGGTTTGGATAGTTTAAATAAAAGCGAAATTGGTTTTTATCCGGCTTGTATAATGGATAAGACCATTAAAAACAACACGAAAGAACTTTGGAATAAAAGCAGTTTTATAATTACGGCCATTGATACCGCTTTTAATATTATAACGATTGATCGCGCGCTTGAATTGCCTTTATTTTATGAAACAAAAGCTTACAATTATTGTAATACGTGGGTATGTCATGGAAAAGGATTAAGCCGATCAAACGCAAACAGCCTTTTACAGTTGAAAAATGTTATAAGTAAAAATCAATTTGAATATGAGATTATTACAGCCTATCAAACAGAGGCGACAGTCGAAGCCAATTTTGCGGCCGGCCGTAGTATTTCTTTTGTAAACCCATTTACATTTTATAAACCTTTGCGCAATGATTACGGCATTTTAGCCGAGGCAAGTTATGCAGCCGCTAATAATATAGTGATGTATTTTCCTTTAAACGTGTTTAAATCCGGCGATAATTTTAGAGCCGTTATTCTCTGTGTTAATAATTCTGGCTCCTGGGTAGGTTTGTACTTATTAGAAAGTACTGATTTTATAACATGGCCTGAAATTGACGCAAGTAACAAAATAGACTGTACAGACGCTTTAAGCGATTATATATGGTGGCTTGATCCATACCCCGCCGTATATAATAATAACATGGTAATTGGAAGTTCAAACGTAACAGACGAAGCCGGAAACTTGATTTTACCGGTTAGCTTATCAAAAGTTAATTATACTTATGGCTGTAATAGAATAGGCCTTTTATATACTTCGCCCGATTTTGATAATATGGTAATATCAGATAATTATTTTACTTATTCCGGTATTTCTGACATAGACAGCGTAAATTGGAATGTATCGAGCCTTTATAATCATAATGGAAAAATCTTTTTAGCCGTTGAAGTTATTACACAAACGACAGCCACCCCAAGCGAATGGAGTACCTGGATCTTTGAAGTTAATTTGGTAACAATGGAATTAACTTTAATTCAGAAAATCGCGGCGGATCTTGCTTTAAATGAAAAATGGAATGATTTATGGATTACAACGCCGACACTTTTAGAAATTAACGGCGAATTAATGTTAACTTTCAGAGGTTACGGCGGAACAGACGCGGCAAATATTATACCAAACAGCGTTCAACCTATTGGCTTAATGATTTTTGACGAAATTTCACAAAATTTTTATGAGTACTTTGCGAACCCTATACAAATAAACCCCAAGTTAACAGCCCTGGGAAATTTATTTTATGATCACGGATCGCAAAACTGTTATATTTCTGACAATGGTATTAATTATGCGCTTATTTGTTTAAATCATGGATCTAACACCTATCAAATATTGCCGGCGATTTTAAATATTCAGAATGAAGAAAACATAAATAATTGGTTAGCGGCAAATAATAATATAGTAGATACAGCGGCCGGATTGACTCAATTTACAGAAGCGCGAAGCATAGCAACACCCAACGCAACGACACCGGCGCACAGTTTAAGCGCGACCGGATCAGAAACAAACATAGATTTAATTATTAAGCCCAAAGGAAACGGCGCGATAATAGCAGCGACACCGGACAACACAGCCACCGGCGGAAATAAACGCGGCACCAACGCCCAGGACTTGCAGACCGCAAGAAGCTCGGCCGACCTTATAGCGTCCGGCGTTGAAGCGTTCGCGGCGGGAAGTAATAATAAAGCGTCCGGATCATATTCGGCGGCCATTGGTAACTTTTCGCAAGCCCTGGCGAATTATTCGGCAGCCATAGGCAGACAAGCCAAAGCGGATAAAATCGGACAGTTTGCCATAGGATGCGGCAGTTCAAATAGTAACGGAATGGCGCAAAGTTCAATAATTAATTTGTACAAACAAACGGCGGACGCGGTTTTAACTGAAATTTTTACCAATGGAAGTTCAACCCGGATCGTACTTTTAGCAAATAACGCTTACAGTTTTTTAATTACAGTTACAGCCATAAACACAGCCGCAAGAAATCAAACCGCGTCATTTATCCGCCGCGGTTTAATCTATAACAACGCCGGAACGACAGCACTCGAAGGCGCATTGCAGACAATAGGAACCGATATAATTAACGCAAGTTTAGCAGGGATCGCGCCGACAATAAGCGCAGACGACACGAACGACTGTTTAAAAATACAAGTAACCGGAAAAGCAGCCACAACAATTAACTGGATCGTTAACGTACAATTAGCAGAAATAGGAATATAAATGAAAAATATTTTTAAAAATTACAATCAATACAAGACAACAGGAATAGGTATTATCTTACTTATATTAAGTATATACTGTCTCTTGCATCAAATCATAACAGGAACGGAATTTACATTAATACTTCCAACTATATTAATATTATTCGGTATTAACGATAAAGCTTTTAAAAAAATAGATCAATAAAAATGGAATTCGTATATAAAATCATAAAGAGAAATAGTCAGGGAAAACAAATCGTAAAATGTTTTAAAACTGAAAGCGAAGCCAATAAAACAAAAAAGCTTTTAATTAAGAAATATGAATTAACGAGACAACGTGGATTCTGGGGTAATCCTCATTCAGGAATAGAAATATCAACAAATTACTAAATGAAAATCTTTAAGTTTCTGCCACCATATCAAAAGAATGGTAAGACTGCATTTCCTGAAGCTAATAACAGATCCGGAGTTTATCTTATAAAAGAAAACGGTAAGTTAGTTTATGTTGGCTCCAGTGGCTATAATCTTTATAAAACATTGTACCGGCATTTCCAGACATGGAATCATAAATATCAGAAAGTTGTAAGCTATAAAGATTATGTAAAACATAATAAATATACTGTTAGGTTGATATTTTGCACCGTAAAACAAGCTGAAGCATTAGAAAAGGCATTAATCATTAAACACCGGCCCAGGGATAACGAGCAAAAATATGATGCCTACGAATTAGATTTATACAACAAACAAACACTTAAAACTTATGACAACACCGAAATTTCAGAAGACGTACCTTTTTAAAGTATTCTTATTTGTATTGATTTTTTTTTTGGCTTCCTGTGCTACATCAAAATACAAAGAATCAGCAAAAGAAAAGGATATACAACAGTTTTCCTTAATAGATACCACTAAAACAAAACAGCTTTCTTCAGGATCCTTAACAACTATTAATCAAAATAAAAACTTTACCATCACTAAAACGGATACTATTATTAAAGTTGATAGTATTTATTTTCGCATTACCACTGAAAAAACTGTTTATTCTGAGGGGACTCAAACTATAATACATGATACCACTTTTATAAAAGAAGAGCAAAAAGGAATTAAAATTGACAGTTCCAGTCAAAAAGAAAAGGAAACAACCATAAAAAATAAAAAAACTATAAATTTTAATTTTTTATTTCTTTTAATTCCTATTTTGCTTTTAATTGTATTAATTTTGCGAAAAAAAATACAATCATGGTTTACTTAAGAATAACAGAAAACACAACTCAGGCTAAAGCCGTATTAGCTTTTTTAAAAACTATGCCTTTTGTTGAGATTATTAATGAAAAAGAACCAAATAAAATAACGCTTAAGGCTATTGATGATGCTAGAAAAGGAAACGTTATAAAGACATCAAGTAAGGAAGATTTATTTAAAAAACTAAAATCTTAATATGTTTCAAATTAATTTTACAACAAAATTTAAGAAAGATTATAAGAAAATATCTAAAAATAAAATTTTACTTAAAGAAGTTGATAAGGCTATTGATATTATTTCTGATAGCGGAAATTTGCCAAAAAAATACATGCCTCATAATTTAATAGGAAATTACAAAGATTGTACCGAAGCACATATTAAGCCTGATTTATTAATAATTTGGTTTGTTGTTAAACCTGATAAAACAATAAATTTAATTAGATTAGGCAGTCATTCCGATTTATTCTAAAAAAATATTACTTTATCACAAAAAATATATTATTTTTGTATCGCCGTTCAAGCTTCTGGGGAGTTGCAAAAACGGCAGGACGTTAAACAGAAGTTTATAAAAGAGGCCCTCAATTATGAGAGCCTTTTTTTTATGAAAATATTTTCCCCGGACAAACCTTTTTTTTACTCAAATCTTATGTGATGGTCATGTGATGGGTTAACCTCCAAACTTTTTTCAGGGGTTAAACTTCTGGTCACGTTCCTTTTTAAACTCCCCATAAGAATTTTACATTAAGATCATAAATCGTTCCATTTATCCATTTCAGAAACCTTTTTAGAATCAATAATCTTTGCATAAATCATTGTTGTTTTAAGCTCATTATGTCCTAATAATTTACTAACAACCTCCAGCGGTATTCCCTGGGTAATACAAATTGTTGCAAAAGTATGTCTTGCTGTATGAAAACTAACATCTTTATTAATGTCAACCTTTAGCATAATTACCTTTAAATAATCATTTGTTTTCTGATTGCTGTATACTCTAAATTCTTTTTCAACCAAAGGCTTAGAATGAATTGTTAAAGGTATTCTAATGTAATCCTTTGTTTTATGCATAACAACTTCTATAAAGTCATCTTTTATGTTCTCTTTCTTTAAATTATACATATCGGTATATCGTAAGCCTGTAAAGCAAGCTAAAAGAAAATAATGTAAAACATTTTGTAATTTTTTATCTAAAGTATTTTTTTTGTATTCTGCCTGAAGCAATTTTAATTCTGAAACTTCAAGAAAAGTCCTGTTAGTTTTCTCTGTAACGATAGGATACTTAATAAAAGGATTAACAGAAATTACATTTTGTCTTACAGCTTCGTTTAAAAATGCTTTTAACCTGGTGAAGCTCTTTTTTACAGTATTAGTTTTATTACTTAATTTGTCTCTCATATATGTTTCGTATTTTTGTAGAAACGTATAATTAATTTCACTTATAAGTAAATTAGGTTTAAACTTTTTCAGCTTTGTAATTTCGCTTTTACAGCCTCGGTAATGTTCATGACTAAAAACATCCTTTTTAAATGCTAAATATTTTTCAGCAAATTCATAATAAGAAAATACATCTTTTTCAACTTCAGGTTTAATATTTAAAACAAAGTTTTTATAATCTTCAAAAGTAAAATCAGCATTATTAACCTGAGCTTTAAACAAAAATTCATTAGCTTTTGTAATGTAATTAGAAATAATCATATTTTTATTTACATATTCCGGATCCTGGTATAAAACCTTTTTTGTTTTTTTATTCCAGTGTTTAGGACTTACGTAAATAGCTATATTGAATTTTTTGGATTCCTGCTTTGCTTGAAGCACTAATACTAAAGGGTGTTCCCCGTTCGCATTTGTGTAATTGGTGCGCATTACAACGTTTATTTTTTCCATTTTGTTGACAATTTTAAAGCGAAAAAATAATTGTCAATAAATTGTCAATAAAAAAACGAAAAACATTAAGTAATTTAGGTTTTAAAGTCATTTGATTATTTTATTAAATTATTAATTATCAGTACTTTTAAAACTTTTTCTTTTTAATGTTTTTCGTTCTCCGTGGGCTGTACGGGACTCGAACCTGTGACTTCTACCCTGTCAAGGTAACACTCTAAACCAACTGAGTTAACAGCCCTTCTAATTGCAAAAGTAGTAAAATTTTCTGTATTAATCTCAGGAAATTTATTTTTAGAAAATATTTTTTAATCAAGAGAATAGTATATCCTTAAATCCACAAAGTATAGATGAAAAGTTGATATAATGCTATTTATATAAAATCAATCCTGCAAGGTTTTTAAAACCTTGCAGGATTATAACCAATAAGTTACAATATTCCTTGCGGATTAAAGGTGTATTTATATATGATTGTATTCAAAAATACCTACAGAACTGATTTCGTAATTATTATTTTTGATTAAATATAATATAATAAAAATTGGCATAAGTTTATTATTTTATACCCTTTTATTAATATGATAAACTTAATAATGTGTGAATTATGTAATTGTTTCCAGAAATTATGTAAGGCAATAAAAGCTGTTGGCTAGTATCTTTGTAGCCTGTAAATTTAAAAACAAAAATCATGAGTACAGTAAAAGTAATAATAGGTGTTATAGCAGGTGCTGCAATAGGAACTGCATTAGGGATTTTATTTGCACCAGATAAAGGTTCTACGACTAGAAAAAAACTAGTTGGAAAAACAGATAAATATGTTGATGAATTAGAGGATAAATTCAATGAATTTATCGATGGCATTACAAAAGAATATGAAATACTTAAAGAGGAAGCCATTCGAATGGAAGAAAAAATGGAAGTAAAAGAGGATGATGCAAAAGTGTATACAGCTGCTCAATAAATTAAATCATATAAATAGCATCTTAAAAGATTGAAGGATAGATGATATTGTTTGTCTATTAATATCAGTTAAAATAAATAATATGGAAACACCGGTAAATCAGCTTGAATCATTGTTCGGGAAAATAGAAAATTATATAAAAATCACGGTTGAGCTTTCAAAACTTAAATTGCTGGAAACAACAATCAAAGTTATTACTTCATTAATTTCAAGGATAAGTGTTCTATTTACGATATCCATTTTTGTCCTGATTTTTAATATTGGAATGGCTTTATATCTTGGTGAGTTGCTCGGGAAATTATACTATGGATTTTTTATTGTTGCTGCATTTTATCTGTTCGTTGGTATTATTTTACATTTCTTCCTTCATAAATGGATTCAAAAACCATTTAGTAGTTTTATCATAAAACAAGCTTTATAAAAAAATAAGCCATGCAAATAATAAATACAGAATCAAGTCTCAAAGATGCTATAAGTCAATTAGAAATAAAAAGAGAAGAAGAAGGCTTTTTGCTAAAATATCAATTTCATCTAGTGTATGAGAGTATGAAGCCGATTAACCTTATTAAAAACACTTTTAAAGAAGTAGCAGAATCTGAGGAATTAAAAGATGATTTTATTAATACAACTATTGGTCTTACAGCAGGTTATATTTCGAAAAAAATATTTGAAGGAGCAACAAACAATCCACTGAAAAAAATCATTGGTACTACTTTAATGTTTGGCGTTAAAAAAATAGTTGCGAAAAATCCGGAAATTGTAAAATCAATGGTACATGGATTATTTAATGTAATTAGAAGAAAGCTATATAAAGAAAATGATACTGAAAGAAATGAAGGAAACTAGATCTCTTACTGATATTTCAATTGAAACTATTAAATTTCCTTTTTATGCAAAAGCTGCTCTGATATTAATTGGATTGTATGTATTTATTAGTATACTAGTCATAGGTGAAGATATAATTATTCCCCTTGTTTTTGCATTTATTATAGCTATTTTAATTAGCCCGGTTGTGAAGTTTTTTGTTAAAATAAGAATAAACAGAGTGATAGCGATTGTGATTACGTTATCTCTTACTTTTGTAATTGTTTTTGCTTTATGTGCATTATTGATTTCACAATTGAGTCGTTTTGGAGATTCATGGCCTGTATTGGTTGATAAATTCACCCTTATGTTAAATCAGGCTAGTAACTGGGCTTCGGGATATTTCGATATGAGTCCTTATAAAATCCAAAAATGGATAAAAGAAACACAGTCTGAATTGCTCAATATAAGTAATGCAAGGATAGGTCAGACACTTTTCGCCATTGGCAACTGGATAATGGTATTATTCTTAGTTCCGGTTTATGTTTTTATCATATTATATTATCAACCCCTTTTACTTAATTTTATTCGCAATGTATTTGCTAAAAGCAATCAACATGAAGTGAGCGAAATTGTTACACAAACCAAAACATTGATTCAACGTTATCTTATAGGATTGGTCATTGAAGCCGTAATCGTTGCAGGTCTTGATATTGCAGCACTATTAGTGCTTGGTATCGATTTTGCAATTTTGCTTGGAATTATAGGTGCATTACTCAATGTAATTCCATATATCGGAGGACTTGTTGCAGTGGCATTACCCATGATAGTTGCAATAGCCACTAAATCTTCAGCTTGGTATGCTATCTATGTTCTTATTGCCTATTATGTTATTCAAATTATAGATAATAATTATATTGTTCCTATTATTGTTTCCTCAAAAGTGAAAATTAATGCCCTTTTTTCGATAATAGTAGTATTTGTTGGGAATGCAATTTGGGGTATATCTGGTATGTTTCTTTCCATTCCATTACTTGCTATTGTAAAACTAATTTTCGATCATGTTGAACCTCTAAAGCCATGGGGGCTATTATTAGGTGATACAATGCCTTCATTAATAAAAATACCTGGTTTTAAAAAGCCAAAACTTAAATAGAAGTTTTTGTTGAATATCTGATTTTAAATGAGTGAATTGTTTATATTTGAGTTTATTAAAGCTTAATTACATTTAGATATTCAACAAATTTTTTTAGATACTTTCAATTTATTATCCTGATTTATTCAATACTAAACCTTTGGATATTCAGTCTTACTTCCTCAATTTATTCCAACTTTATCCAAAATGTGTGAAAGATGTAATTCCTATTTATAATTGTATAACAGTATCAGTAATGAGCAGAGCTACCTTTGCCTTATTAAAATAATAAACATTTAAAAAATAAAATCATGAAAAAAACAATTATTATCTTATTGTTTGTTTGCACGTTTGTAAGCATAAACATTTTTGCTCAAAGAGGCAACAATGGAGAAAAATACGGGAAAACTTTAAATTTAGGCTTAGGTATTGGTGGGTATTCAGGTTATTATGGATATGTAGGACATTCAGTTCCGGTTATAAACATTAATTATGAGTTTGATGTTGCAAAAAGTTTTACCCTGGCTCCTTTTGCCAGCTTTTATACATTTACAAATTCATACTATTGGGGAAATCATAATTATCCTTACAAATATTATAATTACAGGGAAACTGTTATTCCAATAGGTGTAAAAGGTACTTACTATTTTGATAAAATATTTGAAGCAAATTCAAATTGGGATTTTTATCTGGCTGGTTCTTTGGGTTTTGCAATAGTAAATTCATCGTGGGATAATGACTATTATGGTGATAAAAACTTTTATACTCATGGAAATTCTTTGTTTCTGGATATACATGCCGGTGCTGAATATCATTTCAACAATTATCTGGGGATGTTTCTGGATTTTTCAAGTGGCGTTTCAACCATTGGACTTGCATTTCATTAAATTATAAAAGCTGTTTCAAAATAGGCTGTTCAAGTAATCAAAAGGTGTGAATCATGTAAGTTATATCTAATGTTCTGTAACACATTTTATTGAAGCGCATACTACCTTTGTTAAGTAATAATTCTTTTACAAATTAAAAATGAAAAAATGAAAAAAACAATTTTAATCCTGGCTTTAACACCCTTTATTGCAGGACTTATGCTTATTAGCTGTCGCTCTTCAACTGAAAAAGTAGAAAATGCTGAAAATAAATTACAGCAGGCAAATGAAAATGTGGTAGAAGCTGAAATGGACTTAAAAGAAACCAGACAAGATTCTATAACTGAATATCAGGAATTTAAAAAGGAATATGAAGAAAAGCTTATGGCTCATGAAAAAAGTATTTCCGAATTCAAAGCAAGAATCACAAATGAGAAAAAGGAAAATAAAGCTAAATATGAAAAAGAATTAGTCAAATTAGAACAAAAAAACAGTGATTTGAAAAAGAAACTTAGCGATTTTAAAGAAAAAGGAAAAGATGACTGGGATAAATTCAAATTAGAATTTAATCATGATATGGATGAACTCGGAAAATCCTTAAAAAATCTAACGATTAAAAATGTTAAATAAAATCAATAATAAATAATTAATCTTCAATTAAAAAACAAAAAAATGAAAAATTCAAAAAAGTTAATTTTAATAATCATAGCAGTTATTGGTATGATTAGCATTGGTAATGCACAGGATGATAAAAATGATAGCCGTGAAGCATTTAAACTGGGCTTTAAAATTGGAACAAATTTATCAAATGTATATGATGCACAGGGTGAGGATTTTGTGGCAGATCCAAAATTAGGTCTTGTACTCGGTGGTTTTGTATCTATTCCTATTGGAACATTTATAGGTGTTCAACCCGAATTATTGTTTTCACAAAAAGGTTTCAAAGCAACAGGTAAATTACTTGGATTTCCTTATGAATTTACACGAACAACTAATTATATAGATATACCTATCTTTTTTACTGTTAAGCCAATTGAAGCTCTGACTATCATGGCTGGTCCTCAGTATTCATTTCTGATTAAACAAAGTGATGCATTTAATAGTGCTATAGTAAACACGTTGCAGGAACAGGAATTTGAAAATGATAATATCCGTAAAAACACTTTTAGTTTTATATGGGGTGCTGATGTAAACTTTAGTTCACTTGTAATTGGTGGTAGAGTGGGTTGGGATCTTTCCAATAATAACGGAGATGGAACTTCTACAACACCTCGTTACAAAAATGTATGGTATCAATTGACATTAGGTCTGAGATTCTAAATGTAATAGAAAGGATTTATGATGCTTATTTTAACTGCATCATAAATCTTTCTACGAGTCTATAATGCAATGGATTAAGTTGATGTCTCTAAAATTTAATAAAATGAAAACTTTAAAAATAATTGTATACGGAATAATATTTTTCTTTACAACTGCCCTTTATTCGCAGGTTTCGATAAATGTAAATATTGGATCACCTCCACAATGGGGACCAGCCGGGTACAATGATGTGAGTTATTATTATCTGCCGGATGTAGAGTCGTATTACGATGTAAGATCGTCAATGTTTATTTATTATTCTGGTGGGAATTGGATACATAGAAGTTATCTTCCCGCAAGATACAGAAATTATGATTTGTACAGAGGTTATAAAGTTGTGATGAAAGACTATCGTGGTAACAGACCTTATGATCATTTTAAAGAACATAAAAGTAAATACAGAAAAGGTTATCGTGATCATTCACAAAAGAATATTGGTGAAAGGCCTGGGAAAGGAAATTCTGATAGGAAAATGAATTCAAATAATCGTAACAATCAAAAGATGAATCAGAACAAAGAAAGAAATCCTGCACATGGCCAAGGAAAAAATATGCAAAATGATCGTGGTCATGGTGGAGGAAAAGGGAAAAACAAATAAATAATAACATTAAAAAAAAAGAAAACATGGGAAATCTACTTTATATTATAGCTGTAATTCTGATTATAGCTTGGGCTGTAGGATTTGTTGGGTATAATGCCGGAGGTATAATACATATACTTTTGGTTATAGCTGTTATAGCTGTCTTACTCAGGATAATTCAAGGTAAAAAAATAGTCTGAATCAATTTTAAATGTTTAATATTTAAAAATTTTCGAAATGAAAAAAATAAAACCTATCCTTATTTCTTTATTATTCATCGCTTTAGTTATTGCAATCAATGCATGTAAAGACTGTGATGGTGATAATCCAAGAGCCAGGATTGTAAATAATGGTACAAAAGAAATAAGTGTTCAGATAAAAACTTCAGGAGGAAATACTGAAAATGTCAATAATATTCAACCAGATGTCATTTCTGAATACAGAAGCTTTGCACCAGGAATTACAACTTTCACAATAGTCGTGGGTAAAGACAATTATGTGACAATTATTCAGTTAGACGAATGTTTCGAATATAATATTGAGATTGATAAAAATAATGTCATTTCAACAACATCAAGAGACCGAAATGATTAATTACAAATAATATCAAAAAATAAAATAATGAAAAAGATTGCTTTTTGTTTAATGACAACAAGCTTGTTATTAACAGTTCAGCCACTTTTGGCAAATACCAGAACTCCAATTACATCTCAAGTAGAAAATATGGCTGCTGAATCAGCTGACGTTAAAATTTTGTTGTTGAGAATAAAGGAGATAAAAGAGATGGATAAATCGGATTTAAAACCATCTGAGAAAAAAGAATTACGTAAGGAATTACGAGAAATAAAAACAGAACTTAAAGTTAACGAATCAAGAGGTGGTGGTGTTTATTTATCAGCGGGCGCCATTATTATTATCATATTGTTGCTGATTATTTTATTATAAACATTAAAAATAAATAACATGAGTGCAGGAAAAGTAGTATTGGGTGTATTGGCTGGCATAGCCACCGGTGCAGTATTAGGAATTTTATTTGCTCCCGAAAAAGGGAGTGTTACCCGTAAAAAAATTGCTAAAAAAGGAGAGGATTATGTGGATGATTTAAAAGAAAAATTTGATGATTTAAGGGATGGTATGGCGGAAAAATTTGAAAAAGTAAAGGAAGATGTATCAGAATTTGCTCATCATTACAAAGCGAATGCTGAAAATACAGGTAAAAAAGAAAAGGGATCTTAGACCTAATAAAATAGAATAGCAGCTTTTGAAAAATAGTATAAACATTAGATGTTGAATATAAAGTATGAAAAAGAAAACCTTGAAAACAGAACCTCTCGTTTCAGAAAACAACAAAATAAGAATACATTCATTGCTCACCTATGACTTGCCGACATTAATCGAAAATATGAAAAAGAGCAATTTGTGTGAAAATGATGGATTTAAAGAAATGATTCTTTTAAACAGACCCGAAAAGCAAGTCGTTTTAACAAGCTTACAAGGTGGTGTCCAAATTAAATCTTTTCAATCTAATGATTCTATTACTTTTCATATTATAGAAGGTAAATTAAAGTTTAGTACAAAAAATGAAACCGTTATTTTAAATAAAGGTCAATTCTTGGCACTTCATGATAATATTAAGTACAAACTAATAATAAAAGAAGAAACAGTACTCCTGTTAACTATTGCCAATGAAACTTTAAAACTTTCAAAGAACTGAAAAATTTGCAATTTATAATTTGATTTTAAGCTGAAGAAAGAAGATGTTGAAAATAAGGATGTCTTCGCTCTTCAGGTTAACTAAGTTAAAGATATCTTCTAATAATCAAAGAAGAAAAATTAAAAGCTAAAAATGATAGAAGTAAAAAAAGAAGGTATTTTATTATCAAAGACCAATTTTGGATTTGAAAATGAAGCAGTATTAAATCCGGCTACTATACGCGAAGGTGATAATGTTCATATTTTTTATAGAGCTGTGCGAAATGGAAATTATTCATGTATTGGCTATTGTCGTCTGGATGGGCCATTAACAGTGTCAGAAAGATGGGAAAAGCCATTTATGTCTCCTGAATTTGAATATGAATCCCAAGGTGTTGAAGATCCGCGAATCGTAAAAATAGACGATCTTTATTATATGACATATACTGCTTATGATGGAACCAATGCCAGGGGTGCTTATGCAACATCAAAAGATTTGATGCATTTTAAAAAGAGAGGACTTATTGTACCTCATATTACCTATGCAAGGTTTGTCTCTTTGGTTGAAAAAGCCGGTAAAGTGAATCAAAACTATTATCATAATCACAATTTCTATTATCAGGAAGCAGATCCTGAGGAAAAAATATTGTTGTGGGATAAAAATCTTGTGTTCTTCCCACGAAGAATCAATGGAAATCTTGTGTTTCTCCATCGGATAAGACCTGGTATTCAGCTTGTTTCTGTGAAAAATCTTAATGAACTTACTAAAGAATTTTGGCATGAGTATTTCATGAATTTTCAGGATCATATTGTAATGGATCCTTTATATATTCATGAGTCTAGTTATATTGGAAGCGGATGTCCACCTATTGAAACTGAACATGGATGGTTGTTGATTTATCATGGTGTACAGGATACTGAAAAAGGACTTGTCTATTCTGCTTGTGCTGCTGCATTATTGGATTTAAATGACCCAAGAAAAGAAATTGCCCGTTTGCCTTATGTGCTGTTTACTCCTGAATTTAAATGGGAATTGAAAGGTGAAGTGAATAATGTTGTTTTTCCAACGGGTACTGCCTTGTTTGGAGATACTCTGTATATTTATTACGGTGCTGCTGACACCCATATTGCAGTTGCTTCTTTGAGTTTATCAGCATTATTAAAAGAATTATTAAGTTGTGTTACAATTAAAATATAATTAATTAAAAATGAAAAATATAATCATATCCAAACAATTAGAAGATTTTGTTCTGCCTCAACCAGCAATGTCTGATTTGTCAAAAGCATTTCAATCAATGATTGCTCCCAAAAACAATAATCAAAAAACTATATTAAAAGCACAAAATGAATTGGATGAAATCTTATTCATTACTTCCTATCCTCCTAGAGAATGTGGTATAGCAACTTATTCCCAGGATTTGATCAAATCACTTAATAATAAATTTAATAATTCCTTTTCAATAAAAGTTTGTGCATTGGAATCAAATGGAATTACTTATCCTTATCCTCCGGAAGTAAAATACACGCTCAAAACATCATTGGCTACTGAATATAAATATTTAGCATCAATTATAAATAAGGATGATAATATTAAAATTGTTTTAATTCAGCATGAATTTGGTTTTTTTAAAAAACAGGAACAAGCATTTCAGCAATTTTTGTACGATCTTTCAAAACCAGTTGTTATTGTTTTTCATACCGTTCTTCCTAATCCTGATTTAATATTGAAGACAAAGATAAAAGCTATTACTGGCGCATGTGAATCAATCATTGTTATGACCAGTACTTCATCTGAGATTTTAAAGAATGATTATGATGTTCTTCCTCAAAAAATATCTGTAATAGCACATGGTACACACTTAGTACCTCATATAAGTAAAAGCTTATTAAAGCTAAAATATGGTCTGGAAAACAGGAAAGTGCTTTCAACGTTTGGCTTACTTAGTTCGGGCAAGAGTATTGAAACAACATTGGATGCTTTACCAACAATAGTTAAGCAATGCCCTGAAGTTGTCTTTCTTATTTTAGGAAAAACTCATCCTGAAGTTGTAAAAACAGATGGTGAGGCATATAGAACAATGCTCGAAGAAAAAGTTAAACATTTTAATCTTGAGAATAATGTAATATTTGTTAATAAATATCTTGCATTACCAGATTTACTCGAGTATTTGCAATTGACAGATATTTATTTATTTACTACCAACGATCCTAATCAGGCTGTAAGTGGAACATTTGCCTATGCAATGAGTTGTGGCTGCCCTATCATTTCAACACCGATTCCCCATGCCCTTGAAGTATTGACCACTGATACAGGAATTATTTTTGATTTTCTTAATTCAAAACAATTAGCTGAAAGTGTAATACTATTATTAAGTGACGAAGAGTTGAGAAAAAAATTGAGTATAAATACATTGCAAAAAATAGTTTCTACTGCCTGGGAAAATTCTGCTGTAGAACATGCAGAATTATTCAGGAAGATTGCCAATAAGAAGATTCATTTACAATATAAGCTACCGGAAATCAATCTAAAACATTTAAAACAAATGACGACCAATATTGGTATAATACAATTTTCGAAAATCAATCAGCCTGACATAAGTTCCGGTTATACACTGGATGATAATGCCAGAGCATTGGTTGCCTGTTGTATGAGTATTAAGTCATCAGCGAAAGAAGAAAATATATATTATATTCGAAAATATCTCAGTTTTATAAAAAAATGCCAGCTTACAGATGGCAGTTTTTTGAATTATATGGATAGTAATAATAAATTCACTGATCAAAATAAAGCAGTCAATCTTGACGATTCCAACGGAAGAGCAATCTGGGCTTTAGGTTACCTGGTGTCTTTTATTGGTTTAATTCCTATGAAGATTATTTCAGAAGCAGAAGGAATCATTGAAAAATCTCTGCATCATCTGAAAACAATACATTCAACAAGGGCTATGGCATTTTCAATTAAAGGCTTGTATTACTATAATAAGGCCATAAAATCAAATGAAATTCAGTCACTTATTAAAACTTTTTCAAATCGCTTAGTGCAAATGTATAAACATGAATCTGATTCTGACTGGCAATGGTTCGAAAGTTATCTAACTTATGCTAATAGTGTTATATCCGAAGCTTTGTTGTTTGCATGGTTGCTAACCAAAGAAACTATTTATAAGGACATTGCGTTATCGTCTTTTAGTTTTTTATTGTCACAGACATTTAATCATAAAGGTATTGAAGTGATTTCTAACAAAAGATGGCTGAAAAAAGGTGAAACACAGGGCCATTTTGGAGAACAACCCATTGATGTTGCTTATACAATTATGACTTTGAGCGAATTTTATGATGTATTTGAAGATATTGAATACCGTTTGAAAATGCAAACCGCTTTTAATTGGTTTTTGGGAAAAAACCGTTTACATCAGATTGTTTATAATCCATGTACAGGTGGTTGTTATGACGGATTGGAAGAAATGAATATAAATCTTAATCAGGGAGCTGAATCAACAATAAGTTATCTGATGGCTCGATTATGTGTCGAGAATTATCAACAACCTGAAAAGCTGGTAATAGCTCAACAACAGAAACAACTCAGAGAACATATTCAACGAATCAGACCTGTTTATTCGACAGATTATAAGAAAATATCTTATCATCCTTATCCTGTTGCTTTCCCAACTTATCTTGATTAATTGTTGTATGAAATATGATTGATTTTGTGTGAATTATGCAAATTTAAACTGAAATAATGTAATACAAGCTTACAATTACCAACCTACTTTTGTACCGTGAAAATTCATTCACAATTAAATATTATAAAAATGGAAAAAATCATCGAAACCCACAAAACAGTGGCAAAACATTTGGAAGAAGCAGCAAAACTTCATCAGGAAGCAGCAAAACATCATGAAACTTCAAACTATGATAAAGCAAATCACAATACAGTAAAAGCATGTGGGCATATGTCAATGGCTAATGAAGCAAATAAAGAATTGCTTAAGCACCATGCAGCAAAAAAATAATTGAATATTAAACTTCAATATTCAATTTTAAAAAGCACTTAAATTGAAAAATGAGAGTGCTTTTTTAATTAGAATAGTGGATATCCTTTAAGAATAATTTTACAAATAAAAAATACATAAAAAATGAAAACAAAAATAATTTTTACAACAATGATAATGGCATTCTTATTTGTAGTTTATGCTGCTGAAGCTCAAGATCATAAGAGAGATGCGAAAAAAGAGAATAAAATATTAAAGCAAGTGAATGCCTTTTCGGGGAAAGTAGGTGAATGGATTAATAATGTCAATTATGTGTATGATGGATTTTATCTTCAAACTAACACTGGCAATTTATTAATCAGATTTTCCACTTATATGGGGAGCCAGCTCACAACTGCATTAAAGACAGGTAGTACAATATCAGTAAACGGAGTTGATAATAAAAAAAATAAAGAAATAAAATTAATAAGTGTAACAACAGATGGAATTACTATCTACGATACACCTCCTGTTACTATACCCAAAGTTGCTGCCAATGAATTCATTAAAGAAAATGCTAAAATAATTGAAATACAAAAAGATAAAAAAGGGAAATTAAAAGGTTTTTTACTTGATAATAAAAGTATTCTTCGAATGAAACTAAATAGTACAGATGAATTAATGAAATTAACAGTTGTTGGAGCCAATATTTCATATACTGGAGTAAAAACATTTTTGCATAATGGTGAAGTTGCATCAGTGAGTTATTCCATCATATATTGCAAAACCATTACGATTAATGGGAAACAATATCTTGCAAAGTAGTTAATTCTTTAGGGTTTAGCAGGATTTAGTTTCGCAAACAATTCATAAAATTTATAAAGCAATAAAGCCAATAGTTTATTATATCTATTGGCTTTTAAAATAGAAAGACTGAGGTTTTGCAGTTTGTTTACTATGAGTGATTTCAGTTTTTTGATTTAGCCAAAATTGTGTGAATTATGTAAGTTTTATATTAAATTGTATAAAGATTTTGGCTTATTAAAACTGTATATTTACACATTATTATTAGTTAAAGAAAATAGCAGATGTTGTTATTTTAATATGAAAATAAATAGATTATTATGAACCATTATGAGTATCTTTGTTTTTTCAAAGATAAAGTATTTGATTTTGGTAAATTAAGACATAATACAACTACAATCTCAATTGTAATTATTTAATAAATTACTTTTATTTAGAGGTTGAAAGATTGCTTAAATTGTTAAAAAGCAAAATTGCTTTAAAATAAATAATTATACCAATGAAGCTATATATCAAATACATGGTTAGCAATCGCTGCAAAATGGCAGTGAAAGAAGAATTGAAAAAGCTTGGATTACATTTCATCGTAGTTGATTTAGGGGAAGTTGAGATTATGGAAGATATCTCATTGGATCAGCGAGAACAATTGAAAATAGAATTGTTTAATTCCGGTCTTGAGTTAATGGATGATAAACGGGCTATACTTATTGAAAAAATTAAAAATACTATCGTTGAAATGGTACATCATACCAATGATATGATAAAAGTTAATTTTTCAGATTATTTAAGCAATAAATTGAATCACGATTATACCTATCTTGCAAATTTATTTTCAGAAGTTCAGGGAACTACTATTGAACAATTTATTATTTCTCATAAGATTGAGAGAATCAAAGAATTAATAATTTATGATGAGTTGAATATAACTGAAATTGCTTATAAAATGAATTACAGTAGTGTGGCTCATTTATCCAATCAGTTTAAAAAAGTTACAGGTCTAACACCTACACATTTTAAGCAACTAAAAGTCAAACGACGCAGTCCTATCGAAGATATCGAATAAATGAAATTGATCAAAATAATAAAAATGAAAGGCGTTTAAAACCCAATATAATGGAAAGAACAAAATCGCATGAATCCCAATACGCCAGCAGTTTAATAGAAGCCAGCCTGGATCCGTTAGTTACTATCAATGTTGAAGGTAAAATTACGGACATGAATCAGGCAAAAGTAAATATTACCGGAATTAAACGTGAAGATTTAATGGGTACAAACTTTTTTGATTATTTCACAGAACCCGAAAAGGCAAAATTAATATTTAAAGAAGTATTTGCAAAAGGTTCTATTAAAGATTCTCCGTTAACTTTTCTACACGAAAATGGTAAATTGACGGATGTAATATTTAACGGATCAGTCTATAAAGACAATAATGGAAATATTAGTGGTGCTGTTTTAGTTGCAAGAGATATTTCTGAGCAAAAATGGGCTGCTGAGTTAAAAATTGCCAACAAAGAACTTGCTTTTCAAAACAATGAAAAAGAAAAGCGGGCAGCAGAGTTAATCATAGCCAACAAAGAACTTGTTTTTCAGAATGATGAAAAAGAAAAGAGGGCTGAAGAATTAAGTATAGCTAATAAAGAGCTTGCATTTCAAAACGTTGAAAAAGAGAAGCGAGCAGCGGAATTGATACTTGCTAATAAAGAACTTGTTTTTCAGAGTAAAGAAAAAGGGAAACGAGCCGCAGAGTTAATAGTTGCTAACAAAGAGCTTTTTTTTCAGAATAATGAAAAAGAGAAGCGAGCTGCAGAGTTAATTATAGCTGACAAAGAACTCATATTTCAAAACAAAGAAAAAGTAAAACGGGAAATTGAAAATATTGAGCTTGAAGCAATCAGTGATTCTCTAAAACTAGCTTCTCAATATTCGTTGAGTCTAATTGAAGCGAGCTATGATCCATTGGTAACTATAAATACTATAGGTAAGATTACTGATATGAATGAGGCTTTAGCTAAAATTACGGGTATGACACGTAATGAATTAACAAATACCCATTTCCAAGATTATTTTACTGATTCTCAAAAAGCGAAAGCGCTATATCAGGAAGTTTTTGCAAAAGGATCTGTAGCAGATTCTCCATTAATAATCAGGCATAAAGATGGCAAATTGACAGATGTGTTATTTAATGGTTCTGTTTACAAAGATGATAATGGGAATGTATTGGGCGTTGTGATGGTTGCAAGAGATGTTACAGCCCAAAAGTTAGCTTCTCAATACGCACGGAGTCTTATCGAAGCCAGTCTTGATCCATTATTTACGATTAATCTGGAAGGTAAAATTACCGATATGAATAATGCATCTGTAAATATTACAGGTGTTTTACGTGAAAAATTAATAGGAACTGATTTTTTTGATTATTTTACTGAACCTCAAAAAGCCAGAGAAGTATATCAAAAAGTATTTGCAGAAGGATTTGTGGCGGATTATCCATTGACTATAAGGGATGGTAAACTTACTGATGTCTTATTTAATGGTTCTGTTTATAAAGATGAAAGAGGGAATGTATTGGGCGTGGTTGTAGTAGCAAGAGATATTACAGATCAAAAGAGAATCGCCACTGAATTGACAGAAGCAATTGTTTTTGCCGAGTTGGCAGTTGGAATTGCAGAAGAAGCAAAATTAAAGGCAGAATCTGCGACAATTATAGCAGAGACTGCAGTGAAAGCAAAACAACAGTTTTTATCGAATATGAGTCATGAAATCCGTACTCCAATGAATGCCATTATCGGTTTTACTAAAGTATTGATGAAAACTGAGATTACAACGAAACAAAAAGAATACCTTCATGCAATAAAATTAAGCGGAGATGCTTTAATTGTGTTGATTAATGATATTTTAGATCTGGCAAAAGTGGACGCAGGGAAAATGATATTTGAGCAAACTCCATTTAAAATGGCCGTTTCATTATCAGCTATGCTCCATTTGTTTGAACCAAAAATTAGAGAAAAAAATTTAGAACTTATTAAAGAATATGATAAAAGGATTCCTGAAGTTCTGGTTGGTGATCCTGTTCGCTTACATCAGATCATTTTGAATCTGGTTAGTAATGCTGTGAAATTTACTAATAAAGGGAAAATAACAGTAAGTGTAAGATTGTTGAAAGAAGATGATTATTGCGTAAGTGTTGAGTTTGCTATAATAGATACCGGAATTGGAATATCAGATTCTAAATTGGGGAAGATTTTTGAAAATTTTCAACAGGCATCCAGTGGTACTTCAAGGTTATATGGAGGAACTGGTTTGGGACTTGCTATTGTAAAACAATTGGTTGAATCTCAGGGAGGTAGTATTCATGTTAAAAGTATACTTGGAGAGGGCTCTTCATTTAGTTTTGTTCTTGATTTTATGAAAACAAAGGCTGAGGTTGAGTCTGACGATTTCCTTCTTGAATTGGATACAGATATTAAAAATATTAAAGTATTGGTGGTTGAAGATATTGCGCTTAACCAATTATTAATGAGGACATTATTGGATGATTTCGGATTTGAATGCGATATTGCCGGTAATGGAATAATAGCTATCGAAAAGCTTCAAGCCAATTCTTTTGATGTAATACTAATGGATCTTCAAATGCCTGAAATGAATGGCTTTGAAGCTACTGAATTTATTCGTTCAGAAATGAATTCTAATATTCCTATTATTGCTTTAACTGCAGATGTTACCACCGTTGATTTGGCAAAATGCAAGGCTGTTGGAATGAATGATTACATTGCAAAACCTGTAGATGAAAAATTATTATATAACAAAATTATCACTGCTGTTAAAAAATCCATTTCTATTTATGGAAATAAAGGAAATAATAAAGAAGATACTGATGTTAAAATAATAAAATATACCGATCTGGATTATCTGATTCGTCGTACAAAATCAAATCCAATATTGATGATGGAAATGATTTCATTGTATCTTGAACAAACGCCTCCTTTAATTACTGCAATGAAGCAAAGTTGGAAAAATAAAGATTGGAAATCTTTATATGCAGCAGTTCATAAAATGATACCTTCTTTTTCAATAATGGGTATTAGTATCGATTTTGAAAACATGGCCAGAAAGGTTCAGGATTTTGCTAAATCACAACAGGAATCTGAAGGTATATCTGATATGGTTATTCAGCTTGAAACAGTTTGTAATCAGGCTTGTATTGAATTAAAAATAGAGTTAATTACAATTAATAAATCAAAAGATGAACAAAGAAAATAAAATAAAACTATTTTTGGTAGATGATGATGCACTCTATTTAAAATCATTAGAAATTGAATTTTTATTGCATTCCAATTTTTCAATCGAAACATTTGCAACAGGAGAACTTTGTGTTGAGAATTTATCACACAAACCAGATGTTATTATTCTTGATTACCAACTTGACGGAATAGATAAAAATGCGATGAACGGAATAGAAACACTGGATAAAATAAAAGCTTTTAACCCGGATATCCCGGTTGTGATGTTATCTTCTCAGGATAAAATTGAAGTTGCAGTAAACTGTATGCATCACAAGGCCTTCGATTATGTCGTTAAAAGTGAAACTGCATTCTTACGGTTAGATAAAATAATCCCGGCTATTTTTCGTTTCAAAAAAATGGAAAAAGAATTAAGTTGGTATATGGACCGAATGTAGTTTGTAGCCCAAATAATAAAATAATAGTTTTAAAGTCAGAGTAAAATGAAATAAAACTATCTTTGTTTTAATTATCATAATATAAAGAGAATTTAATAACAAATAAAAACAATTAATATGTCAAAAGAAAAAGAAGGTAAAGAAAAGATGGTTAAGAAATTACCAGCTAAAAATTTGAAAGAAAAGAGAGCTGCAAAGGCAGTAAAACGTGAAGAAAAAAGCAAAAGTAGTAGTTTGTAGTTTTTTACTTTTTTTGTTTAAATAGTTGGAAAAGAGCAGTTTTTACTTAAATGGAAACTGCTCTTTTTTGTTTAAGTGTGAATGTTGCAATTCTTTATGTTTATTTTGTAATGTGTTGGCATTTTTAAGGTTTTATCTTTGTTGATGAAGATTTTTTCATAAATTAATATCCTGCTAAAATGAAAACGAACAAATTTACAACTCGACTACCTTTCGCATTGATTGTAATGCTAATAATTATTTTTGGATGCAAAAAAGATGTCGTAACATCTACAACTACCAATCCGATTGTAATCCCAATTCAGACAACTGTTCAGACGGCTGTTTCTCTTCTAGGCACTTCTGATTTCGTAGTTCTGGCTGGTTCATCTATAACTAATACAGGAGCTACCATAATTAACGGTGATCTGGGCTTAAGTCCGGGGACTGCTGTAGGTGGATTTCCACCAGGTATATTAAATGGTACATCACATATTAATGATGCAAAAGCAAATCAGGCAAAACTAGATTTAACCACAGCTTATAATGATGCTGCCGGAAGATCTTGTACAGATATTGTAACTTTATCGGGAAACATTGGTGGTCTTACGCTTACGCCCGGTCTCTATAAATCAACTTCTTCGCTTGCAATAACCTCAGGTGATCTCACACTGGATGCAAAAGGGAATGCAAATGCAATATTTATTATTCAGATAGCATCTTCTCTTACAACTACATCTGATCGCAAAGTAATCCTGAGTGGAGGTGCCTTGTCATCAAATATTTTTTGGCAAGTGGGAAGTTCTGCTACTTTTGGAACGACTTCTGTTTTTAAAGGAAATATTCTGGGTTTGCAATCAATAACATTCAATACAGGGGCAACACTAGAAGGTCGGGCTTTATGTAAGACAGGTAGTGTGACAATGGCTGGGAATACTATTGTGAAACCGTAAAAATTCTAAAGAGGAAAAAGTGTGAATTATATAAGTTATTTATGAAATTTTATAAAGTTATAGGTGTTATTTGATGTACTTTTATTAAAAAAATAATAATGAATACAAAACAAAAAACAGTTGCATGTATCGTTGCCCATCCTGACGATGAAACCTTATGGGCAGGAGGAACGATAATGAGTCACCCTTCGTGGAAGTGTTTTATTGTCAGTGTCTTTAAAGGAAAAGATAAGGATAGCTCTGCTAATTTTCATAAAGCATTACTTAATCTTAATGCAGAGGGCGTAATAGGTATATTGGATGAAAGAGATGGAAAAAAGTCTGTTAGTGAAAAAGAGATAAAGCAAACTATTATCAAATTACTTCCAGCTAAACATTTTGATATGATTATATCTCACAGTCCATCAGATGAATTTATGCGAAATTCCAATAATGAGAAAGTTGGAAATGCTGTCATTAAACTCTGGAATTCAGGGAAGATTTCAGCAGATCAGTTATGGAATTTTGCTTATGAAGAAGGATATAATGAGTATTATCCAGAAGCTGTAAATCCAGCTTCTTTTTATAAACTTTTAAAAAAAGAAATCTGGATGAAGAAATACAAAATCATTACGGAAACTTATGGTTTTAATAAAAATAGTTGGGAAGCAGAAACAACTCCCAAGGCAGAAGCATTCTGGAAAACTTCAAAATTCCAAGATGCAAAGAAATGGCTGCATCAATTTGAAAACAAACTCATACTTGAATAATGAAAACAAATGAGAATTCGAGATTAGTAAAATGTCTTATAAGATAAAAAACAGTGAATTATGTAAAGGATTTCTGGAATTATGTAAGACTATTCTGTATAGATGAACCTACCTTTGTATTGTAATTTTTTTTCATATTAAATTAAAAGAGCACTTTTATTGTAAAATAGAAGTGCTCTTTTAATTTAATATGGATATGTGAATGATGTAAGTCTTTCCATTAATATTGTAATACTATCCAGAATTATCAGCTCTACCTTTGTTCTGTGAAAATATTTTCATAAATTAAAATTTAATAAAATGAAAACTCAATTATTCAAGACATTAGTATTAGCGATACTATTTATATTGCCTGAATTTAATTATGCTCAAGCTCCTTCATTAGGAACAGCTGCAAGTTTTGTTCTTTTTTCTACAAATGGAGCAGTCAGTAACTCTGGTATTTCACATATTACCGGAAATGTTGGAACTAATTATGGTTCTAGTACTGCATTTGGAAATGTGAATGGTGTAATGCATGATGGTGATGGTGTAAGTGCTCAAGCTGCTGCTGATTTACTCATTGCTTATAATCTTCTGAATAATACAATTCCTTCATTTTTTCCAGCACCTTTACTTGGAAACGGACAAATCCTAAATGCAGGAGTTTATTCTATTTCAAGCGCAGCAACATTGAATTTAGATCTTATATTAAATGCGCAGGGGAATCCCAGTTCTATATTTATTTTTAAAATTCAGGGTTCTTTTTCATGCAATGCTAATTCCAAAATAAAATTAATAAACGGAGCACAGGCATGTAATGTTTTCTGGAAAGTGGAAGGTTTGGTTAGTATGGCTTCCGCTACCAGCATGAAAGGAACTGTAATTGCTAATAATGCTGCTATTCAAATGAATACCGGAGATATACTTGAAGGAAGAGCCCTTTCTACATCTGGTGCTATTACTGTTGATGGCGTTTTGGCATATACGCCTGTTGGGTGTGGTAGCACTGTTCTTACAGGCCCAACTGCTCCAATACTAGGTTCAGCTGCCTGTTTTGCAATATTTTCTGCAAATGGTTCAGTCTCTAATTCAGGAATAACAAATATTACCGGTGATGTTGGCAGTAATAATGGTTATGCTACAGGATTCAATACTTTATTGGTTACTGGAAATATTCATCCTCTTCCTGATGTTTCAACGGCAAACTGTGCTGCTGATTTACTAATAGCATATAATTATGTAAATACACTGCCTTATGATATTGAATTATTATATCCTGCTCAATTTGGGAATAGTCTTGTTCTGACACCTCATACATACAGAATGAATGGCGCTGCAACTTTTACGGATACTTTATTTTTGAATGCACAGGGAAATACAAATGCTGTATTTGTTATTCAGATAAACGGAGCTCTTTCAACATCTACTTATTCAAATGTTGTATTAATGAACGGTACTCAGGCAAAAAATGTATACTGGAAGATAGAAGGTGCTGTAAGTATCAATAACTATTCAACATTCAGAGGTACTATAATTTGTAATAACGTGCTTTGGGTGCATTTAATACCGGGGTCAAGCTGGATGGGAGATCACTTACAACCTCTGGTGCCATTACTACTAATGCTGTTAATGCAATTGCTCCATCTATCCCTTCAAGTTGTGGCAATGTAGGTATTATAACTCCTATTTCTTTGAAAAAAGATAGAGCTATACAATTTTATCCAAACCCGTTTGATAGCTATACAAACATAAACATTAATGATGCTTCACTTTTAAATGATACAGAATTGAGAATTTATAATGTTTTAGGCGAAATTTTGATTTATAAGCACATCATTAAACAAATAACAACTATAGAAACTTCAAATCTTCCTTCAGGTGTTTATTTCTATAATTTGAATGTTAATAATAAAACAATTCAATCAGGAAAATTGATTTCACGAAAGTAATTTATAATCAAAAAGCCCACTGCTTTCTAGTAGTGGGCTTTTTGCTTTTTATGCATATATCATTTAATGTGTGAATGATGTAAGTCATTACTTAAATTGTGTAATGCATTTTTATCTCATCAGATTTAACTTTGTTCCGAAAAATATTTTAAAATCAAACAAAATGAAAAATAAATTTATACTGTTTTTAAACATTGTTACTTTATTAAGTTTTCCGAAATATAATTTTGGTCAAACGCCTGATTTAGGAACAACTTCCGGTTTTGCATTATTTACAGCAGTTGGTGCATTTGATAATATCGGAACATCAATAATAACCGGCGATATTGGAAGTAATACATATACACCAACAGGATTCCCTGTACCCGGAACTGTTGTTGGTAATATTTATCATGCAGGGGATGCTGTTTCAATTCAGGCAGCAACTGATGTGAATAATTTATATGGCTATTTAAGCACCTTAGGTGGCACTGTTCTGGGTGTTACAATCGTAAATAATCAGGTTATAACTCCAGGTGTATGGAGTACTGGTGCTGCTTCAACTTTAAACGGTACTGTTATTATTGATGGAATGGGTAATCCAAATTCATTATTTATAATAAGAATTGGTGGTGCTTTTGCAACTGGCAATTCCTCAAATATTGTACTGATTAATTCTGCTTCTATATGTAATATATATTGGCAAATTAACGGTGAATTTAATTTAGGAAATTCAAGTGTTTTTAGAGGTACTGTGATTGCTAACGGAGCAATCAACTTATTGGAAAATTCAACTCTTTTTGGCAGAGCTCTTTCTAAAGGAGGGGCAATTTCTCTGAATAATAATATTGTTAATCTTGGGGCTCAAACTATATTATCAACTATTTATGCAAACGGACTTACCTCTATTTGTTCGGGCGATAGCATTGTGCTATCAGGAAATAACGGAGGTATTTGGAGTACAGGAGCAACTACTCCAACAATAACTGTATCCACAAGTGGTGACTATTATTTAATCAATTCAAATGCATGTGGAAATGTAACTTCAAATCATATTTTAGTTTCAGTCAATCCATTACCAACAATATCTGCAATATCTGCAAGCGGAGCGTCAGTGCTTTGTATAGGTGATAGTGTAATACTTTCAGGCAATAATGGAGGTATCTGGAGTAACGGAGCATCAACACCAACAATAACAGTAAATACAAATGGAGATTATTTTGTAACTAATACTAATGCATGTGGCAGTGTAACTTCTAATCATATTACTGTTTCGATTAATCCAATACCAATAGCAACATTAATTCAAGCTAACTGTATTGACTCAACTGCTACTATTAGCTTTACTTCACCTATCGGCTCAGGGATTTCATACAGTATTAATGATTTGGATTATTTTAACACAACGGGTGTATTTAATTTGGTTTCATCAGGTGTATATCATTTATCTGCAAAGTATTCAGGTGGTTGTATCTCTTCCGGAGCAGATGTGATCATAAATGCCCGTCCTGTTACTCCTTCGGCACCTTCTGTAAGTGTTTTACAACCAACATGCACATTAGCTACTGGAAGTGCTGTGTTAGGTGGTTTACCTATCGGGAACTGGACAATAAATCCAGGGTTAATTATGGGTTCAACTTCTTCATTTACAATAACAGTCCTCTCAGCATTAACAATTAGTAATTATACAGTAACAAACTCAGATGGATGTACTTCTAATCCAACAGAGAATATTATTATAAATGCCCAACCTTTATCTCCAATTGTTTCAATTACAAATCCAAATGCAGTTTTTTCACCTACTACAGTGAATCTTACAGCAACAGCAATTACCATAGGTTCAACTCCAGGATTGACATATTCCTATTGGAAAGATGCATTAGCGACACTACCTTATGAATCCCCTTTAACAGCAATAGCAGGTATTTATTATATCAAAGGAACGACAATTGCAGGCTGTTTTGCTATTAAACCTGTTACAGTAATAATTAATCCTGAAATAGGAAGCGGGTGCGATTCAATAGTATATGTAGCGAATAATTATGATAATGGAATTGGTTCATTAAGGAATGCAATTGCAAATGTTTGTAATAATGGAACAGTCTTTTTTTTATCTGCTATTGATGGCCAAACCATTAATTTAACTTCAGGTACACTTGTCATTGATAAAAATATAAAATTTGATAACTATAATCACATTTCGGGGATTACAATCAGCGGAATCGGAGATAATCTGACAATTAATACAGGAAATACCCTTACTCTTGAAAGTGGTAGTAAAATTACAGTAACAGGCGTAATCACAAGTCATGCAGGTATTAGCGGTTTGCTAATTGTTTCTGGCGCATCATTTATTTATTATTTGTGCGAATTACCAGCAACTGTTCAAAGATTGCTGACTAGTTCCTGGCATTTGTTTGGATCTCCTTTTATGCCAAATATGGGTGCAAGTCTTTCAAATATAACTTCCAGTGTTGGGAGTACTCAATTGAAACCTTATATCAATGGGGTAAATTGGAGCAATAATATTACTTCACCTTATTACTTTTTACAACCATCTGTTGGCTATGCTATTAAGCCAAGTTCAACTTTTACAGCAGTTCTTAATGGTAATCTTTTTTGCAATCCGTGTAATCCTTGTCCCTGTGATTTTATAATTCCGCTAATATATAATGGATCCTCGGCAACTCAGAGTTGGAACCTCTTATCGAATCCATATACTTCATATATAAACTGGAATTTAGTAGGGAAAATAAATGTTAGCAACACTTTGTATCTGTGGGATAATAACTTGTATCCTGCCATGAATCCAGTTGCAAATTCAGCATATCTGAGAACCTATAATTCAAACACTAATATTGGTGTTCCTGCTGGTACTCAATCTTATATTGCACCAATGCAAGGTTTTTTTGTAAAAGCAGTTTATACGAATCCAAAAATAATGATTCCACGATCAGCCCGTACAAATAATTCATCGGTTTATTATAAAGATATTACTACCACGGAGATATTACTTCGTTTAAAAATAGAAACTGAAACGGGATATGACGAATTAGTTATTTGTAAAAATCAAGAATCAGAACTTAATTTTGAAGCATTTGATTCTGAAAAATTTTTCAATAATTTACCTGTAGAAATATATTCTCAATCCACTACAGGTGAAAAACTAACGATAAATACGATTAATACTACCAATACTGTAATCCCAGTCGGAATGAATGGAGTTGAGGGAGCTAAGGCGAAAATAACTGCTTTTGCTTTAGAAAGTGGAGAACAGGTTTATCTGGAAGATAGGTTTAAAGGCAAAATAATTAGTTTGACAGATCAGCGTACTTATGAATTTGAGTTTCCAACAAATGCAATTAATGAAAGGTTTTTTATTCATTTTGGTAATATTAATGCCCCATTAAGTAAGTCGGTTATCAATGTGTTTGAAAATAATAATCAACTTAATATTATTGCACAGACAGGTGAAGAATTGAAAGAAGTTGAAATTTTTACACTTACAGGAAAAAGTGTTTTTAATTCAAAGATAGCTAACAGTAATCTGTTTTCAAGTGAAATAAACTTAGCTCAGGCTATGTATATTGTAAGAGTTAAAACATCTTTATCAACTCAGAATATTAAAATTAGCTGGAAATAATTTTAAAATCAAATAATAAAATGAAAATTAAACTCCTGCCATTTCTTATAATTATATTACAATTCATTTTACCGAAAATAAATTTTGGACAAGCTCCTGATTTAGGTGCAGCTTCCGGTTTTGCATTGTTTACTTCAACTGGTGCATTTACTAATCTTGGCACTACAAACATAGCTGGAGATATTGGAACCAATGCAGGTTTATTTACAGGATTTCCGCCCGGAGTTGTAGCAGGGCAAATTCATGTAGCTGATGCTGCTTCAGTACTGGCATCAACCGCAGTTCAGAATGCTTATACTTATATGAGTTCTTTAGGAGGATCTGTTTTGGGTGTTACTTTAGGAAACGGACAGGAACTAATTCCTGGCGTTTATAATACCGGAGCTGCATCAACTTTAAATGGAGATTTAATTCTAAATGCACTAGGCAATCCCAATGCTATTTTTATAATAAGGATAGGTGGTGCATTTGCAACTGCTGCATTCTCAAATATAATTCTGATAAATGCTGCCTCATTATGTAATGTTTACTGGCAAATAGGGGGGCAATTCGATTTAGGTGCAAATTCTGTTTTCAGAGGAACTGCTATTGTTGATGGAGCTATCAATTTATTGGATGCATCCTCACTTTTTGGAAGAGGACTTTCTCGTGCGGGTGCAATTTCAACTCATAATAATATTGTGTCATTTTCCCCCTCCAATTCAGGAAATATTACAGGAACATCTTTGGTTTGCCAGGGTCAAACCGGAGTCGTTTATTCAATTCCTCTGATTCTAAATGCAACGAACTACTTATGGACAATTCCTGCTGGAGTAATGATAGTTGCAGGTGCTAACACAAATAGTATTACCGTAGATTTTGGTTTTACATCATCTTCTGGAAATTTTGCTGTAAATGGTAGCAATTCATGTGGAATTGGAATAGGTTCAGCTAATTATCCTGTATTAGTAAGTCCTTTGCCAACAACATCAGCGATATATCATCAATAATCGCTAAAAATTAATATTATAAAATTAATATAATTATGGAAAATGAATACGAATCATACGATTGCTTAGGCTGTTACTTAAATGTAAGATCTTCTCACAGCGTAAATTATCATCCTGTTGAAATAGAATTGTCTCCTATTCGATCAATAATCTCATCTGAACATAAAAAATGTATTAATAAAAAACAAATATTAAACAAAACAAATCATGAAAACAAAAATTAATTTTTTACAATGGATTATGACGTTGCTGCTTATTATGATAACAACAGCATCATGGTCACAAACAAGTCAAACCGTAACACAAACCTTGTGTCCCGGAACAGAACCTTATTTAGTAACTCCCGGAAATGCAGCAAATACATTTTTATGGAGTATTTCTACCGGAACTTCAGGTGTAGATTGGACAATTACTTCAGCAAATACTGTTGCTACCAACATTATTTGGGCTAATCCTTTAGTACCCAAAACATATCATTTGTCATTAAAAGAGACCAATGGTGATGGTTGTCAGACAATAGTAAGTGTTGATGTAACAGTAAATCCACGACCAGCAGCTCCTATTGCCAGTTTGACGCAGCCAAGTTGTGCTGTTGCCACAGGAACCATAAATGTAACTAATCCAGCCCCTGCTGCCGGAATTACTTATACAGTAACAGGCACAACACCGGTTGTAGCAGCGGTTACTAATTCTACAGGAATATTTGCCGGATTAACACCTGGCGTTTATGATGTAACTACTTCTAATGTTTATGCTTGTACTTCCGCTGCAACGATTGTTACTATTAACTCACAACCAATAACACCAACAGCTCCAATTGCTGGTTTAATTCAACCTAGTTGTACTATTGCTACCGGGACTGTAAATGTAACTACTCCTGTTCCTGCTGCCGGAATTACTTATACGATTACCGGAACAACACCCTTTGTGTCAGCTGTAAACAATTCAACAGGAATATTTGCAGGCTTAACACCTGGCATTTATAATGTAACTACTACAAATGGGGTTGGATGTACTTCTCTTGCTACAAGTATTACAATAAATACACAACCACCTACACCAGCAGCTCCAGTTGCAATTTTAACTCAACCAACTTGTTTTGTTCCAACAGGAACCGTAAATATAACATCGCCAATACCAGCTGCAGGAATTACTTATACAATTACAGGAACAACACCATTTGTAACAGCCGTAACCAATTCAACAGGAGTTTTTGCAGGATTGAATCCGGGAAATTATGACATTACAACTACAAATTCAGATGGATGTACTTCTCTTCCAACAAGTATTACCATTAATCCATCTTTATCTACACCAATTGCTCCAACTGCAAATATAACACAACCAAGCTGTGCAGTTGCAACAGGAATCGTAAATGTAACTGCTCCATTGCCTGGTGTCGGAATTACATATTCTATTATAGGTACTGCTCCTGTTGTTCCTTTAATTACAAATGCAACTGGAATCTTTACAGGCTTAGCAACGGGTGTTTATAATTTAACAACTTCAAATTCTACAGGATGTATTTCTGCCGCTACCATTATTACTATAAATGATCAACCGATTACACCCAATACTTCTGCAATTTTTCATAATTAGCAGAAATCATTATCTGATAATTATTAAAAAAATGGTTTAATAAATTATAAAATATACTGCCCACAGTTATTTTAGCTGTGAGGCAGTTTATCGGAGGTTACTTATTCAAATCTGAATTTAAGATAATTTTTATAAATGAATAGATTTAAGATATATATTACAATAAAATAAATATAAAAATCAAAAAAATATGCTTAAGTTGTTCTATTATTTACTTATGTGTTGCATTGTTCTGTTTAATGGGCTTAATTTATCTGCACAAATGACAATGCCTGATAATGTTTGTGTTGCATCGACTAAATATTATAACGTAAATCCTAATCCTGTTTCAGGCTCAACATACATTTGGCGGATTGATGGAATTACTCAGATAAGTTCTGTTTCAAATGGTATTTATATTACGTGGGCATCTATAGCAAGTTTTTTATTGGATGTTCAGGAATTATCAGCGGAAGGATGTCTAGGTCCCGTAAGATCTGGTCAAGTGTTTGTGAGTCCTGTACCTTCAATTACAGCAAATAGCAATTCTCCTGTTTGTTTAGGTAGTTCTGTTTATTTGAATGCTCAAACATTAGCGGGAGTCACTTACTTATGGACAGGCCCAAATGGATATTTATCAAATGTACAAAATTCAGTAATTTCTACAGCTACTCTTTTAGATGCAGGTATCTATTCATTGACGGTTTCAGCAAACGGGTGTAATTCAGTTCCATATATTGTTACAGTTATTGTGAATAATTGTCTGGTTGATTTCTTTATTCCCGAAGGCTTTTCGCCAAATGACGACGGTATTAACGACCTGTTTGTGATAAGAGGGATTGATAATTTTCCACATAATACTTTTTTAATCTATAATCGTTGGGGAAATAAAGTATTTGAAGCAAGTCCTTACCAAAACAACTGGGATGGTAAATCTGATTTCGGTTTATTAATGAGTGGAGATGTATTACCAACAGCTACTTATTTTTATTTACTTGATCTGGGAATTGGTTCTGATGTAATAAAAGGAACTATCTATTTAAATAAATAAGAATCAGGCTTAAACTATATAAAAGAGCTGATGGTATTTAATGCTATCAGCTCTTTTGTTAATAATATATAACTCTATGTATTCTAGGTGCTTTTGTCACTTTTAAAGTGTGAATGATGTAAGTATTTACAAAAATTGTGTAATGCATTCAGAATTCAACTGATTTAACTTTGCTGGGTGGAAATTTATTCACTTTATTAAAACAAAAAAAATGAAAACAAGACTTATTAATTCATTAATATCAGTACTTCTGTTATTAATTACGAATTTAATTTATGCTCAGGCTCCTCCCTTGGGGAGTGCTGCAGATTATGTAGTTTTTACTACGGTTGGTGCTGTTGGTAATACAGGGATTTCTCATATTACCGGAAATGTAGGCACAAATAATGGTGGCATTACCGGGTTTGGGAATGTGAATGGTGTGATGACATATACCAGCGATCTCAAAAGTGCACAAGCTGCAGCTGATTTGTTGATTGCCTATAATCAATTAAGTAGCACTGTCCCGGCTTTCTTTCCAGCTTCCTTGCTTGGAAACGGAGATACCTTAAATGCCGGAGTTTATTCTATAACCGGAGCAACTACTTTAAACGCTCAACTTACATTAAATGGACAAGGTAATTCCAATGCGGTATTTATTTTTAAAATACAGGGACCTTTTTCAACTGCTGCCAATTCAAAAATTAAACTGATTAATGGAGCCCAGGCATGTAATGTGTTTTGGAAAATTGAAGGTTTGGTAGATATGGCCTCAGGAACTACAATGAAAGGAACAGTAATTGCAAATAATGCAGCAATTAATTTGAGTTCAGGCTGTTCTCTTGAAGGTAGAGTGTTGTCTACAGCAGGTGCTGTTAATGTAAGCGGAGTTTTGGCTTATACACCAAGTGGTTGTGGCAGTCCGGTGCTTTTGGGTCCATTAGCTCCTTCTTTGGTTTCGGCTGCATGTTATACAGTTTTTTCTTCGAACGGACCTGTTACAAATGTTGGTATTACAAATATCACAGGTGATATAGGAACAAATTCAGGTTTAACTACAGGTTTTAATCCATTATTTGTAACGGGTGCAATTCATCCTATTCCTGATGGTTCAACAACAGCTGCAGCATCAGATTTATTGAATGCATATAGTTATCTTAATATTTTGCCTTATGATATAGAATTATTATATCCTGCTCAGTTTGGAAATCAGTTGGTTTTAACACCACATACATACCTTATAAATGGAGCTACTACATTTACAGATACTCTTTTTCTGGATGCTCAAGGTAGTGCTAATGCTATATTTGTAATTAAAATATATGGTGCACTTTCCACCAGTACTTATTCCAAAGTAAAAATGATTAATGGAACTCAATCAAAAAACGTATACTGGTTAGTTAATGGAGCTGTTAGTATCAATGATTATTCTGAATTTGTAGGAACCATTGTTTGTAACAACGGTGCAATGAATTTAATGACCGGTGTTGTATTGGATGGAAGAGCACTGACAACAACCGGTGCCGTTAGTACATCTGCAATCACAGCCATAATGCCACCGGGATGTGGACTAACTTCCGCTCCCGTTATAACTTCTGAACCTTTTGGTAAGACCGTTTGTGCCGGAGATTCAGTTTATTTTTCAGTTGCTGCTACTGGAACAGGGCTTGCTTATCAATGGAGAAAAGGAAGTGTTAATTTATTAAACGGAGGTCATATTTCAGGTGTATCATCTGATACCCTTAAAATTTACCCTGCAAATCTTTCAGATACATCAACTAATTATAATGTTATAGTAAGTGGATCAATTCTTCCTAATGATACTTCAATAAATGTAGCTTTAATAGTAAAAACGGCATCAGTTATTACTACTGAACCAATCAATCAAACAGCATGTATTGGAAGTTCAGTTAAATTTTCAGTAGCTGCCAGTGGAACTGTACTTTCTTATCAGTGGCGAAAAGGAAATGTAAATTTAATAAATGGAGGACATATTTCTGGTGCAACATCTGATACACTGAAAATTAATCCAATGATAATTTCTGATACAGCTTCTAATTATAATGTAATTATCACAGGAAGTTGTTTGCCAAAAGATACTTCTTTAAATGTATCTTTATTACCTGTAAATGCTCCAGTCATAACTGTTGAACCAATTAATAAGTCAGTTTGTGCTGGAAATTCAATAAGCTTTTCAGTAACTGCAACAGGTACAGCCCTAAATTATCAATGGAGAAAAGGAACTGTTAATTTAATTAACGGAGGTCATATTACAGGTGCAACTACTGCTTTACTTAGTATTAACCCAGCTAATATATCAGACACTTCATCTAACTATAATGTTATTGTATCAGGAGGATGTACACCCAATGATACATCAATCAATGCATCTTTAGTTGTTAATACATCGCCTCTTATTATAACAGAACCTATAAATAAAATTGCTTGTGTTGGAAGTTTAGTAAACTTTTCAGTATTAGCTACAGGATCAGGACTTACTTATCAATGGAGAAAAGGAACCGTAAATTTAATTAACGGAGGAAGCATTTCAGGTGCAACATCTGATACACTAAAATTTAATCCTATGCTAATTTCTGATACTGCTTCCAATTATAATGTAATTATTACGGGAAGTTGTTTGCCAAAAGATACTTCAATAAATGTTTCATTAATGCCTGGAACTGCACCTGTCATCACAATAGAACCTGTTAATAAAACAGCATGTGCCGGAAGTTCTGTTAATTTTTCTGTAACAGCAACAGGATCTGTATATTCTTATCAATGGAGAAAAGGAAATTTAAATTTAAGCAATGGAGGAAGTATTTCAGGTGCAACATCTGCATTACTTACTATTTATCCAGTAAATATCTCTGATACCGCAACAAATTATAATGTTATTGTAACAGGAGGATGTGTACCAAATGATACTTCAGTTAATGCTTCTCTAGTTGTAAATGCTGCAACAATCATTACAACTGAACCTGTTAATCATACAGTCTGCGCCGGAAGTGCAGTAAATATTTCAGTAAATGCTACAGGTACATCTCTCACCTATCAATGGAGAAAAGGAAATGTAAATTTGATTAATGGCGGAAATATTTCAGGAGTAACTTCTGATACGCTTAAAATTAATCCTGTGAATGTAACCAATGCTGCAAGCAATTATAATGTTATCGTCACAGGAGCATGTACTCCAAATGATACATCAATCAATTCATCATTAGTTGTCAATTCATCTGCAATCATCACGAAAGAACCAGTTAATCAAACCGTATGTGCCGGAAGTTCAGCAAGCTTTTCTGTAGTTTCTACAGGAACAGGGCTCACTTATCAATGGAGAAAAGGAAATGTAAATATAATCAATGGTGGAAATATTTCAGGGGCAGCTTCTGATACACTAAAAATAAATCCTGTAAATATTTCTGATACTGCATCTAATTATAATGTTATTGTTTTTGGGTTATGCGCTATCAATGATACTTCAATTAATGCATCTTTATCAGTTAATGCTGCAACAGTTATAATAACTGAACCTGTCAGCAGGATTGTATGTATTGGAAGTCCTGTAAGCTTTTCAGTGGTAGCCACAGGAACAGGGCTTACCTATCAGTGGAGAAAAGGAAATATTAACTTAATAAACATTGGAAATGTTTCAGGTGTGACTTCGGATACTTTAAAAATAAATCCTGTTACTATTTCAGATACAGGATCTAACTATAATGTAGTTGTCTCAGGTTCATGTTCGATAATAAATTCATCCATTGCATTTGTCAATCTTAAATCTGCCGGAAATTTCGGTATTCTTGCCGGTGTTGGAATAAGTAGTACCGGTTTCAGCGTGATACATGATATGAATATTGGAATTAGTCCGGGTGTTCGTACATCAATTTCTGGATTTCCTCCTGCCACATTGGTGAATGGAGCAATATATGCATCAGATGATGTTGCTCCTCCAGGAGTTGCAGCCATGCTAATACAAGCTAAACAAGATCTTACCGATGCCTATCTTTTTGCAGAAGGCGCAACTGCACCAGCACCTATTACAGTTGCAGGCGATCAGGGTGGTTTAACTCTTGCACCTGGGATTTACAAATCAACTTCCACGCTTTTAATTCAATCAGGTGATTTAACGCTTGATGCTCAGGGTAATGCAAATGCAACCTGGATATTCCAGATAGCATCTGATTTTACTACTGTAGGTGGGGCTGGAGGAAATGTTATTCTTAGTGGAGGTGCTCAGGCAAAAAATGTCACATGGCAGGTTGGTAGTTCGGCAACTATTGGTAACACTACTAATTTTAAAGGTAATATTTTAGCTTTAACATCCATTACGATGAATACAGGTTCAACAATTGATGGTAGATTGCTTGCCAGAAATGGTGCCGTTGTATTATCAGGAACAAATATAATTAATAACCCATCGAATTCTACAACAAATACCTCAAATCTCACATCAACTAATGTATCCTTAGGAGTGAACCTTCTTCCTATTACTTCAATAATCACAGGAAATGCTACTCCTTTATGTAATGCAGCAGCTGTTGTTTACAGTGTTGTTAATACAATAGGGTCTACTTATTTATGGACAGTTCCTTCAGGTGCAATTATTACATCAGGTGCTGGAACAAATAGTATTACAGTAACTTTTGGCACATCTAATGGAAATGTAAGTGTTGTTGAAACAAATAGTAATGGATGTGTAGGTAGTCAGGTTGTTAAACCTATTTCATTATCAGGATGTAGTTTGAATGCTGATTTTACAGCAAATATTACCAGCATTTGTAGTGGCTCAAGTGTAATATTTACAAGTATTTCAACTGGTACTACAATTGCAACAACATATAGCTGGAGTTTTGGAGCAGGAGCAACGCCTGCAACAGCAACTGGAATTGGTCCTCATACTGTAACATATTCAGGTAGTGGCTCAAGTACAGTAAGCTTAACTATAATTGACGGAACAACAAGTGTGAAAACAAAACTTAATTATATTACAATTACTCCAGGTAATACAATTGTGTTGACTTCAGCAGTTGGAACAAATAATCAAACTCATTGTATCAATACCGCAATTACAACTATCACTTATGCTACTACAGGAGCAACAGGAGCTTCAATCAGCAGTTTACCTGCTGGTGTTACAAGCAGTTGGTTAGCAAATGTAGTAACAATTAGTGGAACTCCTTCAGCAATAGGAGTATATAATTATACTGTTACTTTAACCGGAGGTTGTGGAACACAAACAGCAACTGGAACTATCACGGTAATACCGAATAATACGATTGTATTAACCTCATTAATTGGAACAAATAATCAGACTAAATGTATCAATTCTGCAATTACGAATATTACTTATACTACAACCGGAGCAAGCGGAGCAACATTTAGTGGTTTGCCATCAGGTGTTACAGCTAATTGGGCAGCGAATGTAGTAACTATAAGCGGAACGTCAACAGTATCTGGAATATTCAGTTATACAGTTAATTTAACTGGAGGTTGCGGAACAATTTCAGCAAATGGAACAATTACTGTAAGTCCGAACAATACAATTGTATTGAGTTCTTTAGCTGGTACAAATAATCAATCCAGATGTATCAACAATGCAATTGGAACGATTACTTATACAACAACAGGTGCAACAGGAGTAAGTTTCAGTGGTTTGCCAGCAGGTGTTACAGGTAATTGGTCAGCAAATGTGGTTACGATAAGTGGAACGCCTTCAGCATCCGGAGTATATAATTATACTGTTACTTTAACAGGGAATTGCGGAATAATTACTGAAAATGGAACGATAACCGTTACTCCTGACAATACCATTGTATTGACTTCAGTAGTCGGGACAAACAATCAAACAAAATGTATCAATTCTGCAATTATAACTATTACATATACAACAACCGGAGCAAGTGGAGCTACATTTAGTGGTTTGCCAACAGGTGTAACAGGAAGTTGGTTGGCTAATGTGGTCACAATAAGTGGAACGCCTTCAGTATCCGGAATATATAATTATACTGTTACTTTAACCGGGGGGTGTGGATTAATTAATACCAACGGTACAATTACTGTAAGTCCGAACAATACAATTGTATTGAGTTCAGTAGCAGGTACAAATAATCAAACCAGATGTATTAACAATGCAATTGCAACGATTTCTTATACGACAACAGGTGCAACAGGTGCATCTATCAGCAGTTTACCTGCAGGTGTCACAAGCAGTTGGTCAGCAAATGTGGTAACAATAAGTGGAACTCCTACAGCATCAGGTATATTTAATTATACTGTTACATTAACAGGAGGTTGTGGAACGACAACGGCAACCGGAACAATAACCGTTACTCCTGACAATACCATTATATTGACTTCAGCAGTCGGAACAAATAATCAAACTAAATGTATCAATTCTGCAATTACTACAATTACATACACAACAACCGGAGCAAGCGGAGCAACATTTATTGGTTTACCAACAGGTGTTACAGGTAGTTGGCTAGCTAATGTTATAACAATTAGTGGGACACCATCCATTTCAGGAATATTCAACTACTCTATAACTTTAACAGGAGGTTGTGGAACAATTTCAGCAAATGGTACAATTACTGTAAGTCCGAACAATACAATTATATTGAGTTCTTTAGCTGGTACAAATATTCAAACCAGATGTATAAACAATGCAATTACAACGATTACTTACACAACAACAGGTGCAACAGGTGCAACTTTCATTGGCTTACCAACAGGTGTAACAGGCAGTTGGTCAGCAAATGTAGTAACAATAAGTGGAACGCCTTCAGTATCCGGAATATATAATTATACTGTTACTTTAACAGGGAATTGCGGAATAATTACTGAAAATGGCACGATAACCGTTACTCCTGACAATACCATTGCATTGACTTCAGCAGTTGGAACAGATAACCAAATTCTATGTATCAATACAGCCATTACAACTATCACTTATACAACTACTGGTGCTACCGGAGCAACATTCATTGGTTTACCGGCAGGTATATCAGGAAGTTGGTTGGCTAATGTGGTCACAATAAGTGGTATCCCAACAGCTAACGGTATATTTAGCTACAGTGTTGTTTTATCAGGTGGTTGTGGAACAATAACTGCTAATGGAACAATAACTGTAAATCAAGTAACGGCTGCTACAATTTTTGTAAACGGAGCAATATCAGTTTGCCAGAATGCAGCTGACGAAACTTATTTTGCAACAGCAACTAATAGTACTTCTATTGTTTATTCAGTTTTACCTTTAACAGCCGGACTAATAAATGCAAGCAGTGGTATAATGAACTGGAATGCTACTTTTACAGGAACAGCGACAATTACTGCTAATTCTACAGGTCTTTGCGGTACAACTTTTGCTGACAGAATTGTAACAGTTAAACCATTACCTATTGCAAATGCAAGCAGCAATTCACCTGTTTGTATAAATAGTTCAATCATACTTTCTGCACAAACAGTTACCGGTGGAAACTATTCATGGACAGGACCTAATGCATTTTCAGCAACAGTTCAGAATCCTGTGATTTTAGGTTCAACTTCTGCTAATGCTGGAAACTATTCTTTAACTGTAACTGAGAATGGGTGTACTTCTGAACCTTCAATTATTGCTGTAATAGTAAATATCTGTCCTGCAGATTTAAGTATTGCAAAAACAGTAAATAATATTAATCCAAATCTGGGACATGATGTGGTATTCACAGTTATAGCTAAAAATAACGGACCTCATATTGCAACAGGAGTAATCGTAAATGAAGTATTACAAAGTGGTTTTACTTATGTTTCAGCCATTACAACACACGGTATATATAATCCTACTTCCGGAGTCTGGACAATCGGGAATCTGAATAGTGGCAGCACGGAAATATTAACGATTACAGCCACTGTAAATATTAACGGAAGTTATATCAATACAGCAATCATAAGTGGAAATGAAGCTGATAATGATTTAACTAATAATATTTCAACAATAACACTTTATCCTATAAGTTTCTTTATTCCTGAAGGATTCTCACCAAATGGAGATGGAATAAATGATGTATTTGTAATTACCGGGATTCAAAATTATCCTAAAAATACATTTACAATCTTTAATCGTTGGGGAAATAAAGTGTTTGAAGCAAGCCCATATCTAAATAACTGGGATGGTAGTTCAAAATATGGTTTACAACTAGGAGGAGATGCGTTACCCACTTCAACATACTTTTATTTACTTGATTTAGGGAATAGTTCAGAAGTGATTAAAGGAACCATATATTTAAACAGGTAAATATAAAAACTAAAAAAAAATAAGTAAATATTCAAATGTAACGAGCCATGATTTGAGAAATCTTGAATCAATGAAGATGAATCTAATCATGGTGAGTTCCATCTGACAGTTAATTTAAAAAATAAAAACAAATGAAAACATTAAAAAAAATAATAGTAATACTGATTTTAAGCTTTGGGAGTTTGAGCATTTATGCACAACAAGATCCGATGTTTACTCATTACATGTATAATACGTTAATGGTTAATCCTGCCTATGCCGGGAGTCGGGATGCTCTTACCATTACGGCACTCCATCGTTCGCAATGGACTGGTTTTAAAGGTGCTCCTTTAACTCAAACATTAACAATGCATGCACCTTTAAGAAACGAACATATTGGCTTAGGTTTATCTGTTTCAAATGATAAAATAGGACCTACCAATAATACATCTGTAATTGCTGATTTTGCATATATTATGCAACTTAGTAAAAGATCTAGATTAGCCCTTGGTTTAAGTGCCGGAGCTAATATCTTTCAGGCAAGTTTAAGTACATTGCAGCTTGATCAGCAAAACGATCCGGTATTTCTGAATAATATTAATAATCATACAACTCCTAATTTTGGTTTTGGAGTCTATTATTCAAGGGAACGTTTTTACGCGGGTATTTCTATTCCTTATTTATTAGAAAATAATTATTCTGAAATAAATCAGGCTAATGGCAATACACTAATAGCGAATCAACAAAGACATTACTTCTTTATAATGGGTACATTGATTAATCTAAGTGATAATTTCGCATTCAAACCTACTACATTAATAAAAGTAACTGCTGCGGCACCAGCTCAGATTGACTTTACTGCTTCATTTGTAATCATGAAAAAATTTACGATAGGTGCAATGATTCGATCAGGTGATGCTGTAGGAGGATTGGTTGGATTAGATATTACAGATCAGCTACACTTAGGATATTCTTACGATTGGTCTTATGGATTAGAAACATCCAGGTATAATGGTGGAAGTCATGAAATTGTATTAAGATATGATTTTGTATTCCCAAGTAAAAAACAAATACATTCTCCAAGAAATTTTTAACTCCCATAAAAACATATAGACATGAAAAAAATAATAATACCGGTTTTAGCATTAATAATTATATGCTTTAATGTGACCGCTCAGGAAAAATCAAAAAAAGAGCTAAGAGGCGATAAGTTTACTTTTAGATATTCTTATGAAAAAGCGATTGATATTTATACACATACAAATAATTTGAGTGTAGACGGACAAAGAAATCTTGCTTTATCCTATCATAAATTAAAACGAAATGTTCAAAGTGAAGAAGCTTATTCTAAATTATTAACAATGTCAGGTGGAAATATGCCTGATGATTATTATAATTACGCAATGGTTTTAAAATGCAATGGAAAATATACAGAATCAGGTGTTTGGATGGAGAAATTCACACAACTAAAACCTGAAGATTTACGTGCGAAAGACTATGTTGCCAATAGTTCAAAGTTACCTGGTTTGTTAATTGATAATGGAAAGTACAAAATTATCCATCAAAATGCAAATACATCTGCTTATGATTTCGGGACTTCCTATTATAAAGACAAAATCGTTTTTTCTTCAAGCAGAAGTAATAAAATGTTCCCTAAAAAATACAATATGACAGGAAAGCCATTTTTGAATATGTATATTGCTGAAGTGAAGAGTGGACAAATGCAATCTCCTGAAAGTTTTGACAAAAAACTCAATGGAAATTTACATGATGGTCCTGCAAGTTTTAGCAATAATGGCAATTTTATGGCATTTACCAGAAATAATTATCATGATAAAAGTGATGACAGAATTGTTGAATTACAAATCTGGTTTAGTGATTTTTTAAATGGAAAATGGTCAAAACCAGAAGCTTTTGTGCTTAATAAAAAAGAATATTCGGTAGGACATCCTTGCTTAAGTGCTGATGGAAAAACCATGTTTTTTACAAGTGATATGCCTGGTGGATATGGAGGAGCAGATATTTATCGTATTTCGAAGGACGAAAAAGGAGAGTGGGGAAAATCAGAAAATCTTGGTACTAAAATAAATACCGAAGGGGATGAAATGTTTCCATTTTTTGAAGAAAATAGTAAGTTATTCTATTTTTCATCAAACGGACGATTTGGCTTAGGAAGTCTGGATGTTTTTGTTTGTGAAATGAAAAATACAGGATTTGAAAATGTTCATAATTTAGGAGCACCGTTTAATACTCAATATGATGATTATGCTGCAATAGTTGACAGTACAATGAAAAAAGGTTATTTTTCATCAAATAGAGAAGGAGGAAGCGGTAGTGACGATATTTATTCTTTTGATATCATTAAAGCAAAAGTTATAGAACCGATTCTCGCTGATGTTCAGTTTTTAGTTAATGCGCCTGAGAATATTCCTTCAGAACGCAGAATAAGAGAGACATTTCCACTTCGTAATTATATATTTTTCACGCCCGGATCTACAGAAATATCTAATCGTTATGTTTTGATCAAAAAGGATCAGGTAAAAGAATTTAAAGAAGATCAGTTAGAAGTTTTTACGCCCAAAGAAGTTTCAGGTCGTTCGAAAAGGCAAATGACAGTATATTATAATGTTATAAATATACTTGGTGATCGTATGGGTAGAAATCCATCTTCAATGGTTCTGCTAGCAGGTGCTTCTATGGAAGGAATTGCAGATGGATTAGCAATGGCTGAATCTGTGAAAAAATATCTGGTAGATGTATTTGGAATTGATACAAAAAGAATTAACACTGAAGGCAGAATTAAACCAAGAATTCCATCAGAACAACCAGGTGGCAAACTTGAACTTGATTTGTTACGTGAAGGTGACCGCAGGGTATCAATATTGAGTACTTCACCAGCTTTATTGATGGAATTCCAGAGTGGACCGGATTCACCATTGAAACCTGTTGAAATTATGGGTGTTCAGGAAGCACCGGTTGAAAGTTATGTAAGTTTCGAAGTAAAGGACAGTAATTCAACTTTGTCTTCATGGAAATTGCAAATTACGGATAAAAAAGGAGCTATTCTTTATTTTGGGCCTTATACGAGGAAAGATATCAGCATTCCCGGGAAACAGATTTTGGGTACCGAATCAGATGGCAATTATAAGGTGACTATGATTGGACAAACTAAAAAAGGTGAAACCATATCAAAAGATACTACTGTACACATGGTTCTCTGGACACCTTCAAAAAATGAAGAACTGACGAGATTCAGCATTATTTATGAATTCAACAATTCTAAATCAATTGAAATTTACAATAAATATCTGACTGAAATTGTAAGTCCGAAAATTCCAAAGGGTGGAACCGTAATAATTCATGGTTATACTGATATCATTGGAGAAGAAGCATATAATAAAAATTTATCTTTATCCAGAGCAAACGATGTAAAAAGGATTATTGATAAAGCACTTGCTAAAAAAGCAAGAAAAGATGTTAAATTTGAAGTTCGTGGTTTTGGTGAAGACATCAGTCTTTCTCCTTTCGAAAATAAATATCCGGAAGAACGTTTCTATAACCGTACCGTTATTATAGATATTCTCCCTGCAAAATAAGTTTTCTAATTATTTGTTTTTACTTTTTTAAAAAGGCTGTCTGTATTTTTGGACAGCTTTTTTTTTAATAAATCTTATTGAACCATTTTACATGTGAAATGTGCGGAAATTTATTCTAATTTATCTTATCATATTTAAGAATTACACTTCTGTAAATTGCTTAATAATGGAAAATTTTAAACTCTTTTATTGATTGATGTTATTTTTTTAGTCTTTACTGAATTGGATCGTGGTAAATTATATCAGTGTATAATAAAATTTGTAAATACTGTTACTGGAAGCGTTATTTATTCATAGTATAATATTATCATTCAGGCTTTGATAAATCAACAACAATGTTATAAAAATTAAATTCTTTATCCCGTTTATAATTAAGTTTCTCTCTCTTACGATTATACTCATATTTTTTTAATCTATAAACTTGACCATTAAATATAAAACTGTATCTCTGAATTGATTGATTTATTTTATAAATATATTCTTGATTCCTTTTATTAAGCTCTCTGGAAAAAGATTTGTTTAAGTACTTACACTTAAAAGCAAAAAAACCACAGTGAAGTATTATAATATCATGATATTCAATTTGATTTTCAAATAAAGGTATCCTTCCTAAATCAATAGTGTCATAAGTCTCGGGTAGATTTGTAAAATACATTATACGATAGTTAATAAATGAAATTTTTAATTCACCTGAAATAAACTCTTTTTTGACATTTAATATAAATTTACCATTTGAATCAGTACAACTACCAGATTTTAATTCACCAAATGTTTCAAAGAACTCATTAACATTGGGCATAGGTCTGTTGTTAGAATAATCATATATCCATCCAACAATAGTGATGTTTTGACTAAAGGAATAGTTAGAAAATAATATGAATAGTACTAAAAACTTTGATTTCATTATGTTGCTTTATTTATCATGCTAAAGTGCTGCTTGTTGGTGCTTTAAGTGGATATGCTTTTAATTTCTTATCTGGCTATTGCAAGTTAATAAATAATTAATTGAAAAATTCATACATTTTCCCAGCTATTGTGTCAAGTTTTATTTTTAACAAAAATCTTTTATTGTCTTAACCCTCTAAATAACTGCATCCAAAATTAATATTATTTTTGTAACAGTAAATTTACGAAAGTTTGTAAATGTCTTAATATTGAATTTTAAAAAGCTTTTAAAGGTAAGTCTCTAAAAATCCCCGTCTTTTATTTTAATGAATTAATGTAAACGAGACTCTTATACAATTGTATGAATATTTCTGCCTGTCAGCTAATTACTGCATAGGGGAGTCCACTCGATTAGCAGTATTTATTTATTTCTTTTCGTTCAACTTCTCAATATTTTTATTCAGTTTTATTAAATCATTTTTTATGGAATCAAGTTTTGAAGTTGTAGTAAATTTGGATAAGAACTTGTTTATAATATTTACTACTGTTGAATCGCTAAATGGTGATTTTTCATTTTGTCCTTTATGTACCAAGTTATAGTCAATAGATGAATTCGATTTACCATTTTCTATTGTTAATCCCTTACTTCCTAAAATGTCAATGGAAGAAATAATAAATTTTGCGTCCTCACTAATTAATACATTTTTCTCAAATTTAACATCAACTATGACTTTTGAATTAGGCTGTAAATTAAATTCATTGATGTTTCCAACTTTAAGTCCACCAATAAGTACAGGTGATTTATTGTCTAATCCTGCAACGTTATCAAACTCAATTTTAAGTGTATTTTTTTTAGTACAACATAATAGTGCAAGAATAATAAAGAAAGTAAAAAGTCTATTAATAATTGTCTTCATAGTTGTTTTTTATAATAACTGCCAACTCTTATATACCGTAATAAAACTACCACAAACCAAAGTTCATTGTATGGCTTGTCGCAATATTCATACTGTATATCTTTTCATTACATTATTATCCTCCAAAATTATTCTTTTTATTGATATAAATCATCTGTGCGAATCTTTTTAACAAAAAAAGCCATGTATTTTCAACGCTACTGGTAATATTTTTTTAAAGAAAAATTGTTTTTTTTAAATTATATTAAATAAGGAAAGTTGTTTATCGAATTTACGATGATCACAAGGTATATAAACAACCTTGTTTACCCTATATACGATTGTCGCAAGGTATATAAACAACCATGTTTACCGTATATGCGATTGTCGCAAGGTATATAAACAAGTATGTTTACCGTATATGCGATTGTCGCAAAGTATATAAACAAGTATGTTTACCGTATATGTGATTGTCGCAAGGTATATAAACAACTTAAACTTTTTGTATTTTAATGGCTTTCCTTTTCGGATTTCCTTGTATGATTTTTTGTTTATTAATTTCTGGTTTAATATATTACCTAAAAATCGCAAGGATTTTTATGAGTGTTTCATTATTGGCTATTTACAAATTTTTATAACCATTTTAATTTATTTTGAAAATTAGTGTAATGAATCCAATGAGTGGCAAATAAAAATAAAGTTTGTAGATTAAAGAAACTAATTGACATTGAATGAGAATGTGTGAAATATGTAAGTGATTCCTATAATTGTGTAAAGGCTTCATTCACTTTCAGTCCTACTTTTGTAAAGTGATAATTTCTTCACATTAAAAATATTTACAAATGAAAACGAGAATTAATTTTAGTATAGTTTTTTTTATCTTCTGTATTGGAAGTGGTTTCATACAGCAAAAAGCAGAAGCACAACAACTATCTGTCAATTTTCAGGTATTTTATGATGAGTTAAGTCCTTACGGTAGCTGGATAGAAAATCCGGAATATGGCTATGTGTGGATACCGGACGTTGAAGCTGGGTTTTCGCCTTATGCCACTAATGGATATTGGGTTTATACCGATTACGGATGGACCTGGGTTTCTGATTATTCATGGGGATGGGCTCCATTTCATTATGGCCGTTGGTATACAGATCCTTATTATGGCCCAATGTGGATTCCTGATAATGTATGGGGGCCGGGTTGGGTTAGCTGGAGAAGTTCATCTGATTATTATGGTTGGGCACCTATGGGCCCTGGAATTAGCATCAATATGACATACGGAAATACATATAACGAACATTTTAATAATTATACTTTTGTTAAAGGCTCCTATTTTGGCCGAAGGGATGTGCATAATTACTATGTTAATACTACTAATAATTATACGATTATCAATAATACAACTGTGATAAATAATCCCAGAACAATAAGTAGCCGCAATACATCTTACAATGCAGGACCAGTAAGAACTGAAGTCGAAAGACGGGGCGGCAGAAAAATTACTCAGATTGCTGTAAGAGAAAACAATAAACCCGGAGAGAAAATAAGCAAAAATCAACTTCAAATCTATAGACCTGATTTGCAAAAAAAGAAAAACGACGGTCAGCGGATAGCTCCTTCTAAAGTTGTAAATATAAAAGAAGTGAAAACATCTGAACAGAGAATAAAAGAAGCTCCTGCCAAAAGTACAAATAATAAGCTCCAACAAAAGCCTGTTCAACAACGTATTGATAAACCTTCTCAACAAAAGCCTATTCAACAACAACGAATTGATCAACCGTCCAAACAAAAACCCACTCAGCTGCAACGTAACGATAAACCCATACAGCAACAACCAAAACAACAACCACAACGTATTGACAAGCCTGCTCAACAAAATCCTAAACAGCATCAACGTATTGATCAACCCATAAAACAACAACCAATGCAGCGTCCTGTTCAACAAAATCAGGTTCAGCCCCAACGGCAGGAACAACCTGCTCAACAGAGACAGAATCAACCTGCTGTTCAACCACAACGTAATAATCCACCTGTACGGCAACCAAATAAGCCAGAATATAAACCAAAAGAAGAAAAGCGTGGACGTTAATAATCATAAACATTTAGCTAAAATTTATATGCTATGTTTTTATATCTATAACCCAAGAAAGTGTGAATGCTGTAAGTCTTTTTCATAATTGTGTAAGCATTCAACTGAATATTGTCAATACTTTTGTAACTTCTAAATATCATACATATCCTGCTCTTGCAGAATTTAAATAACAATAACATGAATATCACAGAAGGTAACGAAAACTGGTCTGAACTTAAAATAAAATTAAAAACAAAAATTTCCACATTGACTGATACGGATTTATATTTTGAAGAAGGGAAAATGGACGAAATGCTAAAGAAGATTCAGCTTAAACTCGGTAAAACAAAAGAAGAATTGCAGAAAATTATTTCAGCACTTTAAATTTATATTCAATATTAATTCATCGTTTATGCTTTGCGAAAACGATGAATTAATTTGGAATTTATATAATAAATCAGATAGCATCTTTCAAAATTTGAATAATGGAAAAATCTGCTGCTAAATTGAAAATAAATACTAATCTGATACATGCTAAAAAGCAAGTTATCAGATTAAGTGATAAAACGATAGAAAATACTGTAAAAGCAAATGGATTTTTAACAGGAGTAGGGAATTTTATTTTATTTGTAAAACTTATTTTTAAAGAAACTTTTTCACGTAACTTTGAATTTAAAGAGTTTTTTCGTCAGTGTTTTCAAATTGGTTATCAATCATTACCACTTATTTCTATCACCGGAAGTATTATGGGCTTAGTCCTTACAATTCAATCACGTCCTGTTTTAATAAGTTTCGGAGCAGTAACAATGCTTCCCGGAATGGTTGCAGTATCTCTTATACGGGAAATGGGACCGGTTATTACAGCATTAATTTGTGCCGGTAAAATTGGTTCGGGTATGGGCGCAGAGTTAGGATCTATGAAAGTAAGTGAGCAAATTGAAGCTATGGAAGTTTCCTCAACCCATCCCATTCGTTTTTTAGTAGTTACAAGAGTGATTGCAGCAACTCTTATGATTCCTTTATTGGTTTTATATGCTGATACATTGGGTATTCTAGGTAGTTGGGCAGGTGCAAATATAAAAGGAGATGTGTCTTTTACACTGTTTTTTTCACAGGCATTCAGTCATGTTGAATTTATTGATTTTCTTCCTGCATTTATTAAAACATTCTTTTTTGGTGCAGTAATTGGTTTGGTGGGATGTTACAAAGGATATACTGCCGGACGTGGAACTGAAAGTGTGGGAATTGCGGCAAACTCAGCTGTAGTAGTATCCTCATTATTAGTAATTATTGTTGATTTAATTGCTGTCCAAATTACTGATATGCTTTATTAGATTTATTTAATTTATAGTATTTTAAAATTATATTATTTAAGTTTTTGATAATGAATGCGAAGCAAAAAGGATTGAATAATACTTTATCTGATTTAAAATCGGATGAGGTGATTATTGAAATAATGAATCTTAAAAAATCATTTGGGAAACAACAAGTCTTAAAAGAAGTGTCTTTTAATCTTTTTGAAAACGAAAATCTTGTCGTGCTTGGTAAATCAGGAAGTGGAAAATCTGTATTGATTAAATGCATCGTAGGTTTATTAAATATTAATGGAGGAAGCATTAATATATTAGGGCAAAATATATTAAAATTAAAAAGAAAAGAATTTGGTGAATTACGTCAAAAAATAGGTTTTCTGTTTCAAAGTGGTGCATTGTATGATTCAATGACAGTGAAACAAAACATGGAATTCCCATTACGGAGGTTACGAAAGAATCTTAATGAAAAAGAAATCAAAGAGAAAGTAAATGAAGTACTTGAAAATGTGGGTTTGATAGAAGCATTGAATAAAATGCCTTCACAACTTTCTGGTGGTATGCGCAAAAGAATAAGTCTGGCCCGTACTATTATCGTGGATCCATTGATTATGCTTTATGATGAGCCTACAACAGGGCTTGATCCTGTAACTTCCGATGAAATAAGTTTGCTCATTAATGAAGTTCAAAAGAAATATAAAACTTCTTCAATTATCATCACACACGATATTAAATGTGCAAGAAATACAGCAAACCGTTTAATAATGCTTCAGGAAGGAGAAGTTTATATGGAGGGAAATCTGGAGGAATTTGAAAAATCAAAGGATAGTAGCATTCATTCTTTTTTTAATTAATAAGTTAGTAAAATTCAAAAAAATGGAAACACATACAGATAAGTTTAAAATACGATTAGGTATATTTGTTGCCGGAGGCATCGCACTTTTTGTACTGGCAGTTTTTATAATCGGCAAACAAAAAAATTTATTTAATCCTGTCTTTAAGTTAACATCTACTTTCTACAATGTTAGTGGGTTACAGGTTGGGAACAATATTCGTTTTTCAGGTGTAAATGTTGGGACTGTTGATAAAATCAGCATCATAAACGATTCTACAGTTCAGGTTGCAATGTTGATTCGAAAAGAAGTTCATCAGTTTATTAAAATAGACTGCGAAGTAGCAATTGGATCAGAAGGATTAATTGGTGACAGACTTTTAATAATAACTCAAGGAAGTTCTTCCGCTGAATTAGCAAAGGAAGGACAACAATTATATTCAAAAGAACCAATTGAAACAGATGCAATCATGTCGAGTTTGCAAATAACTGCCGATAATGCAGCCATAATTTCTGAACAGTTGGCAGAAATTATGATTAATATAAATAATGGGAATGGTACACTTGGCAGATTAATACAGGATACGAATATTGCTGAAAATATAAATCAAACGATTGTAAATCTTAAAAGAAGTTCCAAAGGGCTTGATGAAAATATGGAAGCTGTGAAACATAATTTCTTTCTAAGAGGTTTTTTTAATAAGAAAGCTAAAGCTGCAGAGAAAAAAAAGGAAGCAGCTGAAGAAAAAAAGAAAAAGACGAAGAATTGAAAAAACTAATATTAATTATCTGATTTTGTATTTATTATATGCAAACTATAAAGCCACTTCAACAAATTGTGTTTCTATTCAAATCAAGTTTTAAAAGCTTTATAGCTGATGATGCTATAAAACTAAGTGCTGCATTATCGTATTATACAATATTTTCTTTGCCTCCTCTGCTCATTATAATTATCTCATTAAGTGGTTTTTTTTTCGGAGCTGATGCTGTAAAAGGTGAGATTTTTGGTCAGATAAATGGACTGGTTGGTAGTGAAGCTGCTTTACAGATACAGGAAACCATAAAAAATGTAAAACTTTCTACTAACAATTCATTTGCAACAGTAATAGGAATTGTAATGTTGTTAATCGGCGCTTCAGGCGTTTTTGCTGAGATACAGGATTCTATTAATTATATATGGGGTATTCAGGCAAAGCCTAAACGTGGATTGATAAAATATATTTATAACCGTATCATGTCTTTTTCTATGATAGGTTCTGTAGGTTTTTTATTGATGGTTGGTTTAATTGTAAATTCTTTAATAGAAATTCTCAACAAAAATTTGGCAGTCATTTTACCTCATGATACAATTTTTATATTTTATATTTTAAATATAATTGTCGTTTTCGCTATTATAACACTACTTTTTTTTATAATTTTCAAATCATTACCAGATGGAAAAATCGCAATTCGTGATTGTACTATCGGAGCTTCTTTTACAGCTTTTCTTTTTATGATTGGTAAATTTGCAATAGGCTTTTACCTTGGGAATTCTAAAATAGGTTCTACTTATGGAGCTGCCGGATCAGTAATTGTAATTTTGGTATGGGTGTATTATTCCGCAATTATCCTTTATTTTGGTGCCGAATTTACTAAAGTATATGCAAATACACACGGCGAAAAAATAATACCCAATTCTTATTCGGTTCATATAAAAAAATAGATTAAATGTTCTAAAAGAACTGGCTTTTAATTTATTAAATTATGGGTTGTAGATTCTTTCCCTTTAAAAACCAAGTTGTAAAATTCTAATTTTTTTAAAAACATTTTTTATTTTTTTTATTAATATGTGAATGATGTAAATTTTATAATGAATTGTGTAATAATTTACTATATGAACGACTTTACCTTTGTGCAATTAAAAATCACTTAAAAAAACACAAAATGAAAAAAACAGTTTATTACCTTGCTTCCTTTACATTAGTTGCAAGTATGCTATTTACGTCCTGTGGTCCCGGGAAAAAACTAATTCGGTCAGAAGCAAGAGTAAACATGTTGCAGAAAGACAGTGCTAAAACACACAATCAGTTAGATGATTGTAATGTGCAGGTGAAAAATCTGAATGATGAAAAAGCTTCTCTGGTAAACCAAAATGCGATGACTCAAAGTGACTTGAAATCGCTATCTTCAGAATCGAAAATGACAATTGCTGATCAAGCTAAAAGATTGAAGAACTTTCAGGATATTATTCAATCACAGAAAAATGTAATGGATAAACTTAAAAATTCTATTGCAGATGCATTGATGAACTACAAAACAGATGAGCTATCAGTTTATATAAAGGATGGAAATGTTTACGTATCACTTCAGGAGAAACTATTGTTTAAATCAGGTAGTGATATAGTGGATCCAAAAGGCAAAGAAGCACTGAAAACCCTTGCAAAAGTAATTAACAGTACCAAAGATATTACTGTTATGATTGAAGGTCATACGGATAATGTTTCAATAAAAACAATGCAGTTTAAAGATAATTGGGATTTAAGTACTGCAAGAGCAACTTCTATTGTACGTATTTTAACAATTGACTATGGCTTTGATGCAGCTCGTATCAATGCTTCAGGAAGAGGTAAGTTCCATCCGGTAAAAACCAATGAATCAGCAGAAGGTCGTGCCGCAAATCGCAGGACTGAAATTATTTTATCACCTGATTTGAAAGAAATTTATAAACTATTAGAACAGTAAGAACAATATATTTTTGAAGTCGGAAGACAGAAGTAACAGTTTTAGTCTTTTGTTTTTCGACTTTTTGTTTTGTTAAATTAAAATATTGATTAATAGTACATTGCTTTCTTAATTAATATTATTGGCATTTTGATTGATTAACATGTGAATGATGTAAGTTTAATCAATAATTATGTAAGGTTTTAAGCTAATTTATAATGTAATTTTAATGAAATATTTATAGAATAAAAATAGTTTAAAAACACACAAATGAAAAATGCACTTTTTGTTATTGCCGGTTTAATAATCATTATCTGGGCAATACTTTTTAAACCGGCAGAAGTAGTACATCTGCTCTTATTATTAGCCGGATCTATCATTCTTTTCACTATTATTTTTGATAAGAAATTATCTAAAAAGTAATAAAATGAAGAATAAACAGTAATATACGACTCTTTTAATAAAATGATAATCAGTAATATTCTGTTGTTAAATAGTTTTTTATAAGAAGTTGAGTGCGTCTCTGTGTTGAAACAATCAATATTAAATAAAATGGATTTAATTGTAAAAAAAAGAAATTGGAATGAGTTTAAAGTTAAACTCAGATTAAAATATCCTCAGTTAACCGAAGTCGATTTGCAAATAAAAGAGGGTAAAGAGGAAAGTATGTTGCGAATGGTTGAATATAAGCTTCGGAAAACAAAAAAAGAAATGCGGGAAATCATTGCAGAAATAGGCTATTTGACAAATGAAAAGTAATTCTAAATGATATCAAAGCATACTGATTTTAATATTAAAAATATCAGGGAGGAAGAATCTCTTATAAATAAAGTACTTACAACTGATTTTCTTTTTAAATAAATAAGGATTTCAAATTAAAAAATCAAGTAAAATGGAAACAATAAAAATGAAAAAAGTATTGATTGCACTGGATTATGATCCAACTTCACAGAAAGTAGCAGAAATTGGATTTTCTTTAGCTAAAACAATGGATGCTGAGTTAATTTTAATGCATGTAATTTCCGATCCTATGTATTATACCTTAACCGGACATGTTACAGTTATGGGCTTTGCAGGGGAAAAAGGAACAGGTAAATATACGAATAAATCGATTGATGATGCAAAAAAAATAGCACAAAAATTTCTGGAAAGTACGAGAAAACATCTTGGAGATGATAAAATTCAAATATTGGTTAAAGAAGGTGATTTTGCCAAAACTATATTAAAAACGGCAAAAGATTCACATGCAGATATTATTGTAATTGGTTCACTCAGTAAGAAATGGCTTGAAAATATTGTTATGGGAAGTGTTACTCAAGAAGTTTTAAATTATTCAACAATTCCATTATTTATTGTCCCGACTAAAAAACTAAGTTAATTCATAAAGAAATTAGTAATCATGTGTTTGTTGCTACAAAGTATTGATGACAAATTGCATATCAGTTGTAGGTAAATTTAACTGAATTTCTTTTAAATCAAACTGATTAATATAATAATTAAATGAAATCCAAATGAAAACAACAAATTTTAAAAAAGTATTGATTGCGATGGACTATAATCCAACCGCACAGAAAGTAGCAGAAATTGGTTATTCCATTGCTAAAGCAATGGAGGCGGAAGTTATTTTACTTCATATAACATCGGATCCTGTATATTATTCATCTACAGAATATTCTCCGATTATGGGGTTTACAGGAATTAACGAAGTACTGCCATTACAATTGCAATTAGATAATATTGAAGGAATAAAAAATGCTTCACAATTTTTTCTCGATAAAACGAAAAAACACCTTGGCGATAATGCTATACAAACGTTGGTAAAAGAGGGTGATTTTGCTGAGACTATTTTAAAAACAGCTAAAAGTTTACATGTTGATGTAATTGTGATGGGTTCACATAGCCATAAATGGTTAGAAGATATTTTAATGGGAAGTGTTACAAAAGAAGTCCTTCGTCAAACTAAAATTCCACTTATTATTGTGCCAACTAAACAAAAAGTGTAACAACAGTAAAAAAATCATTTAGATAAAAATAGTATATCATTAAATTATCCCCGGTAAATCGGGGATAATTATTTTATTAATTTGATTTCAGGATATTGAAAATTAATATTTTATTTTTCAGCTTATAAATAAAAAGAAAAATATATTGGTGAATTTTTGTAGCTTTAATTTTAATTATCATCAAATCAAAAAAAAATCAAATTAGCCGACTTAAGCAGATAGGTTGAATAAATGTAAGGTTAAGCATTTATATATTTATGTGTAATTATTTTAATTGTAAGCCGAAGTTACATTAAGTATTTCAATAAAAATTGATTAATGATTTTTTGAAAAGTTCATTCAAATATTATTTTTAATACGACTTTATTTATTGTTTACTCCTTACTTTCTAATTTCTGTAAAATGAAAATATATTTATACAATGGCAACTATTTGAGATATTTTACTGTCTATAAAATAAGTGATTATTTTTAACACTTTATTGTCTAATAATGCTAACTTTGATGGCTGTATAAATATATTTAAATGAAGAAAATCTATAATCTTATTTTGATAGTTTTTTTCTTTAATTCCTTAGAATTGAATGCACAATTATATCTGATGAATGAGGATTTTTCAGGTGCTTCAATTATTAATCCACCCTTAAACTGGATCAATCAGACTCAGACAGGAACGCCAACAGATAAATGGCATTTCGACAATCCAGGAAACCGAATTACTACGAATCCATTTACTTCACCTTTTGCAATTTTTGACAGTGAAAATTATTCTCTTTCGGGTGGAAATGAAGTGGTTACTCTTGAATCACCTGCAGTTGATGCTTCTTCCAACAATAATATATATTTATTTTTTGATCATTATTTTAAAAAGCAGTCAAGTAATCAAGGTGTTGTAGAAGTATTTAATGGAATTACCTGGAATACAGTTTTTACAATTGATTCAAACGTTTCAGTACTTCGTACAGAATGTGTCGACATTTCTGTATTTGCCGGAGGTGTTTCCAATACAAAGGTTCGTTTTAAATGGACAGGCAATGGAAGTGGTTATTGGTTGGTAGATAATGTGAAAATATATGCTCCGATTTTACGCGATGCAGGTATAACAATGATTACGGCACCTGTTATGCCTTTGAGTGCTGGACTTCAATCAGTAAAGGTTAACCTTAAAAATTTCGGGTATACACCTATTACAAATGTTCAAATTAACTGGAAAGTTAACAATGTATTGCAAATACCCTTTAACTGGAATAATATATTAACATTCAATCAAACAGAATATAATATAGGGATTGGAACTGTGAATTTTGCATCAGGAGGTATTTACAATATTAAAATCTGGACTACGAATCCAAATGGCAGTAATGATCCTAATCCTTTGAATGATACTACATCAGTTGTTCTTTATACTTCATTGTGTGGGACTTATACATTGGGTGGTTCAAATCCCGATTATCCCGATTTTCAATCGGCTGCCAATGCATTAAATTATTCCGGAATTACTTGTCCGGTAGTTTTTAAAGTAAGAAATGGAACATACAATGAGCATATTATCTTAAATCAGATACAAGGAAGTTCTACAGTGAACACAATTCAGTTTCAATCAGAAACAGGAAATGCGAATTTGTGCAAACTTTATTATCAAATGAATGACCCTACCAATGATTATACGTTAATGTTAAAAGGAACAGATTTTATTACCTTTAAAAATTTAACAATTTCCAGGTTAAATGGCTCATCCAATATTGTAATTAAAAATAACAGTCATCATACTTCTTTTGATGCGAATATTTTAGATGCTGTTTCTTTTGACCCAACTTCAAATGACAATGATTATAAATTTTCAAACAATATATTAAATGGTATTGTAAATATTGTAAAAAATGATTCTAATAGTTTTAACTTCATCTTTTTTAAAAACACTATAAATAAGTCGCACTTACTTAAATATATCAATAACCTATTATACGACAGTAATTTAGTAAAATTGATTCCTCTTACTGTAAGTTTGTCTAAAAATATAATATTTAAACGTAATTTATTTGATATTTCATCAAGTGGATATCCAGGTCCTGCAATGTCATTTGTATCAAACAAAAATATTGTAGTAGATTCAAATACAGTTAATGTAACAAATTGTGGACAGGTAATAGCTGTAAATTCATACGGCTGTTCCAATTTTCGTATCACTTCTAATACAGTGATTTTCAACAATGCATATGCTGGTATTGGTATAACATCATCCTATTCTGATTCTGTAATCATAAAAAATAACAATATTAAAAGTATTGGGACTTATGATTATCTGATAGGAATCAACATAATTGGAAATAATATTAATCCTTATGGAATTATCATAGATGGAAATAATATGTTACATCTGGAAAAAGCAATTCTTGTAGAAAAAACTACTTCTTTTTTGATTAAAAATAATATTATTAATGATATAGACACATTATTTGTTAATATTGATGGCGGAAGTGGAAGTATTCAGGGAAATACTATGAACGGTATAAAATTTGGGAATGGAATTCAATTATTTGCCAATAATATTCAATTGTTTCAAAATAAAATAACAAATATTAACGAAGGATGTTGTTTGCTGAATAATGGGAATAATAATACAATTTATAATAACTTTTTCCAGGCTGGAGGATTAGGAATGGCAAAAGGTATTATAGATAATAATACGATGAATTCTGCGATTTTTCATAATAGCATAAACATTTGCAGTAGTGATCAGCTAAATGGGCGAAGTATCGAAATTATCTCAGGAAACAATAATAATATTAAAAATAATATCTTTTCTAATAAAGGCAATGGATACGCGATGTATATAATCGGAAACCCATCAGCTTTAACATTAGATTATAATGATTATTACAGTTTTAAAAAGAGATTAGTGAATTATCAGAACATCGTATATGATTCTCTTCCAATCTGGAAAAATGCAGTAAGTTTTGACCAAAATTCAATGGCTTTTAATCCTTATTATCAGACAGATATTTTTTTAAATCATAATCAAAGTAAAATATATAATGCTGCTACGGTTATTTCTTCGGTCCCTAATGATATATATAATGTTACAAGAACGGTTCCCGATATTGGAGCAACAGAATATACTCCTTGTTTAACAGATGCTGGTATACATGTATTTAATGGGCTTAAAAATCCAATTCAATCAGGGAACACTTCTATAAGTGTTGAACTGCAAAATCATGGAACAACTAATCTTACTTCCGCAAAAATCAACTGGAAAGTTAACGGGATTTCTCAAACAGTTTTTTCCTGGAATGGAAATCTTGCACCCGCGCTAACTACAAATGTAATTATTGGAAGTTTTAATTTTACTCCGGTTACAACTTATAATTTACAGGCATGGACCAGCCAACCTAATATTAGCAATGATTGTAATTTTAGAAATGATACTGCGCGTATTAGTGATTTAGGCTTGCAATTATGTGGTATTTATACAATTGGTGGTTCAAATCCTAACTTTTTAAACTTTACTGATGCCGTAACTGCATTGAACGAAGCAGGTATATCTTGTCCGGTCGTTTTCAAAGTAAGAAATGGAATTTATGCTGAGCATATTTTGATAAAAAACATTAAAGGATCTTCTTTTGTAAATACAGTTACTTTTGAATCTGAAACGGCTAACAGTAACAATGTTTCTTTGCGTTATATCAATTACAATCCAAATAATGATTATACGATTAAACTGGATAGTTGTAAAAATATAATTTTCAAAAATATAAGTATACTGAGAGATAGTGGTTTGTATAATGTGCATATAATTAATCAATCTGCTAATGTCCGTTTTTATGGTAACCAATTACATAATTTGTATGCTTATAATTTAGATTCTCTTTTTATTGTTGAAAAAAATATAATTACTAAAATGTTTGTTGTTGAACATGATGAGTTTGGCTTCTCTAAAGATATCAGGATTTATGGTAATGAAACCAAGTCAATGAATTTAGATTACTGCAGTGAAGTTACAATCGATTCTAACAAAACAACAGGAAATCAGCTGATTTATGCAGTTGAGATCAAAAATTCTGTAAATGTTGCTATGAATAAAGACTCAATATTTTCAGCAATGAGTTATACAGGATTAAAATTGAATAAGAATCAGAACCTCAGTTTTAAAAATTCTTATATTGATTTAGTCAATATTGGAACAGGCATAAAAAGTGATAGTAACAATAAGGTGTTGATTAGCAATAATACAATAAAATATTTACAGATAAATAATGGAGGTAATGCAATTGTATTATTCAACAGTGATAGTTTAGATATAATTAAAAACAGATTAATCGGGCCGGGGAATATTTTAGGATGCGGTATTAATAATACAAATGTTGTTTTGATGCAAATGAATATTTCACAGAATTATTTGATTAACTTCGATCAAGGGATGAATCTTTGGTTTTTGAGTTCAAATAATATTGTTTCAAATAATGAAATATTCAATTCTAAGGCTTTTGGGATGCAAATAAATGGAAAATTAGGTGTGGTTCAAAGTAATCGCATTCATAATGTTTCTTATGGTAAAGGCATTGAAAATAATGCTATTAAATCCTTTTTTCTACATAACAGGGTAAGTGGTGTTTTTGAAGGTACTGCTTTTTTAAACAATGCTTCAGAAGTTAATATTACAAATAATTATTTTCAGGCCAATGGCTTTTCTGTGGCAGTAGGACTTCAATTATCTGCTGCTGATACAGGTTGTAGCATTTCATTCAATAATATAAATATAACAGGTATTGATCCGGAAGAAGCTGTTCCGCTTAAACTATTTACAGTTCAAAAGCTTAAGTTGTTCAATAATATTTTTGCCAATAAAGGAAATGGATACAGTATGATCTGTACTTCAGCTTTGACAGCTTCACAGTCGGATTATAATTGTTTTTTTACAAATGGTAAATATTTGATAAAGAAAGACGCTCAATCCTTAATAGCTCTTAATGAATGGATTACAATTACAGGTCTTGATGCTGCTTCTAAAAATATCAATCCTTTTTATGTTTCTGATACAAATCTTAAAATTAACCAGATTCAGTTAAACAATACTGGATTTACTATGCCTGGAATTGAAAAAGATATTGACTATACCCTAAGAACTTTACCACCGGATATAGGTGCAAAGGAATTCACTCCTTGTGCAACGGATGCCGGAATAGATTCATTGATAGGACTTTCGCATAATATGCAGACAAATAGTTTTCCTATTACGGTTTTATTACAAAATCAAGGCACTCAAACGCTTTCTTCTGTTAAAATATATTATAGTATAAACAATGTTACACAACCAGTTTTTTATAATTGGGTGGGAAGTTTAAACAGTGGCGCAACAGCTGTGGTAAATATTGGAAATTATGCTTTTCAACCCGGAGTTTCATCAATAGATCTGAAATGCTGGACTTTACTGCCAAATGGTGGTGCTGATTGTGATCATTATAATGACACTGCAAAATACGACAAAATATCACTTCCTCTATGTGGTGTTTATACAATAGGCGGTTTAAATCCTAATTTTCAGAATTTTACTGAGGCTGCCAATGCATTGTATTATTCTGGCATAAGCTGTCCGGTTATTTTTAAAGTGAGAAAGGCCGTTTATAACGAAAGAATTAAAATTGGTCCTGTAATGGGAAATAATATTGTAAATTCTATCACTTTTATAGCAGAAAATGGTAATCCTGATTCTACAGTACTTAGTTATCTAAACAATGATCCTCAGAATGATTTTACACTAATAATTGATAGCTTAATCAATATTAACTTTCTAAAATTAGGAATTCTCAGGCAAAATGGATTGAAAAATATTATCGTAAAAAATCATACATCTTTTTTGACAATAGATAGTTGTAAAGTAAATGATATAGAGGTAGCCGGTAATGGTCTTGATTCTAATTTGCTGGTTAAAAGGACTAATTTTACAAATAAATCATTGCAATTATTTGGAGATATTTTAATACAAACTAAGAAGATATCATTATTGAAGAATACCAATGTTTTTAACTTTCTATTGAATAACAGCAAAGATATATTGATTGATTCATGTCAGTTGTTTATGACAAATCCACCAGATATTAGAGGGAATATAAGGCTTGAAAACTGCAATAACGATACAATTCAAAATAATTATACGTGGTCCGGGAATTATGCTTTTTCAGCTGTAAATGCGATTAATTCCAACAACATATTAATTAAAAATAATGTGTTTAATTCTACAGTTTTGCATGATCCTGTTAATGTGAGTGATGGGGACAATATTAACATCGAAAACAATACACTTTTATCAAATGCTAATAATGGAATAAGTGTTTTGCAAAATTCCAAAAAAATCAGAATTAAAAAGAATAGTATAAAAAATATTGCAACATCTGTTGCAAATTATGGTATTTATTTAGATAATACTTGTAAAACCATTAAAGTAGACAGCAATACATCTTTAAATTATTTTTGTGGTATTTCAAGTACACTCAGCTTTTTGAGCGATTCTATTTTAAGAAATCACATTATATGCAATAATATTGGAATTCTAGTAGCTGGAGATAGTGGCGTTGTTCGACAAAACAGAGTTGATAGTTCTTATCAGATAACAGGAATTGATGTTTCTGGTTTTAATCTGAAAATCATTCAAAATAAAATACTAAGTTTACAACAATCAAGAGGGATTTTCGCAAAAGACAGCAGTCATTTGATTGCAAATAATTTTGTACAGATAGGAGGGCTTGGTGTAGCAAAAGGAATAGAAGTAAGTCCTTTGTCTGTTGAACTGAAAATTATTCACAACAGCATTAATATAACTTCTTCTGATTTAATAAATGGAAAAGGTATTGAATTCAATGGAGGCAAAAACCACATTGTTAAAAACAACATATTCTGTAATTATGGGAATGGGTATGCTTCCTATTTAAGTGTATTGCCACAATTGGGTTCATGGGATTACAATGTGTATTATTCTCCACTTAAAAAGATAGGCTGGTATAATTCGGTCGTTTACGATACACTTTCTGTTTGGGCAAATTTGATAAGCGGAGATGCCAATTCGATGTTTATTAATCCTTATTATGTTTCTACTACAAATCTTCAGCCTCAACAACGTTTTATCAATGGTGCAGGTGTTCCCTATCAGGATGTATTGGTTGATATCAATGATATTTTAAGAAATTTAATCGCTCCTGATATTGGTGCAGTTGAGTTTAAGGTTGATTTTGGCATTACAGACCTCCTAAACCCAAGTCTTGCCTGTACTCATGGTGCTAACGATTCTGTCATTATTTTATTAAAACAATTTGGTGATGTTCCTTTTACAGATATTCCGCTTGCCTATCAGGTGAATAATGGTGTTATTGTATATGACACCATTAATGGTTCGATTTCTAATAATCTGATTCATGTTTTTCCGGTTACAGTTAATCTGACTGCCGCAGGAACCTATGTTTTTAAAATCTGGCTGACTGCCAATAATGATGATAATCCAAATAATGATACCCTTGTTGTTACAAGATATTCCAATATTCCACCACAAATAAATGTTTTTTCTACTTCAAATACCTGTGAAAATTTAAGTATTCCATTTAATGTACAGGCAAGTATTATGCCGCCATTTACAATCAGTAGTTATGAATGGATATTTGGAAACGGGGATAGTGCATTTGTCAAAAATCCCGTTTATAGGTATGATTCTACCGGGACTTATCATGTTGTATTAAAAGTTTATAGTTCAGCCGGATGTTACAAGGATACTACTGCAACTATTTCTGTTTTTGCCACACCAAAAGCTTCTTATTTTTCTTCTCCACACTGTTTTGGAATACCGGTAAGTTTTAGCAATCAAACTACGATAAGTTCAACAGATACTGTTTTTTATAAATGGAGTTTTGGTGATAATACTTTTGAAATCTCAAAAAATCCTACACATCTTTATCCTGGACTCAATTCTTATTCCTCAAGTTTAATTGCTTCTACTCTTAACGGATGTAAAGATACCGCAATAATGAATGTCATCATTCATTCTACACCCGTTTTGGTATTAACATCTCAGAATAGTGTTTGTGGATTACCTAATGGCTTTATTCATTCTCAGGTTAATTCGGGTTCAACACCCTATTCCTATCTTTGGTCTAACGGATCAACAACTTCTGATCTTGACAATATCCTGCAGGGGAATTTCATTTTAACAGTTACTGATACCAATGGATGTTATGATATTGATTCAGCTTTGATAGTATCTCCTACACTTCCATTGCAAATTCAGTTTAACAGCAGGGTATATGTATGTGATACTTTTAATAATGGTTGGATCAAAGCAAATATAAGCGGAGGAACACAACCTTATGCTATACTTTGGAATAATGGATCAACAATGGATTCAATATACAATCTTGGTCCGGGGAATTATGTTATCAGCATTGCTGATGCCGGAAACTGTCAAATAAGCGACAGTACATTTCTATTGAATACTCCTAATCCAGTTTTAGATATAATTGCTACAAATGTGGCCTGTTTTGGTGAATCTACAGGTTCTGCCACTGCAAATCCATTGATTGGGATTCCACCTTATAACTATAGCTGGACAACTAATCCTGTTCAATCTGGACAGACAGCCACTAATCTGGGATGTGGAAATTATTCAGTGATTGTAGTTGATTATGCAGGTTGCATTGATTCAGATACAGTATTTGTTAATCAGCCAGATTCTTTTCAGATTACAACCACAGTGATCAACCCGAGCTGTAACAATGGAACCAACGGTAGTTTGGGCGTTACGGTAGCTGGAGCTACGCCTCCTTATTCTTATCAATGGAATACGAATCCTGCTCAGGCAACAAATATTATACAGGATTTAGGAGAAGGAAGTTATGCAGTTACAATTACTGATAACAATAATTGTATTAAAACCTTGCCTGCTTTTACATTATTAGCTTTAACACAAATACATGCTTCATTCATAACAATACCCGAACTAGGATTTTCACCACTCACTGTTAACTTTAACTTTACAGGTAGTGGTGCCAATTCTTTTGCCTGGGACTTTGGGGATGGAAACACATCTATTTTACAGAACCCATCAAATATCTATTCTTCCAGCGACACTTATTTTATACTGCTGACAGTAAATAGTGGCTCACCTGATTTTTGTGAAGATACAGCCAGTTTTAAGTTGTTTGTTGACAAACCTTCAGATATTATCATTCCCAATTTTTTCTCACCAAATGGTGATGAAATCAATGACTATTTTTATGCCCGCTCTGTCAATATCAAAATTTTCGAAATGATAATTTACAACCGTTGGGGAACTGAAATCTTCAAAACAAATAGTCTTATTGATAAATGGGATGGAACAGTAAATGGCTCTCCTTCAGCTGAAGGTACTTATTTTTACTTAATAAAAGCCAAAGGAACTGATGATAAAGATTTTCAGTTGCACGGAAGTGTAACTTTATTGAGATAGTAAGCCCAACCTAAATCCTTCTAAAAGGGAAGAACTTTGAGAACAATAGTAAATGATACAACTAATTTAGTTTTTAAGACTTTTTAATAAATGATACAAATGATACAAAAATGCAAATTTATACTCTGGAAAAAGTCTCTCCTTCTGTGATTTGCCTACAGGTAGGAAAGAACTTGGAATAACTTATTAAAACGTAAAAAATGTACATTAAAAAAATATTACTTTTTTCCTTTTTTATACTATCTTTTTTGAGCATACAGGCACAAAAGGAGAGCTGGCATTGGTATTTTGGGAAATTTGCGGGACTTGATTTCAGTTCAGGTTCTCCTGTGGCTGATACCAATGGAAAGACTGGAAACTCTTCTTGTAATTCAACTGTTTCTGATACTGCCGGTATGCTGCTTTTTTATTCAAATGCATTGACTGTCTGGAATAAAAATCACCTAGTGATGGATAACGGGACTGGTCTTTCTGGTTTGTATAGCGGATTGCAGCCTTGCATTTCAATAAAACAACCGGGTAATGATTCTATCTATTATCTGTTTACAACAAATGGCAATTTTTATGGAAATGATGACTTTAGCTTCAGATACAGTATTGTGAATACGCATCAGAATAGCGGACTGGGTAAGGTAATGCAGAAAAATGTTTTTATTACCGACAGTACAATAGGAATTGCTGCTATCCGGCATTGCAACGGAAAAGATGTGTGGATAGTTGTTGCAAATATTAAAAATAATAATTACTTGTCCTATTTATTAACAAATACAGGATTAAGTGTGGTTCCTGTTAGCAGTTCAATAGGAATTACAAATATGGTTGGTTCTTACAAATGTTTACCGAATTATATAAAGGCTTCCCCTAATGGAAAGAAAATAGCCGTATCTTGGGGTGTATATAGTCTTTGTTATACACAACTGTCAGATTTTGATAATTCTACGGGTATGCTTTCAAATCCGTTTTCAATAACGAAAAGCAATCCACCTTTTTCTGATATTAAAGTTTACGGTATTGAGTTTTCTCCCAGTCAAAAATATTTATATATAAGTTATTGGGCCCCTAACTCTCCTGACTATATTTATCAATATGATATTTCATCCAATGATTCTGCTATTATTGACCTGTCAGCAGTTGAAATATACGCTTCGGTTTTGATTGCTCCATTCACCTATACAGGAAAAATTGGAGTCCCTCAATTGGCATCTGATAAAAAGATATACTTGTCATTTCTGAATTATTCATACATCGGTGTTGTCAATTATCCCGATTCTGCAGGTTTGGCCTGTGGTTTTGTTAAAGATGGTGTTTTTTTGAATGGTAAAATATGCAGTATTGGTCTTCCATGCTTTTACTCAGGTATTTTTACTCCATCCTCTGATTTTGCGTATACTCAAAAATGCCTGAAATTTATTTTTAGCACTCTATGTAACAGTAGTGTAATGGATTCTGTAAAATGGAACTTTGGAGATATTGTTTCAGGTATTCAGAATACTTCAATGCAGCAAAACCCCGTTCATATATTTACCGATACAGGAAGTTATACAATTAAAGTAATCTATTATCATTGCAATATTACAGATACTATAATTAAAACTATCAATGTTCAATTGCCTGCTTATAACTTTCCTCCAGCTTATATAAAAGATACCCTTACCTCTTTATGTAAACAAATAAAATTTATTCCTGTATGCGACAGTGCTGCCCTGGACTCATTGCGCTGGAACTTTGGAGACCCTGTTTCGGGGGCTAACAATACAGCATACTGGTACAATCCCTTTCATAAATTCAGCGATACGGGAACTTATCAGGTAAGTCTTATCCTCTATGCTTATTGTAGAACTGATACCATCCAAAAAACAATACATATCGCATTTCCCATCAATGGCGTTTATCTGGGAAACGATTCATGCCTTTGCAGCGGAGCTATGCTGCAATTGGGAGGCGTAATTCCATGTCCGTTAACTCTCAGCTATTTATGGCAAGACGGAGCTTTTGCACCGGGATATAATGTAACACATGCAGGAACTTATTGGCAGAAAATAAATGCAGGAGGGTGCCTGTTTTCGGATACTATCACGATCAGTTATCTCGATCCACCAACGATAAGTCTGCCCAATGATACACTCATCTGTGAGGATAGCCGCATAGATGTTCAGATTCCACAGGGAAATTATAGTCTTTTGTGGGATAATGGAAGTACATTCTTCAACCGCAACTTTACCCAGGCAGGTAATTATTGGCTTACGGCAACTAATTTTTGTGGCACAGCAACAGATGCCTTTGTATTGCAAATTAAGAACTGTAATTGTTATCTATATTTTCCCAATGCCTTTACACCCGATGGCAACGATTTGAATGCATGTTTTGCTGCCGTCTACGACTGCGCATTCGAAATCTGGCATTTATACATTTTCAATCGTTGGGGGCAATTACTTTTTGAAACCAAAGACCCATCTGAATGCTGGGACGGGAAATATAAAAACGAAGTAGTTTTGCCGGATGTTTACGTTTGGGTAGTGGAATATAAAAGTTCGTATGATCCTGTGGTGATTGGGAAAAAGGGAGTAGTGACAGTTGTTAATTAATAATATATAATTGAAGACTAATTTTGCTGTTGTTCTATAATCAAAAAAATAGCAAACAATGATTAATGAATTTTGAAATAAGAAGAAAAAAAGATATTTTCATCAATAGATATTAGTAAACTTATCTACCAGCTGACAATTCAGATACTTAAAATACTTAATAAAATAAAAACAAATTCTGTTAATTTCTCATCTCAAAATATTGTATTTTTGCTGTATCAATAATCGCAAACCATGAACAAAAAAAATATAGCTTTACTGGCGGGAGGGAATTCAGGTGAAGCTGAAATTTCTTTTAAAAGTGCCCTTATCATTGAGCAAAATATTGATCAGGATTTATTCAATGTCTATAAAATAAATCTTCTGAAAACTGATTGGCATTATTTGGATAAAGAAGGGAAACAACATCAGATTGATAAAAATGATTTCAGCCTTTCGTTGAATGGGGAAAAAATAAAATTTCAATGTATATTTATTGCCATTCATGGTACACCCGGCGAAGATGGTATGTTGCAGGGCTATTTTGAATTGCTAGGTATACCATATACTACATGCGATCATACGACTTCTGCTATTACTTTCAATAAAAGCTATTGTAATAAAATAGTTGAGGCTGCAGGTGTCAATATTTCAAATTCTATTCATTTATTCATAACTCAGCCTTATAATGTGCAACACATACTTGAAGAAATAAGTCTGCCATGTTTTGTAAAACCTAATAATGGAGGTTCAAGTATAGGAATGTCAAAAGTTAATCATGAACATGATCTGGAAGCTGCCATTCTGAAAGCTTTTCATGAAGACAATCAGGTCTTGATTGAAGAGTTTATCGAAGGTAAAGAATTGAGTTGTGGCATGATAAAAGCCAATGACAAAATGCTGGTTTTCCCGCTTACACAGATTATTTCTGAAAATGAATACTTTGATTATGAAGCCAAGTATCTGGGAAAATCCAAAGAAGTTACACCTGCTGAAGTTGATGAAACAATAACTATTAAAGTAAAATCCACTGCAGCTTATCTTTATAATAAGCTGAATTGTAAAGGTATTGTTCGTTTCGATTTTATACTGAAACAAGATACTGAAGACCTGTATTTTCTGGAAGTAAACACAGTTCCCGGTCAGTCTGCCGAAAGCATAGTGCCTCAGCAAATTCGTGCTATGGGATTAACTATAAAGGAAGTGTATACAATGCTGATAGAGGAAAGCATTCAATAATAACGAGTTTTGAATGATGAATGAATATTTTTTTATTTATGAACAGAATCAACTTTGCTATCTGCATATTAAGGTTCAACAGCAATTCTCCTATTCATTATTAACTTAATTCAAATTTTCTCAGGAATTCAAATGAAAATCTATTGGTAGCAATAATTTAAATTACAAAAGACATTAACAGCATAGATTTTCTCTTTTATTATATATCATTCTTTTACGTATTGTTCATAAAGCCTGTAAATAAGCCCATCTGCCAGCCCTACTTTAGGTGCGATTATGGATTCAATACCGGCAGCTTTCATAATGGTCTGGAATATTTTTGCAGCAGGCACAATTACGTCGGCACGATCGGGGCGCATACCCATTTTTTCTATTCTTTCCTGTAAAGGGATAGCTTTTAATTGTTTGTAAGCAAATTTTAGTTGTGCAAAAGATAAGGTATTTTCAATCTGATCTCCGTATAATTTTGTGAGTCTGTTAATATTTCCTCCGGTACCAATACAATTGATACGGCCAAAATCATTCTTAAAAGAAGCAAGCCAGGCTTTCATGTCCTCCCATGAAGCTTCTTCAACTTTTTTGTTTAAAATTCTTACAGTTCCAATATTGAAAGAGTTACAGGTGACAAATTTGTGATTTCTAAGAATAGAAATCTCTGTACTTCCTCCTCCAACGTCAATATACATCGTTGTTTTATAATCATTGTTAAAGTCAATATCATTGGATGACCGAATGATGCTGGCTTCTTCCATGCCATCAATTATTCTTACATCCAGTTTTGCTTCGTTTTTTATTCTTTCGATGATTTCATTTTTATTGCTGGCTTCACGCATAGCCGCAGTGGCACAGGCTTCAAAGCTCAGAGGATTATAAACATCTATCAGTAATTTGAAAGCTTCCAGTGTTTTAAGTAACTTTTGAATTCTTTCTTCTGAAACTTTACCGGTTTTAAAAACATCTTCACCCAGACGTAAAGGAATACGTACGAGTGTAGCTTTGGCTGCAGTAGTAAGTTTCATATCTGAAACATAAACGTTGGCGAAAAGGAGCCGAATTGCATTGGAACCTATATCTATGGAAGCAAAAAGCATATTAAATTATTTTTAGTTGGCCGCAATGCGGTTTCTTATTTATATATTATTCTATAAGTCTTGAGCGGTTTCTTTTAGTAATAATGTTTTGAAAAGCTCTTATATTACTATTAAGTAACTGATATTGAATGAATTTATTGTTTGTTTTTGAGGTATTTGTATATTTCAATCTGAGAACGGATTTTTTCTTCGCTTATTGTTTTCTTGTATTCAATAGGTGTTGTAACACTGATAATACGTGCTTTTACATTGTCTTTTAACTGTATCTGAAGCATTGCATTTAAGTCAGCCTGAATTTTTTTATCATAAACAGGAGTAGTAACTTCAATACGATGATCAAAATTACGTTGCATCCAGTCAGCAGAACCGATATAATATTTTGGATCGTTGTTGTTGCAAAAGACAAATATTCTGGAATGTTCCAGGTATCTGTCGACAATACTGATGGCTTCTATGTTTTCGCTGATACCTGGTAATCCGGGAACCAAAACACAGATGCCTCTTGCAATAATCTTAATATTGACATTGGCCTGACTAGCTTCGTATAATTTGTTGATAATTTTATCATCAACAATATTATTCAGTTTGATAATCATCCAGGCAGGTTTACCTTTTTTTGCATTTCTTATTTCATTGTCAATTTGGTGAATAAAAAAACTTCTGGTTTTAAAAGGCGAAACTATGAGACATTCAAAATCAGGTTGGTTGTATTTTGCTTCAAAAAGATGGAAAACCTTGTTTACATCAGAAACAATTTTTTTATTGGCAGTCAGCAGATGTTCATCAACATATATTTTGGATGTAATTTCATTCGGATTACCAGTTCCAATACAAGCATAATATACATTTTCATTGTTTTCTTTTCTTCTGATAAGAATAAGTTTGCAATGTACTTTGTAACCTGGAATATTCTGTATCACTTTTACACCTTCTTCCTGCATAATTCCTGCCCAGTAAATATTGGCTTCTTCGTCAAAACGGGCTTGTAGCTCAAGATAAACTGTGACTTCTTTACCATTACGTACTGCATTGATAAGGGCATTAATTACACGGGAATCTTTTGCTGCCCTGTATATAGTCATTTTAATTGCTCTCACATCGGGGTCAATAGAAGCTTCCCTCAGTAAATCAATGATGTATTGAAAGGACTGATAAGGATAATGCAACATAATATCTTTCTTCCTGATGCAATCTAAAATTCTTTTACTGAGAGAAAGTTCATTTGTATAGAGTTTAGGGACTTCTTCATATCTTAAATAATCATTACCTAAATCTAAGGGGAAATTCATAAAATCTTTGAAATTATGATATTTACCTCCTTTCTTCAGTGTGTCTTTTTTCTTAATAATAAATTTCCTAACAAGTCTGTCTAAGAGAGACAGTGGGATATTTTCATCATATACAAACCTGACTGTAGCACCTCTTTTCCTTTGTTTGATACTATCGCTGATTTTCTCGAGAAAACTCTTGGAAACATCATTATCAATATCTAATTCTGCATCACGAGTAAATTTAATTGTATAAGCATCATAAATATCAAATCCAAAAATTGAGAAGATATCGGAAAGACAATACCTAATTACATCATCAAGTAAAATAATATATTTATCCGTATCTCCATTTGAAGGTAAAATCAAAAAACGTGAAACTCTGTATGTTGGTATTTCAATAAGAGCATAGTTATCACTTAAAGGTTGTTTGCTGTATTTTAGGTCAATAGCAAGATAAATAGATTTGTCACGCAAGGTAGCAAAATTATACAATTGATCAAGCATAATCGGGAAAAGATGTTGACGAACCTCTTCTCTGAAATATTTTTTCACAAAACTTCCCTGTTCTGTTGTAAGTTGAGTTTCGTCAATAATATGTATGCTTTCTTTACCTAATTCAGATTTTATGATTTGATAAGTATTGTAAAACTCGGTCTGAAGAACTGATATTTTTTGATCGATCTCTCTAAGAATTTTTTGTGGATTAGCTTCAATATCTTCGCTTGGATGAACTTCCTGCAATTTTAAAATGCGGTTTAAAGTAGCCACTCTTACCCTGAAAAATTCGTCCTGATTGTTAGAATAAATTCCAAGAAAAATCAATCTTTCCAAAAGAGGGGTAGATGTATCTTTAGCTTCCTGTAATACTCTTTCATTAAATTGCAACCAGCTGATTTCTCTGTTGATGTATTTTTGAAATTTAATTGACATATTCAGATAAATTCTTATTTATAATTCTTTTGGACGAATAATATAATTTTCAAGATTGTTTGCTGTTGCAATTTCATTCCATTTATCTGTTTCAAATACCACACATACAAGGCCTGAGGTAGGTAAATTGTCTATTTTTTCATCAAGAAAATAATTGGCAATATTTGTAAAAGTCGGATTGTGTCCGAAAATAATAGCACACTTATATTCATTTGGAATTCCATAGATTGTATTAAACAGATTATCAATTCCTGTACCATATATTTTTTTATCAATCAGGATCTTTTCTTCAGGATAATTAATTTTTTTAGCAATAATCTGAGCAGTATTTAAGGCTCTGTTAGCATGACTTGAAATAATGATGTCAGCTTTTACATTTTGTTCTTTCAAATATTTTCCAATTTTTTTGCTCCTTTTAATACCTTTTTCTATTAATGGTCTTTCTTCATCTGAAAGATTTGTAAACTCCCAAGAGGATTTTGCATGCCGAATAATATATAAAGTTTTCATCATTAGTTATTTATTAATAAATTATGATTTGATAGTTTTTTTATATAATTTTGAACTATCGTTTTCAAAAATAATTTAAATTATGATATGTATGGGTTATTTTTTTGTAAAAAATCAATTGTCATATTAATAATCTTGTAATTAGTTTATAAACAATAGGATCAAATAAAAATGGATAAAATATTAGTGATTCAAACAGCTTCATTGGGCGATGTTATTCTTACAACTGCATTGCTCGAAAAACTTCATTTTTTGTATCCTGATACTGCCATTGATTTTTTGTTGAAAAAAGGAAATGAAAGCTTATTTACATCTCATCCCTATCTTCATAATTTGTGGATTTGGGATAAATCAAATAATAAGTATAAAAATCTGATTGCAATAATAAAATCAATCAGAAATGAAAGATATGATTTGGTCATAAATGTGCAAAGATTTGCTACTACAGGAATAATTACAGTTTTGTCAAAAGCTCAGACAACTGTCGGGTTCAACAAAAATCCATTTTCATTGTTTTTCAGTAAACGTGTACAACATAAAATAGGAAAAAAATTTAATGGAATTCATGAAGTTGAACGGAATATGGAATTGTTGGCTTTTTTGCCATGTAAAGAAAAGTTTAATGTGAAATTATATCCTTCCAATAAGGATTTAGCACATGTTTCTCAATTTAAAACGCATAAATATATCTGTGTGGCTCCAGCTTCCTTATGGAAAACCAAGCAATTTCCAGCTGAGAGATGGGTGGAATTTTTAAAAGCAATTGAAAAGGATATACAGGTTTATTTTTTAGGTGCCAAGAATGATTATTTGCTTTGTGATGAAATTATAAAACTATCAGAACATGAAAATTCATTGAATCTGTCAGGTAAACTAACAATGCTTGAATCAGCTGCATTGATGAAAGATGCATTTATGAATTATGTGAATGATTCATCTCCTTTACATTTGGCTTCTTCAACCAATGCTAGGGTTACTGCAGTATTTTGTTCAACAATACCTGAATTTGGATTTGGTCCTTTAAGTGAAAATGCGCTTATAGTAGAAGTAAATGAAAAGCTCAATTGTCGTCCATGTGGATTGCATGGATATATGGAATGTCCTGAAAAACATTTTAAATGCGCGTATAATATTGACATCAATCAACTTAAAATGCGATTAAATAATAATGAAAAGTTTAATTGAGGCCGAAATTAAAAAAGCAATCAAAGTATTAGAAAACGGAGGTGTTATTTTATATCCGACTGATACTATTTGGGGCATAGGATGCGATGCAACGAATAAACAGGCGGTCGAAAAAATATTCCATATTAAAAGACGTGAAAAAAATAAAAGTATGATTGTCTTAATGGAAAATATTGATCAGTTAAAAAAATACATAGTTAATGTTCCTATGATGGCATATGATTTAATTGAAAATGCAAATCGTCCTACGACAATAATCTATCCTGAAGCAAAAAATCTGCCAGATAATCTGATTGCTGCTGATGGAAGTATTGCTGTTAGAATTCCTGATCATGAATTATGTCAATTATTAATTAAAACATTTGGAAAACCTATAACTTCAACATCTGCTAATTTTTCTGGTGAAATTTCAGCTGATTGTTATGAGAATATCTCAACAGAATTGTTGCCTCAAATGGATTATATTATTCAAATAATGCATACTCAAATAATAAAATCTACACCTTCCCGTATCTTGAAACTGGATAAGGAAGGCTGTTATTCAGTAATTAGAGATTAAATTATGGAAAAGATTAAAAAAAAATATACTAACGGAGAAGTAACTATTATATGGGAGCCTGATTTATGTGATCATTCTTCAATTTGTTACAGAAGTTTGCCAAATGTTTTTAAACTTTCATCACGTCCATGGATAGATGCAAAAGCAGCAACAACTGATGAAATTATAAAAACGATTAAGAGATGTCCAACCAAAGCATTAACTTTTGAATTGAATGATAATAGTTTAGAGAATAAAAATAATGAAAGTAATAAAACTCAGATTACTATTATTGAAAAAGGACCTTATTTAATTGAAGGTGATTTCAAGTTGTTGGACAATAAAGGTAATGAAATTATTTGCAGAGAAACTATAGCTTTATGCAGATGTGGAGTATCTGCAAAGAAACCATTTTGTGACGGCGCTCATAACGGAATAGGATTTGAAGATTAGGTTTGTTAATTTGAAAAATGAAAAAAAAATCTGTTATTGTCATATTCTTATTCTTTTATTTTATATTGCCTGCTCAGAAAAAAATGATAAATGACAGTCTGAATATCGGTTCTTCAGATAGATTGATAAATGGATTCTTAACACTGATTACAGATGTTACCATAAATGAGCATAAGCATTTTGTAATGACCGGAATAGGAGGTGCATTCTTACTTAAAGATAAGTTCTTTATAGGAGCTTATGGAATAGGTCTGATTTCATCTATTCACCAATCTGTTAATGCAATTGATTATCAGTTAATTGATTGTCAATTAAATTATGCTCATGGCGGGTTATGGTTTGGGATAAAAGATGTGCCCTGTAGAAAATTTCAGAAAACTTTCAACTTAAAAATTGGATGGGGAGCTGTTTTTTTATATAATATTAATAATAGTATAAATTACAATACAGCCAGAGATGAATTTCTTGTTATAACACCTCAAATTGAAACTTCGTATGCTTTAACTAATTGGTTAAGAATTAATATTGGACTTGGTGTAAGATTTATTTCAGGACTTTCAAAACAATACATTGACAGAAATGGAAAACGAACTGATATGTATAAATCTTCTGATTTTGAAGGTTTTAATACTACTATAACTTTAAGTATTGGTAGTTTCTGTAGGAAAACAGTTAGGTGATTATGCTATTCCAGGTTATAATCTGATAATAAATTAATAAACCAATTTGGGCAGCGACATGGTTTCATCGTCTGTTGATGAACAAATATTAAAATTGTTTCGCCTTGGTTTATAAGAATATCCTTTTCATTGTAAATCTCATAATAAAATTTTATTTTAACATCAGGCTTCTCTATTATTATAGTTTTGATGGTTAAAATATCATCATAAAATGCAGGTTTTTTAAAATTTGAATTCATTTGCAAAACAGGCATCATGATACCAGCGTCCTCCATTGCTTTATAGGTGGTCCCTAATAATCTAAATGATTCAACTCTGCCAACTTCATAGTATTGAGCATAATTTCCATAATAGACATAGCCCATTTTATCTGTTTCAGCATAACGGACTCTTATTTTTGTTTCAGATATAAACATTTTGATATTTTTCAGCAAAAATAATAAATACTTTATAAAAATTCATTTTTAAAAAAATCACTTTTTTTTAAAGTTATTATTATCTGTTGATTATGTCTTAAGGGTTGAATTGAAATGTTACTATTTAGAATCTGTAAAAATTTCAAAATAATTAAAAAAAATCTTTTTTTATGTTATTTTTGTTGTATTATTGTAATGTTTAGGGTAAAATAAATAGAATTAATTAAAAGATTGTAAATGTAATAGTTGTAAAACTATAAAGTTTTAGGCTCTTAAAAATCTTTTTTTTTGCTATATACAATAAAAAAAAGATTAAAACAATAGTTTTTTTTTTTTTTTTTTAACTTTTTAATGAGCAATTTTGTTGAAAAATTACAACTTCCTTTTAAAACTGGAGCTTTTAATTTATAAAAGTCTGATTTTGAAAATCTTTATATTTTAACTATATAAATAACGATATTAATGCTAATAATGGAAAGAAACTATAAAGAAGTTTGGGCTAGCTGTCTCAATATTATAAAGGATAATCTTGGAAATAGCCAAAGCTTCAAAACCTGGTTTGAACCTATTAAGCCTGTTAAACTTGAAAATAAAGTGCTTACAATTCAAGTACCAAGTCAGTTCTTTTATGAATGGCTTGAAGAACATTATATTGGATTGATAAAAAAAACCATAAAAAAAGAATTAGGTACAGAAGGTCGTTTAGAATATAGCATTGTAATGGATAATTCAAGTTTTGGTAATCCACCTTTTACAATAAATCTTCCAACAGCAAATAAAAATGCTGTTCAAAATCCAGCAGTAACCATGCCTATTGATATTAATAAAAATTCCTCAAAAGATATTCCCAATCCTTTCATTATACCTGGATTAAAGAAAATTAAGATTCACTCCCAATTAAATGATAATTATTCATTTGATAATTTTATCGAAGGAGATTGTAATCGTCTGGCTCGTTCTGCCGGTTTTGCTGTTGCCGAAAATCCAGGAAAAACTGCATTTAATCCTTTATTATTATATAGTAGTGTAGGTTTGGGTAAAACCCATCTATCTCATGCTATCGGGATTCATGTTAAAAACTTATTTCCAGACAAAACAGTACTTTATGTTGGAGCAGAGCAGTTTGCGTCACAATACATTGATTCAGTAAGGAATAATAATCAAAATGATTTTATTCATTTTTATCAGATGATTGATGTGTTGATTATTGATGATATTCAGTTTTTAGCTGGAAAAGAAAAGACACAGGATATTTTCTTTCATATATTTAACTATTTACATCAAAAAGGTAAACAAATTGTAATTACTTCTGATAAAGCTCCTGTAGAAATGTCGGGAATGGAACCACGTCTGATTTCAAGATTTAAATGGGGATTGTCTGCTGATTTACAAATTCCAAATATTGAAACCCGGATTGCTATATTACAAAAAAGACTTTATAATGATGGTATTGAAATGCCGGAAGATGTTATTGAATATCTTGCCTATAGTATTAATACCAATATCAGGGAATTAGAGGGCGTACTTATCTCTTTGCTTGCACAATCATCTTTAAATAAAAAAATCATTACACTTGATTTGGCTAAGCAAATGATTGATAAATTTGTTAAAAATACATCCAGAGATATTTCTATTGATTTTATTCAAAAAATTGTTTGTGATTATTTTGGTATTCCTGTAGATAAAATAAGTTCTAAAACACGAAAACGTGAAGTTGTTCAGGCGCGTCAGCTTGCTATGTATTTTTCCAAAAAGCTTACTAAATCATCTCTTGCTTCAATTGGCCTGCAATGCGGAAATAAAGATCATGCAACTGTATTACACGCATGCCGAACCGTAAACAATCTGATAGAAACAGATAAAAAATATAAAAACAATGTGGATGAACTTGAAAAAAAGATAAAAATTTAAACTAACAATCAAATTATCAATAATATATTCAAATGTAAGCTCCTTAAAAGCTTACATTTATTTTTTTAATAAACATGATGTCAACTAAAAAAACTAAAATTTTGATTCTTTGTCATGGAAATATTTGTCGTTCAACTATGGCAGAAGGGATCTTAAAACATAAATTCATACAACAGTCTAAAAATGTAATTGTAGAATCAGCTGGATTTGAAGCATTTCATATTGGTGACGAGCCTGATAAAAGGACTATAGAGACATTGAGAAATCATCAGATTACATTGTCTGGCAAAAAAGCAAGACTTTTTACGACTGAAGATTTTGATAATTTTGATAAAATCTATTTTATGGATGATAATAACTTTCATCATGTAAAAGCTTTCGTCAGATCAAAAGAAGATTTAGCCAAGCTCGATTATATAATGAATGTAGTTGAATTAAAACTTAATTTACAAGTACCAGATCCATATTATGGTGGAAAAGAAGGTTTTGAAAAAGTTTATCAGATGCTGGATAAAGCATGTAATGTTATTTCTGAATTATATAGTTAATTCCTACTGAAATATAAATAAACACCTCGAATAAAAATATGGTACCGGATTTTAATTTAATTGTTCAGGCTGCAAAAAGAATTTCACCTTATATTCATAGAACTCCTGTTATCACTTCAGAAAGGATAAACAAACTTTTTGAAACAGAAATTTATTTTAAATGTGAAAATTTACAAAAAGCAGGTGCATTTAAAACCCGAGGTGCTGTAAATGCTGTTTTTTTACTGAATGATAATGAATTAAAAAATGGAGTGGCTACACATTCATCAGGAAACCATGCTCAGGCTTTAGCCAGAGCTGCTTCAATTAGAGGCATAAAATCATACATTGTTATGCCTGAAGATTCTTCAAAAGTAAAGGTAAATGCAGTAAAAGCATATGGAGGTATTATAACTTTTTGTAAGCCAACACTTGAGGCGAGAGAAACAACACTAGCTGAAATTCTGAAAAAAACCAATTCAAAAGAAATTCATCCTTATAATGACTTTCGTATTATTGCTGGTCAGGCAACTGCTGCAATGGAATTTTTTGAGCAAACTCATGAAATGGATATTATAATGGTTCCGGTTGGAGGGGGTGGTTTGCTCAGTGGAACTGGATTAGCATCACATTATTTTTCGCCAAAAACTAAAGTAATAGCAGCTGAGCCCGAGCAAGCCAGTGATGCTTTTCGCTCTTTTAATTCCGGATTGTTTGTAGAATCTAAAAATCCAGATACAATTGCTGATGGCTTAAGGACTTCATTGGGAGATAAAACATTCCCTTTGATTCAACAATATGTTCATCAGATTGTTACCGTTAGTGAAAAAGCAATTATTGATGCCATGCGATTGGTATGGGAAAGTACAAAGCTCTTGATTGAAACTTCATCAGCTGTTCCAATTGCAGCCTTGCTGGAGAAGAAATATGATTTTGAACATAAAAAAATTGGGATTATTTTATCTGGCGGAAACGTAGATTTAGATAATTTACCCTGGATAAAATGAGTAGAAAGTTTTAAAGTTCATAAAGAGAATTATTTAAGTTATTATCGATGTTTTTAGTTCAAATATTATAGAAAATGCAAAAAGGAAAACTATATCTTATTCCATCTACAATTGGTGAATCACCTATAGATAATGTAATACCAGGCTATAACAAAGATGTTATCAATGAAATAGATATTTATATTGTAGAAGAGATTCGCACAGCCCGTAGATTTTTAAAAAAGGCAGGATTGCTAAAACCTATTGATGATCTTGTTTTTTTTGTATTAAACGAGCATTCTAAACCTGAGGAAATAGATCATTATTTAGATGCAATTCAGAATGGTGAAAATATTGGTTTATTGTCTGAAGCTGGCGTTCCCTGTATTGCAGACCCCGGTGCAGATATTGTCAGGATAGCACAACAGAAAAATATTGAGGTAGTTCCATTGGTTGGGCCTTCATCTATATTATTGGCATTGATGGCTTCTGGATTTAATGGGCAGCAATTTGCTTTTTTAGGTTATCTTCCTGTTGATAAAAATTTAAGAATAAACAGGATTAAGGAAATTGAAAAAAATGTGTACCAGAAAAATGAAACACAAATTTTTATAGAAACGCCTTATCGTAATAATCAACTGATTGAATCAATTTTACAAAGTTGTAGAAGTGAAACTTTATTATGCATTGCTACAGATATTACCTTACCAACAGCTTTTATCAAAACGAAATCTATCTCTGCATGGAAAAAATCAGTTCCTGATTTCCATAAAAAGACAACTGTTTTCTTATTGTATAAATAGGCAATTCTAAATTTTTATTTTGAATTTTTACAAAAATATTTTAACTTGCTCTTTTAGATCGTTCCCAGTTTACAGATTGCTTACGTTTGATAAATCTGAAGAATCCTAATATCATTGCATAATTCATTATGAAAAAATAAAAAGGAATAAATAGCAATTTTACTTTAATTTCTTTGTTTTGCAAAAACCAACCCAAAAGAGCTGATACATAAAACAGTAGTTGTAATAAAAACAACAGTGTGTAAAAATTATTGAAGTCAAATCCTTGTTTTGCTACAAATATTATATTTATTAAAAATATGAGTATCATTGACAAAGGAGCCAGAGTCCATCTTAATACTCTATGTGATATGTATTGAAAACTCAGTGTTTTATATTTAAATGGATTTAGTAAAGCTTTCAATCGAACTACAGATTGGATACCGCCGGCTGCAATTCTTATTTTACGTTTCAACTCTTCATTAACATTCGCAGAAGCAGATTCAATAGCATAAGCATCAGGATCATAACCTATTTTATATCCTTTCATAGCTATTCTTAAAGAGATTATAAAATCATCTAATATGGTATCACGTTCCACATCCTGATGGAGTTCTGTACGAATAGCAAATAACTCACCAGCAGCACCTACAACACTGAAAAGTTTAAAATCATAACGTTTTAAAAGTGATTCATATTTCCAGTAAATCCCTTCTCCTGCACCTGAAGCCGTATCAACATCTTTAGAAGCTATTCTTTTTTCACCGGAAACACATCCAATTTCAGGATTCGAAAAAAGATAGATAATTCTTCTAATGGCATCTTTTCCAAGCATTGTATTTGCATCAGAATAGACTACAATTGGAGTTTTAATAAACTTCATTGCACGGTTTATTGCACCAATTTTCCCATTTCTGGCTGATTCATGGTAAACAATGATTTCTTTATAATTACCTAATAATTCGGGAGTTCCGTCATCTGATCCGTCTGTAACCCAAACTAGATTAAGTTTTTCCTTTGGATAATCTAATTGCATAGAATTCAAAACTTTTGAAGCTACATAATCTTTTTCGTTGTAGGCTGCGATTAACAATGTTACTTCAGGCTCATAATCTTTTCTATATAAATTTTTATCTTTAACAAATATGGATTTAATTTTTACTAAAAAGATTAATAAAATACCATAACCAATGTATGCATAAAAAACGATGAACATTAGTATCCAAAATAATATTTCAAGATATTTCATAAAAATTGATTTAATTGATTAAAATTAAACTCTTTCCCATTCTCCGTTAACAGGATTGTATTGTTTTATTACTTTACAAGGATTTCCTGCAGCAATACTAAAAGGGGGGACATCTTTAGTAACTACACTTCCAGCACCAATCTGACTTCTTTTTCCGATAGTGACACCTGCTAATACTACTGAGTTAGCACCAATGTGAGCTTCTTCTTCAATAATAACTCCTCTTACATCAAGAGATTGATGTTTTGAATTTTTAGATCCGTCTTTATATCCATGATTAAAACCTCCAATAAAAACATGTTGTCCTGTACCTGAACCATTTCCCATTGAAACAGGCCCGAGTAAAACAGTTCCTATTCCTACTCTGCAATGGTTGCCGATAATCACATTTCCTGCTCCATTGTTAATTACACAATAATCTTCTATGGTAGAAAAGTCACCCAAATCAAAACGCTTAAAGAAAAATACATCTACCCGGGCACTCCACCTGATAAGAGAATGCTTTCCTCTTTTGTGATAGAATTTATTCACAAACCAGCGAATGTACCAACGTGGTCTTGCACGGTAAGGAGAAGCTATGAACCAATGGACTCTTTTTTTCCATTTCGGATCGGATTTAATTCGTTCTATTATCCCCATTTTTATTTTTTTTATTTTATTTTTTGAATTGCATTATATATTGCTTCTACATTGTTTTCCCATGAGTGCATCGCAGCATACTTTTTTCTGGCTTGCTGTTTTTCTTCACTGTTTTCAGTCAATGCTTTGTCTATTAAATGAATATAATCTTCCGGTGATTTTGCTAAATATACATAGTCAGCAAAATATTCCATTGCTTTAGTCCAGGTTGCAACAGTTGGCTTTCCCATAGCAAGATATTCGTCTATTTTGCGAGGATAATTCCCAATGGTAGCATCGTTTAAAATCTGAGGATTGATACAAACATCAAATCCTTTTGTATAATTCGGTAATTGATCAGCTGGTTTTGATCCAAGAAAAATAATGTTTTCAAAATTATGTAAGTCAGATGCAATAAAATTTGCGTCTTCAGGACCAACCAGAACGATTGTCCAATCAGGACGTTTTTCTGCCAGCATTCTTACTAAATTAATATCCAGTCTTCTTGAAGTTAAAAATCCAATATAACCAATTACTGGTTTTCTTATTTCTTTAATTTCATTTGCTGTTTCAATATGGTTTTTGTCTTCATCATAGATCGAAATATCACATCCTTGACCGATCATATAGGAATGTTTATTAAATTCACTTGCATATTCTGCATAATAAAGTGAATTAGTTACCACAACGTCTGATTTTGCTATTAATTCGGGTTCAAGAAACTGCCCGTATTTTCTCCAGTAAGGGTTTTTAATAAGGTTGTCGCGAATATAATATATACTTGTAATAGGATTGAGCATTTCTTTCATATAATAACTTCTGAACATATCGCTATCATTAAAGTGGAGATAATTATGAAATCCACATTCTTTTATTGCTCTTTTAATTTCATCTGAAAATTTTTTATTATTCAGCTTATTAAACCATCTGAATAAAAATTGGAAGGGTAGTCTATTTATTGATTCAAGAATGATTCTAGGATAAAAGACAGTAAGATTCTCATTAATATGTTCAAAATAGGGGAGTTCTCCATTTAGTATTTTTACTCGTTTAATGATATTTGCTTCATTTTTTTTATTCTTCAATGTATTTCTATCCAATGGATAATTTACATACAACACCCTGTTATTTTTTGAAAACTCAAGAGCAATATTTTTGCAGTTACTGCCGATTTCAATATCCCAAGCTTGTAAACCTGTGATAATAATGTCTTTTCCTTGCATAATAATTCTTTTAAATTAAGTTTTTCGCGTTTATTTTCATCATTATTTTCATCAAATATACAAAATTTTCGAAGCGAAATTATGTTTTCTTTGCAGAAAATTAAGTTAATATTTCTTTATATATTTTCAATGTTTCATTTGCAGCTTTTTCCCAAGAAAATCTAGATATATTTTCTAAACCTTTTCTTATTAGTTCTTTTCTAAAATCAGTATCAGTAAGTATTTTTGCTATTCCATCAGCAAGTTGTTCCGGACTTTCAGGGTCAACTAAAAGAGCAGCATTTCCAGCTACTTCAGGCATAGAGGAAATAGCTGATGTTAGAACTGCTGTCTTACATGACATGGCTTCTAAAATTGGCAGTCCAAAACTTTCTCTTAATGAAGGATATAAGAATAATTCACATGATGAATAAAGTAAAGGCAATTTCTCAGTTGAAATATAACCAATCGCAATTATCTGATCTAAAATTTCTAATGTTGATGTTTCTTTTGCAATTTTATTAATTACGCTAATTTTAAGATCCGAAATGACAAAATTGATATCAATTGAATACTTTTTTTTGAGTATAGATATAGCTCTGAAAACATTTTCTGTATTTTTTTTAGGATCAGTATTTCCATGAAAAAGAATATATGGTTTAGATATATTAAGCTGATTTAGTAATTCTATAGAATTGTCAATATGTTTAAATCGATTATCTACAGCATTGTATATAATGTCTAAATTAAGATGGTTTAAAATGAAATAATTTTCAATTATTTTTTTTTCCGAAGAGGAAACAGTAATAATCCTAATACATTTATTTATTATTCTGGGGACAATAAATTTTCTGTATAAATTTCCATATCGTTGATAAAAGCTACCTTTGCCTGAGATTATGGATAAGTAGCTCTTTTCTAAATATATAATATCATGTAGTGTTAATAAAACAGGTGTATTTGTATATATTGGAGCCGTGTTACTAGTACAATGCAGGAGTTGGCAGTTATCTTTTTTTACTGCCTTGGGCAAACTAATTTGCTCCCACCATGCAAATGAAATACCTCCTATTTCTCTGATTGTAAAGTTTTTACTTGATTTAATACAAATATCTTTATCTTTTTTTACATATATAAAGTATTCATTTTCAGAATCAATACGCTGAAGTTGTTTTATAATTTCTAAAACTACAATTTCCATCCCATGTTTATTTGGACGGAATAATCTCTGGGCTTCAATTCCTATTCTCATTTATTATAGTATTATCAGGATAAAAAAGAAATTTTGTTTATAACCAGGCTAATCCTTCATATATTACAGCTCTTACTCCAAAAACAGAAGTCCACCATTTAGTGGTATCATAATTTATTGCATGAACAGATATGATCCCTATTTTCAAATTTTTACCCATAGCTTTCCAGAATAAATATCTTGTAAGCCGAGTATATGTATCTAAGGTTAATATATTTAAACTACCTTTAGTTATATTCATTTTTCTAAATTGATGTTTTAAAGCAAGTACTGATTCAAAAGTTCTGTCTTTTTGTTTAGGATTACTTGGATTACTTATAATTAGTGATGAATTTATACCTAATCCATAAAGTGTTGCAGCTTTTAAATCTGAATAATTTGAATATCCGCATAAATTGCTACCTTGTGTCATAGTTACACCAGTAGTAAATATTAAGGAATCTTGATTTTGAATGGAAAATATTTTCGCATTATCTAATGCATAATCGGGAACATGTCTTTCAATACCTAATAATTTTGATTCTATTGTATTTGCAATTTCCAAAAAAGAAAAAGCATTTTGTAATGATAAACTACAAAATATTGCAATACATGTAATTAATAAACCCCATCCGGTTAAAGTAAGCCTTTTATATTCTTTTCTTTTATAAAGTTGAAAATTGGATTTAATTTGCATAATTAATGTTTCAGAAATAAGAACAAGAATATTTACTGAATGAATTTTTTGTTTTTGAATAATCTGATTTGATAAAGCAAATAACTTGAAACTCAAATATAGATAAAGAACAAAGATAATAAACAATTAATATTAAAAAAGAAAAAAATAAATTTAATTTAAATTCTATTATAAATGTTTCTATATATTTTATAATGTGTTTTTAATTAGGAAATTGTATAAAAATAAAGCTAAATGAATTTATAAAAAGTAATTTAGAATTAATTATTTGATGTAAAATGTAAATAACACTCATTTTTTTATATACTTTTGCCTTTAATGATAGCTTTCAATAAACGATTTTAGATTACTCAGTGTATATATCTCTGTTATCTAGACTAATTAATATTATTTTGTGTTAATAATCAAAAGTATTGAGCGATATTGATTCAATTAAATCCTGAAAAATGATGATGACAACTATTTTTAATTTACTTCAAATGATACTGATGGCTTATCTCGGAATTGGTATCTTTTACCTGCTTTTTTTGGCAATAGCTGGCCTTTTTAGAAGAAAGCAAATCATAGAAGAGAGTGATAAAATGCATACTTTTGCTGTATTTATTCCTGCCTATAAAGAGGATAAAGTTATTCTTGAAGTTGCTGAAGATGCATGTCTTCAGAATTATCCTAAAGATTTGTTTGATGTTATTGTTATTGCAGATAAACTTAAACCGGAAACAATTATCAAGCTAAAAGGTATGTCACTTAAAGTAATTGAAGTTGATTTTGAAAAAAGCACAAAATCAAAATCATTGAACAGAGCATTTGAACTTCTTCCTGAGAAATATGATTATGCATTAATTCTTGATGCAGATAATATTATGGAAAATAGTTTTATACGTAAGATAAACAATGGATTGTCATGTGGCTTTTTTGGTGTTCAGGGACACCGTGTCGCAAAAAATATGAATACTTCTGTTGCAATTCTCGATGCAGTGAGTGAGGAAATTAACAATCATTTATTTCGAAGAGGCAATAGGGCACTTGGATTAAGTTCATCATTAATTGGTTCGGGTATGGCGTTTGAATATAAGCCATTTAAAGCCATAATGTCTGGCATTGAAGCAATTGGTGGGTTTGATAAAGAACTAGAACTCTATATGACACAACGAGGATTAAAAGTAGATTTTATTGAAGATGCATATGTGTATGATGAAAAAGTACAGTCTTTCGATAATTTTTCTAATCAGAGGAAACGCTGGCTTGCAGCTCAGTTTATTTATCTGAGAAAATCATTTGGATCAGCGTTGCAGCAACTTTTTACTAAAGGAAATTTCGATTATTTTAATCGTTCTTTTCAGCATATTTTTCTTCCCAGAGTACTATTATTGGGCTCTTTATCTATGATTTTTTTACTTTCATTAATATTTGACAGAAGTATTTTTACAGTATTTTGGGGCGGATTGTTCACTGTAATCTGTCTTACATTATTAATTTCTGTTCCAGGTAAAATGTACAATGCCAAAACATTAAATGCTGTCTTGTATTTACCTAAAGGCATCTGGTTAATGTTTAAAGCTCTTTTGTCAATGAAAGGTGCAAATAAAACTTTTATTCATACTGAACACGGTACAATTGAACAGAAGAAATAATATAGAAATGAAATATGTTGATGTTCAATCTGCTATCTTTTGTGTAGCTATTTTTAGCTTGATATAAAAGGCAGAATTACTTTTATTTCCTGTTAAATTGCACCAAAGTTAATAATAGTTTATTCAAATTTTATAAACATTTTCAAAGATTTGATGATAGTTTCTATTGTTTATTTTGGCATCCGCCATATGTCGTCCTCATAATAGTATACTTCTCCTGTTGGGCCATCAAGAATAATTCTTGATTTTTCTTTTTTCATAATTTTAAAGTTCCAATAAAAAGCATACTTCTGTGGACCAATACAGCCTTCGCATTCATAATAATTTAATAGATCACAGCTATTATAAATATAATAATAATATCCGGTATTTTTAGAATTTAATTCTTTAACAATTTGTTCTTTTTCCTTTAGTTCTTTGCTGTATTCGCGAAAACAAGAGTCTTTATATTCTTGTCGTTTCTTTATGCAATAATAAGTATTATTGATACTATCAACCTTGTTTCTTTTTATTTTCTCAGATTGTTCTTGGGTTAAAATTCTCTCAAATGGCATTCTGCTAATAGGTTTTAATACTATTTTTTTTGTAGTATCTTGTCCAAATGAATGAATAAATAAATTGGTAATCAGTAATATATAAATCAATCTCATCTTCTGTCTATATTAATATTTGATACCATTGCATTTATATTTACAATAGCAGAATAGTTTTTGCTGTTAGACATTAGAATTTTACTCAATGAATATTGAAAAATATTTTGGTATAATTTATGCAGATATTTTCCTTTTGAAAAATGCAATTAATTTCTGTGGCCAGTCTTTATCCATACATGGCTTTTCTATTAATGAATAAAAGATAATAGAAGCAATCATAATTATCGGCGCGATAATTAAAAAATGTGCAGTTAGATTAGCTATGTAATTACTTCCTAAATACACCGGTTTGATGATTCGTGAAAGAAATTCTACGATAGGAAGGTGTATCAAATAGATAGAGTAACACATACCTCCACTTATCATTATCCATGTGTTTGTGAAAAAAGCATTTAATAACTTTCCTTTAAAAACACTAAAAAGTACGGTGAAAAGAGAGACTGCAAAAACCAAATTTTTCCAGTACTCAGTAGTCCACGTATACATTAGTAATATTAATGCTAATATACCGATTATATCCCATAAATAAGCTTTCTTTATACCATTCTTCCACTCATTCAAAAAAACATCAGCAAGTAAGAAGCCAGCGAGAAAATGTGGTAATTGTCCGAAAATAGTCATTTTCATAAGTCCCATATTCCAATCAAATACATTTTGAAGTGTTACGAAAATGAAAATATAGGAAATAAGTAAACCTCTTCTTAGCCAAAGGTCCTTTATGGAAAAAACTAAATATGCAAGTATAGGTGCCAGAATATAAAACTGAATTTCTATTTCAAGCGACCATGCAACGGGATTGATAATACTATAATCGTGATATATGAGATTGTGCTGATAAAGAATGCTTGCTAGATAATGAGGTGACATCTGACTAAGAGTGTAGTCTCCTTTAATTATTAAAACCAATGCAAGTAAGGTCATTACAACAACATAAGGTGGTTCCAGTCTGGTAACTCTTCGCCAGAAGTATTTTTTTATATTTACTGAAGGTTGGTCATTCAAATAATGTTTAGCAAATGGAAAAGATAAAACAAATCCGCTAATAGCAAAAAATACAAATACTCCAACAGTTCCTCTGCTAATCCAGTAAGCAGACATATCTGTATTGATAAATTTATGATAATCACCTTGGAAACCACTATGTGATGCATAGCTATAGCGAAATAAACGTTCACTGATATGCTGAATAATTACAGGTAAAATTGCCAAAAAACGCAATCCATCAATTTCACGAATAATTTTCCCGCTGGTTGTAACACGTATTAATTTCGATGAAAGATATTCTCCTAATTTTCTTTTCATTTTATAGTTTTAGTTGTTTATCTGACTTATAGTTGAATCTGCTGTTAATTTGTTTTCTATAAGCTTATAGTAAGCTTATTTTATTTGTATTACTTTTCATAATATCCCACCATATACAAATTACGAGTAGATTCCATATCTGGGTAGCTTTTGTTTGTCTGTTCCAGAACCAATAAGGTTCTGTATTTGCATTAGCAGCGTAATCTTTCAGTATTAGATTAACAGTGTCTATATTTGTTAAATTAGCAGCAAATTCAGAATCCAGTATATATTGAAAAATTTTCTTCCGTTGATCTGTATCATTGAAAAATACTGGTAAAGGAGCGAATCCACCTTGTTTTTTTCTGTCGGTAATTTCAGAAGGTAGATGTGGCTTTAAATAGAATTTGTGTAGATATTTTGCAGATCCTTTTCCTTTAGAAATTTCATCATAATTGCCTTTTGTTTTAATTGAACGAGGCAAGGTTTTTAAGAAATTATAAATATCAGTCGACATATATGGAAAAGAGAGTTGATTGTCGAATTGTGCGGCCATTTTTGAACCTTTAAACAATATTACTTCATTGGCTATCTGAGATAAATCGATATAATATTGTTTTATAAGACATAGCTGATCAAAATCAGAACATGATTGAATAGGGGATGCTGGAGCTGTGTATGGGACAAAGTTCTTTAACAATGTTTTTTGTTGTGGGTTGTTAAATCCAAAACGGTCATTTTCAAGAATGTGAGATATTTTATGACCTTGAAAACGAAGTTTAAATAATAAATTATCCTTGTCAAAAGTATTTGATTGTAAAACTGAAGTTGCGAATTTAAGTGCTGGCATTAATCCCATTTTCGAGATTTTATAGAACATAGCCAATTCACGCATTGCAACACCAAAATGCTGGTCATTTCCATCGCCACCTAATATTATATCTGTTTTGTTATTAGCAACTAATTTGTTTACTAAATAGTTGATCATCAAACCACTTTCCTGAAATGGGTCACCTAATTCAGCAACAATTTCGGGAAGAAAAGCAATTTCGCTTCCATCAATTTCAAAGGCATTATGCTTGGTTGAATATACATCAGCAAGTTTCTGTGCCAGCGGTAATTCTGACCAGGGATTATTTTTGAATCCAATTGAAAATGAAGATACATCTCCATTATATACCTGACGAAGTGCATGTATATTACCACCTGAATCATAACCTCCACTTAAAAAAAGGCCAATACTATTCTTTTTATAAATACGACTTTTTATAGCTTGTTGATGTAAATGTTCAAATTCGACAGCTGCATCTTCAATTTTGATTGATGGATTAATATTTGATTTAAAATCTTCGAAAGTATACATTGGAGTAATTGTTGTTGCACCATTTTTCCATGTGAGCATGGATCCCGGTGTAAGTTTTGAAACTCCGTTTAATGCGGTTAGGGGTGAAGGAATGTAACCGTAGGCTAAAAATGTAGCCAGCGCATTTTGATTTAAATCAATAGAAAAGTTTTTAATTTTTTTAAAATCGAAAATATTTGAACATAGAAATTCTGCGGAATAATATACTTGTAATGAAGCTCCATGGCGATCACGTATTACATTACACTGATCATTTGAAAAAATGATTGCCGTAAATTCTCCATCCAATTTTTTAATTAATTTATAATCCTTTTTATATAAATCAAGAAAGAAATGGGCATCTGAAGTAAAATTGGAAATATTTTCTTCATTTGCAACTTTTTCAATATTATATAAGTGACCGAATAAAATTATCTGTTCTTCACTTGAATTATAAACAGAGCAAACACCTTTTACTAAAAGACTATTACTAATTTGATTGTAAAAGCCTTGTTCGTTTGAAAATTTATTTAATAAATCTTCTTTTTTAAAACAACCAATAAAATTACTCATACCTATTTGATTTTAATTAATTTATTCTTTCATTTTAATAATTTTTGCTGGAATTCCACCTACAATAGCGTTTGCAGGAACATCTTTAGTAACAATTGCACCAACTGCAACAACTGCACCTTTTCCAATATGAACTCCTTTCAGAATGGTACAACGGGCACCTAACCATACATCATCTCCAATAATAATTTCCATAGACAAACCTTCTTTGTTGTGGTCTGAAGTGTCGTGAAAATCACTGTCCATAATCATGGTTTGTGGACCAATCTTGATATTATTTCCTAGTACTACTTTACATGAAGCCGATATAAAAGCTCCGTTAATATAATTGTGATTTCCAATTTCAAGATAACCACCCGAGTGAGCAGATAAGCGTGTATTACTAATTTTAGACCAGATACTGTTGTAGCTTCCAATAATAAGAGTCCCTTTATTTGTAATCTGTGGTCTTCCTTTGGTAAATACCATTTTACCGACTTTATTACATTTTCGCAAATAAATGCGTGTAATTATCATATTTATAGCTAAATTCATCAATCTGAATGAAAATAGGATTAACAATCCAATTGTTTTACGACTCATTTGTCGTTCTTTCATCATTTTATTCAGTTCTTTTATAATAAGATCTTTCATAACTATTTCTTGTTTATTGATTTAACAAAATTTGAATGAGTTGCTAAATGATGATAAGTTCCGGATAATTCGGCAAGCTTATTTTCTGATGTTACTAGTTTTGGAAATCCATTTAAATTTTTAAAATGAGTAAAATTCCATAAAATGGCTGAAAAATAATATTTGAGAAGATGAGATTCTTTATTTTTTAAATAGCGAAAAACGCCAACAGGTACTGAGATTAAAAGAAAAAATAAGATAGCAATTGTAAAATTAATCCAATTTGCATTTCTGCGAAGAAAAATAATTCTGTTTCTTGTCATGTAATATGTTTTAACAGGACTGTTTTTCCCAATAGAAACCGATTCTTTATGAAATACCTTTGATGTACCAACATAATATGCTTTTAATCCTTTCTTTTGCATAGCAGTACACCAATCATGTTCTTCATAATAAAGAAAAAAAACATCGGGCATACAACCAACTTTTGTTAAAACTTCCCTGTTTAGCATTAATGCTGCTCCATGAGCATAATCTGTTTCACAAACGTAGTTATACTGTCCGTTATCTACTTCGCTCCAGCCAATATTCCTTCCTCTTCCTGTAAGTAAATTAATTTTACATGCTCCTGCATATTGAATCGTTTTCATTTCAGGACTATGATAAAATAGTAATCTTGGAGAGACCATTCCAATTTCTGAGTTAGATTGAAGTGTTTCAACTAAAGGCTCTAGGAAGCCAGGATCAAGTTCTGTGTCATTATTTAACAACAATAAATATTCTCCTGTTGAATATCTGAAACCTTCATTATTACCACCAGCAAATCCAAGATTATTTGGTAGAACAATTAATTTAATGTCAGGGAAGGTCTTTGAAATAATATATGGGTCATCGTTTTGTGAGTCATTGTCAATTACAATAATTTCAATATTTTTGTAAGAACAGTTTTTTAAAGAATAAATCATTGCAATAGTATCTGCTGAATGATTATAATTCACAGTAATTACTGAAACTAATGGCTGTAACTTAAGATTATCTTTCATTTTCTTTTTCTTTTTTATCTTGAACAAGTGCATATATAAAGCCAAAAGCTGTAAATACAATTCCTCCGATTATTAAATGAATTATGACACCTTCCATTCAAACAGAATTAATTTATGATAATGAAATAATTTAAAGTTTGAATTAAATATTTATATATCAAATTGTTATTTTTCAAAACTAATTAATTTTTATCTTACTATAAGCAAAGTTAATACTATTTTTTAATTAAACTTAAGGATTTAGTATTTTGCTTTCATTTTTTTGTTTTTCAAGATGATCAGCCATAAATACAAAAACGATAGAAGGATAGGTTAGAAAGGCTGTAGGTAATCCGCTGATCACTTCATTTCCATAGCTTGCTGCAATTATACCAACATAACCGCTAAGTAGTGCAATCATTTTTATTCTTAAATCCTCATCTTTAATTTTAAACATTACGATATAGCTTCCCTTTCCAAGTATAAAAAAAATAATAAAAAAATGCAGATAAAGACCGACAATTCCTGTTTCTGCCCAAACATGTACAAACCAACTATCAGTTGGAACATTCGCTAAAAATGAATTAGGAGCAAAACGAAGTGCTTTTGCACCAGCATTTCCAACTCCACCTCCAAAAGGTCTTGAGGCAAGATATTTTGATAATTTTTTTTGGTTATCAAGTCTGACATTTAATGAGTTATCTTCTGTGTCAAAAGCACTTCTCATACGCCGGATCTGATCATTACCCTGCCCGATAGTAGTAAATTTGAAAAATATTACAATGCTAAGTAAGAGTATGAATCCAACAACTATAAATTTTACATTTTTCTGTAGAACAATGTAAAGGAAAAAACCAGCTAAAGGAACAGCCATTGCGCCTCTTGTACCTGCTATTGACATACCCCAGAATCCTAATAATGCAACCAATAAAAAGAAATATTTTTTAAAACTTTTTTTAGAGTTTAATGCAATGATTAAAAAAACAACACCAGTATGAGCTTGAGATGCACCAAACTGACCAGCATCAGAATAAAAAGAAAAAATTCTTAATTTTCCAAATACAAAATGGGTTACAAATCCTTCTGTAGTAAGCCAATGTTGTTCCCAGTGGTCAAGTCCGAAAAATTTCTGACCTAATCCTTTAAGAATGCCAAGAAAAGATAAAATAGCCCAGAGCATTAAAAACTTTTCCAAATGTTTAGGTGTATTAAATACCATTAAAACCAGAAATACACATAATAACATATAAAGTCCCATTCCACGCATGAAAAAAAACCATGCAGCTCTGCTGTTGACTTCAGGATTGAGCAATTCCAATACTAGAAACAGAAACCATATTGCTGAAAAATACATTACATTATTATTCAGCATTGAATAATCAGGCTTGTTTATACTATAACTTTTAAATAATAAAGAAATAATACTTAAAACTAAAAATCCATCGATTAACAGTCCAAAAGGAGCTTCAACATAACGTGTTGCTCCCAGGACAAAAAAGTTTAAAATAATGGTTGTTGTTAATCCAATGGAAGGGTCTCTGAATAAAATAATAAAATAATAAATTACAATAGGTATAATTAAAAATAAAGCAACTGCTATTACTTGGAATCTTGCAATAATGAGTCCGACAAATGCCATAGCTATTCCTGTAAAAAGAGCATAAGGCATTTTCCCTAATTGATTTGCACCTGAATATCTATCAAATCTACCCATATTTTCTAAAAAAATCTTTTTATTCTATTTCCAATTGTTTGGAAACCAACAGTAAAAACCATCTCGATTTTAATAGGTACGACTTTGTTATATTGATACAATCCAACAAAAACACCAACTATTGTCATTACAATAGTTGTCATTGCAACCCCAAAAATACTATTGAAGTAAAACACTGAAATAGCATCTCCGATTATATTAACAATAGCCATAGCCAATACTTTATAAAAATTAAGGTTAGGTTTATTAACGCTATCTAATGCAACTCCTGTAAATCTATCTATGGGTAAAAATAATCCATAAACACAAAAGATATAAAAAATAGGTAGCGATGACAAATAGGCTTTACCTCCCAAGACAAGAATTACCTGATTTGCCATAAAAAAACAAAGCAGTAAAAATGGAATAAACAATAGAGTGATAACTCCTGAATATGAATAAAATAAACGTCTTAGTTCACTGGTATTGCCTTCTCTATGTGCTTTTGACATCCTTGGGAAATATGTTGCAACAAAACTACGTAAGGGAACTTCGAGGATTTCTGTCATTTTTAATGGAACACTAAATAAAGCTACTCCTGTAGTACCTAATACCGGACTTAGTCCAATTATGAATGTATCAGCACTTTTAAGTAAGCTTGTGCTAACGAGTGTTCCTAAAGAATATTTACCATAATGTAATATTTTTTTTATAACATTCAGATCGTAATATTTAGCTAATTTAAGATTGTCCCATCCCAAAATGATTGTCATTAAAGATGTTAAAAAATTTATTGAAAGATAAATAATTACGATTTTATCGACTCCCCATTTTAAATAATATAAATCAATAAACAGAAAAACAACAAATACACCTGTATTTACTAAACGAATAAGTAAAATTTTGAAAAATTTCATATCTGCTTGAAGAACAGATAAAGCATTATTAAATGGTAAATTAAGAAAAGCTAATAATGGGTACCATTGAAAAAAATAGACAAAACCTGATTGGTCAATTGAAGATTTGAAAATATATCTTATTAAAACCAATAAAACAGCAATTATTGTTGTAAGGAAAATGCCAATGGTCCAGTTACTTCCAATTAATATTGTTCGTTCTTCTTTTGGAGCACCACTTAAATATTTTATAAGTGCAACACGGGTTATTCCAAACCGAAACATTTCTACAAAAGTTGAAGCAGTAATAAAAAGAACCCATTTCCCAAATGTATCAGTAGAGGTAATTCTTGTTAGCAGCATAAAGCTTAAAAAGCCAAATATTGCAGCTGAGAAATTTCCGGCTAATGAAAGTATATTATTGCTTTTGAAAAATTTCGTAATACTCATGATTAGAACTTTTTAGAACCAAAGAAATCAAAAGTGATAATTTTTTTTATTAATTTTCTTATTTTACTTCTTGTTCGAGGTAATTCACCCAGAATATTCTCAAGTTGGTAAATATCCACGCCATTTAATATCAGTTCAGGCGTTTTATTTGTGGTTTCAATAAATTTTGAAATAGTTTTTTTATCTGCTTTATTCCATTCTCTGTTTGAACGACAAACTAAAAATACAATATCACATGAGGAAATCACTTCTGAAGGATAATCGTTCATAAGTAATGAAGGAATTTCAACTATAATATGCTTGTCAATGTTTGCATTTAAAATTGTACTTAATTCATTTATTATTTCAGGCTTATATTGCTTTGTAATATCACTCATCGGTTTTGAACTTTCAGGAGCGTAATGAACACAATTTATTTCCCTTTGATGCAGTCGATCTGAGAAGAGGGTTGCTAGTTTATGTTTACCTTCTTCCTCTCGTGTACTTACAAATGCTATTTTGAGATTCGTTTCATCAGATAATCGTTTTGAGAATGTATTTCTTATGGTAATGTCAACCAAACGGTTAATGATAATTTCTTTTTGTGGATTTTTTTCGAGTTGCTTAAAATTTGGGAAAAGACCTGCTACTTTTAATCCAATAATTATTTCAGCACGTTCTGATGACTTAATTGTAGTATCGAAAATTTCCAGCAAAATCAATATTGTCAAAACAAGTATTAATCCAACGATATACCCAATAATACCCAAAAGTTTTTTACTGGTAGTTTTTCCTGCATTAGGAAAATTCGGCTTATCAATAACTTTAATATTGCTTGATAATTCAATGTTTTGTTGTCTGAGTTTACTTAGGTTTAAGCTATGGAGTCGCTCAAGATATTCTTGTTCACAAACACCTATTTGCCTTTCAATTCTTTTCAATGTAGCTCCTAAAGGTGCAAACGTTTTGTATTTTTGGAAAAATTCAGATTTTCTTTGTTCAAAAGCTTTCAGTTTTGCAAGGCTTTCTTCATAATTCATTAGCTTTGACAACCATTCAGTCAGCATTCTGTCAATAGGAATTCCTTCAGTTGAGTTTTGTGAATTAAATAAGGTTGCTATATCTGCTGCAAGTTTTAATTTTAATGATTCAATTTTTGCTTTTAATTCATTTATTTTTGAAGCATTATTCTGTGCCTGTTCCTTATCAGCTTCTAATATTACCATCTGATTTATTAAATCAGTAAGTTGGTTACGCATTTTTAATATATCACTACTAGTTTGAAATATAACTTCTTTTACACCCAGTTTTTCCTCCAGTTTTTTCTTGGACGCTTCTGAAGCCATCATTTCTTTGCGTTCAGTATGATATTCTTTGTCGAGTTGTTCCTTTTGTTCTGCTATAAATTTGGTTTGTTCATAATAGTTTATAATATTGTTGTCACTATTAAATGCTAATAAAAGATCTTCCGCTGTTTTTAATCGTTCAGCTGATAATTTAACTTGTTCATCAAACCACTTTACTACTGCCATAGTTTGATCCTGAAATATTTCACGATAATTAGTAATTAATACTTTTGATAAAATTTCTAATGTAAGTCTGCAAATACCTGGATCATCAGATTCATAACTAATTTCAATTAAATCGCTTGTTGTTACACGTTTTACGATAACACTATTAATACCATCAATACTATAATATGGATTTTTACTATTTACAAGATTATAAACAAAATTTGTATCGCTGCTATTGTATAGTTTTTTTATATTTTCAAGTGTTTTAGTATAATTGTTAGCTACGATTAATTTGTTGACATTAGCAGGAATTTTGTTTTTTAAAATTGTAAAGTTTTTTTTGGAGATTAATAATTCGTTTGGCTTATCTATTGATAAATGTGTAGCTAAAAGCACTAATGCTGTTTCCTGACTGGTTTCTCTTGATTTGATAATATTGATTAAATTGTCAAAAGCATTATTGGTTTTGTAATTATTATAAGTTGATTGACCTTCACTTTCAATAGAGTAGCCAGAAGCTATTCCGGTGTAAATAGATGCTTTTGACTGATAGACGGTTTTTTGATCGCCTGACATCATAAATGCCATTGCGGCTGTTATAAGCGGGAAAATAATTAAAACTTTATAATGCCGGATTATTAATCTTATAATAGTGAGAAAATTCATAGTAATTTTATTTAATTAGCTTAAATCCAATGATTTCTTCCAGGATTAACAATGCTGCCAGAAATTCGCGTTTTTCCTTTTCAAATTCAAATTGGTTAGCAGCATGTTGCTGGCTCAACCTCACTAACTCTGAAATAGCAATCTTACCATTTTTAAAATCAAGTTCAGTCATTTGCAATTGAAGTGCAGTGCTTTGCATATTCGAATTTCTTATTTTCAAAGATTGTTCTCTGAAAAGTAATTCATAATACTGAGAAATAATTGCTTTCTTCAATTCAGTTATAGCAGCCTCTTTTTGAAATTCAACTTGTTGTTTTTCTTTAACAGCAACACCAACCGCATTTTTTTTATTAAAAAATTCATAAATTGGTAGTTTTAAAGAAACTCCGGTTCCCCATCGTGTTGCATCACTGGTTGTTACCTGTGTAGTAGTTGGGCCAACAAATACATTGTTTATTGAACCATATCTATAATCCCCTTCAATATTAACACTTCTCATCCAGTTAATTTTTGCAGTTTTTATTTTATATTGTTGAGCATCAATACCTGCTTCCCAAAATTTAATCAAAGATGATCTTTCAACTGCAGAATCAAATAGAATTTGTAATGGAGGTAAGTATAAAGAAATGTTATGTATAGATGGATTATATTCATTAATGTTTTTTAAAGGTATACTATCTGTTTGAGCAGATACATTAAATACCAGTAAAATAAGGATAAAACTAAGCTTGATTTTTAAAATATTCATTAAAAATATATTTTGAGTTTATACTTTTTCACTTTGAAAAAGAGCTGGAAAGGTTCTGAATATTAGTTTTATATCACCCCAGAAAGTGTTAGTTTCTGCATATTTATTATCAAGTCTGAATCGTTCTTCTTCAGACATAACGCCTCCTTGTCCCCTGAGTTCTACTTGCCATAAACCAGTAATTCCTGCAGCTGCATTAAATCTTTCAGCCCATTGTGATTTTGTGATGGCATTTGCTTCACCGACTGGTAAAGGTCGATTCCCAACAATTGACATATCTCCTTTAAGTACATTTACCAATTGAGGTAATTCGTCAATACTGGTATTGCGTATAAAGTTTCCGACTTTTGTAATTCGCGGATCGTTTGGAATTTTTAAAAATGCTTTTTTAGCATTTTTGCGTTTAAGATGCATACGTTCACACATTCGATCATTGTCGGCGTAAACTACTGTACTGCAAAATTTTCCTTCAGGAAGTTTTGCACATTCTGAACAAAATAATTCTACTTCTGCTTCTTTATATTGATTCAAGTGTTCAACTTCCTTTAACCGTTTATCTGCATCTGGATACATTGAACGAAATTTGTAAAAGTCGAAAATTCTGCTATTTGAACCAACTCTTTTTGAAGCATAAAATATGGGTCCTTTTGATTCTAGTTTAAGAGCAATGGCTGTAAACAGAAATATAGGGAAGGTAAATATCAAAGCTACTAATGCAACAGAAATATCGAATATTCGTTTTATTAGTTTGGTTTTATAATACTTAATAGATTCAATTTCATTTGATTTTTCCTGTAAAACTAATTTTAATTTTTGTTTCTCATTAATTAAATATTGAAGCTTATTGAATAAAATCTGGCAATCAATTGGTTTAGGCATATAACCATCAATACCCATTTTAAAAGCTTCTGTATTTAATGCGTCTCTGAAATTAGAAGTAACAAGTATAAAAGGTGTTGAAAAATCAACACATCTTTTTTTGAAAAGTTGAAATAACCCAAAGCCATCAACTCCAGCCAGATTTGATTCACATACTATTAAATCAACATGAATAATTTTTATTATCTGATTCTGATTGAAAGCATTAAATTCAAAACTTGTAAGCCAATTCAGTGCTTGTAACCCATTTGGGAAGTGTACTAATTTAAATAAATCATTAGTATCGAACATATTAATTAAATCAGCATCTTCTCCGATGTATAATAATGTAAGGTCTTTCATAAATTTATTGCTTAAATTCCGATTCTTTGGAGTAATTTATCTCTTGCATCAAGTCTGCGCTTAACACGTGCAATTATTTCTTTCGGATTAAATGGTTTAGAAACATAATCATCAGCACCCATCTCAAAACATTTAATCTTATCTTTACTCTCATCATTACCAGATAATATAATCACAGGGATATTGTCGAAAAATCCACTATGTCTTATTTTTTCCAAAAATGCAAAACCATTAATACCCGGCATATCAAGATCGCTGATTATTAAATCGGGAATATTTCCATTCTCAAGATAAGATAAACCTTCTTTGCCATCGGGGAATGACATTACATTAAATTCATCTTTCAAAGTGTTTTCCAGAACAAAGCGGATACTTTTTTCATCATCAATTATAAGTATATTTCTTTTTGCCATTTTATATATAATTTAGTTATAATAATTGAATAGTTTGTTAAATAATGAATCCAGTTTTTTTAATTTAAACCTTAAAAAAGGTCTGAAATCATTCATTACAATTAATTAAGGTGTAAAGATACAAATTATTTCAGGCTTTCAAAATAAAAACAAAAAAAAATGCAAACATCAGAAATTGTATTTATTTGTCAGATAATTAAATATTTATCCTTTGTTTTTATAGTTTTTTATTCTGTAATTAGTTTAAATGTTATTAAGTTTTAAAGAAAATTACATTGATATTATTGAACTTGAGAAAGAAAACTTAATCTATATTACTATAGATTTAAAAGACAATTATAATAGAAATGAATTCTGTTATTTTTGTATAGAAAGAAAAGGCTTTTAATTAAAAAAGCCATCTTTTAATTAAAAAAGATGGCTTAAATCTAGCGTAATAAATGAATTAAATAAATTTTAATTCTTTAAGACAGAAGTGAATTTTATCAAAAGTACGTTCAATATCATTATCTAAGCCAACTGAAAATCTTACCAATCCTTCACTTAAACCCATTTCTTTTTGTGTATCTTCAGGTACTTCAGAAGAAGTACTTTTCCCTGAATTGCTGAACAATGTTTTAAAATAGCCTAAACTAACAGCTAAATAACCAACTCCTTTTTTTTGCATCATTTCCATTAAAAGTGATGCTCTTTCAGCAGTTTGCATATCAATTGCAATTATACCACCAAATCCAAATTCAGCATTCATCATTTTTTTCATCAGATCATGTCCTTTGCATTCCGGCATTCCTGTATAAACATATCTCAATCCGATTTCTTTAAATTTTTGTGCAAGATACATTGCATTGGCGCTGTGTTGTTTCATGCGAATATGTAAAGTATGCATATTTTTTAATATGCTTGAAGAACGCATGGGGTCAAGAACCGGACCCAAAAGCATTGCTGTTCCATTATTAACATCACTTAATGAATTAATAAATTCAGCTGATCCACATATAGCACCTGCAACACAATCATTTTTACCATTGATAAATTTAGTCATACTGTAAACGATAACATCAGCACCAAGTTTAGATGGTGTAATAATCATTGGAGTAAAAGTGTTGTCAACCATCAATTTAGCACCTACGGTTTTCGCAATTTTTGACAATTCAGGTAAATCTGAAATGTTCAACATCGGATTAGTCATCGTTTCGGTATAGATAATCTTCGTATTTGGACGCATTGCTTTTCTAACTTCATCCAAATTGGTAATATCAACGAAACTAACGTCAATTTTAAACTTTACGAGATAGTTTTTTAGAAAAGCAAATGTGCCTCCATAAGTTGTAATGCTTGAAACTATATGATCGCCTGTATTTACTAATTGTAAAATAGCAGAAGTAATTGCAGCCATACCTGAACCGGTAACCCATGCAGCTTCAGTTTCTTCCATTGCTGCTAAAGCGTCTGCTAAATATTTATTACTTGGGTTCCAGTGACGTGAATATAAAAAGCAACCTTCTGTTTCACCATGAAAAGTATCTACCATGGTTTTTGCTTCCATAAAGGAATAAGTTGCAGAATCTGTAATTGAAGGATTAACATCCCCAAATTCACCGAATTGTAATAAATCCTGAATATTACTTGCCGGATCAAAATTTTTCATATTGCTTGATTTTTTAAGGTTTTCTATTTATAAAAGGAAGATATTTACTAAATGTTTTCGGTAATAAGTATTGTTTTTTGTTGAGCAAAATTATATTTTTTTAGTGGATAAGCAATGAAGTTTGGAATATTTTAATAATTTCGCAATCTAAAGCTTTTATGTAATAAAGTACTTATATTAACCTTAGTACTTTGACTACTAAAAATGATAATAAATTAATTTTAAAAAAATGAATTACGATATAATAATTATAGGCAGTGGTCCTGGTGGATATGTCGCTGCTATCAGAGCATCACAATTAGGATTGAAAACTGCAGTTGTTGAACGTGCTGAAATAGGTGGAATCTGTTTGAATTGGGGATGTATTCCTACAAAAGCATTACTTAAAAGTGCTCAGGTATTCAATTTCGCTTCACACGCAGCCGATTATGGTATAAAAATTGAAGGTGAACTTAAAGCTGATTTCGAAAATATTATAAAACGAAGCAGGGGAGTAGCTGACGGAATGAGTAAAGGAGTTCAATTCCTTTTCAAAAAAAATAATATTGATGTTATTAGCGGTACTGCAAAACTTAAACCCGCAAAGAAAATTGAAGTTACTGATAACGAAGGGAATGTTGCTGAAATAAATGCAAATCATATTGTTATAGCAACTGGAGCCCGTTCACGTGAATTACCAAACCTAAAACAAGACGGTAAAAAAATAATAGGTTACCGCGAAGCAATGACACTTCCAGAACAACCAAAATCAATGGTAGTAGTTGGCTCAGGTGCTATAGGTTCAGAATTTGCATATTTTTATAATTCAATTGGAACTCAGGTTACTCTTGTAGAATTTATGCCGAATATTGTTCCTGTTGAAGATGAGGAAGTTTCAAAACAATTGGAACGTTCTTTCAAGAAACAGAAAATGAAAGTGATGACAGAGGCAACTGTTGAAAGTGTTGATACTTCGGGCGATATGTGCAAAGTTACAATTAATACAAAAAAAGGTGAAATAGTAGTAGAAGCTGAAGTAGTATTATCTGCTGTTGGTATTGCAACAAACCTTGAAGGTATTGGACTGGATGAATGCGGTATTAACTATGATAAAGGAAAAGTTATTGTTGATGAATATTATAGAACCAATGTTGAAGGATATTATGCTATTGGAGATATTGTTCATGGACCGGCTCTGGCTCACGTAGCTTCTCATGAAGCAATTATATGTGTTGAACAAATTGCGTCACATCACCCACAGGTATTAGACTATGGTAATATTCCCGGTTGTACCTATACAAATCCAGAAATCGCTTCAGTAGGAATGACAGAAAAACAAGCTGTAGATTCCGGTTTTGAAATATTAATCGGTAAGTTTCCTTATATGGCATCTGGAAAAGCATCTGCATCAGGAAACAGAGATGGTTTTGTGAAAATAATTTTTGATGCAAAAACGAATAAATGTCTTGGTTGTCATATGATAGGTGATAATGTAACTGAAATGATTTCGGAAATTGTACTCGCTCGTAAACTTGGAGCAACCGGCCGTTTGATTTTAGATACTATTCATCCTCATCCAACAATGTCAGAAGCTGTGATGGAAGCAGTTGCAGCTGCTTATGGTGAAGTTATTCATCTTTAGACAATTAATGGTTAATGTGTTATTGGGTTAATAGGTTGCAAAAAGTTTTCAGAATTTCATTAATAACCCAATAACCCAATAACTTAATAACTCAATAACTCAATAACTTAATAACTTAATAACTCAATACCTCAATACCTCAATAACTTCTTTATTAACTTAACAAATTTATTTATATGGAAATAATCTCAACTCCGATAGCAGATTTATTAATTATTCAGCCTCTGGTTTTTCGTGACGATAGAGGGTATTTTTTTGAATCATACAGCCGTCAACGATTTATGGATGCAGGTTTAGACCTTAATTTTGTTCAGGACAATGAATCAAAATCTCAAAAAGATGTTTTGAGGGGTTTGCATTTTCAAAATCCTCCTTATGCTCAGGGAAAACTTGTAAGAGTGATAAAAGGAAGTGTTATTGATGTTGTTGTTGATATACGTAAACATTCTTTAACTTATGGGATGCATTTTAAATTAGAGCTTAGCGAATCAAATAAGACAATGTTATGGATACCTCCTGGTTTTGCTCATGGTTTTGCTACATTGGAAGATGATACTATTTTCTCCTATAAATGTACAAATATTTATAATAAAGCTTCAGAAGGATCTCTGCTATGGAATGATACTGATCTGAATATAGATTGGAATATTGAAAATCCTATTTTGTCAGATAAAGACAAGGTATCTCCAATATTTGCAAACTTTGTAAGTGAATTTTAATATTCTGCAAAATCTTTAAAACAAGTCCGGGGATACTATATCTCAGGACTTGTTTTTTTATGCAAATAATTATAAGTGTTAAAACACTTATTGGTTTTAGTCTTCAGTTTGTTGCATTGGATAAAAAATGCGCCATAACTATTGGAAAAGTCTCATATCTTATTGAAAACCTTATACTAAACCAGATAATTAAAATGGATTTATATTGTAAAATATTGACATTTCTGCGAAAGCACCTTGCCATATTGTATATGCAGGATAAACGCCCAGATTTACTCTATATCCCCAATAGCCTAATCTATTTGTTTCTTTTGCTTTATCTTCCCATTTTACCTGTTTGCTAATGGATGGATTATTCCCTTCGATACCGATTCGAAATCCCATTGAACTTAATGTATATCCGCTTTTTGCAAAATCAATGTCGTAGGATTTTAACTGAGTACCTATTTCTTTTCCATAAATTACTGCTGTTGGATCTGATGCGAAATATTGAATAGAACCATATTCAGGTTTGCCAATTATTAAATCAACATAAAAATTAAATATTCCAGTACTTGTTCGTTTTCCATAATTATCAATATCCAATACCTGATTAAAAATTCTTTCACTGGAGTATCCAATGTAAAACATATTGGCTTTATAAGTCGAATTCAATACATATCCGTCATCTTTTGAGTAATTATCTGTATTCAAATAAGTTGCTCCTTCATGGTCTTTAAGTGTCAGATAATTAACATCCGGAAAAATTACTCCATTCTGGTTAAATTCAACACCATCTTTGGTGTAAATGTTAAAATTGCCTATAGCCATAGATACACCTTTAAATTTAACCATTTGATTTACGCCTATAATTCCTGCTCTTAGTCGTCTTACTCTTCTTGTTTTGGCTTCAACAATTATAACATTGTTAATAATGATATTTCCTGTTTGCGTAGAATGTAAGCCATATGCAATCTTCTGCTTTCTTACATTGTCACTAAATTTAATTCCGACGCCGAATTCATATGCAGTGTATTTATTATTAGTTACTTCAGGTTTAGCATTGTCATCAGTCGGATGAGTATAAACATCTCCTCCAAACCAGTTTGATGCCTTGAAAAATGATACCGGATAATCTGAGCTAAACCTGCCTTTTATATCAAACATATCTGTTAACTGATAACTTAAACCTATTCCTGCTCTTAATGCCATATAGTTAGTAGCATCAAAATTAAATTGCATAGGATTAATTTCGATACTTAACTTTCGAATTGCATAAGGATCATCGTATAATACATTATACCTTATGGTATCTTTTTGAGAATATCCGTTCATTATACAAAGGATGAGTAATGCTAAAATGGAAATTTTTTTCATACTTAGGGGTTTTTGATTTTACAAAAATATAAATTTAAATTAATGTTTTTTTAATTCGAAATCTCAAGATACTTTCATTCGGATTTTAAATCCTTTTTGCTTTGATATTTATTATAATGAATAATAATAGGCAATATCATCATTTTATTTATTAATTCTTCTGTTTTTGTGATGTAACCAAATCAGACAATTCATTTGAACTCTCAAAGCTTTCCAATTCTTTTTTTATTTATAGTATGTAAAATAGTGATTATTCTTTTATAAATTTCTTTGTTATTATACTGTTGCCTGTTAGTGCTTTAATAATGTATATACCACTTGAAAAGGCTGAAATATCGATGTCTGTTTTATTCTCATTTAATATAATTTTTTTAATTATTTGTCCTTCTATATTAATAATTTCTATTTCTGTTTTAGCCTGAGCTTCGATAGTGAGATTATTCGATGAAGGATTTGGAAATAATAATAAATTGTTCTTAATATTCAGATTCTCAATTCGAGTTAAAATTGACGGATCAAGTTTTGCTAAAAAAACATTAGTGGTAATACCTTGTGCTTTATATAATGTGTAATTTCCAAATGAAATGGAAGTGCTTCTGAAATAACCGCTTACGTATATGAATCCATTAATGTCTCTTACAATACTTTCACCTTCATCATCTCCATTACTTCCAACATTTTTTGCCCATTTTAAATTTCCAAGTGTATCATATTTAATTATAAATATATCGTTACATCCTATAGTACCATTATTTATTAACGTATCAGATCCGAAAATGGATTTAATACTGGCAAACCCTCCTGTTACAAATATATTATTTTCTTTGTCGATAAATACACTACGACCATTTTCCATTTCTGATCCAAATGATTGTTTTGCCCATTTTTCGTTTCCAGATTCATCAAATTTTATTAGAAAAAAATCTCTTGCAGTAGGGTATTGTAGATTAGAATTAAATAATGTGTCATTTTCAAGTATTACAGTAGAACTTGTAAACCCGCCTGTGATATAAACATTCCTATTAGTGTCCAATGCTAAACTAAAACTATAAATATTTTGATTTCCACCGTAAGCTTTTAACCATTGTAAAATTCCATTTGAGTCAAATTTAATTAAAAATATATCAGAAGTCAAATTGTGTATTGTATCTGTTTTAAAAAGAGTATCATTTCCAGCTACTAAATTTTTACCATAAAAATAACCAGTCATATATACATTTCCAATTTTATCTGCTTTAATAGAAGTTCCCCAATCATTATCAGAACTACCTAAATGTTTAACCCATATTTCATTGCCATTTATATCATATTTTACCAGAAAAGCATCAGAATAATCTGGATTTACATTACTTAATGTATCTGTATCAAAATAGATTTTCTGACTGCGGAATCCTCCGGAAACATATAGATTATTGACGATATCGACAGTAATATTAAAACTCATATTATTATTTGTATCTCCAAGGCATTTTGTCCATAAAACATCACCTAAAGGGTTGTATTTTGCAATATATATAAGACTTGTATATGCTGAAGTATTCGTTTTGAATAATGTATCTGTATTAAAAATTATAAAATTACTATAAAAGAATCCTGTAATATAGATATTATTAAATCCATCAACTGTAATACTTCTGCTAAAGTCAGAATAACTTCCACCGGCTTTTTTTGCCCATAACACATCACCATTTGCACTATATTTTACCAGAAAATTATCAGAGCTACCTCCTGTTGAGTCTGAATTATACAAAGTGTCATTTTCGAATATTATTTTTGAGTTTTTAAAATCACCCAGCATATAAATATTACCTAGTGAGTCAGTACATATACTTTTACTTTCCCCATCACTAATTCCACTATTTGTCTTCGCCCATGACCAGTCGGGAGCTTGAGCAATTGATAATTTGTTTAAAAAACCAATTACTAATATGAATATGATTACTTTTTTCATTTTTTTATTAAATTTCTGTACACAATTAGTATGTTTGATTTTTAAAATATTGGTGTCCGGTTAATAGTGCAATTATACTTGTAACCAAATTAATATAAGGCTTATACAAATATTTCGCCACTACGTGGCTTTATTTTTTGTTATTTAATAATTCTACAAATATTTAGCTGCTATGCAGCATCAATTTCAGCAACGTAGTTGCTATATATTTGTAGATTAGCGTATTTCAGAAATCAAAAAGCAACGTAGTTGCGATATATTTATGAGTTTAAATATTAACCGGACATCATTGTTTTTAAAACTGTTTCACTTCCAAAATTATTCTTTTTATTGATATAAATCATCTATCTTCCCTTTTTTAACAAAAAACCAGGGATGTTCAACACCCCTGGTTTATATTTATAGAAAAATCGTATTTAAAGAAGGAAATTAAATGAGTACGATTTCTACTTCGCTTTTGATATTGGAATCTTTATTAGGAAAGAAAAGGAATTTATTGGCTGACGCTCCAAGGGAGACTGCTGTTACTTCTACTTATTCGTCATTAAGGATTTCTTTTAAGGTGATTGGAACGGCTGCATCTGCTGTGGCAGCTAAATAGTAATACATGGGTATTGCGGAGGTGTTGGTTAAAAGCAGACTATCATTTACTTTGTTTGAATAGGAACAGGGTAAATGTATAAGCTGTATATCTTATTATAAGTTATTTATCGTATATACGATTGTCGCAAGTTATATAAACAAGTATGTTTGCCGTATATGCGATTGTCGCAAGGTATATAAATAAGTATGTTTATCGTATATACGATTGTCGCAAGGTATATAAACAAGTATGTTTACTGTATATACGATTGTCGCAAGGTATATAAACAAGTATGTTTACCGTATATACGATTGTCGCAAGGTATATAAACAAGTATGTTTATCGTATATGCGATTGTCGCAAGGTATATAAACAAGTTTTTTTAAACTGTACTTATACTTTAAGCCTGATTAAAATGCTATCTTCACTTTAATTGTTTCGATAATTAATTGTAAAAGTCTGAAATTGTAAAAAATAGTAATTGTTGAATTATATTGAAAATCATAATGAAGCATTTTATTTGAATAATTATAATGAGAAAGTGTCATTTCATAATTGTTTATTGAAATGTTTATTTATTAATTCAATTAATGCAGCAGAAGTGAATGGTTTAGCAATATAATCATTGCATCCTGATACTATTGCTTCATCTTTGTCTGTGTTTAATGCAAAGGCTGTTTGTATAATAATAATTACTTCAGCGTTGAACTCCCTTATCAGCCTGCATGCTTCATAACCGTCCATTTCAGGCATTTTAACATCCATAATAATCAAATCAATGTCCGGGCTTTTTTAAGCGCATCAATTACTTCTAAACCGGTTTCAACCTCAATTATTTCTTTACTGATTTTTTTGATCGACATTGCAATAAGCAAGCGTGATGTTTCATCGTCATCGGCAATTAATATTTTAAGGTTTTTAAACGGACAAACTTCTTCCTCTCTTTTTACAAAATTTTCAAATATGATTTCTTCTTTAATTACGTTATTATAAGGAATTGTAAAATAAAAGCATGATCCAATACCTTCTTCACTCTCAACCCAGATTTTACCACCCAGTAATTCTACATAGGATTTGGTAATTGCTAAACCTAAGCCTGCACCCTGATATGCCCGTTTATCAGAAATATCAGCTTGAATAAACCGCTCAAAGATAGCTTGCTGGCGGTTTTCTGGAATACCAATTCCTGTGTCTTTTACATAGAACTCCAGTTCGTTACAATTACTTTTTTCATTAACTGTTTTTTGCGTTTTTAAAACATATCCAATCTCTATTGAACCTTTTATAGAATATTTAATGGCATTTTTGACAAGGTTTATTAAAATAGCATAAAATTTCTCATGGTCTGTTTGGATATTAGCTTCTCTGGATGGCAATTTATTATTGAAGAAAAGCTTCATTCCTTTTGCCTCAACCTCAGGTTTGAAAAAAGTATAAACGTAATCTATTTGCTCATTAATATTAGATTCTGATAAAGAAATTTCCATTAAGCCTGCTTCTATTTTTGAAATATCTACAATATCATTGATAATATTAAGCATACGTGCTCCACTTTTTTCAATGATGCGTATATATTCTTGTTGCTCTTCACCTGTTAGACCCGGTTCCTTTAACAGTTCGGAAAAGCCCAAGATACCATTCATAGGAGTTCTTATCTCATGACTCATATTCGCTAAAAAAGCTGATTTGAGACGATCGCTTTCTTCTGCTCTTTCTTTAGCTATAATAAGTTCTTGTTCTGATAGTTTACTTTTGGTAATATCTTTATTTATCCCAATCATTCTGATTGCTTCTCCTTCTGAATCTCTAATAACAGTTCCATCTGCTTTCAAATATAAAATATTCCCATTTGGATGAAGAACTCTAAAAATAGTATTAAAATCCTTTTCTCCTTTAAGTGCTGCATTACATTCGTCTAAAGCCATTTGCTTATCATCAGGATGCAAGCCATTAGTCCAGGCATCAATGTTGTTAGGGGAATCATCTTTTGTGATTCCATAGAGTTCAAACATTCTTGCATCCCATATCATAGTATTATCTTTAATATTCCAATCCCATATCCCTAGTTGGCCGGTAGAAACAGCAAGTTTTATTCTATATTCACTATTTATTATCTGTTCAGAGGCTTTTATTAAATCCTGTTCTTTAAGTTTTAGTTCTGAAATATCTGTTGAAACACACATCAGATAATTTGGATTATCTTTAATGGTTATTTGCGATTTTGTAGATTGATACCATTTAATTGTTCCATCATTATACACAAACTTTTCATCGGGTATAAATAAGGTTTCTTTATTTTCTATCACCTTACGTTCTGATGCACGGAATTTCTCAATCTGTTCAGTGTTAGTAAGCCATTTCTTTGCAAAGGAAATATCTTGTAAACCTACCATTTTTGAAGGGATCGTATTATGACGTTCAGCAAATTTATTATTTACCATCAAATAAACACCATTATGATCTTTTATATAAATTGCGCTAGGAGAAGTATTAAATATAATTCTTAAGGATTCCTCATTCTCTTTTAATTTTTCTTCAGCCAGTTTGCGTTCTGTAATATCAATAACAAATCCCTCGAAGTGTTTTATTTCTCCATTAACATCTTTTATTGCCGCTGCATCTTCATAGAACCAGATTTTAGTTCCATCTTTACGTTTTACTTCATATTCATAACCTTTAACAAAGCCATGTTCGTTTATCACTTTTAAAAACTTCTCTCTTTCATTCGGATTATAATAAGCATCTTTAGCTATATCAAGTCGGCTTTTAATTAATTCCTCCGGTGAATCAAATCCATACATTTTTGCTAATGCTGGATTAACTGAAATATATGTTCCATCTATATTAGTTTGAAAAATACCTTCTTGTGCATTCTCAAAAATATTCCTATACTTTATTTCATTCTCTTTTAGTCTTTCTTCTGCAAGTTTACGAATGGTTATATCAGTATTAAAACCATACCAGGTTATGCTGCCATCGGCTAATTTCTCAGGTGTAGAATTAGAATATATCCATTGTATTTCCCTGCCAGGTATTTTAACCCTAAATTCGCAAGTAAAGTGAGTTAAATGTTTTGCTGAATATTCAATTTCGTTTATAACTCTTTCCGCATCTTCTGGATATATAACACTTCCTATTGGACCAAAATCATCAATTACATCTTCGGGTGTACAACCAAATATATTTTTTATACCCTCAGATGCTACTGGAACACAATAAGAACCATCGGGCCTTTTTGTAAACTGATATATTAAATCAGGAACATTGGCCGATAGTTTCCTAAATTCATTATCTTTTTCACGTAGCTTTTCTTCTGCCAGCTTAAATTGAGTATAATCAGTTGCTATACCGCAAACTGCATAAGGCTTGCCATTAGAATCAATTAATGGAAATTTTGTAGAGATATAATAATGTATTCCATCGTCTTGAGGAACCGTTTCAACCACCTCCAAAGCCTCTCCTTTTTCCAAAGCAAGATTATCATTCTCCATGAATTTATCGGCTATCTCTTTTGAAAAAACATCATAATCTGTTTTGTTAATAATTGACTCTTTATTTACATGGAATAATTTTTCGAACGTACTGTTTATCAGTAAGTATCTTCCTTTAATATCTTTTATGAAAACCACAGTATTAGAGTTGTCAAGTACTCCTTGTAATCGAGATTCGCTTTCTTTTAGTTTTACTTCTCCCAGTTTACGTTCGGTTATGTCAAAAAAACTGATTAATATTTCATACATCTCACCATTGCTGTTAAAAATAGGAGTTCCATTTACCATTAACCATACAATATTATTGTTTTCAGGAACAACGACACCTAATGTATAATTATTAAAAGATGCATTAGTGGCAATAACTTTATTAACAGGATATTCGTCAAGAGTAAGTGGGGAATTATTTTCATGAATAAACTTCCATCTTGGGTCTATTGCAAGTTTGCCTTTCATTTGGTCTTCGCTTAAGCCTAATAATTCACACGCTCTTTGATTATTCATTATAATTGAAGTGTCAAGTGTATGAACTACAATTCCGGCTTCTAAATTATTGGTTAAACTCTGATATCTCGTTAAACTATCATTCAATTTTTCTTCTGCCAGTTTACGTTCTGTAATATCTATTGTATATCCTGACAATAGTTTCCTTCCTCCTTGTATGATTGGAAATTTTACTGTGATATAATAACGTCCTTCATACTCTTCATCTATTTTAATTATTTTGCCCGAAGAAACAACCTCCCAATCTTCTTTGCTTATTTTTGCTGCAAATGCTGCAGGATATATTTCTTCCATTGATTTGCCTATAATATCACTTCCTGATATACCGATCATATCTATAAAATTGTCACTGGCTTTAATCACACGGCTATCAGTGGGTGTTACTTCTTTAATATAGGTGTAGATGGGTGAGTGTTTAACATATAAAGACAGGATTTCTTCGCTTTCTTTCAGATTTTTGGCAGTTTCCTTTCTTATAACTTCTAATTCGATAAACTCTAAAGCATTTGAGATATCCTTAGCTAAAATATCAATTAAATTAATTTCTTCTTCGTTGAAAAAGTAAGACTGGTCGGCGTAAATAGTTAACAATGCCGTTACTTTCCCATTTGTAATGATGGGAAATGCTGCTGAAGTATAATATCCATTCCTTAATGCTTTTTCACGCCAGGGTTGCATTTCGGGATTTTCAGCAATATTTCTTGATATATAATGAACGCCTGTTTTGGCTGCCTTTCCTGTTGGTCCAGCACTTAATATTTCATCATTTAAATTTAAGTTGATGTTGTCTAAATATCCGTTTACATAACCTGCCGAAGTAACAGGTACAACTTTATTTATGCTTTCGTCTATTTCTCCTATCCATACCATTCTGAAATTACCATCATCAATAGCAATTTTACATACCTCTTCGAATAATTTAATTGGATCTTTAAATTTAACAATTGCCTGATTTGTTTTGCTTAAAACATTGTAAATACGGTTTGCATTTTTCAATCTTTCTTCAAAAAGTTTGCGTTCGGAAACATCACGAACTACTCCTGTTGTACCTATAATTTGCCCGGCTTCATTATAAATAAATTGAAGGTTCATTGATGCTCCAAAAGTAGTTCTGTCTTTTCTTATACCGATACTTACATAATCTTCAATTTTATGTTTTTCTTTAAGTTTCCCAATTATTTCGTCTCTTTCTTTAGGATTGGCATATAAATTTACAGCTGGCATACCTATCATTTCTTCTGCTGATTTATATCTATACATTCTAACTGCGGATGGACTAACTTTTGTAAATATACCTTTAATATCAGCCTGGAAATAAGCATCCTGAAGATTGTTGAAAATGTTTTGTAATTCGAGTTTGCTTTCTTTTATCTTTTCTTCAGCATATTTACGCTCTGTAATATCTCTAAAGTTTAAAACGATAGCTTCAACAATAGGATCAGCAAGCATATTGCTAAATATAGTTTCAACCCATTTCCAGCTTCCGTCTTTGGTTCGGTATCTGTATTCTAATTTTGGAACATACGTAGTGTCAATAAATAATTTACTCATTTCTGATAAAACCATTTCCAGGTCATCCGGATGTGTGTCTGTTGCAGGATTTCCTGTTATCTCTTCATTTTTATCATAGCCAAACATTCTTTTGGTAGTTAGGCTAATGTATTTAAATTCTCCTTTTTCGTTAAGTAATACAATGCCATCTGTTGATTTTTCTATCAATGATTTGAAATATTGTTCTGCTTTCTTTATCTTTTCTTCAGTTTGTTTGCGTTCTGTTATATCATTTACCACAGTATACTGATATATCTTATCCTGTATATAAATAGTTTCAGCTGATAATAAGACATGTTTTATATCCCCGTTTTTAGCTTTTAGTATCGTTTCAATATTATATCCTTTCCCTTTTTCATCAACTTGTTGGATAAAATCATTGATTGTTTCTGTACTTAATATACCTAAATCTTTTGGCGTTTTTCCAATAATTTCATCTTTTGTGAAACCAAGTAATTTACTAAAAGCATCATTTATTTCAATATATTCTCCGTTTGATAAATTGGTTAAACCACAGGCTGAAGGATTTAGGTAAAATACTTTCGAAAACTTCTCCTCTGAAAGTTTTATCTTTGAGATATCTTTGGTTACTGCGAAAATAACAGCTTTATTATTCCAAATACCTTCTGATAGTTTTGTTTCGACAGGGATTAGTATTCCTGATTTTGTTATTATTGGAATCGCGCAAAAATCTACTTGCTTATTAATTACTCCGAAAATTACCCTGCCTACTTCATCTCTTAGTTCTTGCGGATGTATCATAAGTAATGATTTCCCCGACAAATCTTCAATACTAAAGCCCAATTTCTGATACACTCTGTTGTTGGCATGTATGATATTTCCGTTTTTGTCTAAAACAAATAGCATATCATCAATGGTATTGAAGAATGTATCTAAATTCTTTTCAGACTGCTTTAATTGATTGATAAAATGATTCTTTTCTGTTATATCACGAATAATTAATTGTACTGCTTTTCTTCCTTCCAGCTTTATGGGTATTGCTTTTAATTCGACTTCAGCAGCATTGCCATCGAATTTAAGTAATTTCTCTTCTATAAAAGGCAGTATTGTGTTTTCAGTAGCTAGTTTTTTCATTCGTTCAACTACCAGGTCTTTTGAATCGGGATGTACAAATTCAATAATAGGTTTACCAATGATACTATCATTTTCACTGGCTGCTAATATTTCATAAGATTTTTTGTTGACAAATTTTACGATACCTTGTTCATAAATAACAATGGCATCGGGAGAATTTTCAACCAATTCCCTGTACTTTTCTTCGTTTTCTTTTATCTTTTCTTCCGCATTTTTACGTTCGGTGATTTCTTTTGCCAAAACCTGTACTCCTTTTATATTTCCATTGGCATCTTTTATTACAGTTTGATTTGAATAAAACCATTTCCCACCATCTACAGTCTCTACATAATCTTCATATTCTAAAGTTGTATCACAATTGATAGCATTTTTAAATCGTTGAATATATTCTGCACCCCTTGTTTCGCCAAAACATTCAATAAGCGATTTCCCTATATAATCTTCAGGTTTACCGCCTAAATTATCCAGGGCTTTTTGATTAAAATATTGTATAGTCCCATCCAAACCATATACACCAACACCCAGACCGGAGTTTTCGACCATGAGCCTGTATTTTTCTTCGCTTACTTTTATTTTTTCATCAGCCAGTTTATGTTCAGTTATATCTTGTATGGTTCCAATTAGCTTTATAGCAATATTATTTTCATCAAATTGATAATCTCCAAGTCCATGCACCCAACGCACTGCTTTATCGTTTATACGGATTATTTTGTATTTGTAATCAAAACGTAATTTTTCAGTTTCTACTTTATTATAATAGGCTAAAAAATCTTCTATTGAATCGGGATGAATTAATTTAAGAAAGCCCTCTAATGTATGCGGATAATTTTCATCGACACCCAATATCTGATACATTTCAGGAGAAACATGCCATATACCACTAGGAAGTTCAGTTACATAACTCCCAACATGCCCCACTTTCTGCGACGCTATCAAAAAATGTTCATTTTCTTTAAGTTTCTCTTCTGCTTTTTTACGGTCGCTGATATCAATTACCGTTCCATTTACTTTTATTGGATTTCCTTTATCATCTTTATATACTTTCCCTTTTACTGAAATCCAATGTATTGATTTGTCAGCCCATTGTATGCTGCATTCAAAATTCAATAAACCTGTATTTAACAAATTGTCAAAAGCTGCCTTTACTATGGGTTTGTCTTCTGAAATTACGTGTTCAAGCATTTTCTCTACACCCCATGATTCAATCTTTTCATTGTATCCGAATAGCTGATCATGTCTTAAATTTCGTACAGATACCTCTTTTGTTCTATCCGGGTCAATTCTTAAATCATGACTCCAGATTCCAATATTACTTGCTTCTATTGATAATTCCAGCCTTTCTTTTAAAAGCTTAAGTTCTTCTTCTTTCTGTTTATAATCAGTTATATCTCTTACGATACCCAGAAAACAATTTTCGTTTATCATTTTGGTACTGATTTCAGCTATGATTTTTGTACCATCTTTGCAAACCATCGTTCTTTCAAACAATTGTACATTGCCTTTTTTTAATTCATTAAGGCTTGATGTCTGAATAGGATAATCTTCTGGTTGTATAATATCTTTTATAGTAAGTTTTAAAATTTCTTCTCTGGTATATCCAAGTATTTCACAGCCTTTTGTATTTACTTCAAAATAGTTACCTTCGGCATCAGCCAAAAAAATACCATCAGATGCCTGTTGTAATATTGAATAGTATTTAGTTTCACTTTCATTCAGCTCTTTTTTTATGCTAGCCTCTTTTAAATTTTTAAGTCCAATACTTGCAATCATCTCAATAAAACCTTTAATAAAATCAAGGTATAGATGAAGTTTTTCTTTGGACCAGACAGGCACTTTTTTTAAAGCATCAAGGTAGGCTGTTTCGTCAAAACCATATTTCTTTGCCTGTTGTCTGAAGAATTCAATATCAGGTGGTGTTAAGAAGAACTGTCCGGTAAAGAAATTACCATAATGTTTGCCTTCAATAATAATAGGCGTAGCATTATCGACCAAACCATGGGGACATTGATAACTTACCGCAGGATTAGCTTCATGCAAATGATCCATAATATATTGGTCGCTCTTGATACATTCTTTTTCACAGTCCGGATGCATACGGTGAAACTTCGTACATATATCCTGCCATGCAACAGCAGTAAGAATTTTGCCTTCGTTATCAAGAATAGCTGAAGGAAAAGAATATACTAAATTCAATTTTTCCTGCAAATTCTGTAATAAATGAACATCTATTAAGTCAGCTAATTTGTAATCCATAATACAATTAATTGAATGGTTTTAGAATTCGAATAATTAACTTTGAATTGTAAAATTCATCTTATTGATTTTTTGCAGACACAAATTAAAAATTATATAAATGTGCTGTAATAGTATTACAATATTACAATTTTTTTTAAACAAAAACTCAAATAAGTCAAATTATTTTCATGTTTATCAAGACTAAGTAATAGAAACAATTTATTGTCGTATTCTGTTGATAATAAAAAACCCGGAATTAGTATAGATTTAGTAAATTTGAATTAAAAATCAATTTATGGAATAATCATGCTACGAAGCAGGACCGACCTTATAGAATTTACTTGCCAAAACAAGCTTTTAAAAACAGCGATGGCCTGTGTAAGCAATACTTGAGATAGCGAAGGTAGTATTTAAAATAAAAGATATACTGTATATTTCGCTACGGCTTGTATTGCGAGGGTTTTTAAAAGCGTAGTTTTGAAGTAAATTATATGCAGTCTTGAATTTTTGCATACTTTTTTTTCAAGAAAAAAGTATGAGAAAAAACAAAAAAACAAAGAAATTTAAATACGACATTAAAATTTGCACATTACTTAAGATATCTGATAGATAACGTTATTCATACCACACTCTACTAAAACCTATTGTAATAAGCTGTCATTCTGAGCAAAGCGAAGAATCTGTAAATTTATATCGGACACTAATGAAATTAAATACTGAATGTTAAGAAATATTAGTTATTTTTACTTGATTTTTCTTAAATACTTAATTTTGATAAGTGATAATTATTAAGATCAATGTATTTATCTTTAATTTTAATAATTATTATTATGGGAAAAGCTGGCCAATCAATAGATGCAAACCTTTTACGCAAAAAAGCAGAAGAGTTTTTAAATCAAAATAAATCACAAATATATACAGCGTTTTCTGAAGAAGAAATGCTTCGCACTGTCCACGAGTTAGAAGTATATCAGATTGAACTTGAAATGCAAAATAATGAACTTATTCGGGCAGTAGAAAATCTTGAAATTGAAACTAAGAAATATTATAATTTACCAATAGCTTATTTCACCATAAATAGCATTGGCGATATTGTAGATTTAAATACATGTGGAGCTCATATACTTGGTAAAGACCGTTCAAAATTAATTAATTCCCGGCTTTCATTCTTTCTTTCCAATGATACTAAAGAAATTTTTAATTTATTTCTCGATAAAATATTCAGGAGTGGTAAAAAGAAAAACTGTGAAGTTACATTGTTACTTGAAGGGAAATTACCTTTATATGTATTTCTTTCGGGCATGATTTTCGAAGATGGAGCAATGTGTCATATAAGCATGGTTGATATTACAGCACGAATTCAATCAATTGAAAATTTGCGACAAAGTGAGGAACGTTATAAGTCTTTGTTTCATAACAATCATTCCATTATGTTATTGATAGATCCTGAAAACGGAGCCATCAAAGATGCAAACCCTGCTGCCTGCAAATTTTACGGATGGTCGCATCATGCTATTTGTAATAAAAATATTTCTGAAATAAATACCTTGAGCAATGAAGAAATTAGTGCTGAAATGCAAAAGGCAAGCAACGAAAAACGCTTACAATTTTATTTTAATCACCGTTTGGCCAATGGTGAAATACGAAATGTAGAGGTAAATTCGGGCCCTGTACAATTTGGTGATACCAAACTATTATATTCATTGGTTCATGATGTTACAGATAAAAAAATAATAGAAGAAAAACTTAAGAAAAGTGAAGAGACTTATCGCAATCTGGTTGAATCTATCAGTGAAGCTATTTACGAAATAGATGTTCATGGGGTTATTAAATATATAAGTCCATCCATTAAAACGATACTTGGATATTCGGAACAAGAAATAATAGGTAAAAATTTCATAGATTTTGTAGGAGAAAACGCTGCACATTTATCAGCAAGACTTCAATTACTCAATGAGAAAAAAGAATTAGTAAATGAATATAAAATAAATAATAAAACAGGAATCAGCAAATGGATTAGGTTTTCGAGCAATGCTATTATTGAAGATGGAAACTTTAAAGGTGCTTCGGGGACGCTTACTGATATTACCGAAAGAAAAACTGCTGAAGAAAAGCTAAAAAAAAGCGAAGAAAGATATCGCATGCTTGTTGAATCTATCAATGATGTGATTTATGAAATATCCGTCGAAGGCATCATTAAATATGTAAGTCCTTCAGTTAAAAGAGTACTGGGATATGCAGCTGATGAAGTAATAGGGACCAATATCATTGACTTTATTTATGAAGAAGACAAATCCATGATTTATGAACGGATTTCAAAACTTTATGAAAAAGATTATTCATATCTTGAATATAGATATGTTAATAAGAAGGGTAATATATGCTGGGTAAGGTCCTCTACCAATGCCATCATTGAAAATGGTAAAATGATAGGTGCTTCAGGTTTACTTACCGACATTACCGAAAGGAAACTGGCAGAAATAGCACTAAAGGTTAGTGAAGAAAAATATTCAAAAGCCTTCATCACCTCGCCTTATGCCATTCTGATTACACAACCCGAAGACGGTAAGATTATTGAAGTAAATGATGCCTTCGAGAATATAAGTGGCTATTCCAGGGAAGAAGCCTTAGCCGATTCTTCTATCGGGCTTAATTTGTGGGAAGATATTGAGGAAAGAAAGAACGTAATCTTACAGTTAAGTGAAGGGAAAGAAATTAACAGATTGGAATGCCGTTTTAAGATAAAAAGCGGAGATATTATTACTGCTGTTTTTTCAGCATCTGTTATTTATCTGGATAATAAACCTTTTGTTTTATCGAGTATCAATGATATCTCTCATCTGAAAAAAACAGAAAATGCCTTACGTGAAAGTGAATCACTCTACCGTGCCATACTTAATGCTTCACCCGAGGATATTACAATTGCCGATTTAAATGGAAACATTCAATTAGTCTCTCCTAAAGGTATAATTATGTTTGGCTTTGAACGAATGGAGCAGATATTAAATCGAAATATAAATGACTTCCTGATTCCTGAAGATAGAGAAAGAGCTCAGGATGTTATTCTTAAATTGTATCAGGGAATAAGCATAGGCAATGCAGAATATCATGGAATAAAAGCGGATGGCAGTATTATTGAAATTGATGTAAATGCTGAATTTATAAGAAATTCAGAGGGCGTTCCAACAAATATGATATTTATTATCCGTGATATTACCGAACGTGTAGCTGCAAAAAAGAAGCTTATTGAAGATCAGAAAATATTCAGGGTGTTAAATGAGCTGATGAGCGATTATATTTTTAAACTTAATATTCAGTCTGATGGCAATTATAAGATGTCAGTAATAGCTGGTAACTTTACGGAAGCAACCGGTCGCTCTATCGAAGATATCAGTACTCCTTCAGATTGGTTCAAAGCCGTACATCCTGATGATTTGCCAAATTTGTATTCAAATTTAAGCCAGGTAGTTGAGCAAAAACAAGCGGTTGAAATAGAATGCAGGTCTTATACAGAAGCTGGGAAATTTCGATGGCTAAATGTGATTGCTACGCCTGAAATAGATGCTATTTCGCAAAAGGTAATAGGTATATTTGGAAGTGTAAGAGATATTACCGAAAAGAAAGTTTCCATTCAAAATCTACTGGAAAGCGAACAAAAGTATTTTAACTTAATTGATAATCTTCATGCCGGTATTGTGGTTCATAGTCCAGACTCCGGTATTATGTTCAGTAATTCCGAAGCTTCAGAATTATTAGGGCTTTCACAAAATCAACTAAAAGGGGGAGTTGCAATAGATACTGACTGGTATTTTATGGATGAACATGGCAAAAAACTAGCAATGGATGAATACCCGGTTGTAAAGGTTATTTCCAGCTTGAAACCAATGCTTAACCAGACATATGCTATTAACCGTCCATCTCTCAACGACATTGTCTGGGTGCAGGTAAATGCTTATCCTGAATTTACGGATGAAGGATTGTTAAAACAGGTTGTTGTTACATTCTACGATATTTCAGAAATACATGAGGCGGAAAAATCGTTAAAAGTAAATGAGGAAAAGTACCGTAATATATTTGAAAACATTCTGGATGTCTATTACGAAGCTACTATTGACGGAACATTATTAGAGATAAGCCCTTCTATTGAATTTATTTCAAAAGGACAATATAGCAGGAATGAACTGATTGGTAAATCAATTATCAGTTTTTATTCAGATCCGGAAGATAGAAACAGGTTTTTTACAGATATACAAAAACAGGGTAAAGTAACCGATTATGAATTGTCATTTTATAATAAAGATGGCTCGATAGTTCCAATAACAATAACATCCGGTCTTTTATTTGATGCTGAAGGTAATCCTGTAAAAATAATCGGAAGTATGCGAGATATTTCTGAACGTAAACTGGCTGAAAAAGTATTGCAGGATAATGAAAGTAAATTCAAGGAAATAATCCAATCTCAAGCCGAAGGCATTGGTTTCATAAACCAGAATGAAAAATTTGAATTTGCTAATTATGCTTCTGCTACTATATTTGAAACAGAAGAAGATGAACTTATAGGTGCTTCATTATTCGATTTTTTATATCCAGATGAAGTTGAATTGATTAATCAACAGACAGAAAACCGAAAGAATAGAAATACGGATTCTTATGAGCTTAAAATAAAAACAAAAAAAGGAAATCTTAAATATATACATGTATCAGCTTCGCCCAAATTCGATGAAAAAGATAATTATTTAGGGTCTTATGGTGTTTTCAGAGATGTTACTGATCGCAAGCTAACAGAAGATGCATTACTTGCAAGTGAAGAAAATTTCCGGATTCTTTCTGCTCAATCACCCATTGCCATAGAACACTATAATAAAAAGGGTGAACTTATTACAGTCAACCCTGCTTGCTTGAGTTTGTTTGGTGTTGCAGATATAAAAGAAATTGAAAATTTCAATCTTTTTGACGATCCAAATATTTCTGATGAAAACAAGAAAAAGCTGAAACAAAATAAAACTTTACACTATCAGGGAATCTTTGATTTTGAGAAAGTTAAAGAATTTAAACTATGCAACACTTCAAAATCAGGAATTATCTGGATTGATACTATCATTTCTCCATTGACAGATAATCAGGGAAATGTTAATGGTTATCTGGTTCACATCAGTGATATAAGCGGACGAAAACAGGTAGAAAATGAGATAAAGAACAAATCAGCAGTTTTGTCTAATTTGATTTTAAATATGCAGGAAGGCATACTTCTGGAAGATTCTGAGCGTAAAATTTTATTATGCAATCAATTGTTTTGCGATATGTATGGAATTGCTGCACCACCAGAAGCCCTTTTGGGTGCAGATTGCTCTGAATCAGCAGAACAAAATAAGGTCTTTTTTAAGAATCCTGAAAAATTTGTTACCGATATTGATTTGATTCTTAAAAACAAGCAGGCTGTTTTTAGCGAAGAACTTGAATTAGTGGATGGTCGTTTTTTTGAAAGGGATTATATCCCAACTTATATTGAAAATGAATACAGTGGTCATTTATGGAAATACAGGGACGTTACTGAAAGAAAACAAAATCTGCTGAGAATTGAAAAAAGTGAAGAACGATTCCGTCAGGTAGTGGAACAAAGCGAGGAAGTGGTATGGGAAGTTAATGCTGATGGCTTATATACATATGTAAGTCCGCTTGCAATGAAGATTTATGGATATTCACAGGAACAGATGGTTGGCAAAATGTATTTCTATGATTTATGTCCTGAAAATGAGCGTGAACACTTAAGAAAAACTGCTCTTGAGTTATTTCAAAGAAAAGAAAATTTTCATGATTTCGTCAATTCAATACACCGATTAGATGGGCGTATAATTACTGTATCGACAAATGGACAACCTATACTTGATGAAAAAGGCATTTTGCTTGGATATCGAGGGATTGATGTTGATATTACAGAACGATTAAAAGCTGAAATTCAGCTAAAAGAAAGTGAGGAAATGTTCCGTTTGATAACCGAACAAACCAATGACTTTATTGCAATTGCAACTGAAAATGGTATAATTACGTATGCTTCATCTTCTTCTTTGCAAGTTTTTAATCTTTTGCCCGAAGAAATGCAAGGACGTAATTTTATTGAATTTGTTGATGAACCGGAAATTCCCAGAGCAATATCATTATTTAATGATTCGATAAACAAAGAACAGATTATTGAAAATACCGAATTCAGAATGAAGCGGGCTGATGGTACACTGTTTTTCGGGGAAATAAACGGTTCGAAATTACTTAGCGATTCGCATAAAGGTGTTTTAGTTGCAATACGGGATATTACGTACCGGAAAAATGCAGAAATTGCATTAAGTAAAAGTGAGGAACGGTATCGTTTTATAACTGAACGTTCCAATGATTTGATTTTTGTTTTTCGCTTAAAACCAGAAATGGGATTTGAATATGTAAGTCCTTCTGCCGAAAGAATAACCGGATATACCGCAGATGAACATTATAAGGATCCTATGCTGGGGATGAAATTAGTTCATCCCGATGATATGCATCTTTTGAAATCATTGCAAAATGGAATTGTTAATGAAGAAGCTATTACATTGCGTTGGATAAAAAAGGATGGAAGTGTTATCTGGACCGAATCTCATAATATTCCTATTTACAATGAAAATGGAGAAATAACTGCTATACAGGGTAAAGCCACAGATATAACAGAACGCATACATTCGGAACAAATTATACAAACCCGGCTTCGCTTGAGTGAATTTGCTCAAACTCACTCAAAAAATGAAATACAGCAAAAATTTCTGGACGAACTTGAAATATTAACAGAGAGTACAATAGGTTTCTTTCATTCAGTAAATAATGATCAAAAATCACTTACACTTCAAACCTGGTCAACTAATACATTGAAAAATAAGTGCAAGGCTGAAGCTAAGGGTCAGCTTTATAGTATAGAGAAAGCAGGTGTTTGGACTGACTGTATTAAACAACGAAAAGCGGTAATTCATAACGATTATATGAGTCTCGCACACAAAAAAGGATTACCCGAAGGACATGCAGCAGTTATTCGTGAGCTTGTAGTACCTGTATTCCGTAACGAAAAAATAGTTGCAATAATAGGAATAGGTAATAAAACCAATGATTATAATGAGAATGATATTGAAATGGTTGCTTTACTTGCTGATTTGGCATGGGATATTACCGAACGCAAAGGAGTTGAAGAAGATTTGCAAAAACTATCGCTTGCCGTTGAGCAAAGTCCACTTATTATTTATATAACCAATCTGGAAGGTATCATAGATTATGCAAACCCTAAAGCCACGGAAGTTTCAGGCTATTCCAGTAAAGAACTAATCGGACAAAATCCCCGTATATTTAGTTCCGGAGAAAAGCCAAAAGAAGAATATATAAGCTTATGGAAAACGATTAGCTCGGGAAAAGAATGGAAAGGCGAGTTTCATAATAAAAAGAAAAGTGGAGAATTATACTGGGTGTTGGCATCTATTTCTCCGGTAATCAACTCAAATGGTATTATTTCACATTATATTGCTATTGAAGAAGATATTACTGAACGTAAACAGACTGAAGAAAAAATCATTAATCAAAATGAGCAGTTAAATGCTATTATAAGTGCCATGCCCGATTTAATCTTTGCTATTGATAAGAATGGGAATTATACAAATTTTTTCAGTTCAAATACTGAGAATATACTTATGCCAGTTAATCAAATTATTGGTTCAAATATAAAAACCATTTTTGATAAAGAAACCGCTGATTTACATTTACAAAAAATTGAAAATTGTATTACTCAAAAGGGACTTATTACTTATGAATATGAAGTTACTATAAATAATAAAATTACTTATTTTGATGCAAGAATAGCACCACTTGGTAGTGATAAGGTATTAGCTTCGGTTAGGGATATTACGGATAGAAAAGAAAAGGAAGCAGAGCTTAAAAAGCTTTCGCAGGCGATAGCTCAAAGTCCTGTAACTATTGTAATTACAGATGTAAAAGGAAATATTGAATATACAAACCCTGCTTTTGAAACCACAACAGGTTATAGTTTTGAAGAAGCAAAAAGAAAGAATCCAAAAATTCTTAAGTCAGGAGAAATGGATGAATCCATTTACAAAGAGTTATGGGAAAGTATTACTAGAGGTAAAGAATGGCGTGGCGAATGGATAAACAAGCGTAAAAATGGTGAATTTTATTGGGAGGATGTTTCAATAACACCGGTTTTATCAGAAAAAGGTGAAATTATAAATTATCTGGCAGTAAAGCAGGATATTACGCAAAAGAAACAATCGGAAAAACAAATACTAGAGCTTAATGAAAGTCTGGAAAGAAAGGTTTCTGAAAGAACAAACGAATTAGTCCAGACTAATTTTATACTTAAAAAGGAAATTGATAACCGTAAATTGGCAGATCTGTCATTGGTAATTGAAAAGCAAAGATTGGCCAGTATAATTGAAGGAACCAATGTAGGAACCTGGGAGTGGAATGTTATAACAGGTGAAAATATTGTTAATGAACGCTGGGCGGAAATTATCGGTTATACATTAGATGAATTATTTCCTGTAAGTCTTGATACATGGATAAATTTTATACATCCTGATGATAAAGACAATGTTGTTGAACTTATAAGAAAGCACTTTAAAGGAGAGGCTTATTTTACTTCTGAATTCAGATTGAAACACAAAGACGGAAACTGGATTTGGGTTCTGGATAGAGGAAAAATCAGTAAATGGGATGAAAAAGGCAAACCACTCTTTATGTCGGGAACTCTACAGGATATTTCAGAACGCAAATTAGCTGAAGAAGAGTTAAATTGGAATAAATCTCTGATGGAATTAATGTCTGATTCTTCTCCGTTGGGCTTTTTGGTAGTTGATAACCGTACCGATGAAATTCTTTATTTTAACAATCGTTTTTGCCAGATCTGGGGAGTTGAACAAATTGCAGATCAAATGCAAAGAGGCGAATTAAAGAATAATGATATTATTCCGTATTGTTTACCTGTGCTGGCAGATATCCCTGCTTTTGCCGAATCGTGCAAACCCTTGCAGGAAGAATCGAATCGGATAGTACTTGAAGATGAAATTGCTTTTACCGAAAACAGAACAGTAAGACGTTTTACTACTCAAATACGAGGAATCAACGATGAATACTACGGTCGTTTTTATATATTTGAGGAAATTACTCAACGTAAACAATCCGAAGAAGCATTAAAAGAAAGCAGAGAGCAATTAAATTTAATAATTAAAGGTTCAAATGACGCTCCATGGGATTGGAATTTACTTACTGATAATCTTTTTTATTCTTTAAGATGGTGGGAACAAATTGGATATTTGCCAGAAGAAATTCCATCGGATAGCAAACTCTGGAAAAATCTTACACATCCTGATGATGTTGAATATACAAACGCTATTTTAAGTAATGCACTAAACAGCAATATGGATAGCTACGAAGCTGAATTTCGCTTATTGCATAAAAAAGGACATTATGTTCCGGTTCTTTCACGTGGTTTTATTTCAAGAGATACGAGCGGAAATGCAATTAGGGTAACGGGTACAAATATGGATCTTACTGAGCGTAAGAAAGTAGAAAAAGCCATACTTGATAGCGAACTAAAACACAGTTCAATGATATCCAATATTTCAGATGTTATCGGTATTATGGGTACCGATGGTGTTATGATTTATAAAAGTCCGAATATAGAAAGATATTTTGGATGGAAACCGGAAGATTTGATTGGTACTGATGGCTGGTTAACTATTTATCCTGATGATCTGGAACGTATTCAAACAGAATTTTACGATCTTCTACAAACAGATAATTATTCGAAAACAGTTGAATACAGATACAAATGCAAAGATGGTAGTTATAAACCAATAGAATTAACGGCAACTAATCTTGTAAATGATCCTGTTATTAAAGGTGTATTGCTTAATTACCATGATATAACTGAACGTAATCGCGCTGAGAATGCATTAAGGGAAAGCGAAAAAAGATTTGCCTTATTTATGGATTATTTGCCGGCTGTTGTTTTTTTTAAAGACCATGAAGGGAAAACATTGTTTGTAAATAAATACATGGATGAAGTATTTGGGGCATCGGCTTGGGTAGGGAAAACCATGCTTGAAATATTTCCAAATGAAATAGGTGAAAAATTGAATGCAGATGATAAAAATTCCATCGAACTGGGTTATCAGAAGATTGATGAAAGTTTGATACAGCTCGACGGGAAATTACATAATTACGAAACCCAGAAATTTGTAATCAACCGTGAAGGACAACCTCCAATGCTTGGAGGCATTTCCCTTGATATTACCGAACGCAAACAAGCTGAAGAAAAAATTCTGGAAGCAAAAGACGAAGCAGAAAAAGCCAATCTTGCCAAGAGTGAATTCCTTTCACGTATGAGTCATGAACTTAGAACGCCTATGAATTCTATTCTAGGTTTTGCTCAATTACTGGAAATGGGCCAGCTGGATGTAAAACAAAAAAAAGGAGTTCATCATATTTTGCAAAGTGGGAAACATTTATTAGATATGATTAATGAGGTACTTGATATTTCGCGTATTGAAGCAGGTTATCTCTCTCTTCAGTTTGAATCTATTCAGATAAATAATCATTTAGCAGAATGTTTGGATATTATTCATCCTATTGCGGAAAAGAAACATATAAAAATTCAATTTTTAGATTCTTTAAATGAACATTATTATGTTTATGCTGACAGTCAGCGATTAAAGCAAGTATTGCTAAATCTGTTGAACAATGCTGTTAAATATAATAAAAATGGAGGTACTGTAAGCATAGAATGCAATAAATTGCCTGTAAATGACGATGGTAATACATATTTAAGAGTATCAATAAAAGATACCGGTATTGGAATTTCTGCTGATAATATTAATAAATTATTTATTCCTTTTGAAAGAATCGGTGCCGAAAAAACCGAAATAGAAGGAACAGGTCTGGGACTGGCGGTTGTGAAAAAACTGATGGATGCTATGAATGGAAGTATTGGTGTGGAAAGTAAACCCGGTGAAGGCAGCTGTTTCTGGATAGAATTACCCATTAATGTAAGTTCATTTGAAGCCAAAAAGCAACAACTTGAGAATGATAAACTGACAGTTGCTTTAGGAATTGCTAAAAAAGAAACTGAATTGCAAAGCCAGGAGATTGTTGAACAAACTTCTGCACTCAAATTGGCAAATAATGAAATAGCATCACAGATAATTGAAAAAGCAAAACGGGCTGCAGAGCTGTTAATTGCAAATGAAGATCTTGTTCTTAAAAACAAAGAAGAAGTTAAACTGGCTGCTGAACTTCTGCTAGCATATAAAACTATTGATATCCAGAATGATGAAAAAGTAAAACTGGCAGCTGAACAGCTTATTACAGATTTAGAAATGGTATTGAAAAGCGAAGAGAAAGAAAAACTTCATACTGAACTATTAGAGAAGATTAGAGAACTAAGCACTCAAAATGAAAGTCTATTGTATGCACACAGTTACAAAACAGGAGATAAACAATGTATTTTGTATATAGAAGACAATGCTTCAAATATTGAATTAGTGAATCAAATTCTTACTTCGCATCGTCCAGAAATTCGTCTGATTGCAAATAAAAATGGGGAAAAAGCCCTTGAACTGGCGATAGTAAATAAGCCGGCTTTTATTCTGCTGGATCTCAATTTGCCTGATATTCATGGCAAAGATGTTTTAATACTCCTGCAAAATGATGAAAGAACCAAAAATATTCCGGTAGTGATTATCAGTGCAGATGCCATGCCTCATCAGATAGGTCAGTTAAAGAAAGCCGGAAGTAAAGAATATTTATGTAAGCCATTGGATGTGAATACATTTTTGGAAGTAGTGGATAAATGGACAGGGCTTGAAAAATAGAAATAAAATGAAATATCATCCTGAAGTATTGGGATACTTATTATCATTAAACCTTATAAATAAATAACATGAAATTAATAAATTTAAAGTATCTGTTCTCTCTTTCAGGTATTAATAGTGCAAACCGTCGAAAAGCGATACTGATTTTAATTTCAGGACTGATTGTAAGTTTTATTGTTGCATTTTACATTCAACGTCAGGTTTCGTCACAGCATAAAGAAGAATTTACTTCTGTCTGTAATGATATTTCAAATAAAATATCAATCCGGCTTCATGCACATGCCCAACTCTTAAGAACTGGTTCTGCATTTTTTGAAGCTTCTGATAGCATTAGTCGTAATGAATGGAAAGTATTTAACGAAAGATCAAAGATTGAAAAAAACTTGCCTGGAATCCAAGGTTTGGGTTATGCAGTAATAATACCTAAAAATAAACTACAGCAGCATATTCATAGTATTCGTAGACAAGGATTCCCTGATTATACTGTGAAACCTGCCGGTGAGAGGGAATTATATACATCTATCATTTATCTCGAGCCATTTTCAGGTAAAAATTTAAGGGCTTTCGGTTTCGATATGTTTTCTGAAATAACGCGAAGAACTGCAATGGAAAAATCAAGAGATGAAGATATTGCAATGCTGAGTGGAAAAGTAATTTTAGTTCAGGAATCTAAGAATGATGTTCAGATTGGCACTTTGATGTACGTCCCTGTTTATAATAATGCTATGCCTGTGAATACACCCGAACAACGCCGCTTGGCTATCAAGGGATGGGTATATAGCCCTTATCGCATGAATGATTTAATGTTAGGAATATTAGGTCGTTGGGATTTGTTAAATAAAGAAAGGATACATTTACAGATATTTGATGATAGTATTTCTGCTAAATCAATATTACTTGATTCTCAGAAAAATGATTCGATTGTTTATAATAATGCTTCTGAAAGAACAATCTCAATACCAATAGAGTTTAACAGTAAGAAATGGATATTGTGTTTTTCAAAACCGAATTCAGCATTTTATATTACCTATATTGAAGTTATTTTATTTGTTGCTGCTGGTCTTTTTATCAGTTTATTATTGTATTCATTATCCTTATTATTGTATAGTACACGGCAAAGGGCTCAGCAAATAGCAGAACAATTAACCTCAGAGCTAAAAGAAAGAGAAGAACGTTTTAAAATTTTAATTAATTCCACTGCAGAGGCAATTTACGGATTGGATATGAACGGAAATTGTATATTTTCAAATTCGGCCTGTCATAAATTGCTTTTATATGAAAGTTCAGAACAATTACTAGGGAAGAATATGCATGACTTGATACATCATACACATATAGATGGAAGTAGTTTTGATGTGCATGATTGCAGGATTTTTAAAGCATTTATCATAGGCAAAGGTACACATGTAGACGATGAAGTCTTATGGCGGGCAGATGGTACTTCTTTTCCTGCTGAATATTGGTCTTATCCGATTTTTTTTAATGGAGAAATAGAAGGTGCTGTAGTTACTTTTATTGATATTACTGAACGAAAAAAAACTGAGAATGATCTTAAAGAAATAACTACCCGCTTGAAACTTGCAACCAGAGCAGGAGGTGTCGGCGTTTGGGATTTGGATATTGTTAATAATATTCTTGTTTGGGACGATCAGATGTTTGCACTTTATGGTATTAAAAAAGAAAATTTTGTAAGTGCTTACGAGACATGGCTTGCAGGTCTGCATCCAGATGATATGATAAAGGGAGATGAAGCTATACAAAATGCGATAGCAGGCAAAAAAGAATTTGATATCGAATTCAGGGTAATATGGCCAGATTCAAGTATTCATACTATCAGAGCAATGGCTATTGTTGAGAGGGA
>JBMOKG010000179.1:0-4376 GCA_049315385.1 Bacteroidales bacterium
AATTTATATATCGTTTTCTGTTCATTTCGAGCCCCCACTGATAGCAAACCGCTGTTACAAGCTGGTGTTCTTTCTTTCGTGGTTTGTCCAACCATTTTTTTTATTTATTTCCTTTTGCTCTGTTATGTGATTTACACAAAATTTCGCAGTTTTTCGTGTCTGTTGTTCCACCTTTGCTCCAAGCTGTTACGTGGTCTGCATCCATTTCAGTAAGTTTCCATATTTTTGTTTTGTTTGAGTCGTGTCCGATTGCACAAAACGAACAATTTGAAATACCTTTTTTCTCGGCTTCTGTTGTCTGAATAGTGTATTTTGATTTTTTTGTTGCTTCGTCAAAAACTCTAACTTCTAATAATTTTGTGTCTGTCGAACCGCCTAATATATATTCAAAAACGCCCTTTCTGTTTTTCACATATGGGTCAGCATACAGTTTTTTAACTTGTTCTGAAACAGTTTTTGAGTTGTAAGGTCGTTTGCGATATGTTTCATAAAGTCTTCCCCATTCAAGTCCTTTCATTTCGCTTTCAACATCAGCAAATACAGTAGAAACCCAGTCTATAACGCTTGTAAAATAGTTTTTTAATTCCGTTATGTTATCGTCAAATCTATGTTTGCTCATATAATCGCTAACATTGTTTTTGCTTACCCATTCTAATGCTCTTTCTAAAAAATCTTGACGATTTGCACTACCTGAAATATATGCACTCCATTTCTGAATGTTAGCATTTTGGCTATTACTAAATTCTTCTTTACCAAGTGTAACAAAACGACCTGAAAAAACGGCATTTAATAATTCTTGATTATTGAGAGGAACACCAGCAATATTAATAGTTCTAAACCATTCTTTTATCTCGCTTTCTGTTCCATCACACTCATAGATTAGAAGTTTTGTTTCTAAAATTTTAGCTTTTTTGTCTGCTGCAAAACCGCTAAAATATTGTTCCATACCATTTTCATCTTTGATAGCAAATTTATTTGTAACGAAACGACCAAAACTTGTGATTCGTTGTTGACCATCTAAGACTTCAAAATTATTTTCATTAACTGTATTAAAATATATCAATCCAATAGGATAACCTTTTAATATAGATTCAATAACTGCAATTTCTCTTTTACCACCTTCGGAAGCATAAATATAATTTCTTTGGTATTCTGGTTGAATTGTCAGTTTACCTGATAATCCAAAAAGCCCCTTACCTTCAAGTTCATTGTATATAAAACCTTCGCAAATGTCTTTTACTGTAATATCTATTTTTAATGTCGTTCTCATAAGGATGCACCTTTTATTTTTTATGTTTAATTAAGATTCTCTGATAAATCTTATTATTATTTGAAATTGGATTATTGTATGTTTTAAAATTACCAATCTTATATTTATTAGGCACTTGACCATTTGCAGTGCCTCCAATAATCTCAAACTGGTCAGGGTTGTATTTGTCTAAAAATGTAATGGGGACACCCATTACGCCATCATAATCACTTGGTATTGCATCTGTAAAAGGCACTTCAATTGCATCATAATTATCATATTTTGCATATTCTTGTCCTTTAATGTTTTTATGAGAACTAAACTTAATATTATCACTCATAGTCATTAGTGGTAATGGTTGGTGTCGTTTGCCATGGTCGATATTTGTAAACCATAGACAGTTGTTTGTAGAAACGATTCTATTCCCGTCTTCATCAATACGGGCTTCTGTGCCATATAATTCATAAGACTTAGGAACAATAAAACCAGAAATCCAACGCCCCATACCTGTACCCAACCACATTTTATTATCTTTGATTAATGGGAAAACCTCTTTGTAAGTAATGGCATTAATATTTGCGATAACTAAGAAATCCTTTTCATAGTCAACAAGTTGTTTTAAAAACACACTAAAAAGACTAAATGGCGGGTTTGTTACTACAATATCGGATTGTTTTAATAATGATATGGATTCTGCACTGCGAAAATCTCCATCTTCAACTAAAGGTGTCCATTCATTATTTTTATTTTCCTTTAACTGCAATGCTACATCTTTTAAACTAAATTCGCCATCGCCATCAATATCGCCAACCTCGTTTATAATAAATTTGTTTGCCGTTATTTTCGGACGACCTTTTGATTGTGTTATAGTCGTATCATCCCCAAATAATTGAAGTTGAGTATTAGCTACTGGGGATGGTTTATAGCTAGTTGTAATAAGTTGTTTTAATCCAATTCGTTTAAAATTTAAAACGAAATAGCGAAAAAAATTACTCTCGAATGGGTCATCACAATTACAATAAACAACTTTTCCTTGAAACGTATTAGCATTGTATTCTAAATACGCTTCAACTTCTTTTTGAATATCAATATATTGCGTGTAAAATTCATCATTTTTGCCCGTTTTTGCTTTTGTTAAATCTTTATTTGCCATTTATTTTTTCTATTCGTTTTGGTCGTAAAGTTACGTTTTTGTTTTTAGTTTTCTGTCAGATCGTTGATGAGTTTCGGTTTTTCTACACTTGCTTGTAACGGCGACAGCTTTGGCTTTGGACTTGCATTTACAAGCACCAATCCGTCAAACTGCACCCCAAATATACAAATAAATTCTATATGTCAAGGAATGATGAGCTGCAAGGATAAAGCTAAGCTGTTGTTACCCAACGTAATTTCTGTTTAAAGATATAAAAAGGTTTGTCTTTCTGTCGTTCGTCCATTTCAACTCCGCTCAGTTCAACGCCTCACTACTTCTTCAACAAACCTCTCTTTTTTCAAAGTCCTGAAAACTAAGGAGCAAGGACAACACGAAACCCTACGTTAATGAAACCGTTTTCGGGATAGCTGGAGTAGTCGCGATATGCAGAGCGACAAAACTGGGAATTGTTGTTAAAACTACCACCACGATACACGCGTTTCGTGCCAGAAACAGCACCTGTAGGATTGGTTTGCGCTGCAGTCGGATAAGTGCCATACCAATCGCTGCACCACTCCCATACATTGCCATGCATGTCGTTTAAGTCATAAGCATTAGCGGCGTAAGAGCCAACTGTCTGGGTCGGATTCGGATTGGTAGTGATGGTGTTTGTACAAGTGTTGTAGGGTAAAGACCAATCATAATTGGCTTGTGCATCACTCAAGCAATTGCCAGTATTAAAAGGCGAGGTTGTATTTGCTCTACAGGCATATTCCCACTCGGCTTCTGTTGGTAAGCGTCCACCTGCATAGGTGGCAAACTCAGTAGCTCCAAACCATGTAACTCTTATCACAGGATGGTTTTCGTAACCTGCAACGGATACCCATTGTCCGCTTGTGTAATGTATGCCCCAGTCCTGAGGGATAACACTGGCGAATATCAAGGCTTGGGTAGGATATGCACCTGCTGCATATAGTCCATCGCTGCCAATGTTTTTGGTATTTAAAAATTGTGCATATTGTGCATTGGTAATCTCGTATTTGCTCATGCGAAAAGCACTAAGTGTTACCTGATATTGGGTTTCATCACTTGCATGATTTACTTCTGTAGTAGGACTGCCCATTGTAAAAGTGCCTGCAGGGATATTTACAAGGGTTAGATTGAGTGGGACAACATTTATATTTGGTTTGTAAAATATGATACTGTCCACTTCGCTTACTTTATATTTCCACAAAATATTCCCTTGTTTCATAATGTACATGGTGTCGTTTTGGGCTTGCAAAAAGCCAACCGATAGGGCTAATGCCAAAATGCTTACTAATATTTTTTTCATTATTATTTGTTTTTTTTAATTTTTAATAAATTTCATTGTTTTTGTTGTTATTCCGTTGTTTACCTTGCAAAAGTACATCCCTTGCGGTAGTACGGATACATTTATTTGACAACCTTTATTCTGCCCATTTATTTTTTCTTTGTAAACATATCTTCCATCAATAGATAGTATTTCTATCACATACGATTGGCTTAATGTCTGATATACCTCAATGTTTAAAAAATCAACTACAGGGTTTGGATATAACTGTATAGTTCCTTCCTGCTTTTCTACTAATGCAATATTACTGGTTAAATCCTGAAAGTTCAAATAGCGTATATCTGTTAACGCATAAGTGTCGGAAACTCCCGTGGCTTTATTAATAATGATATTGCCCGATGAAAAATTCATCTTCTTAATGTTGCTCAGAGAATAAGCAGTTTGTGTACCGCTTGTTTGCCTCACATACATTGTTTGTGCTTGTAGTCCTGTTAGTCCTATGCCCAACAAGAGTATAACACTTAATTTTAATTTTTTGTGTCTCATTTTTGTCCTCCTTTTTTAATTTTGGTTTATTAGTTTCTTTACTGTATTATTTATGGTATGATGTCGTTCTTATTATGTTGGGTAACGGTTGAGTGTAGCAGCAGTAAGGGATTACGGGCGACAAAACTGTCTGCCAG
>JBMOKG010000180.1:0-4369 GCA_049315385.1 Bacteroidales bacterium
TACTTGATGAAAAGTAAAACAAAAATCAACGCTTACCATAATTTTGCTAAAAATTCCGGAAGGCGGAGGCAAAAAGAGGTTCTTTTCATTATAAATAAGCGAAAAAGTTTGCTACGAAGTAACACTGACATTGAATAATTAATTGTAACAAAACAAGGTTTTAAAAATTGCGAGGGCATTTTGTAAGCAATCCACGAATTCCGAAGGATAAATAAATATACAATGGAAATCTGTTTGTTTCGGAATGGCTTGGATTGCGTGGCTTTTTAAAACCGTAGTTTTGCCAATTAATTATTCAGAGTCTTGATTTTTTCGTTCTTTTGCATCAAGGCAAAAGGACATAATTAAATAAATTTTTTCAAGCACTTTTGAAATGGGTATTTTAACGGAAATTCAAATTAATTTTATTATTTATTGGTCACATGGAATACGCCATATATTATCATTCTCGGTTTGTATGAATATTATACTTTTGGCTATTTCATATATTAATAATCCGTTTTATCAGCGTTTCCCTTAAGGATCTGCGTCATCCGCGTTCATGAAAAATACATTAGAAATATTAATGCTATATTTTAAATATGACAATAAATGATTCTTAGTACATAGTTGAAAACTTCTATAAATTATAGTAGGCACGAAACAAATACTTTTAAAATTAGTCGATTAGTTGTGTATTTCAAAAAATATTTCTTTATAATTTCAAAAAAAAGAGGAGCTTTGAGTTCCTCTTTTCTTTTATACAGCATATTGAAGTATGAAGAAATTTATTGTAAGTTTGTAGCATAATTTTCAATTTAAAAATAAAATTTATGTCGCGTATAAAATTAGTAGAACAAGAAGAAGCTACCGGAAAAGTAGCTGAAATTTATCAAAACATGATGAATACCATGGGATTTATCCCTAATGCTTTTAAACTTTTTAGCCCAAGCGAACATGTGTTGGGACAACAAGTAAGTAATTTGAATTATTTCTTTCGTCATCCTAAACTGAGTGGTAAACTATTGTCGTTTATTCGCTTATTGGTTTCTGATCAGGAAAAATGTGAATATTGTGTAGGGATGAATACCAATATTCTGTTTCAGTATGGTATTTTCCCTGAAATGATAACTGAAATAATAAAAGATCATACAAAAGTACCTTTGGAGGAAAATGAAAAAGCATTGTTGTTTTTTATACTTAAAGTTGTAAAAAACTCAAATGCGATCGTTCAGGAGGATGTTGACAAATTGCGTAATCTGGGTTGGACCGATGCCGAAATACTTGAAGCCACTTACCATGGAGCCACACAAGTAGGCGTAGATATGATGTTCAATGCATTTAAAGTTGATCTTGATTAGAAAACAAAGTTATTAATCATTGACAAAATATCATAAAAAAAAGCTGTTTCGAATTGAAACAGCTTTTTTTATGAAAATTATTAAATTACATTTGTTTATTATAACTTATAATAAAGCAATTGAGTTAGTTAATAATGTTTTAATATATTTGTAATTATGAATACCTAAACTATATTCTCTAACTGCAAATTGGAAATTGATAATTGCTCCCATTTGTGCATTGGTTAAATGTAATTTTGGTAAAGTTAAATTAGTAGCTTTTTGAGCAGTTGTCCAAGAACTGGTTGATCCCATATATCTGAAAGAAGAAGTATTATTAGTTAAACCAGTAGGATTGTTAATTGGATCGTAAACATTCAAATAACCATCATAATTACCAGCAGTGTAACCATACCATAAATTGGTAGTTGCATCTGGGTTTTTGTTCATGATTTCAACACCACCTTCTTTTAATTTACCAGCTAAAGTAGCAATTAAAGTTTTAATGTCATTTCTAACAGTTGTAAAGTCAGGATGAGAAGAGGTCATAATACCAGTTCCGGTTCCAGTTGTACTTCCAGCAGCTGTGTGGCAAAGAGAAGTGTTACATCCGTTAAAATTACCTTTAGCTTTGAAAGAGTGACCACCAGCAGCACCAGTCATTGGAGCCATGTGACAATCCTGACAAGAAGCTTTGATAGCATGAGCTGAATTTGTATAACCAGTACCAAATTCAACACCACCTTTACCTGCAACAACTCCACCAACAGCACCATAATGAATGTGAGTTCTGTAACTTGGAGTAACAGCTTGTACTACTGTTGATGCTAAAGCAGTATCATAGAAAACTGCAGTTGGATTTGCAGCTAAAGTAGGATAATCTAACCATCTTCCTTTAAGAGAAGCTGGAATAAGAGCATTTGAACCTGCATAAGTTCCAGAAATTCCAACTGGACGTGGTTGGTGACATTTTACGCATAAATTACTTTGCCCACCATCCTGAGTTAAATCAATAGTTTTAGTACCACCCCACATAGTCATTTGTACAGGTGCAACTGTAGTTAATGAAGTTAAATCAGAATAACCATAAGTAGTATGTAAACTACTGTGACAGGTAAAACATCCTAATTTTCCATAAGTAGCAGTTGGAATTGAATTATAAGGATTTTTCCATGGTCCTGTTAAGCTATCTTGGTAGTAAATAGCAGAAATATTGTTTTTGCAAACATATTTAAATGCTTCCTGACAGTGACATGGAGTACATCCAACGTTTCCAGCTTCTTCTTCTGCTGTTGGACCGAATTCATGTTTTGATAATTGAAATTGTGTAGCAACACTGTCAACCACTGATGGGTTGTGGCATAATTTGCAAGTTTCGCTTGCGTCTTTTCCATTAGCACCTGCAGGTCCTACAAGACCATCACTACCGTCTTTTGCACATCCTGCAAAAATAATAGATGCAGCAGAAATAATAAGTGCACCTTTAAAAAACATTTGTAAAAAATTTCTTGTCATTGTAATTGTTTTTTGTTTATAATTATTTTTATTACAAAATTTAATTGACTTTTAAAGTCCATACAAAAATAATATGTTTGTATATATATCCTAAAAAAATGGGGCTGATATTTCCTAATTGTGAAAAGGAAAACAATCAAGAAAACATTGATAAATATCAATGATGTTCTTAAAAAGTAATAAACAACTATAATGTCAGATTTATAGTTTCTGAAATGAATGTTTTAAAACATTAAAACGAGGATTAAACGGATATGATCTGTAAATGCGGATTAACAGAAATCATAAAGAATGAATGATATTCGTCTAGTAATATCTATTTATATGTAGGAAAGAAAAAAGTTAATTAAATATTGAATGAAAGTAGTGAAAAGTAAATACGCATATTTTAAACCTCTGGATTTATATCTTTAAAAAAAATCAGAGAATTAAACACTACATTCTTAATGTAATAATAAATGATTCTTATTACTTATTTATCCTCTCAAGCTTATATTTGTTAAATTTTCAATATTATTCAATCGTATAATATTACCATCAACCGTTATAATATTTTCATCTTTGAGTTCTTTAATGATTCGGATAGCACTTTCTTTTGACATAGCTGTTAAATCTGCCAAATCTTGGCGTTTTATAATAATTTCACCATTGCTTTTATTAAAAACCTCATTGTACAAATATAGCAAAGCCCCCGCTATACGTCCATGCATACCTTTCTGCGTTAACTCAACAAATTTAATATAATTTGCCAATGTATGAGTATTAACCCATTTTAGTAAGTCTATGGCAAAATCTTTATTTTGTAATACAAGATCAGTTAAAGTTTTTACATCAATGAAACAAGCCGATGATTCTTCAACAGCCATTGTAGTAACATGATTTTTATAATCTGTAAAAACGCCTGGCCCTCCAATAATAGTTAATGGGCGAGCAAATCTTAATATTAAATTACGGTTATCAATACCTTCAAGGTATATTTTTACAAGACCTTCGTTTAAAACAATTACATGTGTCAATGCGGTACCCTGTTTGAAAATAATTTCACCAGGACGAAACTTTACTTTACAACGAACTTGATTTATTAACTCAAATTGATCTGCTGTCAGAGAATTAAACATTGGCAAGTTGGTTAAACAAGCCCCACAATGCTTAGCGTTTTTTTTATCATCCATTTTACTTCTATTTAATTGTGATTCAACTTATATTAATTGAATAAATTTATTACGAAATAGCTAAAAATATCCAAAATCAATAGAATTTTAGGGAAAATATTGAAGTAATAAATATCTATACACCCTTTTAGCTGACTTATGTCAACAATAAATTACTATTAGTCATTGCAAAGATAAACAAAAATCATTCAAAAGCAAATAAATCTCTGAGAAGTTTCGTGATTTTTATATTTTTAAAAAAATATTAGCTATCTATTGTGTCCGACAAAATATGCAGATTCATCGCTTCGCTCTGAATGACATGTCATTAAGCATATTTTTGTTAGGGGTTGGGGTCAGAAAGCGGCTTCGCCGCTTTCTGAC
>JBMOKG010000080.1:0-18948 GCA_049315385.1 Bacteroidales bacterium
CCCATTGAACCTGAACCGGGTAGTGCCGGCGGAGGGAATTTAGGGTAAACTTTATAAACGAATGGTTCTTTTCCCTATTACCATTCAAAAAAGTTTAACTAAAAATAATACAAAAATGAAAAGAAAATGGATTGCAATGAGTATTGCAGTTATCCTGCCTTTTATGGCATGGAGTCAGTTTGCTGTAAACGGAAGTGTTACAGATGCTAATACCGGCGAAAAATTGCCGGGAGCACACATTGTGCTTACAAACAATTACAAAGCAGTGGTAAGCGACCATCAAGGCAGGTTTACCATTGCGGGATTAAAGAAAGGTGAATACCAGCTTACCACTTCCTACATTGGCTATCTGGCCGATATCCGTACCATTACTATAGATGCCAATTTGCAGTTGGAAATCAAATTGCAAATCAGCCCTATTATGCAGGACGAAGTAATCATCAGATCTACCAGAGCAGGCGAAAAAACACCAACTACCTATCAAAACATCACAAAAGAAGAAATTGCAAAAACAAATACAGGTTTAGATATTCCTTATTTGATGGAGCAAACACCTTCGGTAGTGGTAACATCCGATGCAGGTGCTGGAATTGGCTATACAGGCATTCGTATAAGAGGCAGCGATTTAACCCGCACCAATGTAATGGTAAACGGTATTCCGTTGAATGATGCCGAGTCTCACTCCGTTTATTTTGTAGATATGCCCGATTTTGCTTCTTCCATTGATAATTTGCAAATTCAGCGTGGTGTAGGAACATCAGTAAATGGTGCTGGTGCTTTTGGTGCAAGTATTAATTTTCAAACACAAAACATCAATCAAAAACCCTATGCTGAAATCAATAATGCTGTGGGTTCTTTCAACTCATTGAAACATACCGTTAGCTTTGGCACTGGATTAATAGATAAAAAATGGGTTTTCGACGGTCGTTTATCGAAAATTTCTTCCGATGGCTTTATTGACAGAGCAAGTTCTGAATTGCATTCGTTTTATTTGTCTGCAGCATATTATGGCAAGAAGACCATCGTAAAACTACTATGTTTTTCGGGAAAAGAAAAAACCTATCAGGCATGGAATGGTATTCCATCCAATATTATTGACACCAACAGAACCTACAACAGCATGGGCGAATATTACGATGCCAATGGAAATTTAAAATATTACGATAATCAAACTGATAACTACCAGCAAGATAATTATCAAATGCTTATTTCGCATGAAATTAATAAAAATTGGAATCTGAATGCCGCTTTGCACTACACAAAAGGTTATGGATATTATGAAGAATATAAATCGCAGGAAGAATACAGTAAATACGGACTCGATAATGTTTATACTGCAAATGATACTATTAAAAGAAGCGATTTAATTCGACGTAAGATTTTAGATAATGATTTTTATGGATATACTTTTGCCATTAATTATGATAATCACAAACAAATATCTGCTGTAATAGGCGGAGCTTGGAATCGTTATGTTGGCGATCATATTGGAAATATTATCTGGATGCAATACAATGGCAATCATCCTTTAAATTATGAATGGTACCGCAACCAAGGCTTAAAAACTGATTTCAATGTTTATTCAAAAGTAAATTACCAGCTAACCGAAAAATGGAGTTTTTATGCCGATTTGCAATTAAGAACCATCTATTATAAAATAAGAGGAATTGATGATAATTTGTCTTTCTTACTGCAAAATCATGAATTCAATTTTTTTAATCCCAAGTTTGGTGCTTATTATCAGTTGAATAATAATAGCAATATGTATGTTTCTTTTGCTATTGCCAATCGTGAGCCCAGCAGAAGCAATTTTGTAGATGCTGATCCATCAAAAGCATTTCCAGTGCACGAAACCATGCAAAATATTGAGTTAGGTTACAGCCTTAAAAAGAATAATTTTTATTTGAAGTCAAATTTGTTTTTGATGAATTACAACAATCAATTGGCATTAACTGGTGAAATTAATGATGTTGGTGATGCTATTATGGTAAATCTACCTAAAAGTTACCGTTTAGGAATTGAAATTTCAGCAGGAGCTAAAATTATCAAGTCATTGAAATGGGAGGCTAATCTTGCTTTGAGTAAAAATAAGATTAAAGATTTTACCGAATATGTCGATGATTGGGACAATGGAATACAACGTGCCAACTATCTTGGCGAAACCAATCTTAGCTTTTCACCAGAAATAATTGCCAATAATCAGTTTACCTATAATTTCTTTAAACGATTTGATATAAGTTGGATGAGTAAATATGTTGGAAAACAATATATTGACAATACTTACAGCGAAAATAGAAAACTAAAAGCTTATTTAGTGAACAATCTAAGACTAAATTATAGTATTGAAACAAAATTTATTAAAAAAATAAATATATTTTTTACAATTAATAATATGTTGAATGCTTACTATGAAAGCAATGCTTGGATTTATCAATATTACAGTAATAATAAGCACGAAGTTATGGATGGATACTTTCCTCAGGCTGGAAGAAATTGTATGGCAGGAATTAATTTGAGATTTTAATCTCTTTTTAACAAATTTTAACGCCCAAATCATAGTTGTATATTCAAATGAGAGTACTTTTGCACCGTTAATTTATATAATTAAAAATCATTTAAAATTTAAAAAAATGAAAAAAGTATTTGTATTTGCAACAGCGATTGCTTTAGTATGTGGTTTAACACTTAATGCACAAACTCCTCAAACTCCAAAAAAAGAAGTTAAAAAAGAAGTAAAAGCAAAAAAAGAAGCTAAAAAAGTTGAAGTAAGTGCTGAAGCAAAAGAAGTAAAAGCTGAAGTAAAAGAAGCTAAAACTGAAGTAAAAGCTAAAAAAGAAGCTAAAAAAGCTGAAGTAAAAAAAGTTGAAGTTAAAAAATAATTTTTAAACGCTTCAAAAGAGGTTGAATCAATTGTTTATGATTCAACCTCTTTTTTTTGCCTAAACTTTTATATAGCGTTCAATTAACAAAAAAACGGTTTCTCATAAATTTTAAAAAAATTCTATGTTTTTTTGTTTATGTTTGTTTTTTTATTAAAAAAATATGTAGGTTTGCAGTAATAGAGTAAAACAGAATTTTAATTTCAATTATCTTTAAATAAATACGTTATGGCAGGTAAAACTTTTGCTGAAAAAATATTTGATGCCGAAAAAGGAAGCATCGTTTTCAAAAAACCTGATATTGTTCTAACTCACGACAATACTTCAAGTATAGAAAAAACTTTTATTAAAATGGGGGGTGTTAAAGTATTTGATCCTGAACAATTACTAATTGTTTTGGACCACAATGCACCTCCAACAGACGCTAAATTGGCAAATGATTATCAACGTATCAGAGATTTTGCTACTGAACAAGGTATTAAAAAATTCCATGACGTTGGGCAAGGTATTTGTCATCAAATTATGTCGGAATATGCTAAGCCCAAAATGGTAATTGTTGGTAGTGATAGTCATAGTTGTACAGCTGGAGCTTTCAATGCTTTTGCAGCTGGTATTGACAGAACCGAATCTGCTGGCTTGTGGAAACAAGGCGAAACTTGGTTTAGGGTTCCCGAATCTATCAAAATTACATTAACAGGCAAATTGCCCAAAGGTGTTTTTGCCAAAGATTTATCTATCTGGATTATCGGAATGATAGGTTCAAGTGGAGCTGATTATATGTCAATTGAATATCATGGCGATGGTGTTAATTCATTAAGTATTTCGTCTCGTATGACTTTATGTAATCTGGCTTCGGAAATGGGGGCAAAAAATGCTGTTTTTCCTGCTGACGAAGTTTTGGAAACACATTTCGGAGCTAAAATGCAAGGTTTATGGGCTGACGATGATGCAATTTATGCCAAAGAAATTACAATTAATTTGAATGATATTTTCCCAGTTGTTGCTGCTCCTCATCATGTGGACAATGTAAAAGCTGTTTCTGAAGTTCAGGGAACAAAAATTCAACAAGCATTGATTGGAACTTGTACCAATGGTCGTTTGGAAGATTTGCGTGAAGCTGCTGCAATTCTCAAAGGACAAAAGCTACCAAAAGATTTCCAGATGCTGGTTATCCCTGCTTCAAAAGCTATTTATATGCAAGCTTTAAAAGAAGGTCTGATTGAGATATTTATGGAAGCTGGTGCTACTGTTCTGGCAACTTCTTGTGGCCCTTGCTTAGGAACCGGACAAGGAATTCCTGCCGACAATATCAATGTAATTTCTACTGCCAACCGTAATTTTAAAGGCAGAATGGGCAATCCGAAAGCCAATATTTATTTGGCTTCACCTGCTACCGTTGCTTACTCAGCTTTAAAAGGCGAAATTACTGATCCAAGAGGAATTATTAGCATCGATAAATTTCCTTATAAAGCAGAACAAAGTAAAACTGTTGAGGTAAAAGCAGACGAAGACCGCTATGCTAAAGCTTGCTGGAATTATGCCGATGTGGATAATTTGAATACTGACCAAATGTTTGCTGGAAATTTGACTTATCAGATTGGCAGTTCTGAAGGCGACAAAATTATGCCTTATCTTTTCAAAGGATTTGATGATACTTTTGCTGAACGTGTACAAGCCAATGATACTGTAATTGCTGGAGCCAATTTTGGATGTGGAAGTTCCCGCGAACATCCTGCAGTAGGTTTGGCTTATGCTAATGTAAAAGCAGTAATTTGCAAATCGGTGAACCGTATTTTCTACCGTTCTTCCGTAAATCAAGGGTTGCCAATTATTGTGTTACCTGAAGTAGTAGATGCTTACAAACAAGGAGATGAAGTATTATTAGACTTTGAAAAAGGCGAAATTAAAGTAGGGGAGAATATTGTTAAATTTGCTCCGTTACCAACTAAGCTAATGGGTGTATTTAATGCCAAGGGCTTGGTAAATTATATAAAAAATAATTAGCGATTTGCTGATTTGAAAGCAATAGCCACTTAGTAGATATTCCACTAAGTGGCTTTTTTATAATTAAAAATGCAATAGTTTCTAACAAAATATTGAATAAATTAATAATTTCGCATTTTCATTTTTATCAAACTATATAAACTAAAAATTGTTTAGGCAATAAACATTATCATTGTTTGAAAAAATGAATAAATTTCAGTAACAAATTAACTTAAAAAGAATATGAATTACGATATAATAGTTATTGGCAGTGGTCCTGGAGGTTACGTAGCTGCCATCAGAGCAACTCAATTAGGCATGAAAACTTTAGTGGTAGAACGTGCCGAATTAGGTGGTATTTGTTTAAATTGGGGTTGTATTCCTACCAAGGCATTGCTCAAAAGTGCTCAGGTTTTCAATTACGCATCGCATGCAGCTGATTATGGTATTAAAATTGAGGGCGAAATAAAAGCTGATTTTGAAAATATTGTAAAACGTAGTAGGGGAGTGGCTGAAGGAATGAGCAAAGGAATTCAATTCCTTTTTAAAAAGAGCAATATTGACGTAATGAATGGTTTCGCAAAACTTAAACCCGGAAAAAAAATTGAAGTAACAGATGCCGATGGTAATATTACTGAAATTTCAGCCAACCATATCATTATAGCTACAGGTGCACGTTCACGTGAATTGCCGAATCTAAAACAAGATGGAAAGAAAATAATTGGTTATAGAGAAGCTATGACTATGGCAGAACAGCCAAAATCAATGGTTGTAGTTGGTTCAGGTGCTATTGGTTCCGAATTTGCTTATTTTTATAACTCAATTGGTACACAAGTTACGTTGGTTGAATTTATGCCCAATATAGTTCCTGTTGAAGATGAAGAAGTTTCAAAACAACTTGAACGTTCTTTTAAAAAGCAAAAAATGAAAGTAATGACAGAAGCTACTGTGGAAAGTGTTGATACAACAGGCGATTTATGTAAAGTTACTATCAATACAAAAAAAGGCGAAGTAATTGTTGAAGCAGAAGTTGTATTGTCGGCAGTGGGTATTGCTACCAATGTAGATGGCATAGGGCTAGACGAAACCGGCATTGCTTATGATAAAGGCAAAGTTGCAGTTGATGAGTATTATCGTACCAATATAGATGGTTATTATGCAATTGGTGATATTGTTCATGGTCCTGCTTTGGCGCATGTTGCTTCTCACGAAGGTATTATTTGTGTTGAGAAAATTGCAGGACATCATCCTATTCCTTTAGATTATGGTAATATTCCGGGTTGTACTTATACGAATCCCGAAATTGCATCGGTAGGTTTGACAGAAAAACAAGCTCAGGAAGCTGGTTATGAGTTATTGATAGGTAAATTTCCTTATCTAGCTTCTGGAAAAGCTACAGCATCGGGAAATAGAGATGGTTTTGTAAAAGTTATTTTTGATGTAAAAACCAATAAGTGTTTAGGTGCACATTTGATAGGCGACAATGTTACCGAAATGATTGCAGAAGTTGTAGTTGCTCGTAAATTAGAAGCTACTGGTCGTGATATATTAGATGCAGTTCATCCGCATCCTACAATGTCAGAAGCTATAATGGAAGCTGTTGCCGCAGCTTATGGCGAAGCTATTCATTTATAGTAAAAGTTTAAATGAGTAAATGATTAGTTGAAAAATAATTTACTCAGTTACTCAATTATTCAATTACTCAGATATTCAATTAGTCAATTAATCATTTATTTAAAGATGGAAATAATTAAAACACCAATAGCCGATTTACTGATCATTCAGCCTCAGGTTTTCCGCGATGATAGAGGATATTTTTTTGAATCTTATAGTAAACAAAAATTTCTGGATGCAGGATTAAATTTGAATTTTGTACAGGATAATGAATCTAAATCTCAAAAAAATGTATTGAGAGGATTACATTTTCAAAATCCTCCTTTTGCTCAGGGTAAATTGGTAAGAGTTATTAAAGGTAGCGTATTAGATGTAGCTGTTGATATTCGTAAAACATCTCCTACTTATGGGAAATCTTTTATGCTTGAACTTACCGAACTTAATAAAACTATGTTGTGGATACCCCCTGGTTTTGCTCATGGTTTTGCAACCTTGGAAGACGATACTATTTTTTCTTATAAGTGTACAAATATTTATAACAAAGCATCCGAAGGCTCCATATTATGGAATGACCCTGATTTGGACATTAAATGGAATATTGAAAACCCTATTTTATCTGACAAGGATAAGGTTTCTCCTTTATTTGCAAGCTTTGTAAGTGAATTTTAATAAAATCGCATATATTTTGTGTTTATGATGTCCTAAAATAGTCAATCTGTTTTAGGACATTTTATTTTTGGGTAAAGCCCTCCTTCGTATTATTTTACTATTTTCCTCATTAAAGCTATTTGATTTGTTTACCATTTACAAAGTTTCAAATTCAAAAACTTATTGTTACTATAATCATACTTTATTATCAATAAAAGCTGAAAATCAGAAATATTTATTATTTTTACTTAATTATTCATTTAATACTAATTTTATATCATAATAGTTGATAAAATTCCAGTATTTATGAATTTTCCTGAAACAATATTTTTATGAAAAAAATTCACCAATCCAAAGATGCAAGCATTCTTCGCAAAAGAGCAGAAGAATTTTTGAAAAGCAAGAAATCAAACAAAAATACTCAGCTTACTGAAACAGAAATAATAAAACTTATTGATGAACTTCATGAACATCAAATTGAACTGGAAATGCAGGCAGAAGAGTTAAAGCGGGCAAATGAACAAGCGCAAAATTCATTGGATAAATATACCGAACTATATGATTTTGCACCTTCAGGCTATTTTTCTCTTTCCGAAAGAGGTGAAATTATCCAAATGAATCTTATCGGATCACAAATGCTTGGTAAGGAACGTTCCCGTTTGATTAATAAAATGTTTAGCTTATTCATTTCTGAAGATACACGTTCTACGTTCAATGCTTTTTTAAAAAAAATATTCAGCAGCAAAATCAAAGTAAGTTGTGAAGTTAGCCTGACTATGGTTGATAATTTACCAACTACCGTATTGCTATCTGGCGTCATTACTGAAAATGGGGTTGTGTGTAATATCACAGCGGTTGATATTACCGACCGCAAGTATGCAGAAAAAAGCCTAAAGGACATTATAGAAAAAAATCCGACGTCAATTCAAATCCTGAATTTCGACGGTTATACTATTCAAACAAATTTGGCACACTATAATCTTTTTGGTGCTATAGTTCATGAAGGATATTCATTATTTAATGATTCTCAATTATTACAACAAGGATTTGGAGAGCTATTCAATCGCATTAAAAATGGTGAAGTTATTTCCTTCCCTGATGCCAAATACAATCCCCATGATGTCAATCCATCTTTCCCTGATAAACCACTTACGATAAAAGCAATAGGATTCTCTTTAAAAGGCACACATGGAAAATCAGATAGAGTTGTTATAATGCACGAGAATATCACTGAGCAAAAACTGGCAGAAAACAAGCTTTTACAAAGTGAAGAAAAATATCGTAATCTGTTAGAATCCATCAATGATGTAGTTTATGAAATTTCAAACGAAGGTATTATAAAATATGTAAGTCCTTCTGTAATCAGAGTTCTGGGATATACAGTCGAAGAAGTAATTGGAACTAACATTCTTACTTATATTTATGCTGAAGATAAAGCAATGATTTATGAACGTATTTCAAAACTTTATGAAAGGGATTACTCTTATCTAGATTACAGATATATTAATAAAAAAGGAAAAATATGCTGGGTAAGATCATCCACCAATGCTATCATTGAAAATGGTAAAATGATAGGTGCTTCAGGTTTACTTACTGACATTACCGAAAGGAAACTGGCAGAAATGGCACTAAAGGTTAGTGAAGAAAAATATTCTAAAGCCTTCATCACCTCGCCTTATGCCATTCTGATTACACAACCCGAAGACGGTAAGATTATTGAAGTAAATGATGCCTTCGAGAATATAAGTGGCTATTCCAGGGAAGAAGCTTTAGCCGATTCTTCTATCGGGCTTAATTTATGGGAAGATATTGAAGAAAGAAACAGTATAATTGTTCAGCTTAAAGAGGGAATAGAAATTATTGGATTAGAATGTAAATTTAAAATTAAAAATGGAGAAATTATTACGACTATATTTTCAGCTTCCATTATTTATCTGGATGGTAAACCATATATTTTATCGAGTATAAACGACATTAGCAGTCGTAAACAATCAGAAGATCAGTTGAAAATCAGTGAGGAAAAGTACCGTAATATATTTGAGAATATTCTTGATGTCTATTACGAAGCTACCATTGACGGGACGCTTTTAGATATTAGCCCTTCTATAGAATCTATATCAAAAGGGCAATATACTAGGAATGAGCTCATCGGAAAATCAATTGCTAATTTTTATTCAGACCCTGACGGCAGAAATAGGTTTTTCTCAGATTTAAAAAAGACTGGGAAAGTAACTGACTATGAATTATCATTTTATAACAAAGATGGCTCAATTGTTCCAATAGCAATTACATCTGGTCTTTTTTATGATACAGAGGGTAATCCGACAAAAATAATCGGCAGTATGCGCGATATAACTAACCGGAAGAATGCAGAAAATGAATTAATTAAGACCAAAAGATTAGTTGAAGAAAGTGAAAGGAAATTCAAGGAAATAATTCAATCTCAAGTCGAAGGCATTGGCTTTATAAACATAAATGAAGAATTTGAATTTGCTAATTTTGCTTCCGCAACCATATTTGAAACAGAAGAAAATGAACTTGTGGGAACTTCATTGTTTGATTATTTATATCCAGATGAAGTTGAATTAATTAAAAATCAGACTCAAAAAAGAAAGAGCAGGAATACAAATTCTTATGAACTTAAAATTAAAACAAAAAAAGGCAACGATAAATATATCCATGTATCAGCTTCACCCAAATTTGATGAAAATGATAATTATGTGGGTGCTTATGGTATTTTTAGAGATATAACTGATCGTAAGAAAGCAGAAAGTGCATTGCAGGAAAGTGAAGCCATGTACCGTGCTATTATTAATGCTTCGCCTGATGTTATTACCATTACCGATCTGGAAGGCAAAATTATTATGTCGTCGCCAAAGACTTTTGAGATGTTTGGGTATGATACAGAAGAAGAGATTATCAATAAATCATTAATAGAATTTATTCACAACAGTGATCAAGAAAGAGTTTTAGCTAATCTCTTGTCAATGTATAATGGTTTATGGGGTTCTGAAGAATATTTAGGCATAAAAAAAGATGGAACTACATTTGATATTGAAGTAAATGGTGAATTTATAAAAGACGAAAACGGGCAAGTAGTTCATTTGGTTTTTGTAACCAGAGATATAAGTGAACGCAAACAAACAGAAATTGAAATAAAGAACAAATCAGCAGTTCTGTCAAATTTGATTATGAATATGCAGGAAGGCATACTTCTTGAAGATTTTGATCGTAAGATTTTATTATGCAATCAATTATTATGCCAAATGTTTGGTATCAGTGCACCACCAGAGGCACTGTTGGGTGCAGATTGTTCTGAATCTGCTGAACAAAATAAGATTTATTTTAAAAATCCAGAAAAATTTGTTATTGATATTAATTTAATTCTTAAAAATAAGCAGGCAGTTTTTAATCAAGAACTTGAATTAATTGATGGTCGTTTTTTTGAAAGGGATTATATACCAACTTATATCGATAATGAATATAGTGGGCATTTATGGAAATACAGGGATATAACCGAAAGAAAACGAAACCATTTAAAGCTAGAGAAAAGTGAAGAGCGTTTTCGTCAGGTTGTGGAACAAAGCGAAGAGGTAGTTTGGGAAGTTGATGTCAATGGTTTATATACGTATGTAAGTCCGCTTGCAATGCAGGTTTATGGATATTCGCAGGAACAAATGATTGGCAAAATGCATTTCTATGATTTGCATCCTGAGCAGGAAAGGGAAGTTAATAAAATTGCTGCTTTTAAAATATTTGATAAGAAGGAAAGTTTTCATAATTTCATCAATGAAGGAGTTAGACCTGATGGAAGTGAAATTATAATTTCAACAAATGGGCAACCTATACTTGATGAGAAAGGCATTTTGCTTGGGTATAGAGGACTGGATATTGATATTACAGAAAGTTTAAAAGCCGAAAAACTATTAAAGGAAAGTGAAGAAATGTTCCGTTTGATAACCGAACAAACCAATGACTTTATTGCAATTGCAACTGAAAATGGTATAATTACGTATGCTTCATCTTCTTCTTTGCAAGTTTTTAATCTTTTGCCCGAAGAAATGCAAGGACGTAATTTTATTGAATTTGTTGATGAACCGGAAATTCCCAGAGCAATATCATTATTTAATGATTCGATAAACAAAGAACAGATTATTGAAAATACCGAATTTAGAATGAAGCGGGCAGATGGAAGTCTGTTTTTTGGGGAAATAAACGGTTCGAAATTACAAAGTGAATCACAGATAGGAGTTCTTGTTGCCATACGGGATATTACGTACCGAAAAAATGCAGAAATTGAATTAAACAAAAGTGAAGAAAGATATCGTTTTATAACTGAACGCTCCAATGATTTGATTTATATTTTCCGATTTAAACCCGAAATGGGATTTGAATATGTTAGTCCTTCTGCCGAAAGAATAACCGGATATACTGTAGAGGATCATTATATGGATCCAATGCTAGGGATGAAATTAGTTCATCCGGACGATGTTCATCTGTTGAAATCATTGCAGGATGGAATTATTAATGAAGAAGCTATTACATTACGCTGGATTAAAAAGGATGGACGTATTATCTGGACCGAATCGCGGAATATCCCGATTTACAATGAAAACGGAGAATTAATAGCAATACAGGGCAAAGCTACAGATATAACCGAACGCAAATATTCGGAACAAATTATACAAATACGTCTTCGTTTGAATGAATATGCCCAATATCATTCGAAAAAAGAAATACAGCAAAAATTACTGGACGAGCTGGAATTGCTAACTGATAGTACAATAGGTTTCTTTCATTCACTAAATGATGATCAAAAATCACTTACACTGCAATGCTGGTCGACCAATACGATGGAAAATATGTGCAAGGCTGAAGCTAAAGGGCAGCATTATGGTTTAGATAAAGCGGGAGTTTGGACCGACTGTATCCATCTGCGAAAAGCGATAATTCATAACGATTATAAAAGCCTTGCTCACAAAAAAGGATTACCCGAAGGACATGCAGTAGTAGTTCGCGAGCTTGTAGTACCTGTATTCCGTAACAAAAAAATAGTTGCAATAATAGGAATAGGAAATAAAACCACAGATTATCATGAAAATGATATTGAAATGGTTGATTTACTTGCTGATTTGACTTGGGATATTACCGAACGCAAAGGAGTTGAAGCAGATTTGCAAAAACTATCGCTTGCCGTTGAGCAAAGTCCGGTTATTATTTATATAACCAATCTGGAAGGTATCATAGATTATGCCAACCCAAAAGCCACGGAAGTTTCAGGCTATTCCAGTAAAGAACTTATAGGAAAAAATCCCCGTATATTCAGTTCAGGTGAAAAACCAAAAGAAGAATACACATCTTTATGGAAAACGATTAACTCTGGAAAAGAATGGAAAGGTGAGTTTCATAATAAAAAGAAAAATGGAGAATTATACTGGGTGTTGGCATCTATTTCTCCTGTAATCAACTCAAATGGTATTGTTTCGCATTATATTGCTGTTGAGGAGGATATTACAGAGAGAAAAATGGCTGAAAAAAAAATAAGAGAACAAAATGATAATTTAAATGCGATAATAGGTGCCATGCCCGATTTAATCTTTGTTATAGATAAAAATGGAACTTATACAAATTTTTTCAGTTCAAATCCTGAAAGTTTGCTTATACCAGTTAATCAGATAATAGGCTCGAATCTTAGTGCTTTGTTTGATGCTGAAACTGTAAATTTGCATTTGCTTAAAATTGAAGAATGTATTTTAAAGAAAAAGCTTGTAACTTATGAATATGATCTTACTTTAAATAATAAAGTCTGCTATTATGATGCTAGACTTGTACCTCTTGGTATCGATCAGGTGTTAACTTCGGTAAGGGATATTACCGATAGAAAAGAAAAAGAAATTGAACTTAAAAAACTCTCCTATGCTATAGAGCAAAGTCCTGTAATGATTTGCATTACTGACTTGGATGGAAATTTTGAATATGCAAATCCAAAAACATCTGAAATGACCGGTTATTCTTTGGATGAATTGCTGGGGCAAAATGCACGTATTTTAAAATCAGGCGCAAAGTCTAAAGATGAATATCGCATACTATGGGAAACCATAGAGTCAGGAAATGCTTGGTATGGAGAATTTCGAAATAAAAGGAAAAATGGCGAGTTGATATGGACATCTGCTTCGCTTTCACCTATTTTTAATTCATCAGGTAAGATCATGAATTTTCTTGCAGTACAGGAAGATATCACAAAACGCAAACAGGCTGAAGCTGAAATCAATGATCTCAATGCCAATCTTGAACATAAAATTAAAGAAAGAACAACTCAACTGGCAGAAATAAATATCAGTTTAAAGAATGAAATTGAAGAGCGTAAGTTAACACAAGAAGCTCTTCAATGGAACCAGACTTTGTTACAATTAATGTCTAATTCTTCACCTCTGGGATTTTTGGTAGTTGATAATCGTACGGATGATATTTTATATTTCAATCAACGTTTTTGTCAGATATGGGGGATTGAAAAAATTGCTGAACAAATGCAAAATGGTGAACTTAGGAACAATGATATTATTCCATATTGTTTACCTGTTTTGGTCGATATTCCTGCTTTTGCCGAATCGTGCAAACCCCTGCAGGAAGAATCGAATCGGATAGTACTTGAAGATGAAATTGCATTTACAGAAAATAGAACAGTAAGACGCTTTTCAACTCAGATAAGGGGCGAAAATGATAAATATTATGGTAGATTTTATATTTTTGAAGATATTACTGAACGTAAAAAAGCTGAAAATGCATTACAGCAAATTAATGAGCAGTTAGAAGCTATTATTTCTGCTTCACCGGATGGTATCGGAATGGTATCCTTAGACGGAAAGCTACTTTTAATGTCGGATAAACTACCTGAAATGTATGGCTATAGTTTAGAAGATAAAGAAGAATTAATTGGACGTTCTATTTTTGATTTTATTGATTCCTCTGATCATCAAATCTTAATCCAAAATTTAAACAATTTATTAAAAGACAAAAAAGGAGTTAAAATCACTGAATATAAGGCCATTAAAAAGGATAAAACTTTGTTTTATATTGATGTAAATTCTTCAGTATTACGAGATGAAAATGGAAATATAACAAGCATTTTGTTTATTGAACGCGATATAAGTGAACGTAAACGGATAGAAACAGAGCTTGAAGAAAGCAGAGAGCAATTAAATTTGGTAATTAAAGGTTCTAACGATGCACCTTGGGATTGGAATTTAGTTGCAAATCAGCTTACTTATTCTATAAAATGGTGGGATCAATTGGGGTACTCAGAAGGTGAAATTTCCTCAGACAGTGATCTGTGGAGAAAATTATTACATCCGGATGATTTGGAAAATACAAATAATATTTTTAACAAAGCTTTAAATAGTAGCAATGATAGTTATGAAGCTGAATTTCGTTTATTGCATAAAAAGGGACACTATGTCCCGGTTCTTTCACGTGGATTTATAAGTAGAGATACAGAAGGAAAAGCAATTCGTGTAACAGGTTCAAATATGGATCTCACAGAACGAAAAAAAGCTGAAAAAGCTATACTTGATAGTGAAATAAAGCATGCTTCAATGATATCAAATATTTCGGATGTTATAGGTATTATGGGCGTTGATGGTGTAATGATATATAAAAGTCCGAATATTGAAAGATATTTTGGATGGAAACCCGATGATTTAATAGGAGCTGATGGGTGGTTAACCATTCATCCTGATGATTTAGAACGAATTCAATCAGAATTTTACCACCTTCTTCATACAGATAATTTCTCAAAAACAGTTGAATACAGATATAAATGTAAAGACGGAAGTTTTAAACAGATAGAACTAACTGCAACTAATCTTGTCAATGATCCGATTATTAATGGCATATTGCTTAATTATCATGATATAACTATACGTAAGTCGATAGAAGATGCACTCAGGGAAAGCGAAAAAAGATTTTCGCTATTCATGGATTATTTACCGGCTTTTGTATTTCTTAAAGATCATGAAGGTAAAACTTTATTTGTTAACAAATATATGGATACAGCTTTTGGAGCTTCAAAATGGATAGGTAAAACAATGCTTGAAGTTTTTCCTAATGAATTAGGTAAAAAGTTGACAGCAGATGATAAAGATTCTATGGAACTGGGCTATCATAAAATAGATGAAAGTCTGATGCAGCTCGACGGGAAATTACATAATTACGAAACCCAGAAATTTGTAATCAGCCGTGAAGGACAACCTCCAATGCTTGGAGGTGTTTCGCTTGATATTACTGAGCGTAAACAGGCTGAAGAAAAAATTCTGCATGCAATGGAAGAAGCTGAGAAAGCCAATCTTGCCAAAAGCGAATTCCTTTCACGTATGAGTCATGAGCTAAGAACTCCAATGAATTCTATACTTGGTTTTGCACAATTACTAGAAATGGGGCAGCTGGATGTAAAACAAAAAAAAGGCGTCCATCATATTTTACAAAGTGGGAAACATTTACTGGAAATGATCAATGAAGTACTTGATATTTCACGTATTGAAGCCGGCTATTTGTCTCTTCTGATGGAAGCTATTCCTGTCAGTGCTCATTTGTCATATTGTTTGGATATTATCCTTCCTATAGCTGAAAAGAAAAATATCAACGTTCAATTTTCTGAATCTGTAAATAATCTTGTTTGTGTATATGCTGATAGTCAGCGATTAAAGCAGGTTTTGCTGAATTTATTAAACAATGCTGTAAAATATAACAAAAATGGAGGTATTGTAAGCATAAATTTAAACGAATTGCCTTCAAAAAATGATAGTATTTCAAATCTCAGAATATCAATAACAGATACTGGTTCAGGGATTTCTTCTGAGAACTTGGATAAAATATTTTTACCTTTTGAAAGAATTGGAGCAGAAAAAACCGATGCAGAAGGTACAGGTCTGGGACTATCAGTTGTTAAAAAACTGATGGATGCTATGAAAGGAAATATTGGTGTTGAAAGCAAGCTTGGAGAAGGTAGTTGTTTTTGGATTGAATTACCCATTATTGATAATTCTTTGGATGCAAAAAAGCAAAGTATTGAAAATTATAAACTGACAACAGCTTTGGGGATTGCAAAAAAAGAAGCTAACCTCCAAAGTCAGGAAATTACCGATCAGACAACAGCACTTAAAATAGCCAATATTGAAATAGAATCTCAGAAAATTGAAAAAGCAAAACGGGTTGCAGAGCTATTGATAGCAAACAGAGACCTTGTTCTTAAAAACAAAGAGGAAGTTAAACTGGCTGCTGAACTGCTGCTTGCTTATAAAACTATTGACATACTGAATGACGAAAAAGCAAAAAGAGCCTCAGAACTGGTAATTGCAAATTTAGAAATGCTCTTGCAAAGCGAAGCGAAAGAAAAACTGGAATCTCAACTTTTGGAGACAATAAAAGAACTTTCAAGTCAAAATGAAAATCTATTGAATGCTACCTTAAATAAAACCGACAGCAGGCAATGTATTTTGTATATTGAAGATAATGTATCTAATATTGAGTTGGTGAATCAAATTCTTTCTTCAAATCGTCCAGATATACGTTTGGTTGCAAATAAAAATGGGAAAAAGGCTCTTGAACTTGCGATAATAAATAAACCTGCTTTAATTCTACTGGATCTTAATTTGCCGGATATTCATGGTAATGAAGTCTTACAAATTTTAAAAAATGATGAAAGAACAAGAGATATTCCAGTGGTGATTATCAGCGCCGATGCTATGCCTCATCAGATTAATCAGTTAAAGGAAGCTGGAAGTAAAGATTATTTATGCAAACCGCTGGATGTGAATACTCTTTTGGATGTAGTAGATAAATGGGTAGTTAATAAAAAATAGAACAGATTAAAAATAAACATTCTAAGGTTACTGTAAGATAAATAATTTATATGTTTTAATCTAATAAGTATTTATAATATGAAATAGCCATAAGTATAATATTCATACAAACCGACAATAATATTATATGGCGTATTCCATGTGACAATTAAATAATTATAAAAATAATAACACATGAAAATAAACAACTTAAAATATCTGTTCTCGCTTTCTGAAATTAACAGAGAAAACAGGCAAAAAGCAATATTGATTTTAATTTCAGGAATGATTGTTAGCTTTATTGTTGCATTTTACATTCATCGTCAGGTTTCGACACAGCTTAAAGAAGAATTTAACTCTGACTGTAATGATATTACAAATAAAATATCAACCCGGCTTCATGCACATGCCCAACTCTTAAGAACCGGTTCTGCTTTTTTTTCAGCTTCAGATAGCGTTACACGTTATGATTGGAAAGTCTTTAATGAAATATCTAAGATTGAAAAAAACTTGCCTGGAATTCAAGGTTTGGGTTATGCTGTGATAATACCTAAAAATCAACTACAACAGCATATTCAAAGCATTCGTAAACAAGGATTCCCTGATTATAAAGTAAAACCTTTAGGTGAAAGGGAATTATATACCTCTATCATTTACCTCGAACCGTTTTCAGGAAAAAACCTAAGGGCTTTTGGTTATGATATGTACAGTGAAAAAGTCAGAAGAACAGCTATGGAAAAATCCAGAGATGAAGATATCGCAATGCTCACAGGAAAAGTAGTTTTAGTACAGGAAACAGGGAAAGATATTCAGATAGGTTGTTTGATGTATGTGCCAGTTTATTGTAAAAATATGCCTGTGAATACGCAGGAAGAACGTCGTTCGGCTATTAAGGGCTGGGTTTACAGTCCTTACCGTATGAATGATTTAATGCAAGGGATTTTAGGTCGCTGGGATTTGTTAAATAAAGAACGGATTCATATGAAGATATACGATGACAGCATATCTGATAAATCTATTTTGCTTGATTCACAGAAAAAAGATTCCATTGACCATAATGATGCTATTGACTTTACTATCAAAATACCGATAGAATTTAACGGTAAAAAATGGATATTACTTTTTACAAAATCAAATAAAGCTTATAATAATACACACATGGAAGTTATTTCATTTTTCGCTGCCTGTGTTTTTATCAGTTTATTATTGTATTCTTTATCTTTATCATTATACACTACTAGGCAAAGGGCGCAACAGATTGCAGATCAATTAACCTCAGAGCTCAAAGGAAGAGAAGAACGTTTTAAAATTTTAATTAATTCCACTGCTGAGGCAATATACGGACTCGATATGAACGGAAATTGTATATTTTCAAATTCAGCTTGTCATCAATTGCTGGGCTATGAAAGTTCGGAACAATTATTAGGGAAGAATATGCATGACCTGATACATTATGCACATGCTGATGGTAGTAGTTTTGAGGTACATGATTGCAGAATTTTTAAAGCTTTTATTGAGGGCAAAGGTAAGCATGTAGACGATGAAGTCTTATGGCGAGCAGATGGGACTTCTTTTCCTGCTGAATATTGGTCTTACCCCATATTTTTTAATGGAATAATAGAAGGTGCAGTAGTCACTTTTGTTGATATTACTGAACGTAAACTGGTTGAGAATGAACTGAAACATATTACTACCCGCTTGACACTGGCAACCAGAGCCGGAAGGATAGGTGTGTGGGATTTGGATATCGTTAATAATATTCTCGTATGGGACGATCAGATGTTTGCGCTTTATGGCATCAAAAAAGAAAATTTTGTTAGTGCTTATGAAACATGGCTTGAAGGTCTTCATCCGGATGATAAGATAAAAGGTGATGAAGCCATTCAAAGGGCGATAGTAGGCAAAAAAGAATTTGATATTGAATTCAGGGTAGTATGGCCAGATTCAAGTATTCATACTATCAGAGCAATGGCTATTGTTGAGAGGGA
>JBMOKG010000181.1:0-4248 GCA_049315385.1 Bacteroidales bacterium
ATTTGGAGCATAATCAGCTTTTACTACATTGTCTTTAAAGAATACATAAGTACCCGAACTGTTTTCTCTTCCATATAATCTGATTTCTGCATTAGCACCACCAACTTCTTTCCAGTTTTTAGTTCTTCCTGCAAAAATATCACTTAATTGTTTTAAACTAAGTTCTTTTACTTTGTTGCTTGGATGCAAATAAATAGTTATGCCGTCTTTTGCACAAGGAATTTCAACTCCCAATGTGTTGTAACGTGCTTTCAATTTGTCGATTTCAGTTTGTTTCATTTTACGACTTGCGTTACAGATATCAGTAGAACCGTTAATTAAAGCTGAAATACCTGTACCTGAACCACCACCGGTTACCTGAATAGAAGCACTTGGATTTTTCTTCATATAAACTTCTGCCCATTTTTGAGCTAAAATAACCATGGTATCAGAACCTTTTACGGTGATTCTTTCCTGATTGATAAATGCAAAGCTTACGATTGCAATTGCTATTATTGCTAATGAAGCTATTATTTTTTTTGTTTTTAATGATTTCATTTTTCTTGTTTTATTTGTTTAATACTTTGTTTTTATGTTTTATTAAAATTTTGCCTGTAATCTGATGGTGAATGTGTTTTGTTTGAAAACAGTGTTATAATAATTATATTGATCTACACCATTAATAGTTGCTTTATCATTAAGATTAACTAAATTCCCAGCTGCATCTTTTGTAAGATTCATTGAATTTGTTTTTTCATTCATTGGAATTTCATACGCAAAAGTAATACGGATATTATCATTTAAATAATGATTCCAAGCCAGGGTTAAGGTTTGATATGCAATATCGCTTGTTCCACTATTCATTTTAACATTAGTCTGGGTAATATTTTTAGTTACTATTATATTTTTTCCTGAAACTTTAGATGATGAGGTTGTTACGTCTGCAATATTTGCAGAATAATATTTTGAATTAATTTCATCTCCTGAAATCTGGGTATTTGGATCATAAAAATCATAGCGAACTGAGAATTGATTCTTTTTACCAATATTTTTATTTAAGTATAAATATCCTCCAGTAAACTTAACAATCTGATTAGGTTTTTGTGTTTTATTAATTGTATTTGTGTTAGTTGTTATTATGGTATCATTTGTAGCATTCATTGCATTTGCAGTAGTAGTTGTTGTTGTATTTGAAATATATCCAGGAAGAGCATTCTGCCCCATCATATATTCACCTTTCAGTGACATTCCTCCAAGAAAATCAACATATAATTGAAATTCAGCACCTATCCAGTTTCGTTTTAATGCATCTCCTATAACAGTTGTGTTGTTATCTAATGTATAATCACCTTTTATAGTTGAAGTAGAAGTAGCTTTTAGTTGTCCTAAATATCCATTAAAACCGAAATCCAATCCAATAATATCATTTAGTTTTGTAGTATAAGTAGCTCTTACCATGAAATCTTTGAAATTATCGAAATCTTTATTAGTAGCTGCTTGAGCTGTATTCATATTATTTCCTAAAGCATCTTTATAAGTATAACCATCATTTCCATTCAATATAGCTAATTGCAATTTTAATGGTATGATTTTAGGATTGTATTCTAATTTTGCTCCAATAGCCCTTTCACCAGGATATAATGCCTTAATGATACGTGAACGTTCAGGAACTTCACGTTGGCTTGAAGAAAATTCAACTTCATAATTAGGGCGATTAAATTTACCAACCCATAAATCAAGATTACTAAAAATTGGTGAATTTGCAGTTACATAAGCATCCTTAAGTTCAAATCCACCTGGGCCTAATTCTGGTTGTAATACAAATTTAATACCATCAGCTGCTTCATACTGTACTTTTAATCTCGTACGACGTACTTGAAATGAATTATTAGGGTATGAAAGATGATTTTCGAAATAATCAAATTGACCTTGGATATAGCCGGAAATTTTGATTTTGTTATGCTTTGATAAATCATTTTCTGAGGTCATTAACCTTTCATCAATTCCATTGATGCGGTCTTTCATTTCTGTAATCTGATCTCTTAAAGAGTCTTCTACACTTTGTGCTTTAACATTAACTGCAATAAAGCTTAAAACTAAAATTACTAAATAAACTTTTTTCATGGTTTAAAAATTTTCTTTGTTTTTGAATTGTAATTATTTACGCAGCAAAAGTATATCGCAAAAATGAGGATGCTATTAAGCCTACATTAAGTTAACATTAAGAAATTGTTAAGTCCTGTAAATAAAAGATAATCAGCAAATAAGCTTAATTGTTCTAATAAGCAATGGTATTCTATACAACAAAAAAGGGAGTTGAATTCAACTCCCTTTTTTGTTGTATAATCATTTTACAATAGTAGAAATTTTAACTTTGCTCCACTATTGCAATTTCATCTTCTATTTAACCATATAACTCATACACCATTTTATCTATTTCTTTATCAGTGGCATCTATGGTAGCTTTTAATTCCAGTGCTTTTTTACTTTCCTGCATAAAATAATCTTCCCATTCTGCTTCCTGTGATAAGGATAGTTTCACTTTCTTTTTAGCCAGTTCCTTGATGAATTCAGAATAAGACAATTTATACCAATCCTGCAATTTATTAGGTAAGTCTTCTAATTCAAATTTTCGTTGAATGCTTCGTTGGAATTTTTGGGATAGTTCTTGAAGTTCTTTTTTTAGAGAAAGCATTTGGTCTGCTTTTTCGATGAAAGGAAGTTGTTCTAAAATTGTAATTATAGGAATTGGTATTTGTTGCAATTGATTTATCTTGATATGCAAACCTGCTTGAAAGTTAGTTAAAAACCAAGTATTAATAAGTTTTGAATTTAGTAATGCCAAAATAAATTTAAATGAATAATTCTTGTCAATATTATAAATAAAACTCAAAGTATCATTTGATAAAATAAATTCGTCACAATAAAATGCAATAATATCTTGAGCAACATCTTGAATGAAAATTTTTTCATTCATAAAATATTCCAATTTTCTTGGTCCAGCACCATCTTTTTGCATCATTAAATCTGGCTTATACCAAATCCATTCTATTGGATTTGGATAATAATATTTAGAAATTTGTCTCCCTCTGAGCATTGGATAACAATCTTCATCAATTTTATTCTTAAGAATAAATCGCTTATCATCACTTGTTTTGACACCTAATGAAAATGTAGTTATATCGCCTAACTTAACAGTATTTATTTTAAAGCTAATCTCATGTGCAAAAGAAAAAGTATAACTATCTATACGCTTTATTCTGCTATAATCCAATGTGTAATCAAATTTTACAAATTGATTATCAGTAAATTCTTTTAAAATAATTTCATTATCAATTACTTTTTTCTTTTTAAATAATAATATTACTGTTGTTACAATTGCATCTTGGAAAACACCAGATGGAAGTTTAATTAACTCTTTAACTTCAGTATTATTAATTAAAAATTCTCTGAATTTTGAAAAACTATCTGTTCCAAGCCATGAATTAGAAAAAATAAAACTTAACAAACCATCTTTTTTTAAAATTTTATAACCTAATTCTGTAAAAATGCTATATAAATCTGATTTATTTTTTACTGTTTTGTAATTTATTTGATAGAATTCTCTTTCATATTTATTTTGTATGTTAGCAATATTTACATACGGTGGATTTCCAATTACCACATCAAACCCATATTTTTCAAATCCCTTACTACCTGTTTTGTATGAATATGAAGGCTCTGATACTTCATCCATATAATCATAATCTCCTTGATCAGGATAATTTAAAACTCCCGATTTAATAATTTCCTTTCGGATAGCATCGTTTTTATTATGTTCCTTTTTATGTTTATAATGTGGAAATACTTTTGGGAACTCCAAAAACCAGTTAAAAGCTTTTTCACCGGCTACTTCAGGGTCGTCTATCAATGAATTGCCACATTTAATATTGTTGCTTAAGTCGTTGAGTTTTCTATTAGGTTGTGCAGTACGTAGCCATAATGAAAGTTTGGCAATCTCTACACTTTCCTCGTTCAAATCCACGCCAAACAGATTGTTCTCTAAAATGCTGTTTTCAATATCACTCAACACCATAGCATCGCCAAATAGCTTGGCTTGTAATTCATCTACATATCGGTGTTCGTTAATCAAAAAATCCAGTGCTTGATTCAAGAAAGCACCCGAACCACAGGCAGGGTCGCAAATGGTGAGTTGCAACAACCATTTACGATAAGTTTCCAATTTTTCTAATAAAGGTTGTTTGGTTTTATTGGTTCTTTTTTTGTCGG
>JBMOKG010000182.1:0-4167 GCA_049315385.1 Bacteroidales bacterium
AAAATAGTTACAGAATTAAACGATAACACTACTTATTCTTATACTGCAACTACCAGTGATAGCAGCCATCGATTTGAGTTAATATTTTCATTACAAAAGTTGAGGTGGTTAGGAAATTATTCGACTAATTGGGCTGATATTACGAATTGGTCAAATAATGCGCTTCCTTTAGGTAGTGATGATGTTATTCTTAATTCGTGGACGAAAAATCAACCACATGTTACAATGCCAATAACTTCACCAGCAACGTGTATGAACTTAATAATTAATCCTGCTACCAACGTTACAATTGAACCTGGAAAAGCATTAACTGTGAATGGTACTCTTACTAATAATGCAGGAAATTTGGGACTTATTATTAAATCTGATACAAGTGGAACAGGTTCGCTTTTGCATACTACTGCAAATGTAGTAGGTACTATTGAAAGATTTATTAATCAACCTTATGCTGACGAATTTCACATGTTAGCCACACCTGTAGCGGCTCAGCCAATTAGTCCAAATTTTAATGAAACAGATGGCTTTTATGTTTGGAATGAGCCAAATTATAGTTGGGTAGAATATGCTGATTCTGCAAATTTTGTGTTGATAAATGGGGGAACAAATTTTGTTCCCGGAAAAGGCTATGCAGTATCTTATCCAAGTTCTCAAACAAAAGTTTTTACAGGTATTCTTAACCAAGGTGATATTACAATTCCAATTTCATATACTATTGGAATGGATGCTGGTTGGAATTTTGTAGGTAATCCATATCCTTCACCTATTAGTTGGAATGCTAATAGTGGTTGGAACAGAAATATACTGGAGAATGCCAATGTAAATGAAAAAGCAATTTGGATTTGGAATGCTGCCGTTGGTAATTACGGTGCATATATTTCAAATGCAAGCATAGGTACCAATAGTGTTAGTTCAAATATTCCATTGGCACAGGGGTTTTGGGTAAAGTCTGCTTCTGCGGGCATGCTAAGTATGAACGACGATGTGAGAATACACGCTAATCCGGCATTTCTAAAACAAAGTACTACAAACGCTGACATGCTTCGATTAAAAGTTAAAAGCATTACCAATAATTATAGCGATGAAATTATTATTAGTTTCGGAAACGATAACAACCTGGGTGGTGCCGAAAAAATATATAGTTTGGATGCAACTGCTCCGGGCTTGTTTTCATCTAAATTAAATAAAAAATGGAGTATTAATTATCTTTCGTCCGTTGCTGAAAATGCGTTGATACCTGTTGGGTTTAAAGCGGGTGTAGATGGCAATTATACTATTTCTGCCTTAGGCATTCAATCGTTTGGCACGGTGATGCTCGAAGATATTAAAAACAATATTCAACATAATTTATCGCAGGATTATTCATTTGATGCACAAACCACTGACAATCAAAATCGTTTCTTACTGCATTTTAATCCTAATAATATAAATGAGAAGAATGTTGAAAATACACCAAGCATTTACTATTTTAATCAAACAATAGCTGTTTACAATCCATGGGCTGGTAAAACGATGATTGCTATTTACGACATCAACGGGAAGTTAATACAATCTTTTACTGCTAAGGAAGGAAACGGAAATTACAGCTTTACTTCAGCACAAGGGGTGTATATTGTGAAAATTGTAAATGATAAACACGTTTTTGTGAAGAAAGAGGTTGTTTATTAATATCTTCTCTTATTTTGCAAATTCTTATTTATTAAACATTCAAAATTTGATATCATTAATGTATGATGTAAATTTATAGATTCCTCATTTCGCTTTGCTCCATTCGGAATGACATTAATGAGACTGTAAAAAGGGGTGTAAGATGAAGGCGGCTTTGCCGCCTTCATCTTACACCCCCTAAAAAGGAAAGGCTGTCATTCCGACCGTAGGGAGAAATCTCTCTGTAATCCCATTGAATATGCATATTATTTACAGCATAGGGAGGAATCTCTTTGTACAATCCTATCGGATATACATGTAATTAAAGCCTAGGGAGGAATCTAATTAAAGCAGTAATGGAAATATCTTTGGCATCGTAAGAAGGAACTTAAAGCACAGATAACAATTAAAATGAAAATTCATATCTACTATATTTATATACTTACTAATAGAAATGGTAATGTTCTTTATATAGGTGTAACCAATGATTTGGTCAGACGTTGTTTTGAGCATAAGAATAAATTGTACAAAGGTTTTACCGAAAAGTACAATGTTGACAAGCTTGTATATTATGAAATTTTTGATTTTATAGATGATGCAATTAAAAGAGAAAAACAATTAAAAGGATATTCAAGGATTAAAAAAGACAATTTGATTGATAAGGTTAATCCCGAAAGAAATGAATTATATGATAAAGGTGTAATAAAACAGATTCCTCATTCCGCTTCGTTCCATTCGGAATGAAATTAATAAGGCTATAAAAAGATGGAAGATGAAGGCGGCGAAGCCGCCTTCATCTTACACCCCTGGAAAAGGAAAGGCTGTCATTCCGACCGTAGGGAGGAATCTCTCTGTACAATCTATAGAATATACATTTACCTTAGGGAGGAATCTCTCTGTACAATCCATAGAATATACATTTACCGTAGGGAGGAATCTCTCAGACAATCTCATAGAATATACATTTATCGTAAGAAGGAATCTCTTTATAATATCACATTGAATTTACGTTTCATATTGACCTTATAGAGGAATCTCTTTATTATTTCATATTGAATTTACATTTCATTGCCAGCGAAGTGAAAAATTTCAATTCAATTTCAGTTTCAAAAGTTTATTTAAAAATGCTGCTACATTTAATAAAAAAATAATCTTAAAATTGTAATCTGTATTTTATTATTCTTATCTTTGTTACCTATTTATGTATTTATTTGCTAACAATATATACATAAGATATTAAAAATATTTGGTCTATAAAGAAGTTATACAAGTTGTTACTAATAAATATATTAATATACTTGATCACACTTTAAAATGCTCCAAATCCTTATTAAATAAATTTATATTACTAATTAAACGAATACTAAAGCGTGATTAAAATTAAAAAATTAAAACAATTCTTATTACTTGCCTTCTTTGGACTAACCGTAATTACTTTTTCTTATTTTACTGCCAATGCACAAATACCATCAGGATATTACAATGCAGCTAATGGATTAACAGGTCTTCCCTTAAAAACAGCTTTGTATAATATTATCAAAGGGCATACTTCGGTATCTTATGACCAGCTTTATATAAGTTATCAAACCACTGATGTTTTGCCAGGTAATAAAGTATGGGATATGTATTCCATAAAAGCCGATGGTACTGCAAATTATTATTATACGCATGGTAGTTTACAATGTGGTACATATAATAGTGAAGCCGATTGCTACAACCGTGAACATTCCACTCCTGCAAGTTGGATTAATAATGCAACTCCTATGTACACTGATTTATTTAATGTGTATCCTACAGATGGTTATGTAAACAACCGTAGGTCAAATTTTCCTTTGGCAAATGTTGCAATTGCTTCTTGGACTTCTTCCAACGGAACTAAATTAGGAACCCCTGCTGATACTACTAATATAGGAAGCGTTTTTGAACCCATCGATAGTTTTAAAGGCGATTTTGCACGTACATTTTTTTATATGGCTACTCGTTATGAAAATATAGTAGCCACCTGGTACAGTAATTCTCCTCAGGCTGCAACAGTATATGAAGCTAACAACGGCCTTGTTTTTAAACCTTGGTATGTAACAATGCTATTATCGTGGTGTGCATTAGATCCAGTAAGTGCCAAAGAAATTGATCGCAACAATGCGGTGTATGCAATACAACACAATCGCAATCCTTATATCGATCATCCTGAATATATAAATCAAATTTGGGGCGGTGGTAGTATTAATCCTTCTGTAGAACCAAGTAATTATCCGGCTAATTTTAGTGCTAAAAATTTTAAATTACAATGGACTGATGCCACAGGAACTGCACTTCCTGAACGTTATCTTATACGAATGAGTACGGTTGGGTTTAATGAGATTCAAACTCCTGTGGATGGTACAACTTATCCAGATAATGCAAAAGATAAAAATGTGAATTATGGAGTGCAAAGTGCATGGTATTATAATTTGAATGCCAATACAACCTATTATTTCAAGCTTTTTGGATACAGAGGAAGTGGTATTAATATTAATTATAAAA
>JBMOKG010000081.1:0-18554 GCA_049315385.1 Bacteroidales bacterium
AATTTTATTACCAATAATCTCATTTTTCTTTTTCAAACTTGTTGAAGTGCTACCAGAAGTATAAATACCATAATACCCATTCAAAATTTTATTATTCAAATATTTATTATAAGAAGAAGCAAATGTAGTATCATAAATACCATAAAAATAAGAACTTGTAGTAATTGGCATTTCTATAATATTATTTGAAATAGTATTATAAGTTGCATGATTCAACAACTCAACCGCTTTACCATAAGTATTTCCGATGGCTTTAATCGTCATACCTTTAAATGTTATATAATCGGCACTATCGAGTCTTAATGTGTAATAGTTTGTTGCTGTAGTTGCATTATATTGCAATATAACTTTTGTGCTATCATTGCTGGCGGAACGGAAAGTAATAGTATTAGTTCCTGAAACTCCTTGAATTTCAGGAATTCTTACTTGTTCATTATAAGTTCCTGTATCAACCAAGAAAGTTACATTTCCACAAACTCCAACCATTTTTAATGTAGTAACAGCATCATTAAATGTTGGATAATTATGGAAATTACCACCAGTTGTATCACCTATTGTGTAAACACCATTTAAGCAAGCAGTAAAGCATGCAACGGATGAAGTATCATTAGAAGGAATACTATCTATTAGAGCACCATTAGGATTTTTCGTCCAAGCTTTCATACAATACAAACCTCCAATAAAAGTTTCATTGGCAATTGTAATAGTAGTATCGCCACCGGATGGAACGTTTCCTGTAAATAAATAATCAGGTTTTAAAATATTGTTCAATTTCCATGCAACTTTTGCTGATGTTAAATTAGCTTGACCAAAGTTTTTGATTTTTACTTTAATTGGAATAGGAACTGTTGAAGTAGTAGTACCATTAGGATTAACTATGGCTGTAACGCCAGCATCATTCTGAGGTACAGGACTTACAGTAACAATAATAGGTACTCTTGGTGAAGTAATACATCCTATAACAGATCCTGTTAACACAATATTAGGCCTTGAAGTTCCTGAAGATGTGGGCGTTGTAGCAGACAATATAGCAGCTGCGGTAAATAAATCATCTCTAAACCAATTTGTACTAACAAAGGAAGTTGTCGTATTATACATTTCTACATAATCAGTAAGAGTTCCATTATTATTATTACTATAGGAAGTTTGAATTAATAAATTACTGAATCCATCCCAGTTAAATGCTGTAGTTAATGTATGTGTATTAATTCCTAAAGTTATTGATTGAGTAAGGGGACCATAAACAGTAGCTAAACCTGTTTCAAAGGAAGTTGAATTTAATACTGTGGCTGATGTGTTTTTTAAATTTATCTGAAAACTTAATAAACTGCCAGTAAATGTTGATCCTACGGATTTAACATTAAAAGCAATTGAAGAAATAGGACCAGCAACCATCCCTAATGCAGTGAGCTCACTTGCACGAATTAATATTTGGTGCTTTGTACCACCATAAAAATTTGTATATGGAGAAGGATAAGCAGTTGTTGAATTAAACGTTGTACCAGTTCCAACCTGTGCATTAAAAGAACTTGAATTACTTGCCTGAACATAAAATGTATCAGTTAAAATCAAGTTAGGTGTGGTATAAGAGTTTCCTTGTGCAATACTACTTCCTCCCGTTAGATTATCAAACCAGGAAATACTTCCGGTTGAAGAAGAATTAAGAGTAGTAGAAGTTCCATAGAAAATACTTACATTATTAGCTGTTGGTACAGTAGGTGTAAGACGAGATAAAATAGAATCCTTTACCAAAGAATCATTAGCTGGTATTGCATCATTTGAGGTCATTACAATAGCAGTTACTTTTATATATCTATTAGCTGTAGGTGCTGAAAAATCAGCTAAAGCATTAAAAGTATATTGAACTGTATCAGTAGGTTTAATAATAATATTTAAAGGTTCTGGAGTTATAAAGCTACCATCGTCAAGCTTATATTTTACAGTAGTATTGGTGCTTTTTAGCGTATCACTACCATGATTAAATATTTTTACAGAAATAGGTACTTGATTCAGAGCACAACCCGAAGGTGTAATAATTGAAGAAATACCAGCATTACGATTAGGAACTATAACTGTTGCAACAATGGGTACTCTAAGACTCGCACAATTTGGTGCTGTTGCTTGAACATAATAAGTTGTAGTTTGATATAAAACAGGAGTAGTATAAGAAGGTCCTGTAAAAAATGAAGATAAAATAGTAGGAGTTGTAAACCATGTGATTGTACTATTGGATGCAGCATTTAATGTTGTACTTGTTCCATAAAGTGTACTGCTATTGGTTACAGTGGGAACAGGTGGTAAATAGTTTGAAACTATTGCTATCGATGATGAAGAGTCATTTTCGTGAGCTAAATCACCAGTTAAATCAGCCCAAACTTTCAAATTAAATGTAGCATCACTAAAGCTTGCAGCTACTGATAAATTTGCCTTAGTTGAAAACAAGTAATGGATGGTATCACCTGGATTAATTGTACGGTTTACAGGTTCTGAAGCTACAGGATTTGTGCCTATTCTATAACGAGCTACTATTGAATTAGGCGTAATAGCACTAGACCCAACATTTTTAAAAATAACTTTAACATCTTCTGTAGTGGATAATCCACATCCACCAATAGGTTTTAAAACAGAAACCAAAGCGGCATCTTTTGCTGGAGCTGGGAATTCGTCAGCACCAATACATGGAGGATTTGCACGTGGAGAACCATCAATATCAGTAGTAACTTCAGCTAAATTTGTGCCTACACCTTTTAGTAAACCAGTAGTAGTATGCAAATTTGTTAAACTAGTAAAATATGGATTTGCAGAAATTGAATTAAAATCCTTTAAACTGACTGCAGTTAAAGCAGGCAAATTTGCATAAGCAGACGAAATCCAATATGCAAAAGTTGTTCCAGTTGAAAAATAGTTATTATAATTACTTAAATTAACTGAAGTAGCTCCTTCAACATAAATTGGATAATTATTACTTTGCAAGTTATTGTTGATAATGTTTATACCAGAACTTGTAGCCAAAATACTAAGTGCTCTTGTATTTACATTTGTGCCATTTGTAAGAACCGAATTCGCATAAACATTATATTTAGTAGTTGTATTTAAACGAATACCATAAGACGAAGTAGTTCCATTTGTAATACTTACAAAATTATTGGCAATCAAACCTTTCGTAGCATCTGTAGAAAGACAATTTTCAGTTAAAATACCATACATATTAGTACCAGCAGTAAGGCTGATATTATTTTTAGTAATTAGATTTGAATGATTACCATATTGCATATAAATACCATACTTACTTGAAGTATTAGCTACTGTAGAAAATATAGTATTTGAATCAATTAATGTAGTATCAACATATTGTGTATAAATACCATATACTACCGGATTGTCAAAAGTATTCTTTTTAATAATTGTTTGTATTGTACTAGCAGAAGACTTACCTTTAATTGAAATAGCATAAGAACCTTTCTGAATATAATTCCCTTGAAATAAATTATTATTATTTGAAATTGATGCTGTATCAACAACTATAAGAGACTGATTAGCACCAGTACCAGAGTAACCTGTGAGCAAACAACCAATTAGTTTATTATTGGTAGCACCGTTGGCATAAACAATTGCTGTTGAGTTAGCTGAATCAGAAGGTGCAAACTTAACATTCTTAAAAGTAATATAATCAGCACCATTAAACTTAACAATCCAGTTGGATGCAGCTGTAGATGCTCTATTAAATATTACTGAAGTACTATCATTGGTTGCTGATCGGAAAGTAACAGTATTGGTTGCAGAAGCACCATTAATTTCAGAAAATGTTAATTGATTAGAATAAGTACCAGGAGAAATGTAAAATACAACTGGTCCATTTATACCACATTGTGACAAACCAACAAAAAGGTCTGAAAATGTTGGAAAATCAGCAGAGGAGCCACCAACTGTATAATAACCATTTAGTGGACCTGAACAAGCATAAAATGAAAAATAACTGGTGTCATTTGCACTATTCTGATCATTATCATTGTTTGGTAAAGTTGTCCATGTTTTTATTGAATGTATTCCAGCTGAAAGATTTAAGTTTGCTACCGTAAATATTTTAGTAGAATCTGTATTTAAACTACCCGTCCAAATAGAAGAAACTGGAGTTTCGCCATCTATTGAATAATAAACTGTAGCTTTTGTCAATGTATTACTTCCGAAGTTTTTAATTTTGACAATCAAATCAAATGGAGTTCCTACGGATACACTTGCTGTTGGATTTGTTATTTGTGAAATACCAGCATCTACTGTAGGTAATGGCGTAATAACAAAATCAATTGTAATGTTTGGAAGCAATGCATTAATTGTTCCAGTTGTGATAGTACTTGAGGCAAAAAACTGATGTTGCCCATTTACTGATGAAGTATAATAAAAGGAAGGAGTTACTGTAGCTCCTGTACCTCCATAATTGGCTTCACATAATACCATCAAATTACCTGAACTGTAACTAAAAGGTGTAGTAAGAGCAATTGTACTCCAACCTGTTGCTGTAAAAGTTTGAATACCATCATAAACCAAAACAGCAGCATTTTTCAAGTTAGTCCAAGTATCTGCTGTCATTGCAGTAACAGTGGCAGGCACTTGTTTAATATATATTTTTACCGGTATATTTGTTGATGCCTGAGCAGTAGAAACATTCCATTTAAGTTGAGTTATTAAACCAAACCTATTAATACTGTTTGCATAGTAAAGGGATGCACTTTTGGTATTATTTGCATTTGATTTGAATGGATAAGGTTGATTTGAAGTACCTGTGCCAATAATTACTGTACCACCTTGAGCATATTTTGTATAAAATGAATAGTAGTTAAAAGCAGGCATATAAGAAACATTACCAGAAGCAGATGCATCTTTTGCAGAAATGTTATAATTTATTGTTTTGCCATAGCCTACATAAGGAATTCCAGCAGTGTATAAACTATCAGCTACATTAACCATTGGTATTTGTGTAAATGCACCATTTCCTACTTGATAAGAAATATTAACTGCAGCAATACCAGAAGCATCTGTTGCATAAGCATAAACATTGTAAGGACCTCCATAATAAACAGTATCAGTAGGATAATAAACCATATTAATATTAGGTGGATTAAGTTCAGACAGACCTGCTGTTACTTTAATATCATCTAATAGCCATCCGTACCTTCCAAATCCAGTAGCAATATCAGTACCACCTCCGCTATTATATGCAAACCTTATTTTTACATTGGCTTTATTGGAAGCTACAGAAGAAATATTAAACTTCTCTGTTTTCCACCAAGCATTGGTTGGAATTGCATTGGTACCTTGCTGCCACAGTGAATATGAGAGATCACTAAATTTATAATGATTTCCAACAAAAGGATAACCGCCTGTTCCCTGATATAGAGCAGGAGTCAAATCAGTCCAATTAATACCATTATCAGTAGAAATCTGAATATATCCAGCATCTGCAACAAATAATTTACAGATTTGTGAAAATTCAAGAATAACATAGCTATTTCCTAAAGTAGAAAACGAATTTGAAGTTAAGTAAACTGTTGTAAATTCATTTTGTCTAACATTAGAATCCGCATATAAACCTGAGTTATGAAGAGTTGATGATGGAGCCCATGTTTTGAAAGCTACAGGAAAACCTAAAGAATCAGCCGTTGCAGTTAAACTATCTCCAAATGTTGGAGACTCAAAATTTTCATGAAAAACAACTGTCTGTGCAGATAGGGATAATGTTATCATTGCTGCAAGTAAAAAAAATAAGACTTTTTTCATAACAAGTTTAAAATTAATGAGTAAATAATAAATAATAAATAAAATTCTATGTTAAATAACAAAAATGATTATGGTCTTTTCAACCTACAAAGATAAAAAAAATAATAAAACCTATACTATATAAAATGATAAAAATGGCATATTTAACTTATTTTTACATGATTCAAATTCCTTAATTTACGAGTGTAACAATACCTTTTTTTTGAATAATATCATGATTTGGTTTGCTATACTGTATTAAATATATATAAATACCAGAAGGAACAATTTCTCCTTTATACCTTCCATCCCAACCAACATCAGTATTTTTATTGTCAAATACCAGTTCTCCATACCTATTATAAATTTGCATCAAATAGTTTTCTCTATTTACAAAAGACATTACTGGTTTAAACTCTTTATTTAAACCAGCAGGCACAAAAGCATTTGGAATAAACATCTCAGGTAATTGAGTTATTTCAACCGTATTTGAATTACTTTCATCTACAAAATTATAAGTAGTATTAGGCTTTTCATTTGCTTTAATGTAATATTTAAATTTGCCACTACTTTCTGTTAAATTTTGTACATCATCAGAATATTGATAAATACTTCCTGGTAAAGATGGAGAAATATCAGCTATTTTAGTTGGACTTAAACTCTCGTTTATAGATCTAAAAACAGAATATGATAAAACTTCTCCAGCCCAATCTCCGTAATCTGTCCATTCTAATTTATTTTCATAGCCATCCAAAGATGTTCCTGTTAATAATATAGTATGAGCTATATTAGATGTAACCCCCACATTTCCACAACTATCAGTATTCATAACTTTGTAATAATATATTGATTTAGAAGTATTCACAATATAATCGCTATAAGAATAATTTGAACTTGCAGCATACGGTATTGTAGTAATAAAATTAAATGTATTACTTAAAGAATTAGATCTGTAAATTTTATAACCAGTTGTTGCAACTGATGGATCTGTATATATCTTTAAATCTATCTGATTATCGGAAACTACTGTTACATTGCGAATATATAAATAGTTAGGATTTTGAGGTTTCTTTACGCTATGACATACCTCACATGAACTTGAAGTTTTTTGTCCAGTATTTTCAAATGCCTGAACATAAAAGCAATAAGTTGTATTATCTTCAATATTGTTTATGACATGATCAAGTGATGTTGAATTATTTGTAGAAATCAAATTAAAAATCCCCCCATTTTTGTTCATAAAAATCTTATAACCAGCAATTGAAGGATTCATATTGTTATAAGGTGTCCAATTTAAAGTAATTCTATTTTCACAAATATCTAGTTGACTACTCAATTTGATAGTAGTATGATTTTCACTAAATAAACTTGTATTGTTACAACTATCAAATGTAGCAATTCTATATGTTTGAGCTGCTATACAAGGATTGTTATTTATATCAATATATTGCGTATTTAACCTTCCATATATAGTATCTAATGCTAAACAAGGGGAACCATGGCAAATTATATAGCCCCAAGTATCTAAAGAAGGACTGGGCTTCCACCCAATAATAACTTTGCCAGTAATACGGTTTATACTTACAGTATCAATTCCATTTGTAATTGGTGCAATATGGTCTTCAAATAATTTTCCATCAACGGATGAAACAGAATAACAATTTGAAGCATCTCTTATTTCAATTCTATAATAAACAGTATCATGACAAACCTTTACCGTATCATTATATTGTAAATTTTGGGTAGAGTCGATTCTAATCCAAAAAGGTAAGACTGAATTGCTTCTATATATTCGATAATATATAGATGTTGTTGATAATGATGGAGTATGGATAGTATTCCAGCTTAAATTTGCAAGACCTGTTCCTAAATTAATTACAGATAAATGAATACTCTGTAAGGTATCAGAAGAAACAGTATAAATATTTGAAGAGGATTTAGATTTGATAAAATAAAAATATGATTGAATATTCGCATTTACCCCAACATCTAAATAAGATGTTTGGTTTACATTATAAATACTGTCTATCTTTACAAATACACCGGACAATGAAGTACCTCTGTAAACATAATAACTATTAAAGTTCAAAATATCTGTAGGGACATTCCAGTTTAAATTAATATTTCCATTATTAACAACTGAAATACAACGCAAAGAAGGTGGTAACAGAGCAAAACTTTGTATAGAAATTAAAAAAAATAATATGCCAATAAAATTCTTATTCATTTAATAAGTAAAGACCCAAAATATATAAAAAGGTTGTATAGAGATAAAAAAAATTATTCCTTACCAACGCATAATTCATATAAATTATTATCCTGTAAGTACTTATTTGCAATAAATTGAATATCTTCGGCAGTTATTACTTGAAGAGTTTTTATGTAATTTTTATAATTATCAATTGATAAATCAAACTGAATCATCGTTTTAACTATGTCAGCAATAGCAAAGGGTCCATCAATACTTCGCATAAATTCGCCCAATTTATATGTTTTAACAAGCGATAATTCTTCTTCAGTAACAAGTTCTTCTCTGAGTTTTTTTAGTTCTTTATAAATCTCATCAATGGTTTGTTTGGTATATTCTTGACCAACTTCAGTAGTTATAAAAAAATAACCTGAATGTTTTAGAGGCAATAAACCTGAACCAACACCATAGGTAAACCCTTTATCTTCTCTAATATTCTTCATGAGTCTCGATCCAAAATAACCGCCCAATATGGTATTTAGAACTTCAAATTTATGAAAATCGGGATCTTTAATTGAAAACAAAACACGACCTATTCTTACAGCTGTTTGTACTGCATCGTCTTTTTGAATAAATAATTTGTGTTGTTGATTATCAATTGTTTTTGAAAGATCTTTTAAAATAATATTTTCTGAAACATTTCCCCATTTCGTATTTCCAAAATATTTTTCAAGTAAAGCAACTGTATTTTCATTTATTCTTCCAGAAATCAGAATATTACAATTATTTGAATGAAAATGTTTTTTATAAAAATCAGCTAAATGTTTGTTTTCAATTATTTCAATATCTTCGATTTCTGCTTTTTGCCCATAAGGATGCTTTGATCCAAAAATTTGTTCTAAAAACTTTGTTCTAGCAACGAAATTAACTTTTTGATTGTTAATGGTTAGCTGCATTTTTTGCTTTTCTTTAAAAATAGCAATTTCATTTTCTGGAAAAACAGGGTATTTTATTATTTCTTCAACAAATGGGATAATATTTTCTAAATACTTATTTAAACAATAAATTGTAATAGAAGCAAAATCTCTATCAATTTCTTTTTCAATATAAGCACCAAAATAATCAAAAGTATCTGCAATTTTTTCAGCAGAATAATTTACGGTTCCTTCGGTTAACAATTGAATAGTTGAAAAAGCAGAAAAAGGTATTTCCTGATAAGATGTTCCTGCTTTAAAAAGGAATTCTATTTTCAGAACATCTTGAGTTCCCTTATTTATTTGATAATAAGGTATTCCATTTAAAAAATTGTTTTTTAATGGCATTAAACTATCAATCCCGAATGAATCGGGATTGATAGTAAGTATTTCGGGTGAAAAACTTCGATTTATATTTTGATTCATTAATTATCTAATAAGGGTTACATGTCCAGTAATGATTTGTTCTTTATTAAGTTCGTTAGTGTATTTAATAGTATATAGATAAACTCCTTCGGGAGCTTGTTTACCTTTCATATTTCCATCCCAACCTTCATTTATATTTTTAGAAGTATAAACAACCTGACCAGAACGAGATACGATTACTATTTCAAACTTTGAAATGTCATTTGCATAAACTTTAAAAATATCTGATTGTCCATCATAATTAGGAGAGAAAGCATTTGGTATATATGGAGCATTGCAATTTGAAACAGTAACAGAAATCAAGCCTGTTTTTCGTATACCATTTTCGTCAGTTGCAATTACACTGTAATCAATAGATGAAGTAGGATTTACTAAAATATATTGTGTTTTTTCGCCAGTACTCCACAAATAAGAAACACCACCATTTACACTTAATTTTATTTTATCACCTTTACAAATAGTTTGGTCAGGAGAAAAACTAATTTCAGTTACAGGATTATTTTTTGAAATTATGGTATTGTTTTTTATTGTATTTTGATTGTCATTATTGCTTTTATTAATTATCGCAGTATTTGTTTTAGTTAAAGTTGCATTATTTGCTGAGTTTTGCTTCTTTTGATTTTCATATATAATTTGGTCGTTATCTGCTTGAGCAATCAAATCTTTAATATTCTGTCTTTTTGTACTATTCTCTTTAGGAATATTGGTTTTTAAATCATTATTCGTATTAATATTGGCTGCTTTTTGAGACTTGTTTATAATTTTGGCAGATGAAATAACAGTATTTTCTTCATTAGTAATTATGTTTTGTTTTTTGTTTTCAGCAACTTCTGTGTTTTTTATTTGAGGCTGAGTATTTTCTTGTTGTTTATTTGGTTGAACTAAATATAAGATTACCATAATTGAAACAATAATGGCACTTCCAATGATTATATTCATTGGTCTTGAAAAATTAAATTTCTGATAATAAGGTGGTTTTAAGGTATTTTCAATGTTATTCCACACCTTTGGGGAGGGCTTTCTTTCAAAATCTTTGAAAGCCTCTCTGAATAAATCTCCCATTTCGTTTCTTTGTTCCATTTGGTGCTATATATTTTTTTTATTCAGTTTTTTTTGTAATTGTATTTTGGATTTCATCAATTGGGATTTCGATGTATTTATCGAAATCCCAAGCATTTCTCCAATTTCTTTATGATTATAACCTTCTATTTCATATAAATTAAAAATTAGTCGATAACCTTCAGGTAATGATTGAATAATACTTAAAAGAAATTCTACTGAAAAATTATCAAAATTTAGTTTTGTATCTTCAACATTTTCTTCAATTTCTTGATAATCTACCGAATAATAATGTTTTAAATTGCTTTTGTAATAATTAAGTGCAGTATTCACTATTATTCTACGTATCCATCCATCAAAACTACCTTCATTTCTAAATTTATCAATACTATTAAAAATTTTGATAAATCCTTCTTGCAATGCATCTTCAGCTTCATCTCTACTTCTGAAATATCGAATACAAACCCCAAACATTTTAGCTGAGTATTTGTCATATAGGGCTTTTTGAGCCCTTTTATCTCCTTTTACGCATCCGCTTATTATTTCTGCTTCAGATATCATTTACACTTTATAGACAATATTAAACTTCGTTTTGGTGTCTGATGCTTTTATTTTTTTTTAAATAATACAATTTAGAGCAGTTGCTTTTAATAAACGTTTTAATAGCCAATGCCTTAACATTTTCCTGTGTTACATTTCTATAATTTTCAATTTCTGTATTTATCATATTTGCATCTCCCAGCAATTCAAAATATGCTAAATTCATTGCTTTATCATTGGTTTTCATTTGCGAAAATATCATTAACGATTCTGCTTTATTCTTTACTTTTTGCAATTCGTCAACTTCAACAAAATTGTTTTTAAGTTTATCTATTTCGTTGTCTATTGCTTGTTCGGCAAGTTCCATAGTAATACCATTGTTCAACTTTCCTGATATAATAAAAAGACCATTATCAATATCTCCCGAAAGATATGCATTAACTTCACTAAATAGTTTTTGTTTTTTCACCAGTTCATTGTTAAATCTTGATGACTTTCCATTGGAAAGAATATCAGAAATTAAATCAAAAGTATAGTAGTCTTTTTCTGTACGTTTGCAGATATGATAGGTTTTGTAAATAGCATCATAAGGAACATTGCGTTCAACGGTCAGCATTCTCTCTTCTGTTTGCAATGGTTCTGCCGGAATATTACGTTGCAGTTGTTCGCCGGCAGGAATAGTTCCAAACCATTTTTTACTCAGTTCTTTAATTTGTTCTACTTCTACATTTCCGGCAACTGCCAAGATGGCATTATTGGGACGATAAAAGCGATAAAAGAAAGACTTCACATCTTCCATTACAGCATTTTCGATATGCGATATTTCTTTCCCGATTGTTGACCATTGATAAGGGTGTTTTTTGTATGCCAATGGGCGAAGCAATAACCATACATCACCATAAGGTTGATTCAAATAACGTTGCTTGAATTCCTCAACCACAACATTACGCTGCACTTCAAGGCTTTTTTCTGAGAAAGCCAATTCGTTCATACGGTCTGATTCGAGCCAAAATGCGGTTTCTAAATTTTGCTGAGGAATTGTTAAATAATAATTGGTAATGTCGTTATTGGTAAAGGCATTGTTTTCGCCTCCTACTCTTTCGAGTGGTTCGTCGAAAACCGGAATGTTTTTAGAACCACCAAACATGAGATGTTCAAATAAATGGGCAAATCCTGTTTTATCAGGATGTTCATCTCGGGCACCTACATTATATAATATATTTACGGCAGTTATAGGGGTCGATTCATCTTTGTGAACCAGTACTTTTAGTCCGTTTTCCAACGTAAATTTTTCAAAAGCTATCATTAGTATTTATGTATATTAGTTTTTTACAAAAATAAGGATTTTATGTTCGCCGAAGAATATTTTCGCAACAAAGTTTTGAATCGACTGAAACACTTTTTTTATAGCAAAAAATAGTTAAGTTTAATGCTAATGACAATTAAATTTATAATTTTGCAGCTTCTAATTTTAAATAAATTAATTATAGTATAGTTATGCAAAGAGATAATCAAATTTTTGACCTGATTGAACAAGAACGTCTGCGTCAGATGCATGGATTAGAACTTATTGCCTCCGAAAATTTTGTTAGCCAACAAGTACTCGAAGCAATGGGATCAGTATTAACCAATAAGTATGCCGAAGGATACCCTGGTAAACGTTATTATGGCGGTTGCCAAATTGTTGACCAAACAGAACAATTAGCCATTGACAGAGCTAAAGCACTTTTTGGTGCAGAATGGGCAAATGTTCAGCCACATTCAGGTGCTCAGGCAAATATGGCTGTGATGTTGGCTTGTTTAAAACCAGGTGATACTTTTATGGGGTTGAATTTATCGCATGGTGGTCATCTTTCGCATGGTTCTCCTGTAAATTCATCAGGTATTCTATACAAAGCAATTGATTATAGTGTGGAAGAAAAAACCGGCCTTATCAATTACGATACCATGGAAGAAACTGCATTGAGAGAAAGACCAAAATTGATTATTGCGGGTGCTTCTGCTTATTCAAGAGATTGGGATTTTGCACGTATGCGTGCTATTGCCGATAAAATCGGAGCAATATTGATGGCTGATATTTCGCATCCATCAGGTTTAATTGCAAAAGGATTGTTGAACAATCCTGTTCCTCATTGTCATATTATTACTACTACTACTCACAAAACCTTGAGAGGTCCTCGTGGTGGTTTAATTATTATTGGCAAAGATTTTGAAAATCCATGGGGATTAAAAACCCCAAAAGGTGAAACCAAAATGATGTCAGCATTATTAGATTCTGCTGTTTTCCCTGGCATACAAGGTGGTCCGCTGGAACATGTAATTGCTGCTAAAGCAGTGGCTTTTGGCGAAGCTTTATCCGACAGTTTTCTTGAATACATCAAACAAGTAAAAAAGAATGCTGCTAAAATGGCAGAGGTATTTATGGCAAAAGGTTACAAAGTTATTTCGGGTGGTACTGATAATCACTTGATGTTGATTGACCTCAGAAGTAAGTTTCCTGATATTACCGGTAAAGTTGTTGAAAACACATTGGTAAAAGCCGATATTACCATCAATAAAAATATGGTTCCATTCGATAGCCGTTCTCCTTTCCAAACTTCTGGTTTAAGAGTAGGAACACCTGCTATTACTACCCGTGGTTTAAAAGAAGAACACATGGGTATTATTGTGGAACTTGTAGATGAAGTAATTTCAAATATCAGCAACGAAGATGTAATTCTTTCAGTAAGAAACCGCGTTAACGAACTAATGAAACCTTTCCCATTATTTGCTTACTAAACAATAAAGTTTAATAAAAGAAAGCTAGTCCATTAATTTGGATTAGCTTTTTTTATGCAGTTTATAATTCGATGGTTTTTATTCGTTTATTTTTCAACGATAACCGCAGTGCCATAAGCCAACACCTCGGTCAATCCATTCATTACTTCATTTGCATCGTATCTCATATTAATAATTGCATTGCATCCCAAATCTTTTCCATGTTTAATCATTAATTGCAATGCTTCTTCCCTTGCATTTTCACACAACTCAGTATAAATAGAACTCCTTCCCCCGAAAATTGTCATAAAACTTCCGGCCATATTTCCAAGAATACTTCTCGAACGTACAGTTATACCTCGCACCAAACCGAGTTGTTTTATTATTTTGTAACCTTCTAAACCAGTGCTTGTCGTAATTAAAGTTAAATCTGTCATTATTTAATATTTAAATTTCCTACTCGTTTGGCTGTTCGGTTTCGCCCCGTTTTTGTAGTGGTTTCTGGTCTCCACTTATTGTTTTTTGTTATTAATATTCGTCAAATGAACGTCAGTCAAAAATTGGCTGTTTTTACTGTATTCTTATTTTATTCCACAAAAATACTATATATTTTTTCGATTTACAGCATTTGACGCTGATGAAATTCAAAATCATTGTATTTATTTCTTATAAAAACGAAAGCCTCGAATAGATGTGTTCGGGGCTTTTTATTTTGTGATATTTTTATTTGGAGATTGGGAGATTTTGTAATGAGCTAATTACTGACAGGATTGTACACTTGATTATACCTCGTTTATTTCTTCATTTTTGTTGCCCTTCTCGATTAAACCTAAAATAATATACAATTTATCAGAAAATTTTAAATCAACAACTATATTGTTATTAATAATCCAAGTTCTCCCATGCCATTCTTTTTCTTGATCCTTTTTAAGTTCGTTAGTTTCCCACTGCCCTCTCAAACGTATATCTTTTCCTAATTCTTGAAATAATTGATTTACACAAAATTCAATTTCTTTAATTAATGTCCCTTTCATAAAATTAGTAGTGTCCTTTGTAAAATATACATTCCCATTCGAATGGTTTATGAGAACATTAAAATATCCCCAATATGTACAGTTCAATTTTCTATAAGTAGCAAATTGATTGTCTTCTTCGATTTCATACATGACATTTGATAAATTCTTTTCATTGTCTAAATCTTCTATCAAATCTATAAAATGCTTATTATCTCTTTTGTTTTGGGTTTCAACAAATTCAGAAAATTCAGATATATTGTATACTTGTACTTGTATTTCGTGAAGATTATACATGAATTTTGCTTTATTTATAAAATCTTCGTCTTTAGAGACTACAATATCACAAAATCCTCCGAAAAAAGCATGACGACCATCATTAATCATGTTTATCATTTTTTGCTTCTTAGGTTTTCCTGGTACAAATCCAAACAATTCAAGTCCATTATACATGTCTAAAAATAAATCGTACCTATATTTGCCTTTCGTATTTTTTAAGAAATAATTTGCATACGAATTCCTAAATTTTTTAATATCTGTTATCTTTTCTCCATCGTATCCTTCGATTCCAATCAGATTAAGATTTTGAGTTAATTGATTTTTATGTAAATATTGTAACTGTTCTTTAAATTTTTTTTGCTCTACCGTTAATGAATCCGAATATTCTGTCATTATCAACATAAGCTCATACAGATTTGAAGGAGTTAATAGCATATCTATCATGTCTTGTGGCATATCAGCAGGCATCTGGTTTTGAGGAATTAAATCTTTTAAATTTAATGGTATCGCAGAAAATAATGATTTTAAAAGACCTCCAAAAACATAATTACTTTCTACAAAACTCTTTATTGATTTATTAGCAGAAGAAACATTTGTCCAATCAAAACGATTATAATAATATAGAGGAGTATAATGTTCTACTAAAAATTGTTTTTCATAAAAGAAGCAATTATCGTCTACAATTGCTTCCATAAAAGACATATCTGAAAATTTATAATCTTTTTTATCTCTTGACAAATCTTGTATATGAGCCTCAGAAAAGCAATAAATTAGCTCTCCTTTACTTTTTATGATAGAATCTAACAAATTCTTGTTAAGCTCATTTTTTAAATCTTGGAATACACAATTATCTAAATAAATTCTCATTTTTCGTCTTCAAATTATTAATTTTCTGTAGCCATTGTTCTTAAATGAAGCTTAACATCAAAATAAACACAACTCATTGCGTTTATTTCTTTATTACAGATGCCAAAGCTACTAAAAACAAACATATTGTGTAAAAAACTTATTAACATTTATATCAGGAAAACAGGATGTCTTTATGAAACTACATTATCAGAAGGCTTTATTGTGCTTTTAACAGTAGGTTCCTAAGGAACTTATTAAAAAATAAAAATCCATGGAATTGCCCTGTTAATAAAAAATTAGCAAAGAGATGAAAAATAAGTACCATCGGTGCGTCCTGTTAAACCTTAATAAAATTGCAATTATAAAACAAAAAGCTCAATCAAATCAATGAATTAGTCCCCCCCTTTGCTACGAAGCAGTATCGACCTCATAAAATTTACGCTACAAAACAAGCTTTTTAAATAGTGGTAGCCTTGCAGCAAGCAATACATAAGATAGCGAAGGTAGAATAATAAATAAAAGCTAAAATGATTTTTTCGCTACGACTTGTATTGCGCAGGAAATTTAAAAAGCGTAGTTTTGAAAGTCCTCTCCTTTGGAGAGAGTCTGTTCCGATTTATCGGAAATTTAGGTGAGGTCAGTCTTGAACTTTGGTTCTTTTGTTTTAAGACAAAAGAACGTAAAATATCAATTATTGAGCAAAAATACCTTACATACGCTTTAATTATTCCATTTACAGGCTTAATTATTGCGTTTGCATGCTTAATTATTCCAATATCAGGTTAATTATTCCTATTGCAGCCTTAATTATTCTAATATCAGGCGAATTATTCCAATATCAGGCTTTATTTTCCCAATTGCAGGTTTAATTATTGCAATTTTATGCTTAATTTCAATTATTTCAGGGCAAATTTACCGCACTTTTATACCAATTATAAGAACTTTAGTGCAAACTATCATTCTCATACCCTAAAATACCAAACTATCAGTAAACAAATTAAAAACATAAGCTCATTGCATCAAAATCACAATTAAAATCATCTTTTTATTTTTATAAAATAAAATTAGCTAAATTTGTAACGAAACAATTTCTAACAACAACTCAGCCATTGATTACCTTCAGAAAAAAAATATCCCATCAAAAACAATACATCTTCAGCACTGTATTTGTTATACTTATGGCTTCATCCTTTTATCTTATCAAAGACTGGATAGGTTATCGGGTGGTAGCTTTATTGCTATTGTTTACAGTTTCAATTATAGCCATGCTTTTCGATATATTTCCCGTATTACTGGCATCTATATTAAGCGCATTAATCTGGGATTTCTTTTTCATCCCCCCTCAGTTTACATTACACATTGATAATACCGAAGATTTGCTGATGTTCCTCATGTATTTCATCATTGCAATGGTAAATGCAGTACTTACGTTCAAGATACGGGAACAGGAAAAAAAATTAAGAGATAAAGAAGAAAAAGAAACCGCCATCAAACTTTACAATACCTTATTTAACTCACTTTCGCACGAACTTCGAACCCCGATTTCTACTATTATTGCCGCCATTGACACCTTAAAAGAAAACAAAACCGGATTATCAGATTACGATCAGAATGATTTGTATAACGAAATTGATACTGCCACTTTACGATTAAACCGACAGGTCGATAATTTATTAAACATGAGTCGCCTCGAATCAGCAATCCTAAAACCAAAACCCGAATACTGCGATTTGAATGAATTGATATTTTCAGTTATCCAAAAGTTTTCCGATAGCATGCAATCGCATACCATTCATTTCAAACCTATCGATAATTTTCCGTTTGTAAATGTTGATTTAATGATGATGGAACAAATCATATCAAACATCATTCATAACGGCATACACTATACCCCCAAAAATTCAATAATAACGATAAATACATCTATTCAGGACGACAAATTAATAATTACGATAAGCGACAATGGAAAAGGATTCCCCGAAACTGAAATACCATTGGTTTTTAATAAATTTCATCGTTTGCCCAATGCCAGAACAGGAGGCAGCGGATTAGGATTGTCAATTGTAAAAGGATTTGTAAATGCTTTAAACGGAACTATTTCTTTAGAAAACCAAGCTTCAGGAGGAGCTATATTTAAAATTACTATACCATGCGAAATTTCCTATATCAATAATTTAAAAAATGAATAAAACAGAGATACTAATCATAGATGACGAACCTCAATTAAGGAAATTACTTTGTATTAACCTTGAAAGCAACGACTATAAAGTTATAGAAGCCGAAACCGGCAAGCAAGGCATACAATTAGCCGCAAGTTTTAACCCTGAACTTATATTGTTAGATCTCGGCTTACCTGATATCGATGGTCACGAAATCCTGAAAGAACTCAGAACCTGGTATCAGAAATCAATTATTATTCTTTCCGTTCAAAACAGCGAAGATGATATAGTAAAAGCATTAGACAACGGAGCCTCTGACTATTTGTCCAAACCATTCAGAACAGCAGAATTGCTTGCCAGAATAAGAGCTGCCATTCGCAGAAACAATAATCAGAATGGCGAACAAATTATTTATTGCAGCGATATTGAAATTGATCTTGTGGCTAAAACAGTAAAAAAGAACAACGAACTCATAAAACTTACTACTACAGAATATAAATTATTGGTATAATAGACAAAAGTAATGCTTTTTTCAACCATTAATCCTTCATGTGGA
>JBMOKG010000082.1:0-18554 GCA_049315385.1 Bacteroidales bacterium
GAAGTGAGAAATCTCAATCAAATTCCTGTTGTAAAAGTTTTTCGGACAATAGTGAATAAATATCTTAAAAAAACTAAAATCTAAAAAATATAAAATTACTCATTATTGTACATGTTTTTTGTTTTTAGAGAAATACTTTTTAGACAATACTACTGATTATTAAACTTTAATCAATTATTTTCAAATATTTAATAACTATATTTTCATGAAGAATTAGTGTCTGAAAATATAAATAATTTTAGAAATTTTATTTGTTTTATAAAAATAAAAAAACTATCTTTGTATAAAATTTCAATTTTGATGACAAATATCAACAAAAACTAAGTATATGTCAATGCTTTTTATTTTGTAATCTACTTAATATCAAACTGTTATTTTAACATTTAAATACTGAATTAATTATTTATTGAAATACAATAAATTAAATGCAAATGGAAGAAAAAAAGAATCCGAAACATTGCGGAGCTTGCCTTACAAGGCTACCTATCTTTAGATCCCTAACTGAAGAACAATTTGATTTTGTAAATCAAGTAAGATGTAGGGTGAAATTCCGCCCGGGTGAAGTAATTTTTAAGCAAGGAACATCCATGACTCATATAATTGTTATAAATGAAGGATTGGTTAAAGTTTATCTTGAGGGAATTAATAACCGCAATATGATACTACGGTTTGCCAAACCAGTAACAATAATTGGAAGTCCTGGATTTTTTACTGATTTTAAAAATCATGTTACGACCATGGCTGTTGAAGAAACAGCTGCTTGTTTTATAGATGTAAACACATTAACAGAATTAGTAAAAGAGAATAAAGATTTCGCCACAGACTTACTTCAATGGGTTAACACACATACAATTACAAATTACAGAAAATTAATTGAACTAACTCAAAAAGGAATGCACGGACGAATTGCAGGAGCACTTCTTTACCTTCATAATGAAGTCTTTAATGAAAGGAATGGAGATATTCCTATCAAAAGACAAGATCTGGCTGACTTAACTGCTATGTCAAAAGAAAGTGCTATCCGTATACTAAAAGAGTTCAAAGATGAAAATATAATCTCTGTTGAAGGAAATACAATTATTGTAAATGATAAGAATAAATTAGCTCAAATAAGTACAACCGGCTAAGATTTTCATATTTTCTTATCTTTTTTTATTTATTGAATTGTTAGTATTTTTTATATAATTGTTCTTTCAAAAATTTTAATTACTGACAATAGTAAAAATTTTATCATAATATATTGACATCTATCATTATATTTTTGATTATTATACATTTCATTTGCTGAATATATCAACTTAAAGTATTCTTATTTCTGATTATTCTTCTTTAAGTTTGCATTGTTTTTAAATCTATAAAAATTATAAATCCAAATTATAAGTATTTAGTATTAATTAAATTCAAATCAAATGAAAAGAGTAAGTTTCCGAATGTTATTAACTGCAGTTTTTATACTTTCAGCTGCATCTATGATTTTTCTGTCAGGATGTGCAAAAGACGGAGCTGATGGAATTAATGGAACAAATGGTACAAATGGTGCAGCAGGTTTAAACGGACTTGATGCGAATACATCATGTAAAAAATGTCACACTACTTCAGTATGGGATACAGTTGTAACCCAATACAAAAATTCAAAACATTATATGGGGAACACTGTAAGCCGCAATACAAAATATTGTGCTAAATGTCATACCAGTGAAGGATTCCTGCAAACAATTAATAATGGAATTTTTACTGTAACTAATGATATGCCAAATGCTAACAGAATTACATGTGAAACGTGTCATCAACATTCTGGTTTCGATTTTGCAGGTGATACAGCTTCTTATGTATTGTCATACAAAAACCCTGTTTTCTTAAATTACAATAAAAATTTAGTTGCAACAGATTTTGGTAAAGTAAATAACTTATGTGCAAATTGTCATCAGATTCGTGGTGCAACTGCATTTGTTTATTCAGATACTACTACCAATACTGGCTATACACTTAAAACCAATGTTGCATTTACTCAACTTCCATATTTTCCATTTGCTTATACCTGGGCTAGTGATAATGATACAGTACAATATTTAGCTAGTAGAAGTTTCTCTGTTCATGATGGAAATCAATCTAATTTAGTAGCTGGTATTAATGGTTATGAATACAAAGGTGTTGATTATTCAGCTTCAAGAACATGGAAACATTCAAGTTTTGGTTGTGCTGATTGTCACATGAATAAATACAGCTCAGCAACAAAAACCGGTGGACATACAATGAAATGTAATGAAGCTGAATGTGATGCTTGTCACTCTCTACCAAACATTACCAATGTTCAAACTTCAGTTCAGGGCTTACTTACTACATTAGGTGACAAACTTGTTGCAAGAAAAGTAATGAAAAAAACCACCAATTCTTCAGGTGTTGTTTCTTATAGTGCATTGAATACTCATGATTTTAACGGAAAACTTTATATTACTCCTACACCTGCTGACTCTGTAACTAAATATGCAACAAGTGCAAGTAATAATACAGTTAGTCCTACTACAGGATTAGTAATCTATGGTAATATGCTTAAATATGCAAAAGATACTGATTGGAGTTTAAGAATTGGCAGACCTTGGAAATATGGTGAATTAGGTGCTGCTTATAACTATACTTATGTAAATACATTAAACGCATTAGGTGTTCACAATCCTGTTTATGCTAAAAAATTATTACAAGAATCTATCAATTGGCTAAATGCTAATAAACGATAATTTTTAAAAGCCTAAGAGCTTTTCAAGCCAAAAAAAGACTATCTCTAATCGAGTTAGTCTTTTTTTTATCATTTAATTAATCATAGTCAGTAAAAAAATCAGATATTTAATAAATATGAGATTCTATTAAAAAATACTCATTAGTGTCCGATATATATTAACAGATTCTTCGTTTCAATCAGAATGACAACATATTATAGATATATAGAAGGGTGTGAACTGAAAGCGGATTGAACACCTACCTGACAGCAGTCTGTGTTAAGATCCTTAAAAAATACAGATAATCCTCAGAAAATTATATATTTAAGTTTTATTAATCTTTATAATCAGTCTAAATTTGCGTTTCCCTCAGGTATGAACGTTATCTACCTTAAAAAAAAACAAATAAGAATGTATACAGTTGTATTGTTTTCATAAATGATTTATATATATTTTTATAACTTAATATTGAATTTGTCTGATTACCCTGAGAAATATTTTTCGCCAAATTCTAATAATGAATTTAAAATTCAAAATATAACACTCTCAAAGAAACTAAAATTTAATACAACTAACTGATTAACTGAACATCTCCTAATTAGCACTAAAACCAATCCTTTTTTTATTGATATATATCATTCATATTTTGATTTTTATTCAATATATAAGTTAAAAATATCAACAATATTTTTAAGTTTTTTTAATTTTAACTCATTATGTTTGCAATGTTTTTCCGTTGTGAAAAACATAACAGTAGTGTGAATTATCAAACAACAAATAAATATTAATTATCAATCAAAATCAAAAACAAATGAGAAAAGTAAATTTACAATTTTTCGTATCTGCTGCTCTGATGTTATCTGCTGCGTCTATGATTTTTCTGACAAGTTGTGGGAAAGATGGAATAGATGGAAAAGACGGAGCTAACGGAGCAAATGGTACTAACGGTACCAATGGAACTAATGGTGATGCAGTTGCTACCTGCAAACTTTGCCACAATCCTTCTAAAGTTGATAGCATGGCTACAACTTTTCAATTTTCAAAACATGAATATGGAGAAGCTGCTTTTGAAGAAGCCGGCAATACAGGATGTACTCCTTGTCATGCACAGGAAGCTTTCAAATATATGTGTAAAAACAATGTTTCTGCAGCATTTGCAAAACTAGGTACTGACACAACTTATACCAATCTTTACAGTACATCTGCATCAGCAGCTTATGGAAGAATCGGTTGCTACACTTGTCACAGCAGCTTACACACTACCTATGGTTATTCTGATATGACTTCATTAACTACTACAGCTCCTGTTGCAATGACATTTTTTGGAGGAACAAAATCTATTAATTTAACTCAGGATGGTGGAAAAAGTAATTTATGTGTAAAATGTCACCAACCACGTCCATTTACTAAATCAAATACTGGTCAGGATAAAAATGTTTTGGATTATGCATTATTAAAATCAAATCCAACTGATACTTTCTATAGCCCATACAGAGCAAATAGCTTAAATGTACTTAAACCTAGTTACAGAACTCATACCCATTACGGAACTGTTGGTGCTGTTTATGCAGGAGTTGGTTTTGCAGGTATTGAATATGGAACAGGTTACACTAATTCTCCTCATACTACATTAGCTAGTTGTGGCGATTGTCACATGGCTCCAATGACTGGAAAAGCAGGTTCTCACTCTTTTGTTGCTAAAGGAAACTTCAACGGATGTAACGTTTCAGGTTGCCATGCAACTGCACCTATCAGTGCAACTTCTACAACCAAATGGACAACTCCAAGAGCTGCTGTTAAATTATTACTTGATCAGTTAGCTGCAAAATTAAGAATTAATGGTGTTGATATTTTAAACAGAAATGGAAATACAAACGAAGCTGTAGGTGGTGTAAACTTATGGGCTGGATTAACCACAAATAATTATGATGGTTATTTAAATATCTACGATCCTGTAACCAATCCTTTAATGGATACTTACAATACTACAAGTTTCCAATTCATCGGAACTCCAAGTGCATCTACATGGACAGCTGCTCAAATTGCTAAAAATGCAGGTTTACCAAAATTAGCATTGACTAATGCTCAAATGGGAGCTATTATTAATTTCCAAATGTGTTTGAGAGAATATAGTTTAGGTATTCATAACACTGAATACGTAAAAACTTTATTAACTAACACAATTTCAATATTACCATAATATTATTAAATTATACTTTAAAAGGCTGTTTCAAATCTGAGACAGCCTTTTTTATTTAATTCATTTCCCGAGAAGGGAACAATTAATAAAATTGAGTAAATAATATAGTATTTGTAATTCAATAATATAATTGGCAGAAAACTATTTCCTTTTAAACTAATGGAATTTAATAGTTCAACTTTACAATCTCCAATTGATTAATTTGAGTTTATCTTTAATCACATTTAGGTTAAATTCCTCGAAGCTTTGCTTCGAAATAGAAAATGTTTTCAGTTAATACCTCGTCAGCTCTGCTACCAGGTAGTTTATTATAAATATAAGTTTTATTTATATTTCTATAAATAGATATCAAGATAAAAGTAGTAAAATTATTAAAATTCTATAATTTCACTAACACATGCAAATCAGTGGCAATTAACTAATAAACTTAACAGGATTTTTAGCATTGTTAGGATTAATTTCGACAATTTAATCCATATTTAGCTGGTATAAGGGGAATTATTAATATCTATAATTAAAGACAATTTCAGACTTACAAATTTACAACAAAATTAAAAGCTACAATATAGCAATCCTTTAGTCTTTGGATCTATTGATCCCTTAATGATGAGAATTATCTTAGTCGAATATTTAAACGCTTGTTATTTATTAAAAGTAAAAAGTAGCTATTGAATTGAATTTTTATTTGCTTTATTTTTAGCTTCAAAGCTTTTGATTAACATTTCTAAAGGGATACCTAAATTATCAATAGCAGCTTTTGCAGAAGGAGCCATTTCATGAGTTGGATATTTTTGCAGAAATTCACGATAATATTTTTCAGCATTTGCAATATCTTTTGCCTGATTTTCATAAATAAAAGCTTTTAAAAACAAGCAATCCGGTATTTTTGAATACTGAGGATAATTAAGCATAATTCTATCTAACAACATTATTGACTGAGATAGTTTTATGATATTCATTGAAATATCAGCTGCTTTAAATAACAAAACCGGAGAAATTGTATCAGCATTAAACTGGTCAGCATAACTGATGTATAAATCAATTAATTGCTGAGCCTTTGTACTATCGATTTTGGCTGTTGAATTAATTAATTCTTTCTCTAGCAAGACAATTCTCTCCAGTTTTTTTTCCCTAGCAGATTTACAAGCTGAAATAGCTGTAATTGCAAATATCAGAATAATAAGCTTTATAGTTCTCATTTATAAGTATATTAAAACAATTATTAATTTTCTCTTTCTAATGATCAAAAATAATAAACCCAAATAAAAATCTATTCGAAAAACCAATTAAAATTTATTCTTTTTACGATAGATAAATGGGAATTTCATGCGATAATCAACTTTAATATTACCTTTTGAAATATCAGTTAATTTTCTTTTTAACAGCATTTTTTTTAATGAAGTGAGTCTTTCAACAAAAAGAATACCTTCAAGATGATCATACTCATGTTGAATGATGCGAGCTCTAACACCTTCATAAACTTCATCGAAAGGTGTAAAATTTTCATCAACATATTGAATCCTTATTTTAGGCTTTCTTAATACATCTTCACGAATATCAGGAACACTCAAACATCCTTCATTAAAATTCCATTCAATTCCTTCTTCTTCAATGATATGAGCATTTATCATAACTTTCTTAAAATCTTTTGCTTCAGGGAATTCATTTGCATAGGGTGTAGCATCAATTGTTAACAACCGAATTGATAAATCAACCTGTGGAGCTGCTAACCCAACACCCTTTGAAAAATACATGGTTTCAAACATATCGCTGATAATGACTTCCAGATTTGGATAATCCTTATCAATATCCATTGCAATTTTTTTTAATACTGGATGACCATAAGCAGTTATCGGTAATAACATATTATTTCTTGTTTAATTTAGTAATTAGATTTAGTTTCCATGAAAGATTGTAAAATTATTGTAGCACTTATCGTATCAACCAATGCTTTATTCTGACGGTCTTTTTTCTTTAAACCTGCAGACAGCATAGTATCAAATGCTAATTTTGATGTAAATCTTTCATCCACTCTTTCTATTGGAATCTCAGGAAACAATTTCTTTAATTGTTTAATAAAAGGAGTAATAAACTTAACGGATTCTGATGGCAAATTGTTCATCTGCCTGGGCTCTCCTACTACAAAACAATCAACTTTTTCTCTTGAAACATAATCTTTCAAAAAAATTAAAATATCCTTGGAATGAACAGTAGTCAAACCATTGGCAATAAGCTGGAATTCATCTGTTACAGCGATTCCAACACGTTTCTGACCGTAGTCAATTGCTAAAATTCTTCCCATTTTTATTTTCTGCAAAATTAATAGTTTTTATTTAACCTTCATCATATTATAAGCTATTCTTTAAAATTAAATTATCAAATTAACAGATTTTTCATTTTCTAAAAACAAAGTTACAATTCAAAATTCTCTAACTTTGCATTAAAAATTATTACATGAAATCTTTATTTAATTTTATACTCAGATTATCACTATTTTGGCTTTTATTGTTTTTCATACAAAGAAATATATTCCTTTTTTATTTTTATAATCAAACAGAATTTAGCATTAAGGAATGGTTTTTGAGCAATACTCATTCAATATTAATGGATTTAGCAACTATATGCTATATATTACTACCTATATCATTATTTTTAATAATACAATCCTTCTATGATAATATTTTCACCAAAAGGATTTGCAATATATTATTAATCACTATTATCATAATTAGTAATTTTATACTTATTAGTGATATTGGTCTTTTTACAGAATGGGGTTCAAAAATTAACACCAAAGCCCTCTCCTATCTTATATATCCCAAAGAAGTCCTGGCATCTACAAAATCTGCTCCTGTATTAATTCTACTCTTGTTATTTTTTTTACAAACCATACCTGAAATAATTATTTACAATAAGTATATCAAATTCAGGAACTTTAATAACCATGCAAGCAGGATAAAGAAATCAATTTTCTTTTTAACAATGATGCCAATACTAATTATCGGAATCAGAGGAGGTTTGCAAATTTTTCCGATAGATAGAAGCTGGAGTTATTTTTCAGAAAAGCCCCTTCTTAATCAAGCGGCAGTAAATAGCACATGGAATTGCTTAGCTTCACTAATAGAAAAAGAAGAAGTTGAAATCAACCCATATCAATACATGAGTGACAATAGTTCCAGGCAAATTTTCAAGGAATTATGTAATCAGGAAAAAGATAGTACAACCTATATTTTCAAAACTGAAAAACCCAATATAATCCTCATTTTACTTGAAGGTATAAGTGCAGAAGCAGTTGGCGTTCTCAATCATGAAGTTGAAGCTACTCCACGATTTTCATCATTGGCTAAAGAAGGTTTGTTATTTACTAATTTTTATTCTACAGGGTTTAGAACAGAACAAGCATTGGCTGCTATTGTTGCAGGATTTCCTTCACAACCTAAAACGACGATTATCAGAAAATTCGGAAAATTCGATAAAATGCCAAGTCTAGCCAAAGAACTCAAGGTTAAAGATTATCATGCTTCATATTATTATGGTGGAAATTTAAAATTCGCAAATACATCCACTTATTTAATATCATCCGGGTTTAAAAAAATTATCGGAGAAGAAGATTTTAAATTTAATCGATATACGAACTGGGGTTGCTTTGATGAAGAATTATTTGATTTTACAGTTAAAGATATCAAAAAAAACTCGCAACCATTTTTTTCAATTGTAATGACAAGTACCACACATGAACCATTTGATAAAAGAGTAGAAAAAGTATTTCATGGGAATAGCATAACTGAAGATTATCTAAACGTTGTCCATTATACTGATGAAAGTTTATATCAATTTATTATGAAAGCAAAAAAAGAAAACTGGTATAATAATACTGTTTTTCTGATAGTGTCAGATCATACACACCGCTTACCAAACAACCGGCAGAATTTTGAAATAAAAAGACATTGGATTCCATGTATGCTATATGGCCCTGCATTAAAAGATGAATTCAAAGGAAAATCCATAAATAAATTCATGACCCATGCTGACATCCCTGCTTTTATATTGTCACAATTAAAATTACAATATAATATATTTGAATGGAGTAAAAATATCTTTAATAAATATGAAGAAGGATGGGCTTTTTACACCTTTGACGAAGGTTTTGGATTATTAAACAATCAGGATAGCATTGTTTTTGATTGTAAACTTAATAAAATTATTAATAAAAATACAAATACTCCTATGGACAGTCTAACAATGCAAAAAGGAAAAGCCTTATTACAAACGCTGTTAAATCAATACATTAATTTGAGTAACTAAAATATTTTGTTTTTCTTCTTTAAATATATAAATTTGCATCTTAATAAGCGGTAGTAGCTCAGTTGGCAGAGCATCAGCTTCCCAAGCTGAGGGTCGTGGGTTCGAATCCCATTTACCGCTCACGAAAAAAGCTTGTTTTACATAAAGTAGAACAAGCTTTTTTCTAATATCAGTATTTTATTTTAATTAATGTTTCATTTTATCACCTATAGCATTATCATAAATGGTTTTAAATTCGTCTACCATCCCAAAATGCTGATCATCAACTACAATCTTTCCTTTAGTAATATGACCTATTACAGAAAATGGAAATTTAACTTTCACCATAAAATCAATAAATCTTTCTTCATTATCCCTGTCTATAGTAACCACAACGCGACTTTGAGACTCACCAAACAAGAATGCATCTTCCCGGATATCACTTTCTGTTAATACATCAAACCCTAAATTATTTGGCATTGCAGATTCTAACAGAGTAATAAATAATCCTCCATCAGAAACATCATGAGCTGATTCTACTAATCTTAATCTTATTAGTTTTTGTACAATCGCTTGTAATACATATTCTTCGTTGAGATTAAACTGTGGTGGAGGCGAAAGTTTTATATTCTGATAGGAGTATAAATATTCTGAAGAGTTAATATCATTTTTCGAACTTCCAATTAAATAAATTATATCTCCTTTTTTCTTAAAATCAAGGGTCATTTGATGTTCCTTTTCCAATAAACCAATCATTCCAATTGTAGGAGTTGGATGAACAGGTTCAACTATTCCATCCATAGAAGCCTGATTATAAAAACTTACATTTCCACCGGTTACCGGGGTATCAAACTTTATGCAAGCATTACTCATTCCTTTGATTGCACCAACAAATTGCCAGAAGACTTCAGGATTATATGGATTACCAAAATTCAAACAATTGGTAACTGCCAATGGTTTACCACCGGAACAACTAATATTTCTGGCTGCTTCAGCAACTGCAATCTCGGTACCGATTTCAGGATCAGAATAAACATAACGGGAGTTACAATCAGTGGTCATTGCCAAGGCTCTTTTTGTACCTTTGATATTTACAATGGCAGCATCAGATGGAGCATTGGTACTCATATTTTTGGTACCTACCATACTATCATATTGCTCATAAACCCATCGTTTGGAAGCAATGTTAGGATGTCCGGCTAAATGTTTTGCTATTGCTTTTAAATCTTGTTCTTCTGGAATACCATCAATTGAAAATTCTTTTGTTTTCTGATAATATGCCGGTTCTTTATATTCTCTTTCGTAAACCGGAGCACCACCACCTAATACAAGATAAGGAGCAGGAACATCTGCAACTAATTCTCCATGCATATAAAAATGCAAACGATCTCCTTCAGTAACTTCACCAATAATTGCACAATTCAAATCCCATTTATCGAAGATAGCTTCAACAATTGACTCTTTACCTTTTTCGACTACAATTAACATACGCTCCTGAGATTCAGAAAGCAGGATTTCAAATGCTTCCATATTTTTCTGACGTAAAGGAACTTTATCCAGATCCACTCTCATACCACAACCACCTTTTTCTGACATTTCTGAAGTAGAACATATTATACCTGCAGCACCCATGTCCTGCATTCCGACTACAGTTTTAGATTTGATTACTTCCAAGGTAGCTTCCAGTAACAATTTTTCCTGAAATGGATCTCCTACCTGAATGGATGGAATATCATCAGCAGAATCCTGAGTTATATCTGCAGAAGCAAATGTAGCGCCATGAATCCCATCTTTACCAGTAGCTGAGCCAACAATATAAACCGGATTACCAACTCCTTTAGAAACTGCTGAAACAAGATTTTCGGTTTTCATCAATCCTACTGACATTGCATTTACCAAAGGATTCTGATAATAGCAATCATCAAAAAAAACTTCTCCACCAACAACAGGAACACCAAATGCATTTCCATAATTAGCTATTCCTTTTACAACACCATTTACCAGCCATTTAGTTCTATCCAAATCAATATTGCCAAATCTGAGTGAGTTCAATTGAGCAATAGGGCGAGCTCCCATAGTAAAGATATCACGATTTATCCCTCCAACTCCCGTTGCTGCACCTTGGTAAGGTTCTACAGCACAGGGGTGGTTATGTGATTCTATTTTAAAAACACAAGCAATTCCATCACCTACATCAACCATTCCAGCATTTTCCTGTCCGGCTTCAACAACCAGTTGTTTTCCAGTACGAGGCAAGGTTTTCAACCATTTAATAGAATTTTTGTAAGAAGCATGCTCCGACCACATAACTGAAAAGATACTGAGTTCAGTATAATTTGGAATTCTTCCTAAAATTTCTTTTATTTTTTCAAATTCTTCTGGAAGCAAACCAATTTCTTTTGCGGTTTCTACTGTAACTGTGTGCTTTGTATTCATTTTTAAGGTATCAAATTTGATTCAATATTTTTTTACAAAACTAAGAATTTTATTTGAAAAATGGCTTAACAAAACTATTTATAAAATACTTTCTGAAAACATATACACATTATAAAATTTACTTTTACCTTTGATACCGATATAAACGATTCTTTAAAATTATAATATTTTTACAAAAATGACTGATTCTAAAATCAATAAAATTGCAATGATTACAGGTGCCACTGCCGGAATTGGTAAAGCCACTGCCTACAAATTTGCAAAAGAACATTACGATCTTATTTTAACCGGACGAAGAGAAGGACTTTTAGATGCAGTATCTAATGATTTACAGCATACTTATGGAATTAAAGTTCATAAATTAAAACTTGATGTAAGAGATAAAACTGATGTTGAAAAACAAATCAATGCATTACCTTATGAATGGAAAAAAATAAATGTTCTTGTAAACAATGCAGGTCTTGCCGTTGGTTTGCATCCTATTCAGGAAGGAATTATTGATGACTGGGAACGTATGATTGATACCAATATAAAAGGTTTGCTTTATATATCAAGAGCTGTAAGCCCATTTATGATTGAAAACGGAAAGGGACATATCGTGAATATTGGATCTATAGCAGGTAGAGATGCCTATGCAAATGGAAATGTATATTGTGGTACAAAAGCAGCCGTAGATGCTATTACAAAAGGTATGAGAATAGATTTACTGAAATATGGAATTAAAGTTACACTCATTGAACCCGGTGCTGTTGAAACTGAGTTTTCTGTTGTTCGCTTTAAAGGGGATAAGGAAAGAGCTGATAATGTGTACAAAGGATTTACACCACTTTTTGCAGAAGATATTGCAGATACAATTTATTATGTATGCTCACTGCCACAACATGTTAATATAAACGATTTACTGATTGTACCAACAGCACAGGCTGCAGCCACTATTATTGACAAAATACTTTAATAATTAAAATGACACTAAGGAAACTTTCTATTCTGATTTTATGCTTATTTGCTTTTCAGATCACCTCTTATTCACAAATAAGAGGTGATATCAGAGCAGCTGCCATGAGTGAAGTTTCTTTTTTTAATTCAGGTACACTCACATCATATGGTATTTCTGCTGAATATTTTATTCATAAAAACTTTAGCTTGAATTATCAGTATAGTTTTGGCTTTAATCAAAATAAAAATACTTATATTCACTTTCCCGGAGCATTGGCAGGTTTTATTGAAATGATCAGATCAGACTCGTATTTTTTAACGTCCGGTGCTGACGATGAAGGATGGACTTATTTATTACTTCTGACTTTTGTTTTGCCTGAGGGTATAAGTTTTCATACCTATCCGCGTAATTGGATAGAATTAGCACCATTTATTAATCCATTGTCAACAGATTATAATTTGCTGGGTAATTATCGTTCAACAATTACTTTATCTATCGGAATGAAATTACACATAAAGCCGGTTGAAACTTTTTCAATATCTCCTCATGCCGGATTAAAATATATTTATGGCAACGGAAAAACCGGAAATTATTTTGGAATTTCTATGGGCTGGTTGTTTTAATTTTGCAATGTAAAAATTAAGATGAACAAATAATTAGCTGTATCTTAAAAGCTATTACTTTACATTACATTTAAATTTACTTTTTTATGTAATTCAAAAATTATTCGATGAAAGAAACGCCTAAAATATATATAGCTTTACCTGTTTTAAATGAACTGGAAACACTTCCCTATTTCATAAATGACTTATTGAAACAAACTTTTCAAAACTACAATTTGTATATATGTGTAAATCAACCTGAAGAATACAGCGAACTCACTAATAAAAAATATATTTATGAAAATAATCAGCGTACTATTGAATATCTTAGAAGAATAAAAGATATAAAAATTGAAATAATTGATTGTAGTAGTATTGGGAAAGGCTGGAAAGGCAAAAAATCAGGAGTAGGTTGGGCACGCAAAATCTTGATGGATGCAATTAACTCTGTTGCAAATGAAAAAGATATTTTATTGAGTATTGATTCAGATACCCATTTCAATCCAAATTATCTTGATTCAATTTTCTATTCACTTCAATCGAATAAGGAAGCAATAGCAATTTCAGTTCCTTATTACCATGAACTTACTAAAGATGAAGCTGCTAACAGAGCTATTCTGCGTTATGAAATTTATATGCGATATTATGCAATTAATTTGTGGAGAATAAAAAGTCCTTTTAATTTTACGGCTTTGGGTTCTGCAATTGCCTTCCCAATTTGGGCATACCGTAAAATAGGTGGGATTTCTCCAATGAAAAGTGGTGAAGACTTTTACTTTCTTCAGAAATTCTGCAAAACAGGTAAAATTCTGAACTGGAATTCAGAGAAAGTATATCCTGCCGCAAGGTTTTCTGACAGAGTTTTTTTCGGAACAGGTCCTGCGATGATAAAAGGTAATAACGGAGACTGGAATAGCTATCCGATCTATCATTATTCATTGTTTGATCAGATAGAAAAGACCTATCTCTTACTTCCGCAATTATATACAAAAGATATTGAATTGCCAATTTCTGATTTTTTAAACAATCAATTTAATGATGATAAATGGTGGCTTTTAATAAGAAAAAACTATAAAACCCAAACTCATTTTGTAAAAGCCTGCTATGAGAAGTTGGACGGTTTAAGAATTTTACAATTTTTAAAATTCTCTCAAGCTAATATAGGAATGAATGATGAAGCTTGTTTATATGATTTTTTCACAAAATTTTATCCTAAAGCTAGTTTTGAATTAAAATTAGATAAAAACTTTATTTTTGATAAATTATCAATTATTGAACTTGATTCAATTAGAAATTATCTGGTGAAAATAGAAGAAAATTATCAAAAGAACTAACTATGAATTCTAAAAAACTACTTTGTATAACTGGTCCTACAGCAACTGGCAAAACCAGATTAGCAGCATTAATTGCTTATGAATTACAGGCTGAAATTATAAGTGCTGATTCGCGCCAGGTATACAGAGGGATGAATCTGGGTACAGGCAAGGATTATGAAGATTACATTGTAAATGATGTTTGTATTCCTTCGCATTTAATAGATATTGCTGATGCCGGAAGTGAATACAATGTTTATAAGTTTCAGCAAGATTTTTTAGAAAGTTATCAAAACATTACAAAGAAAGGAAAAACTGCTTTGCTTTGTGGAGGAACAGGAATGTACATTGAATCTGTTATAGGTGGATACCAATTGATGAATGCACCTGAAGATAAAGATTTTAGGTTAACCTTAAAAGATAAGTCAATTGAAGAATTACAGCTCATATTGTCACTTTCAAAACCATTGCATAATACAACTGATATCCTCGACAGAAATAGATTAATCAGAGCTTTAGAAATTTCAAATTATAAAGGTAATGCAAGTTTAATAATTAATTATCCGCAAATACCCTATGTTTTAATTGGAATTTTATTTGAAAGGGAATTTATTCGTAAAAGAATAACAGAACGTTTACAACAGAGATTAAAATCTGGAATGATTGAAGAAGTAAAGCAATTATTGAAAAACGGATTAACATCGGAACAATTAATGTTCTACGGATTAGAATACAGCTACATTACCATGTATATTAATAATGAGATTGGATATGACGAAATGTTTCGTATGCTTAATATTGCCATTCATCAGTTTGCTAAACGACAAATGACCTGGTTTCGTAGAATGGAGAAGAAAGGTTTTGAAATTCACTGGATCGATGGGCAGAAATCAGAAACTGAAAAAATGAATGAAATCCTCGAAATATATTATAAAGGAAATGAATAGATAGGTATTGCTCCCCTCTCACACTCAATTATTTGAACTTTCTTTTAAATGATATTTTAAAGCTTCTAATACTTATTAATTTTCTAAAAAAAATTACTATTAGCTGATTATATGATTATAAATTAACATATTTTCAACTCACTATCAGCTATTTTCATTTTTTTCTCACTTAGCAGCATCAAAATTAATATTAATAATTGAAGAATCTCTAATAAAATCAACTCGTTTTTTAAAGTATTATGCACTTCTCACGCTAAATACTAAAAAAGAAGTTACCATAAAAAATGTCAGAAATAGGTTTAAATAGAAGATGCAAAAAAAAAGGCTGAATGTAAATATTCAGCCTCTATCAATATTTTAATCAGGTTTAGAAAACAATCAAACCTTTTTGTTCTGCATCTTTCAAACAAGCAGAAATGCCTTTTTTACTAATCGTTCTGATAGCATTTGCAGATACTTTTAAAGTAATCCAGCATTCTTCTTCCGGAATATAAAATTTCTTAGTTTGAAGATTTGGATAAAATCTTCTTTTACTTTTTATGTTTGAGTGAGATACTTTATTTCCAGTAATCACTTTTTTTCCTGTAATATCGCAAATTTTAGACATTTTTATATGTTTTTTTAATGACTCTTTTCAAAAATGGAGTGCAAAAGTACAAAATTATTTATTAACTACAAGCATTTTTAATAAAAAAAACACTGTTTTTATCAACATTCTAACTGTATAAGTTTTCTGAGTAGCATTAATGCACTCAGTGCAGATTTTCTTATATTTCGACCACGATCTTCACCATGTAAGTATTTCTCTGCAATTACATTGTTTTCACTAGCAACTGCAATCCATATTGTTCCAACAGGTTTTTCAACAGAACCACCATCCGGACCTGCAATTCCTGATACAGCAATTGCAAAATCAGTATGTAAGAGTTTGATTGTAGCTTTTGCCATTTCAGTTACAGTTTCTTTACTTACAGCTCCATATTTTTCGAGACATGACGATGTAACACCCAAAATACTCATTTTAACTTCATTGGAATATGCGATTACGCTGCCTTTATAATAGGATGAACTTCCGGGTACAGAAGTAATTAAATGAGAAAGATAACCACCGGTGCAACTTTCGGCAGTTGCAACGGTTTTGTTGTTAAGCAGCAGTAATTTACCAACAACTTCTTCCAGACTGTCGTCATCATATCCGAAAATCATTTCTGGTATTATATTTTTTAATTTTTCAACTTCAATTAGAACCTGATTTTCCAAATCAACTATTTTACTACCTTTTGCTGTTAATCTTAGTCTTATTAATCCAGGCTGAGGCAAATACGCTAATTTAATATAATTTGCCAATTGATCTTCCCAATCTTTAATTAGATCAGCTAAAAAGGACTCCCCTATTCCCTGAATATGTATCGTTTTATGAAAAATTTCAATTTCACTTAAATCTTTTAATTTAGGAATAACAAAATCAGTAATCATAGATTTCATTTCAAAAGGAACACCAGGCATAGAGATTAATATCTTACCTTTGTCATCAAACCACATCCCTGAAGCAGTACCATTAAAATTTGGAATAACAATACATTTATCCGGAACTTCAGCTTGTTGACGATTCAGTTCAGTAACAGCAAAACCACGTTGGGCAAATAATTTTTCTATGCGCTGATAAGTTTTCTCATCAAATTTCAATTGAGAATTAAAATATTCGCAAAGACAAAGTTTGGTAATATCATCGTTAGTAGGACCCAATCCACCTGTCATTAATATGATATCAGCATTTTTAAATGCATTATCTATACTTTCAAGAATGGCATATTTTTTATCAGAAATGGTTGTTATTTGAACAATATCAATTCCTATCAGATTTAATTGGGTTGCCATCCAGGAAGCATTGGTATTGATAACTTGCCCAATCAATAATTCATCTCCAATACTAATTATTTCAGCATTCATTTTTTTAATTTAATATTCTCATCTAACAATTCCCTTTCTTATTGAGGAAAAAATACATATAATTATAAAGTAAAAAGTAGATTTTGAATTTCCGGATTATCCAAGTAATCCAAATTAATTTACTTTCTTTTCTGAAATCCTGGAAATAAACAATTTTAATAAAATTAAAATCCTTTGGATTGAATAATACCAATTTCTTTAGGAGCAATACACATTACAGGAATATCTGAAGTTCTGATTGTTTCCTGAGCATTGGAATCCATAAAATAATCTACAAAACCAATTTCTTTTTGTGTCATTATCATAATCAAATCTATATCACCCTGTTCCGCTGCATATTTAAGAATAATAGGCACCAGTGTTTTCTCATTTTCAGTACTGTCAATAATTTCTGAATGACATTCTACATTTCTTTCTGTTATATAATTATGAACCTGAGTCATCTGAACATTCAATCTTGAAATTATTGCCTTGTTGGATTTAGACCATAATGCAGAGACCACTTTAATACTTGCGCCAAAGTGCTTTGCCATTTCAATGGCTTTGCTTACCTTTTGGCGGGTTTCTATACTTAAATCAAGGGGCAGTAAAATACTCCGGCAACCTTTTTCATGATGTAAGCCATTGATAGTAATTACCGGACATTTAGCCCATCTAACCACTCTATGTGTATTAGCACCAATTGTTTTCTTAAATTCAACCTCGCTATTGGTACCCATAATTATCAACTGAGAATCAATTAATTCAGCAATTTCAACTATTTTTGAAGATACTCGTCCTTTAGCAATCATACTTTTAATAAGTATACCAGATGATGAATTAAATTGGGATGCAATTTCATCCATTTTAATTTGAATAGTTTCCAATACCTTATCTTCACCCTGAGAATCTGAAAATAATTTTGAAAAAATTCCGCTTTCTTCGTGAACATATAAAAGCATGATATCATGTTTCAGCAATTTTGCCACACTAGTTGCCTGTTCAAGTGCAATCAATGATTTTTGATTAAAATCAATTGGGACTAAAATATTTTTTTGAGCATTCATATAATAACTATAATTATTAATTTTATGTTAGATTATTTCTTAATTTTGAAATTCTAAACAAATGTACTCAATAAATTGTTTCAACAATGTTAAAAATAAAAGAATCTGAATTGATAATCAGTCCT
>JBMOKG010000183.1:0-4103 GCA_049315385.1 Bacteroidales bacterium
AATGTCATGTTTTAGGAGAACAATTGTCAAATGATAAATGTCTTGCCTGCCATACGGAGCTTAAAGATCGTATAACTCAAAATAAAGGCTATCATTCTTCAGTTGAAGTAAAAGGAAAACAATGTGCCAGTTGTCATAGCGATCATCACGGGAAAAATTTTCAGATTGTTAGATTCGATGAAAAGAAGTTTAATCACAATTTAACAGGATTCCCCTTGAGTGGTGTTCATGCTAAGAAAAACTGCAAAGATTGTCATAATAATAAACATATATCTTTTCCGAAAATATCAGCCAAGAAATTTACATATTTAGGGCTCAAATCTACTTGCTTAAATTGTCATACAGATTATCATCAAAATACTTTATCTGTCAATTGTAATAATTGTCATGATATGAATGCATTTAAACCTGCTTCTAAATTTAAACACTCTTTAGCTAAATTTCAATTGACAGGTAAGCATAATAATGTTGAATGTATCAAATGTCATAAAATTGAATTAAAAAATACTGTTAAATTTCAGAACTTTACTGGACTTCAATATCAAAACTGTTTTAACTGTCATATTGATATTCATAAAAACAAATTCGGACAAAATTGCATGCAATGTCATACAACTGAATCTTTTGTAAAAATTAAGGGAATTAATAACTTTGATCATTCTAAAACAAAATATATACTAGAAGGTAAGCATCTGAATGTTAATTGTAAATTATGTCACAAACTAAAAATTACAACATCGCTAAAACATGACAAATGTATTGACTGCCATAAAGATTATCATAATAATCAGTTTGTAAGAGATGGCATTTCACCGGATTGTTCTTCTTGTCACAATATGAATGGCTTTTCAAATACTATTTTTACGGTGGAACAACACAACAAAAATATTTTTAAGCTGGATGGAGCACATATTGCAGTTCCTTGTCTTGATTGCCACAAAAAAAGTGAAAAATGGCAATTTAAAGAAATCGGTAAGAATTGTTCAGATTGTCATAAAGATATTCATTCTGATTATATAAATAAAAAGTATTATCCTGAAAAAAACTGCCAGAATTGCCATTCTAATTTAAAGTGGAGTGAAATAAATTTTGATCATTCTCAGACAAATTTCAAACTTTTAGGTGCACATAAAATTCAAGCCTGCAATAAGTGTCATTTTAAGCTTAATCCTGACGGAAGTAAACAACAAGAATTTGCTAATATGTCTACGAATTGTACAAATTGTCACATTGACAAACATTTTAAGCAATTTGAAAAGAATGGCATTACAGAATGTGACAAATGTCATTCGCCTGAAAACTGGAAAAAACTTATTTTTGATCATAACAAAACTTCATTTAAACTGGATGGCAAACATGCAAAAGTTGAATGTAAAAAATGTCATAAACCGAAAGAAATAGACAATAATATATATATACGTTATAAAATTAGTGTAAAATGCGAATCCTGTCATTTATAATCTGGGCTTTTTTACTTTATCTCCTAGGAGGTTCTACAGAAGATTCTCCTCATGGTAAGGATTTTACAATAAATTGTGGTGTCTGTCATAGTTCTAATGGCTGGGAACTGGATAAATCGATTTATTCATTTAATCATTCAAATACAAAAATGTCCTTGTCTGGTCAACACAATCAGATCAATTGCCGTTTGTGTCATCCAACTTTAGTTTTTGCAGAAGCAAAATCCAAAACAGAATGTATAAATTGTCATACAGATATTCACAATCAGACTGTAGGTAATTTTTGTGATAAATGTCATACTCCTGCATCATGGCTTGTAAATAATATTACAGAAATTCACCAACAAACGAGGTTTCCACTTTTAGGAGTTCATACCATGACAGAATGCCAGAAATGCCATCAGTCAGAATCTTTGCATCGTTATGATGTGAAGGGTGTTGAATGTATAAGTTGTCATAGAGCAAATTATATGTCAACCACCAGTCCTAATCATAGTTCATCGAATATATCTACTGATTGTTCTCAATGTCATAACATATATGCTTACAGTTGGACAGGTGCCGGATTTAATCATAATGGATTTCCACTTACATTGGGACATTCAAATGTTGAATGTTCAAAATGTCACTTAAATAATAAATTTATAAACACATCAACCGAGTGTTATTCATGCCATAAAGGTGATTATAATTCAACAACTCAACCTGTTCACACCGGAGGTTGTTTCTCTACTAATTGTACATTGTGCCATACTACCAATCCCGGATGGAAACCTGTTACTTTCGTGCATGATAATAATTTCCCTCTAACATTAGGTCATAACAATGTTCAATGTTCAAAATGTCATGTCAGCAGTAATTGTAACATTTCTTCCGAATGTTATTCCTGTCATAAAAATGATTATAATGCTACGACAAATCCTGTTCATACAAGTGGTTGTTATTCAAAAGATTGCTTAAAGTGCCATACTACAAATCCCTCGTGGAAACCTTCCAGTTTTCAGCATCAGAATTATTTTCCAATTAATTCTGGAAAACACAGTGGATTTACATGTAATCAATGCCATACAAACCCTGCTAATTGCACTTATAGTTGTATTGATTGTCATGATCACAGTCAATCATCAATGAATAGTAAACATAATGGTGTAAGTGGCTATTCCTGGGTGAGTTCTAAATGTTATTTTTGTCACCCTAACGGACAAGCTGATTAACATATTAAAATATAAGAAGATGAGATATTTGTTTTTTATTGGCTTTGTAGTATGCTTTAGTTTGAACAATAATGCTCAATCTACAACTGAAAATACTGAAGGGAGTGTGTCTTTTATCAGTTCACAAAACGTTTATGTGAAATTCAAATCCACCGATAGGATTATAATTGGCGATACATTATATACCATTAATAATAATCAGATAAATCCTTCATTAATTGTTAAAAATCTTTCTTCTGTATCGGTCGTTTGTACTTCGATAGGTGCTTCTAAGTTCAATATAAATGATAGAATTATTGCAAAAATAAAAATTGAAAAGAAGAAAAAAACAACGCTCAATGATCTACCTGAAATTTTTAATAAAGACTCAACAGATTCAACTAAATTGAATGTAAAAACAAAACCAATTAATCAAGCTGGAAAACAAAAGGTCTTTGGCCAAATTGCAATCTCTAATTATTCAAATTTTTCCAATACACCTGCACTTAGTTCTTATGTTAATACATATGCTTTATCACTCAATATTAATAATATTTCTGATTCAAAGGTGTCTTTAGAAAGTAATTTATTATTCAGACAAGAGAAAGGGGAGTGGGACAATATACAGAAAAATATTTTCAATGGATTGAAAGTGTATAGTTTATCTTTAAAATATGCTTTGCAAAATAACTCATTTATAAGTATTGGAAGGAAAATAAATTCCAATATTTCTAATATAGGTGCAATTGATGGTTTACAAGCTGAAAAATCGTTTAAAAGATTTTATGTAGGTGGTTTTGTTGGTTCAAGACCTGATTACCTTGATTATAGTTTTAATTTTAATCTTTTACAATATGGAGCTTATGCTGGTTATAACATTCAAGAATCTCAGTTGAATATTCAAAATTCTTTTGCCATCGTTGAGCAAACAAATCACATGAAGACAGATCGACGGTTTTTGTATTTTCAGCATAGCAACAGCATTGTGAAGAATTTACATATGTTTTATTCATTAGAGTTAGATCTTTATAAAGTTTTGAATGGACAAAAGCAAAATACTCTGAGTTTAACAAGTAATTATTTTTCATTAAGATATAGGCTTACAAAAAAGTTCACACTTTCAGGAACTTATGATTCCAGAAAAAATATTATCTATTACGAAACAGACAAAAATTATCTAAGCACTCTTATTGAATCTGAAACTCGTCAGGGATTTAGTTTTCAGGGAAATTATACAATTTCTCAGAATATATACTCAGGGGCAAGGCTTGGATATCAGTTTCAAAAAAGCGACTCAATACCCAGCAGAAATGCCAATTTTTTTATTTCCCACAGAAATTTGTTTAAATCTCAAATTTCCACAACTTTATCAGTTACTGTGCTTGAATCTAATTATCTGAATGGGAATATTTATAATATAAGGTTTAACCGGGGTTTTAATTCAGGTAAA
>JBMOKG010000184.1:0-4096 GCA_049315385.1 Bacteroidales bacterium
CATAATATTAATTATAAGACAAATGTACATTGATATTATACTGATATTCAATCAACTAAAAATAGCATTATTGTAAACATACTTCCATTATGAAACATTGTAAAATTGAAAAATATACACAACCTTACAGAAATAGCATTTATACGAATGACAAATACTTCCATGTTTATCTAAATGACAATGTAACTATATCATTTAGAAGTGAAAAAGAAACACTTTTATTTTTGAGTAATTTAAGACGTGAAATTGATAGTTTAATAATTACTTCAAATTCATCATTGATTGAAATATATAAATATTATCGTACTGCATGGTTTTACACTAATAATATATATTTTACAGAATTTAAAGAAATTGAGGAAAACTTAAATAAAATTATGAAATACCAGCATAGTCCAAATGCTAATCATTTTATATTAAAAAATCTTAGGAGTTTGTTAGAAAATATGATTTCAATAATTGATCTGATTTTTGAAGTACTTAAAAATAATAAAATGTATTTAGATTGCAGAATTTTAAAAAGCATTAAAAAAAGGCTGCTAAACGAATTCAACAGCCTCTTTAATGTCTTACATGAAAATAATAAAATCGTTCAATCTAAAGCTTTATTTTAAGCCTGTTTTTAATGAAATATAAAATTGCAATTAAAATTAATACAATAGGAATAAAAGGAATAAAATTGATTGTATCTTTATCTTTTATAGTAGTTTGCTTTTCTTGCTCCCGGCTAAAACTTTCCTGAATAACTTTTTTTTGATCGTAAACATAAATTATTGAATCTTTTTTTCTGCTGGAGGCTTCCCGGTAAATTATTTGTTCAATAGGAATCCTGAAATATAAAGAATCAATTTTGATAATAGTATCAGTTTTGTAAAAAGTAAAATCTTTATTGTTTAGCTCCAGTAGTTGATTTTGCAATTTTAAAACAGTTGTTTTACTACTATCAATAAAAATACTATCTATTCTGATAACTTCTTTTATTTGCTCCTTATACTTAGTCGTACTACAGGAAAACAAAAAAATAACCATGATTAAAATAAATAATCTATTCATAATAATTACCATCTTTAGATTGTTTTGAACTTCCATTTCTACTAAGAATTGAATAAACAGAAACTACTACGGTAACTGCTGTTATCATTTTTTCTGTGTCTATTTTTTTGAATAGATATAACGATAAAAAAGACAATAGAATTAAACCACACAAAGTACTTTCCCAATGTTTTAAAATTCTATTTTTCAGGTTTTTCATAATTATTTTTGTCAATTATTAAATCAATGATATAATCTAATTTTTGTTCTACCCTACTGTTTATGTCCTTTTGTTGAGTTGCATGAGTTTCTAATGCTGTAACTCTATTTGTTACCATTACATAAGATGTAATTACAAATAACAATATAGTTATTGAATAGCCTAATAACTGAATGTTTGTAGCCTGTTTATTCATATTATATACCTATTTCAGTTAGTTGAACATTTATACACCAATTAATATTTGTAGCTGCTTTACCTGTTACCTGGACCTTTAAAGAATCATTTGTATCATCAGCAGTTATTGTTGGAACTATACCGGCTAAACTTGCGTTTATAATATCAGTTCCTATTGTTTGAATAGCACCTTCTAGAGCTGTAGTTCCTGAATTATTATAGATTAATCCTTTACGAATAAATGATGCTGTTTGTGATCTTGTTGCTGTATTAATAGCAGTAATAGTGATTAAGAAGCTCCAAGCATTATTTGATAAAATAACCATCCTTGTAGAACTGCCATTTGTAAACACTTCGCTAATTGTAGCATCTGTAGTATTTTTATACATATTAATAATTGAGCTTTGAGCTAAACCATTACTACTAGATGAACCAGTTCCAAATGCTATTTGTCCAATTTTATCAGCTTTTGATTGTCGACCTATTGCAGCAGAATAGGAAGCTAAAGCCTGTACAAAATTACCGATTGCAGCAGAATAACTCCCAGAAGCTTTTGAATTGCTTCCAGCTGCAAATGCTTCTATACCGGATGCAACTAAATCATTTGAACTTCTAGCTGTTTGTAAATCTACAGCATTTGCACCTCTTTTGTTTCCTCCGGTTGCTGTGTTGTCAGGAATAGCTAAAACTAATGCACCAGTTCCTTTTGGTGTAATTGTAGCATCTATATTTGTTTCAGCTCCTGAAGCAATTAATTGATGCACTGGAACAGTTGCATTAGGAGTTGCTACACTTCTATTTTCAGTAAATTTTGTTAATCCTGTAGCTGTATCTATAATGTTATTATTTGCAGAAAGCCAATTATTTACATTATCTTTATTTTGAACGTTTAAAATAACAGGTAATATATTATATCTACTTGAAGCATAATTCATGCAGATAAGAGCATAGTTAATATTATTATCTGTAATATAAACATTTTGAGAACCATGTTCATAAAAAGAATGTGCTAAACTTGTTATTTTAGGATTTATCTGTATTGGATTTGCAAAATAATCATCAAATTTATTTGTTATAGTATCAAATATCATTATACCAACTGGTTGAGGAAAATTCGGTATTATGTAGCCTGTATTAAGCCCACCATATCCTCTGTAAGATAAAAACAGTTGATTATTTATTTCGAAAAATGTTGGAGTTGTAATCCATGTATCATTCCATTTTAAGTCCCCTGCTTTACTTGGTACAATATTTTGAATAAGAGTTAAAACCATTGTTTTAATATTTACTTCAAAAACATAAATTGACCAGTCTGTTATTGTGCTTACTGGTGTTGTAATAACATCTACAGCTAAATATATTTTATCATTATACTTATGAAGTGAAGAAACATTCCAGTTTTTTGTTGTATCATCTACTATACCTGAATAAGTAAAATAATTATCAGAAAGTGAAAGATTTAAAAAATCTTTTGAAGCTGTTAAAATTCCTATTCGATTATCTCCATTAGTTGCATTAGTTTTACTTAGGCTAACAGGTATTATTAAATTTCCAAATTCATCAATTACATTAGATGAATATAAAGCTAGATTATTACAATAAACAGTAGGATAAGGATTAACCCACCATTTAAAAGAGCTTAAAACAGTTGTAAAATTTATTTTATTGGCTGCTGTTAATTGTGTCCAATTAATAAAATCAGTACTTTCTGTTATATGTAAAGATGTCCATTGACTTGCTGAATTTTCTGCTAATATTACAGCTTTAAATAAATTTCCATCTTTATAAATATTTAATGGAAAATATTGAACTAAATCATTTTCTGAAGCATAAGAAGTTTCTGCAATTATTGCATAATTGTTTATAAGTGGTTTATAAAATGTAAATGGATTTACAAATGAAATTAATCTACCTGCTGCAAAATTAGCTTCTATTGTAGCTTCTGTTTGGTTTAATGTTGTTTTTATTTCATATTCAAAACTATTTTTTGAAATAACATTCTTTAATTGCATGAAACTATTTTCAATATAAGGATCTAAACCTTTACCATGAATAAGCCATGTATTTGCATAATCATAAGATTTTGTTTCATAAAACAAAGGAAGCTCAATATCTCTATCAATTGTAATTATGTTTAAAGCTGTATCAATAGATTTAACTATAAATGTAGATTTGTTCCAAAGTTCTTTAGTACTATTTTTAATAGTTTTATCCATTATACAACTAGGATAAAAACTTATTTCTTCTAATGCTTCTGTAACCGTTGCTGAACTAGTTATAGGTATTAATTTTGTTTCCATTCCCATAGCTTATACCTCCTTATAAAATGTACGTACTACCAAACATTTTTTATCTACATCAGCATTGTCAAAATTTAAAGCAAAATCATGTTCAATAATAATATTTGATTCTTCTGTAAATTCTCTGATCTTATCTGTTGTTAATGGAATTACATTATCAATAGTGGCTGTAGATGTTCCCAATAATTCAAAACTTATGGAACTGCATTTGTTTGAAATAACTTTCATATTTTCTGTAATTATTTCACTCTGATAAAAGGCTGTATATCTTTTCATTTCTTTTTATGTGTTGATAGTTTGTAAATTCCGATTGCTAGTAATATTCCTAATATGCTATAGGTTACAATTTTTTTTTTAATGGAATCAT
>JBMOKG010000027.1:0-58812 GCA_049315385.1 Bacteroidales bacterium
GCTTTGAATAAAACAGAGGATTATAAATATTTTATTGAAAGAGCACAATCTTATAAAAACGTACTGGATCCTTCAACCGGTTTTATGAGAGCAAGAATGCAAAATTTCTGGTTTTCTCCTTTTGATCCTTCTGAAGTGAATTTTAACTATACAGAAGCAAATGCATGGCAATACAGTTATTCAGTTACTCAGGATATGAGCGGATTTGCTCAGTTCCTAGGAGGAAATGAAAAATTAGCTGAAAAACTTGACAAGCTTTTCACAGCGGAATCAAAAACTACCGGACGTGAACAAGCTGACATTTCTGGACTTATCGGACAATATGCTCATGGAAATGAACCAAGTCATCATATTGCTTACTTATATAATTTTGTAGGAAAACCATTCAAAACTCAAGAATTAGTTCATAAAATTCAATATGAAATGTACTCAAACAAACCTGACGGACTTTGTGGTAATGAAGATTGCGGACAGATGTCTTCTTGGTTGGTTATGAGCGCAATGGGAATTTATTCAGTGTGTCCGGGAACTGATGTATATGCAATTGGTACTCCAATGTTTAAAAAAATTACGCTTAAACTTGAAAATGGAAAATCTTTTATTATAAAAGCAAATGACTTATCAGAGAAAAATTTCTATATCAAAACTGCTAAATTAAATGGTAAAGATTATATGAAATCATTTCTTACTCAAAATGATATCATGAATGGTGGTGAAATCGTTTTCGAAATGAATAACAAACCTTCAGATAAATGGGGTATTGGCAACGAAAATGAACCAAAAACAGCCATAACAGAACATTTAATTACACCTGTTCCTTTTATTGTAAAAGGGAAAAGCACTTTTATGAATGAGCAAACTATTGAATTGGGATGCTTAGAAAAAAATGCTTCGATTTTTTATACACTTGATGGGAAAATTCCTACAAAAAATTCATTAAAATACACACAAGGATTTGTAATAAAAGCTACTACACTCATTAATGCTATTGCGGTTAAAGAAGGTTCTCCTGACAGTAAAATAATGACTACAAACATTAGTATTATTCCAGAAGGAAGAAGTATCAGCATTAAAAATCCTTTTGCAAATCAATATGCAGCAGGAGGTGAATTAGCATTGATTGACATGCTGAGAGGTGGAGAAAATTTCAAAACCGGTACATGGCAGGGGTATGAAGGAATTGATCTTGAAGCAACCGTAAAACTAAAAGAAAATCAAACCATTAAAGAGCTAAGAATTGGATTTTTACAAGATATGGGTGCCTGGATTTTTTATCCGACACAGGTAGAATATTTTACTTCATCTGATGGAATTCAATTTAAATCTGTAGGAATTGTAAAAAACGAAGTGCCACAAAACAAAGAAGGTGTAATGATGCAGGATTTTGTAAAAAAACTGAATGGAATAAAAGCTCAATACATTAAAGTTGTTGCTACTACTATTGGAAAATGTCCAACATGGCACTTAGGAGCAGGCGGCAAAGCATGGATTTTTGCAGATGAGATTATTATTAAATAGTCGAAAGTCGGAAGTAAAAAATTAGTTGTATTTTAAATTCATAAAAAGCCAATAAGAAAATAATCACATATTCAATCTCTATGCTAAAAACCAAAACCGGCTCATCATTATTGTTGCTTTTAACAGCAATTATTTGGGGATTTGCTTTTGTAGCACAAAGAATGGGCATGGAGTATACAGGGCCTTTTACCTTTAATGCAGCACGTTTTTTACTGGGTGGAATGGTATTAATTCCATTAATTCTCAAACAGAATATCGGGGATTTTTCAAAATTACACATTCACCAATCCATTAAAGGAGGATTATTTGCAGGCATTTTATTGTTTTGCGGAGCTTCGTTACAGCAAATTGGAATAATATATACGACTGCTGGAAATGCAGGATTTATTACTGGTTTTTATGTTGTTTTAGTACCCATCTTCGGCATTTTCTTTTTACATAAAACAGCTATTAATGTATGGATTGGAGCGATACTTGCACTGATTGGCATGTATTTTTTATCGGTAAGCAATAATTTTGAAATTTCTAAAGGTGATTCATTGGTATTTATGGGTGCATTTGTTTGGGCATTTCATGTTTTAGTTATAGGAAAATATGCACCTATCGCCAATGTAATAATTATAGCTGTTATACAATTTTTTGTATGTGGATTATTAAGCTTACTTGTTGCATTTTTCACAGAACCTATTGAAATCAATGGGATACTAAATGCTGGATTACCCATCCTTTACGGAGGTATTTTATCTGTTGGTATGGCTTTTACATTACAGGTAGTGGTTCAGAAATATGTGCATCCATCAGTTACAGCAATAATCTTAAGTACAGAAGCTATATTTGCTGCAATAGGTGGATGGTTAATCCTTGGTGAATCATTAACATCAAGAGGAATATTAGGTTGCATATTAATGCTGGCTGGAATGCTGGCAGCTCAAATAAATTTTAATTTTAAATTACAAAAAGCATGAAGAAATTTTTACTTTTAATTGTAAGCGTTTTATTGAGTATAAGTGTATTTTCTCAGGTAAACATTATACCCCAACCTATTTCAATTGTAGAAAAAGGAGGTGTTTTTATTGTTGGTAATAATATTATAATTAATGTTATAGCCGATGACTCCTCTTTAGTTGATATGGTAAATCCATTGTTATTAATCCTAAGTGAAAAAAAAGCTGATGGCGTTTTTAAAACAAAATTTAATTCAAAATCAAAACTAATTAATATTGTTTTTCAATTAGATAGCAAATTAACAAACTTAGGAGATGAAGGCTATCAACTTTCTGTTACACCTAAGAATATCCATATTTCAGCCTACAATAAAGCAGGACTCTTTTATGCATTACAAAGTTTACTGCAAATAATTCATCTTGAAACTAAAACTTCAAAAGATATTAAGATCCCTTGTGTTGAAATTACAGATATTCCTAAATTTCAATGGCGTGGAATGTTATTGGATTGTGGCAGACATTTTATGGACAAGGCTTTTGTAAAACGCTATATTGATTTATTGGCATATTATAAAATGAACCGCTTACACTGGCATTTAACCGAAGATCAGGGTTGGAGAATTGAAATTAAAAAATATCCTAAACTTACAGAAATTGGCGCATGGAGAACAGAAGCCGATGGAAGTCGTTATGGCGGATTTTACACTCAGGAAGATATTCGTGAAATCGTTAAATATGCAAATGATAGATATATTACAGTTGTTCCTGAAATTGAAATGCCTGGCCATTCCGTTGCAGCTATTGCTTCTTATCCTTTTCTATCGTGTACCGGCCTTCCCCTGAATGTAGAAACCCAATGGGGTGTTTTCAAAGATATTTACTGTGCCGGCAATGATTCTACCTTTACATTCTTAAAAGATGTTTTAACTGAAGTGATGGGTTTATTTCCATCAAAATACATCCATATAGGTGGTGATGAAGCTCCAAAATTCCGTTGGGAACAATGCCCTAAATGCCAAAACCGCATGAAAGCTGAAAATTTAATCGGAGAACATAAATTACAAACCTGGTTTATCGAACAGATTGATGAATTTTTAAATCAAAATGGCAGAAAATTAATTGGCTGGGACGAAATTTTGGAAGGTGGTTTATCGAAAGGAGCTACAGTTCAATCATGGAGAGGAATGGAAGGAGCAATTGAAGCTGCACGTTCGGGACATGATGCAATAGTTTCACCCACAAGCCATGCATATTTTGATTATGAAATTTCAAATATAAACCTTGAAAAAGTGTATAATTTTGATCCCATTCCTATAGAATTAACAAAAGATGAATCAAGTCATATTTTGGGAGGTGAATGTAATTTATGGACAGAACGTGCACCACAGGAAAAAGTGGATGAAAAAATGTTTCCTCGAATGCTGGCAATGAGTGAAATATTATGGAATTATCCGAAAAATAAAGATTTTGAGGCATTTAGAAAAAGAGTTCAACTCCAATATCCTGTATTAAACACAATGGGAGTTACTTATGGGTTTGAACGTGACCCTTTGATTTTAAAAGCAACAACAGACCTTAAAAAACGGACTATCAGCATTCAATTAGAAAAAGGACAAGAAGGTACAAGCATTTTTTATACCTTAAATGGTTCAAAACCTGACAGAAAATCGATACTTTATTCCAAAGCTTTTGAAGTCCAGGATTCATTAAAATTAAGCATAGCAATTCTTGCGAATGGTTCTGAAAATGGCTTTTATTATGAAAGAGTATTCAAAATGAACAAAGCTACCGGATATACACCTCATCTTGAATTCCAATATCATAAAAATTATCCTGCCAGCGGCGATGGTTCTCTTACTGATGGTGTTATGGGAACTGCAAATTTCAGAGATGGAAACTGGCAGGGGTTTGAAGGCGAGGATATGATTGCTAATTTAGACTTTGGAGAAGTAAAAGAATTTACAAAAATATCAACCGGATTTTTGCAAAGTACAGCTTCATGGATATTTTTTCCAACAGTATGTGATTTCCTGATTTCAGAAGATGGAAAGAATTATGTTTCAGTAGGGAAAATAAATGCTCCTGAATCTCCTAAAAATGTAGAATTACAAATAAGAAGATATGAAATAAATTCAACAGTAATTCTTAAAGCCAGATATGTAAAAATTGCTGCCAAAAACGTTGGAATTTGTCCCGAATGGCATCCGGGAGCAGGTGGAAAAACTTGGATATTTAGTGATGAAATTATTGTAGAATAATTTTGAATATCCTTAAGTTCAGTATACAAAGTTCAAAATATTGAAATTTAATAAAATTAAGAAAATAATTGTAAAAATAATTTAACTTAGAATAATATGAATACAAGTTCTAACAATACAATGAAAGCAATGCCAATTTTTCTGGCATTTTTATGTATGGGTTTTGGTGATGTCGTTGGTCCAATGGTTAGTTTAGCCAAAGAGACTTTTCAATTATCAACATTTATGGCTCAATTATTACCATTAATGGGATTTATAATGTTTGGACTATTGTCAGTTCCTATGGGTTTATTCCAGGATAGAAAAGGTAAAAAATATTTATTAACTTTAGGATTATTGGTAGCATTTATTGGATTGCTGATTCCGATTATCAATGGTATGTATGGTCCTATCGTTCAATTTGATCCGACTTCCAATGCAAAATTTTATATTATTTTATTAGCCATTTTATTTTTAGGTGCCGGAGCAACTATTCTACAGGTTTCAGGAAATCCAATTATGCGGGATGTTTCACCTGAAGGAAAGTATTCAAGCAATTTATCATTTGGCCAAACAGTAAAAGCTGTTGGATCATCATTGGGATTTTTAATTCCAGCCTTTGTAGCAAAACCATTAGGATTAGACTGGACCGTATTATTTCCAATTTATGCAGTATTAATTTTACTGGCCTTTTTATGGGTAAAATCTATCAAAATAGAAGAAAAAAAAGATACAAATTCAAAACCTGCTTCTTTAAATTCTTGTCTTTCATTATTACGTAATCCATATATATTAATGATGGTAATTGCAATATTTTTATATGTTGGAGCTGAAGTATCAATGAGTTCAGGTGTACCTTTATTGGTAAGTGAAAAATATGGCATTGATTTAAAAGAATTAGGTTTGGTAATTTCATGGGGCCTCTTTTTCTTCCCTATTTTCATCGGAAGACTTATTGGTGGCTTTATCTTACGTTATTTAAAACCAAAAGTGTTTCTGATTTCTACAGTTATCATTTCATTGGCAGGCATTGTTATGATGTTTTTAGGTAGTCAGTCAATGGCATTTGTAGGAATTGTCTTCGTTGGATTAGGATTTGCGAACATTTTTCCTTTGGTTTTCTCTATCACTATTGATAATATGCCTGAACGTTCCAATGAAATCTCTGGATTAATGGTATCTGCCATTGTTGGAGGTGCATTAATTCCACCAGTATTTGGATTTGTAGCTGACCATACAAATATTTTAGTAGGATTCTTAGTTCCTGCTGCATGCCTGGTCTATATTTTATTTGTTTCTTTAACTGGCAGAAAAACTGCTTAATACATAATATAAAATGACATATTCTAAAGATCAAAGAACCGTAATGACATTGGATGCCGGTGGTACGAACTTTGTTTTTTCTGCTATTGCAGCAAATAAAGAAGTAGTAAAAGCTATCAATTTGCCAGCAAACGGACATGATTTAATGCTTTGTCTGCAAACCATAAAAGATGGATTTAATGCAGTTAAAAAACAATTAAAAGAAAAACCTACAGCAATAAGTTTTGCATTTCCGGGACCTTCAGATTTTCCAAATGGAATTATCGGAAATCTATCCAATTTACCTGCCTTTAGAGGTGGTATTCCATTGGGAGGTATCATTGAAGAAGAATTTAAAATTCCTGTTTATATAAATAATGATGGTGATTTATTTGCTTATGGCGAAGCTTTAGCAGGTTATTTACCATATATCAATCAATTAATGGAGCTATCGGGAAATGAAAAAAGATTCAGAAATCTGGTTGGTTTTACTTTAGGAACTGGCTTTGGAGCTGGTATTGTTGTTAACGGTGAATTATTTCTGGGTGATAACTCTGCAGCTGCCGAGGTCTGGCTCTTACGTAATAAGATCAATCCTGATGCTAATGCCGAAGAAGGTGTAAGTATACGTGCAATTAAACGTGTTTATTCAGAGCTTACACAAATTAATATTCATGAATGTCCTGATCCTATAGAAATTTATGAAATTGGAAAAGGGAAAAAGCCTGGTAATCAGGATGCAGCAATTGAAGCTTTCCGTCAAATGGCAGTAGTTTTGGGAGATGTAATTTCACAAGTGTTAACGCTTTCAGATAGCATAGCTGTTATAGGTGGAGGAATATCCGGTGCAAAAAGCCTGATAATGCCAGCATTGCTTAATGAAATGAGAGGGAACTTCCGAAGTTATTCAGGTAAAATCTATCCACGATTGACACAAAAAGTTTTCAATCTTGAAGATGTTAATGAATTAGAATTATTCTTAAAAGGTGAAACCAAGAATATTTTAATACCAGGAACACATCGTACACAACAATATGACGCTATGAAACGTTTAGGTATTGGTTTTTCAAAAATAGGTACTAGCTGGGCAACTGCTTTAGGAGCCTATAATTTTGCATTGAACAAATTAGATAAGCAAATGATTTAGAATAATATATAAAATCTATTCATTAAATTCAATTTTAAACTTTTAAATATTTTTGATACTAAATCTTAATCTGTCATAGCAAGAGGATACAATTCATTTAACAAGGAAACTTAATTTAAAAAAAATGTCCAAGATACTTATTATTGATGATGAACGTAGTATTCGCAGTACTCTCCGTGAAATACTTGAGTATGAAAAGTATATCATTGATGATGCTGCAGATGGAGCAACTGCCTTAGAATTAGTAAAGAATAATAAATATGATATTATACTTTGCGACATTAAAATGCCACAAATGGATGGAATTGAATTACTGGAAAAAATTCTACCAATTACAGATGCACCCATAGTAATGATTTCTGGGCATGGAACCATTGAAACTGCAGTAGAAGCCATTAAAAAAGGAGCATATGATTATATTTCAAAGCCACTCGACCTCAATAGATTACTGATAACCATCCGCAATGGTCTTGATAAATCTACATTGGTTGCGGAAACAAAAGTACTGAAACGTCAGGTTTCAAAGACTTATGAGATGATAGGAGAATCAGAAGCTATTGCTGAAGTTAAGGAAATGATTGAGAAAGTAGCTCCAACAGATGCCCGCGTATTAATTACCGGCGACAATGGTACCGGCAAAGAATTGGTAGCCCGCTGGCTGCATGAAAAAAGCAAAAGAGCAACAGCTCCATTTATAGAAGTAAATTGCGCAGCTATTCCTTCCGAATTAATTGAAAGTCAGTTATTCGGACATGAAAAAGGTAGTTTTACCTCAGCGATTAAACAACGCAAAGGTGATTTTGAACAGGCAGATGGTGGTACACTTTTTCTGGATGAAATAGGCGATATGAGTTTATCTGCTCAAGCAAAGGTATTAAGAGCGTTACAGGAACATAAAATTACACGTATCGGTGGAGAAAAAGAGATTAATGTGGATGTTAGAGTAATTGCTGCTACCAATAAGAATCTGAAAGACGAAATTTCCAAAAATACTTTCCGTGAAGATTTATACCATCGTCTGAGTGTAATCCTGATAGAAGTACCTGCATTAAACAGCCGTATTGAAGACATTCCTTTGCTTGCTGATTATTTTATTTCAGAATGCTGCCAGCAACAGGGGAAACCTGAGATGCAGTTTGAAGAAACAGCAATTGATGAATTACAAAAAATAGAATGGACAGGAAATATACGCGAGTTACGTAATGTTATTGAACGCCTGACAATTCTTTGTGATAATGTGATTACAGCCGATGATGTTAAGAAATATGCACACCCTTTAAAACGAAGTTGATATTTTTAAGCTTATCAATCAAATACTTATCATATAATTTTGCAAAAAAAAACTTTATAATAATTATAAATTGATCAATTTATATAACAGTTTTTTTCCATCATCATTATTTTGTTTGTAAAGAAAATAAATTTGGTTACCATGTATCCTGATTTTTTCTACAAAAGGATAGTTAATTTTTATTTCGTTTCCTTTGAGTTTTCCAGTTTTTAAATCAATTTGTTGAATAGTATATAAGCCATCATTGTTAAATACTGCATATACATCTTTCTTATTATTGGCTAAAATAAGTTGTTTTGCCACAAAATCTTGTCTTTTGGGGTAATATAGCATTATTTCATTCAGTAATTTGGCATCATAATTATAAACATACATTTTTGATTTGAAATGATCAAAAACATAAATACTATCATCAATATTAAAAAGATGTGTTTCTATGGGTTGAACCAATATTTTTTTAAAATAATCATAATTAAAATAATCGGTTACCATTCTCATATTACCTTCATATTTTGCAAAAGGCGGTGTTGGATTAGATAAAATCTCATTGAAAATATCATTACAATAGATTTCTGATTCGACATCTTTTGTTGAAAATAGCAATCTCTTTTTCCCTTCTTTAATAAGAAAATAGTAAACAGATTTATAATAAGAACCATAAACCCGATAAACAATCTTTTGATCGCACATTGCAAGGGAAGGAATAATAGTTTTATTAAAATCAGCAATTGCAACTCCAGGGAAAAAATAGATTTCATTATCCTTATTTGTTATTTGAAAAGCGGAGTCATCGGATAAGAGATAAGTGTTTGAAAGAAAGTCTTTGTAAAATTTTGTGCATCTGAACATGCCATTGGTAAGATTGGTTTCCCAAATTAAGCTATCGTCAAGTGTAATAAACGATAATTTTCTTTCATTTTCTTTAATGATAAGCGTTAAGATATTGTTTCCCATAAATTCGTAATCTCTTACAAAAATATTTTTCTCTTTTGTAACTGTAATAAGTTGAGTGGAATTTACTTCAAATTCAGGTAATGATACACTTTTGGCTGTTAATATAATCGTTTTGAAAATAGTTTTTACTGTATCCAATATATTCATTTTAATGGTAGTAGACTCGTAGCCAACAAAACTTATTTTAATTTCACTTTTGGCGGGTATATGTATGCAAAAACTTCCATCATTCTCAGAAGAAGTTCCTATTGTACTATTTTTAAGCTTAATATTTGCAGGATAAAGCGGTTCTCCTTTTTGATTTATTACTTTTCCGCATACAGTGTGTTGGGAATACAAAGGTAAACTAAGAAGAATTGAAAGAAAAGAAACAAAAAAGTACTTTTTTATCTTCATAATAAATATATTTAGTCATGCTTTAAGAATATCTTAACAATTTGTATGCCAAAATATAATTCGCATTTTTATTTAATGCTAGCAATCTCTCTCTTCGGATATGCAATAAATATTGACTCTCCAGAAGATAATACAAAGGAAAACTTTAGAAGAAAAGGTGATATTAATTGCTATAGATTTGTTTCCTTGCCTGCAATTGCAATAAGATACCTCTTGAAGCCAGAAAAATCATAAATGCTATCCAAAGTCCATTGTTTCCCATTCCTTTGAAAACAATGAAATATAAAGGAAAGAATAAAACTATTACAGAAATAATCATTGAATTTCGCATAGCGACAGAAGCAGTGCAACCCACATAAATTCCATCCCATAAAAAAGCTGCAAAACTTGCAAGTGGAATCAAATACACCCAATAGAAATTATGCTGTGCACTTTGGATTATTTCTTGATTGTCAGTAAGAAGTGGTAATAGCATTTTACCGAAAAGAATAAATATAAATGTAAAACCTGCTGTAATTCCTCCTCCCCAGACAAATAGTCTGTTAACGGTTTTCTTCAGTCGTTTGGAATCTTTAGCACCATAATATTTTCCTACGAGGGCTTCTGCAGCAAAGGCAAAACCATCCATAAAATAAGAAAAGAAGATAAAAAACTGATACAAAAGCGTGTTTCCAGCCAACACCACATCACCAAGTTGAGCCGATCTGACTGTAAAAAAAGAAATTGTGAGTATAAGTAATAATGTTCTTATAAAAATGTCTTTATTTACAGCAAGAAAATTACGAAAAGGTTTTAAGTCTTTTAATTTTTCAAAGCTAAAATGAATAAAGAGTTTTCCATAATGCCGGTGAATCATCCATACAGCAAATAAAAGACCGCTGTATTGCGCAAGCAATGAACCCCATGCGATTCCTTCGGCTTTCATACCCAGAACTTTTACAAAGAAAAGACTGTAAATAATATTGATTATATTCACAAGAATGGCAATTGCCAAAGGCGTTTTTGCATTCTGCATTCCAATGAGCCAGCCAAATACTGCTGTAAGAGCAATAGTTGCAGGTGCAGCATAGATTCGAATATAGTAATATTCTGAAGCAATACATTCTACACCAGAACTCGTCCCTATAAATTTGAATGCAATTAAAGCAATAGGTTTTTGTAATAAAATAATTGTAACACCACTAATTATTGCCATTGTAAGTGAGCGAGCCAATACCATAATAGCTTCAGGAAAATTGCGCTGACCATAAGCCTGTGCAGTAAAGCCACTACTACCCATTCGGAGAAAACCAAAAGCCCAGAAAATTATATTGAAAATCATCGTTCCTATCGCAATACCACCAATATAAACCTGTGAACCCAAATGCCCCATTAATCCAACATCTACCAAGCCCAGCAAAGGAATGGTAATATTACTGATGACATTGGGAATGGCTAAACGGAGTATCTTTTTATTCACTTATCTTCCTTTACATTTTCTGATTGCAAAAATAGGAATTATAAATGAATGATTAATATTGAATGAAGAACGATGTCTTTACTGTTTATTTTTTGCAATGGCATTCTTACAATGGAAACATATAAACAGAAAAATGCTAAATATTGTTATTGTTTACCTCTGCAAACATATTTTGTTACCAATGATACCTTAGCTGCATTCATACTTGTTTTAGGTGACATTTTAGCTATATTAGTTTTCCAGGCAGTAGGAGTATAACTATCAGGTGAATATAAGTTATGACAGCTTCCACAATTATTTATATACAATTCTCTGCCTTGTTGTAATTCTGCAAGTGTTGCATTGGCTGTAACATCTGCACTGGCCGGAGTGTATAAATTACTTGTGCTAGTTGTAGTGCTATCTTTTCTACAAGCAACTAAAAATGTAATTCCAACAATAAAAATTATGCAAATTATATTTTTCATTTTCAATAAATTTAAATTAAAATAGTAAGGATTAATTATAAATTGAACGCATTTAACTGGAGGAATATTGCTTTTAATAAACCAGTAGTTTCTAAGAATACAGTTTTGGGGAACTAAAAATAATGTTGGTTTAATTGACATAAACTGAATAAAAAAAGGCATTATAAAGTGATTTACAATGCCTTTTTAAGTAATCTCTAATTTAATATTACTTGATTTTAAGGTTATAAATGGTATCTTTGTTTTCAAACAATAAAGTAAAAGTCTCTTTGTCAAAGTAATTTACTCTAAACTTATTAGTTTTAACACCCTCGATAACAGCATCAATCATAATTAATCCACTTTCATTATAAATTTTTTGAATAGAAACATTTGAATTGTCTTTTTTAATATACATGTCAGCATCACTTCCACCTAAATTAATTTCCTGAAAAGATGTATATTCCTTTTTACTGCCAAATATTTTATTAAATTCATCAAAATTTGGTAATACATTCGAATATGCAACTCCAGCTAAATTTGTTTCGGTTGATTTTCCTGATTGAAATTGAGAACCAGCCTGATTGCCCTCAGTATTTTGTTGAGTTAAGTAAATAATATTAGCCCCCTTCATTGCTGCAATGATTTTAAGCTTTTTATATGCTCTTCCTTTAACTTTTTCCATACTTGATAAAGTAGTCGTTCCTTTGGCTTTAGAATGAACTTCTCCTGTTTTGAATAATCCTTTAATCTCACTCTCAACTTGTGTAATCGTAACATTTTCATAATCTTCCGCACTATTGAGTTTTTTAAAAGAAGTAGCTTCTGCAAAAACTTGATTTCTTCCGGATTTATAGACTATTTTCTGAACTGTATTTTTGAAAACAGAATTCATTACATCTTCATCTGGATAAGTAAACTTAATAGCATCAGGAGTTACTTCCTTAACGTTACAAATTATCTTTTCATTATTAGTAAAAATAGTATCTTTTTGTGCTTTAATTGAGATTGTTATGCACAGGAGTAAATATAGAATTAAATATTTTTTCATGTTTTTATTTTTAAATAACAAATTTTGTAATAATTTAATTTAAAATTAGGGTAACCACTGAATATCAAGCGTTGCAGTAATCCCATTAGCTGTAACAGTAATACTTGGCGGATAAGTTTTATAATCGCTTAATTTGAAGCCACCACAATATCCCATGTATTCATCATTTCCTATTGTTTCATAATCAAATAAATCAATAAATATTGGTTCATTTATATCTGGTATTTGCCAATAAGGAGCAGGATAAACCCAACTAATGGGCAACATACTTGGTGTAACATCATCATTTCTATTTGATGTTGACAATGCCCATAAAATAACATTATTAATATCTGTTATTTTATAATATACATCTGGTCCTGAGCTTGGATCCCAACCAGCACCTGAAGAATTAATAAATGGTAAATTTAAAATGGTTATTTTTTTTATAAATGCTTTAGTAAATGCAACGTCTATATTTATTGTTTGGGTTATTGTATTTGTACCCCCTGAACCAGTTGCATTTAGAGTAATATTAAAAACTCCACTTTGCGTGAATGTATGAGTCGGATTGTCTAAATTAGAAGTAGAACCATCTCCAAAATTCCAACTATAGCTTGATGCATTTAGTGATGTATTTGTAAAAGTAACAACACTCGGTGCATTTTGGCTGCTTTTTGTATAAGTAAAATTGGCAATTGGAATTGGTATTGGTTCATCTTTTTTGCAACCAAAACTTGCAGCTATAACAACTACAATTAATAATAATTTTTTGTAATTTTTTTTCATTCGAATTTATTTTAATTATTGAACTTTTATCTGTTTTTACTCCCTAACTGAAAAATTGCACCTGCATTTATACTTATGAAATCTGCATCTGCATCATTAACGTAATTATATTTTAAATTTGCACACCATTTAATTTTTTCTCCAATCATAAAACCAATTGAGGGGTATAGACCAAATTTATTTTCAGAATATGATTGAGTATAACTATTTATTTTTTGTTGCATAGTTAAAGCATATAATCCTAAACCAGCACTAATATAAGGTTTAAATCCATCTTCTTTGAAAAAGAACTTATAGTTAGCTGTTATTGGAACAAAAGTCCACGACCAACCTGATTCTCCAATTACGGATTCATTCCCGGTAAAAGAATAATAACCAAAATTTACACCTACTGACATTTTTTTATTTATAAAAAACTCACCTATCACAGAACTTCCAAATCCCGTTTTAAAGATATCAGAAAAACTAGTTGTTGTAGGTACAGCTATTCCTAGGTCTAGACCTAAGTTAATTTGTGCATTCGATTTTGATGCAAAACAAGCTATCATTGTAATTGCAAATAATAAGATTCTCGTTTTTTTCATTTTTTAGATTTTAATAATTTAGTAATAAATTTATTTTTCGTCTAATTCCCCAAAACTATAATATTATATAGAATTACAAAATAAAAAAGCGTGGGAACTAAACCATATTCGTCCGTGAGGTACTGGTATACCCGATGTACAAATAAGTAAAGCCCACGCCTTTGGCGTGGACGTTTTACTCATTACCTCCGTACATCTAAAAATTACCAGTTTTCACGAACAGAAATAAAAGCTAACGCCTTTTTATGTTTTTATTTAGTGTTTTAAGTTATCATAGTTTGTTAATTAATTATTAAAAGATTGAAGTGGTAAAAGTAATAAAAATTATAACAAATCAAATTATTTTTAAAAAAATTGCACAAATTTATTTTTTAATCAAAAATTACTATTTCCTTTGTTATATAATAGAATTATAATTGATTCTTCTTTAGACTAAGAATATTTTTAGCAGCTTCACGAGCACTATCTATAAATGATTGTTTATCATTAATTATTTTTATCAGCTCCTGAGTTGAATGATTCCTGAAATTTTTCTCAAATTCTTTTACTTTATCTGAATATTCTTCTGAAGTTAATATTTCCGATCCTAAGTCTCTGTCAATTAATGGTATATTGTAATATGTTGTTTTGCAAGCTATATCAATAAATTTTAATAAAGTAAGTGGTTCACAAATAAGATTCGTGACAATAAAACGTTTTCGCTCTTTTAAAACAAGTATAATATATTCAAATGATGTTTGACGATAGCGGGCTTTTGAATCCTTATCAACCAAAACATGATAAGCTGTAACGATATCATTTTGGGAAATCTTAATTTCAGTCTTTCTTTTCCTTAAAATAATTGTAGAAGATGAATTGTCAAGAGTCACTGATTTGTTGAAGTCTTCAAAAAGGTAAGTCACAGTGAGATAAATTGGTGCTGAAAATAGCACTAAAAAAAATACCAGAAAAGCAATAAAGATCCATTCATTTTGAGAATCCGGCTTTTTGAGAAATGCAATTATAAAGTATTCACATGTTACGATTGAAAAAATTGTCAATACTAAAAAAACAACTAACTTCTTAGTCCTTAATATATATGTTATCATTTATTTACTTTTAATAATATGATATATAGCTATTGGATTATCGATTTATTCAATTACAAACTTAATGGATTCCAGTTCCTTTTTCCTTTTATTTGGGAAAAGAGCAATTATATCTAAAAAGTAAATCCTGTCATTTGATTTTAATATTGAAAATTCCTGCTTAATTTCATCAGTAAATCTATTCCCTTTTACTTCTCTGATAAACACTGAATCATTGTTCTTTATTATTAAAACAGTATAAATGTAACAGGAATTAATAAATCAAAATCAAAGTTTTCAAAATGGTTTAAAATACCACCTGATGCTATTAAAAGCTTTTTATCAATAATCCCTGATCTTTTACCTGCAATCGTTGCTATTGGTTTTGGAATTTCTTTAACATTAAAAAATGCTTTTCCGATAATTGTGGTATCTCTTCCCTTGACTTTTCTTATTTCTAAAATTGCAACTCCAATACTATCACGACGAGCAATATATCGGCAGTTTTGTTTATCAATAATCTTACCGTTGTCAGTTGAAAGTATGAATGTTCCGCATTTCATTTTTTCAACCATTGCTTGCATTGGATTTTCAATACCCAAATACAAGGTGTTTTCTTTTGAATTGGAAACAACGAAATGCTGTGCATTGACTGTGAAAGTTGTAATAAAAATCAATACTGAAACAAAACTGTTTTTCATTTTAAGAGAAATGACATTAATAAGTTTGAAACTACAAATATAGGGAATAAAAACTCAAAGCATCAATTTCTTTTTAAAACAAAAATTGCTGGTCTTCTGTTTTATTAACAGTACTTTGTTATTTATTAATCTGTAATTTAATACTTAGATGAAGGCAATTTCATAATTTTGTGAATGAGAATATTGAGATTACACTTCAACTTCGCTCAGAGTACAAGTAAATTGAGCAAAGGTGAAATAATCCCAGTAATAATTTTGGACTTCAGTCTTCGGACTTCCGACTTCGGACTTCCGACCTAACAAGCAATCAATGAATAAACAAAAAATAATAACAAGAACTATATTATTAGTTTCGTTTGTAAGCTTTTTTAATGATATTGCCAGCGAAATGCTCTATCCAATTATGCCGGTTTACCTTCGTTCTATCGGATTTTCGGTTTTATTAATCGGGCCACTTGAAGGATTAGCTGAACTAATAGCAGGTTTAAGCAAAGGGTATTTTGGGAATTTATCTGATGCTAAAGGAAAGCGATTACCATTTGTGCAATTCGGTTATTTGCTTAGTGCCATTTCTAAACCCATGATGGTAATTTTCACTTTTCCATTATGGATATTTACTGCCCGTACTACAGACAGATTAGGGAAAGGCATACGTACAAGTGCCAGAGATGCTATGCTTAGTGATGAAACGACTACTGAACACAAAGGTAAAGTTTTTGGTTTTCACCGTGCTTTCGATACTTTAGGTGCTTCCATTGGACCTATTCTGGCATTGATTTTTCTCTATTTTTACCCTCAGCAATATAAAATGCTGTTTTTTATTGCTTTTGCTCCTGGCATTTGTTCTATTGTACTTACTTTTTTTATTAAAGAAAAGCAGAAAATCAGCAGTGAAAATAAAACCAGGGTTAATTTTATAAGCTTTCTAAAATATTGGAAAAAATCACCCAAAATTTATAAGCAAATTATTATAGGTTTACTTGCTTTTACATTATTTAACAGCTCTGATTTCTTTTTATTAATGACACTAAAAGCCAATGGTATGAATGATACCTGGATGCTAGGCACTTATATTTATTACAACCTTATTTATGCACTTGCATCTTTACCAATTGGAATATTAGCAGATAAAATTGGTTTACGCAGGACTATGATTATCGGATTTGGCTTATTTGCAATAGTTTATCTGAGCATGGGTTTTGCTACTGCTTTATGGCAATTTGCAGTTATCTTTTTACTGTATGGCTTGTATACTGCATCTACAGAAGGCATTTCAAAAGCCTTAATAAGTAACATCTCAGCCAAAGAAGAAACAGCAACAGCTATTGGTTTCTATACAAGTTTTGCAAGTGGATTTGCTTTTTTGGCCAGCAGCATCGGAGGTTTGTTATTCTTTTACAGCCCTAAACTCATGTTTATGTTTTCAGGCACTGGAGTTGTGTTAGTGGTATTGTACTTCGTGTTTTTGAAAATGAAGAAGCTTTAGCGTTTTACACTTAATGCTTTTATAATTTTAGGTTTACAAAATCCTAATTTGCAATTTAATAAATGAAATGAAAAAAAAAATAATATATAATTCTATTGTCTTATTCCTTATTTGTACAACAATAATCAGCAGGGCTCAGAAACAGTATCCTGTAAATTATTTTAGCTCACCTTTACATATCCCGCTCTATCTTGCTGGCACTTTTGGTGAACTCAGAAGTAATCATTTACATTCAGGTGTTGATATACGTACTCAGGAAAAAGAAGGATTCAATGTATATGCACCAGCTAATGGTTATGTGTCAAGAATTAAAGTTTCAGCCTGGGGATTTGGCAATGCTTTATATATTACACACCCAAATGGTTATGTTACAGTTTATGGTCATCTTAAAGCTTTTAATACTGCTATAACAGCTTATCTGAGAAAAATTCAATATGAAAAAGAAAGCTTTGATCAAGACCTGGCAATTCCCCGAAATAAACTCAGAATTAAAAAAGGAGATACTATTGCCATCACAGGAAATACCGGTGGTTCGGAAGGACCACATCTACATTATGAAATCAGAGACGAAAAAACAGAAAAACCAATCAATCCCTTACTTTTCGGACTAAAAGTAGAAGACACTTTACTTCCAATCATTCAATCTGTAAAAATATATACAGAAAATAATTTATATGATAAAGTATTGGAAGTGAAGAAAAAAGAGAGAACTTATATTCTAAAATCAAAAGACACGCTCAACCTTTCTTCAAAATTCTCATTAGGAATTGCTACTTATGATGTCATCAGCAATACAACTTCAAAAAAGGGTATTTATCAGCTTGAATTATATTTAGATACTTTACTTTATTACAAACACACGCTGGAAACATTTTCATTTAACGAAAGCAGGTATATCAATTGCCTGGTCAATTACCCTGACTATATGAAAACAGGAATAAAATACCAGCAAACCAAAATTTTACCGGGGAATAAATTAAGTATTTACAATAAACACATCAATAATGGCTGGATAGAATTAAAAGATACTTTCGTGCATACACTGAAATACAATGTACTGGATGTAAATGGAAATTGCAGCGAACTCATTTTTTATGTAAGAAAAGATACGTTAATGCAAAAAATACAACTTTCAAATCTGCCTTTAATTGATAGCAATTTACTAATTTCCTATCATAAACCAGATTCTTTTTGTACTGATGAAGTGAAAGTTTATTTTCCTGCCGATGCGCTTTACGAAGATATTTTACTGAAATACAATTCATCGCAAGCATCAAAAAAATATTTTTCTAATCTTCACGAAATTCATGATATTTATACTCCTTTGCACAAAAGTATATCACTATCAATTAAAACCGATACAGTTGCTGATAGTTTGCAATCTAAACTTTTGATTGTTCGGATTAAGGATGACAACAACATTATTGCCGAAGGCGGGAAATTTGATAAAGGATTTATTAAAACAAATATCAATAATTTTGGTAAATTTGCCGTTTTAATGGATACAATTGCACCTACTATTAAACCATTGAATTTCAAAGATAAAAAAAATATTGGCAAGCAAAAGACATTAGAAATAAAAATTACAGACAATCTTTCGGGCGTTTCAAAATACAAAGCTACGTTTAACGATCACTGGATTCTCATGGAATACGATGGTAAAAATAATTTATTTACTTATACAATTGACGAAAGAATGCCTGATGGATTTAATCAGTTAATTATAGAAGCCGAAGATAGCCGGCAAAACAAAACAAAACTGAAATTTGAACTGGAAAAGTAAGTGACAGAAGTAAATTAACTTATTTAATGTATGTAAAAAATCTTAAATAGAATAAACACAAGCAAAATATAAACCTCATGCATCAAACCATACTTATACTTGATTTCGGATCCCAATATACGCAATTAATTGCCCGCAAGGTAAGAGAATTAAACGTATATTGTGAAATTCATCCTTTTAATAAAATTCCTGAAATCACACCTGATATCAAAGGTGTCATCTTATCAGGAAGCCCGTTTTCAGTTCGTAATAAAAATGCGCCCTTCCCTGATTTAGCTGCAATAAAAGGAAAATTACCACTATTAGCAGTTTGTTATGGTGCACAGCTTTTATCACATATAAACGGAGGCGAAGTTTTACCTTCTTCCATCCGCGAATATGGCAGGGCTAATCTTTCATATATCAAACATGACGACGAATTAATGAAAGGTATGACTGATAATTCTCAGGTATGGATGTCACATGGAGACACTATCCTTAGTGTTCCTGATGATTTTGAAATTATTGCAAGTACTTCTAATGTAAAATATGGTGGTTTTAAAATTCATAATGAAGCTACTTATGGCATACAATTTCACCCTGAAGTTTACCATTCAACGGAAGGTATGGTATTACTGAAAAATTTCGTAGTAGATATATCAAAATGCGAACAATCATGGACTCCCGATTCATTTGTGGATGCTACTATCAAAGATTTAAAACAAAAACTCGGTGAAGATAAAGTAGTGTTGGGATTATCAGGTGGTGTAGATTCATCTGTTGCTGCTATTCTGCTTCACAAAGCAATAGGAAAGAAACTGCATTGTATTTTCGTAGACAATGGTCTGCTTCGCAAAAATGAATTTGAAAATGTATTGCTATCTTACAACGACATGGGTTTAAATGTGAAAGGCGTTGATGCAAAACAACTGTTTTATACAGCGCTGGAAGGTTTAAGTGAACCAGAAGCCAAACGCAAAGCCATTGGTAAAACATTTATCGAAGTTTTTGATGCAGAAGCACATAAAATAGAAGATGTAAAATGGCTGGCACAGGGAACAATCTATCCTGATGTTATTGAATCTGTATCTGTTAATGGTCCATCGGCAACCATAAAATCACACCACAATGTGGGTGGTTTGCCCGATTATATGAAACTTAAAATCGTAGAACCTCTTAATACCCTCTTCAAAGATGAAGTGAGAAGAGTTGGCCGTTCATTGGGATTAAAAGATGAGTTACTCATGCGTCATCCTTTTCCTGGTCCCGGTTTAGGTATTCGTATTTTGGGTGATATCAGTCCTGAAAAAGTGAGAATTCTTCAGGAAGTAGACTATATTTTCATTGAAGAATTAAAAAATCATGATTTATATACGAAAGTCTGGCAAGCCGGTGCTATGCTTTTACCTGTTCAATCAGTTGGTGTAATGGGTGATGAAAGGACTTATGAAAGTGTGGTAGCTCTGCGTGCAGTAAGCTCAACTGATGGGATGACCGCAGACTGGTCTCATTTACCTTATGAGTTTTTAGCAAAAGTTTCCAATGAAATTATTAACCGGGTAAAAGGTGTGAACAGAGTAGTTTACGACATCAGTTCAAAACCACCTGCTACAATTGAATGGGAATAAAAAGGAGCGAGAAATTACTTAGTTTACATGGAGTTAAAGAAATTATACTGTTTTTGTAGTAAAAACTATTTATTATTTTAACTTTGTGCTTTTAAGATGTTTTGGTAAAAAATACAATTATGAAAAAACAATTTATTGGTTTCTTACTGCTGGTTTTGTTCTGTGGAATTGCCAAAGCTCAGGAAGAAAAAGGCATTGTAAAATCTGAAAAGATTGAAACCATTAATGGCAAAAAGTTTTATTTACATACAATAGAAAAGGGTCATACCTTGTATTCAATCGCCAAAATTTATCAGATTGATATTAAAATACTGGAAGCTGATACAAATAACCTTCATTTAAAAATCGGTCAGATTATTCAGATTCCCTGTAAGATAGATGTAAAGGATGAAAGCATAAAAACCACAGTTAAAACTGATTCCCTTTTTACAATGTATACAGTTCAGAATAAAGAAACTCTCTTTGGAATTTCTCACAAATACAATCTCGATGAGGAAGATATCTTAAAATTCAATCCAGAATTGAAAGATGGCTTAAAAGCAGGTCAACAGATTAAAATACCGCTAAAAAAGAATATGGACATTAAGTTTGAATTACCAAAAGAAAAAGCAGCAACTGTAAGTCCTGTTATAGAAAAACCAAAAGAGGAAAAGCCTAAAGTTGAGGAACCTAAAAAAGATAAAATTAACAAAAAAACAAATTTACATATTGCTTTGCTTATTCCATTGTATTTGAAAAACATAGATGAAATTATTCCTGAAAATATTCAAATAAATAATCAAACTGCTGCTAATTTCAAATCATTTACTTTCATACAGTTTTATGAAGGATTTCTGCAGGTTATTGATAGCATGGTTCAGCAAGGTTTAAATGTAAAACTCTATACTTACGATTTTCCTGATGACACAACATTTGCAGCAGCATTCCTTAAGAAAAATGATTTATCAAACATGGATCTCATCATTGGTCCTTTCTTCTATAAATCATTTAAGATAGTAGCAGATTTTGCAAAAAATAAAAAAATTCCTATAGTTAATCCATTTTCAGAAAGGAGAAATATTCTTGAAAACAATCAGTATGCTTATAAACTCATTCCTGCTTATCAAAATCAGGTTGAAAACATTGCTAAATACCTGATCGACAGTTTCCCAAATGCCAACATTCTGTTAATTCACAACAATAAAGAACTTGAGAAAAAACATGCTGATATTTTTAAATCAGAAATCAACGAAGCTTTTAAAGAAAACCATGCCAGTGAAGGATCTGTAAAAGAAATAATTTATAGTCAGATTGGATTTGCCGGATTAGAAAACAAACTTTCATTAAACAGAGAAAACGTATTGATTACATTAATTGAAAGCGAGTTATTTGTTACAGGATATATCAGTAAATTGAACAATATTAAAGATCAGAAAATTACACTGATAGCTCCGCTACAATGGAAAAATTTTGATAAAATTGAAACTGAATATTTCTTAAAATTAAACACTCATTTCTTTGAGCCCAATTATGTGGATTACGAAGAAGTAGATACCAAAGCATTTATCTTGCGTTTCCGCGAAAAGTATAAAGCAGAACCCAATGAAATGGCTTTTGTAGGCCATGACGTTGCCTTATATTTCCTTACTGCATTGATGAAATATGGCGAAGATTTTCCTGATCAGCTTTCTAAAATTAATGTCCATACACTTCAAACACGCTATATTTTTAAACGTGCCGGCGAAAATAACGGTTTTGAAAATACTTTTGTAAATATTTACAAAATGAAGGATTATAAATATGTGGATCTTAACAAATAATACCAAGCTGATTAAAAAAATAGTTTGTTATTACCTATAAGAGATACCTAAACGGAAGCATCAGCCACTCAAATACCTTTTCAAGAAAAGGTCTGGTCAACCATTTTTCATAATCAAAATCTTCACAATCCTGCATCGTTTTCATAATATGATTGCGGATTTTCTGATTAATAAAATCATTATTGCCAATTAAAGCTATTTCATACTGATACCTGAAGCTACGGTAATCAATATTTGAGGAGCCAACAGAAAAAGTATCATTATCAATTAACATACATTTAGCATGAAGATTATTAGGTGTATAAAAAAGTATTTTTACATTCTTTTTAAAATACATCCCAAGGTATTTGTTGCGCAATAAATCTACCAATTTAACATCAGAATGTTTTGGCACCAATATTTTAACGTCTACACCTCTTTCACCCGCATCCATCAATGCTTTACGCATTTTATAACCAGGCAGAAAGTAAGGTGTTTCAATCAGTATCTCTGTTTTTGCACGATTAATTAATTGCGTATATTCTTTCCTTATTCTTTGAAAATAAATAGATGGTATATCCTGAACAATTCTGTAATCTCCTAATCTTATATTTTTCTTAAATGAAAATTTATTGAAATGATATTTAAGATAAATGCTAAAACTCTCATTAAAGGTTTTTTTAAAATAGTGAGTAATACCACCTTCTATTTTAAGAACCGATTCGCGCCAGGCAAGACTATATACTGAATAATTGGAAGAGCCAATATATGTAATTTTATCATCTATTAATAATAATTTGCGATGATTCCTGCGGTGATTTTTAGTAAAAAAGTCAAAGAAAAATTTAAACTTTTTAAAAAACCGGACATTCCCACCCTGTTTGATAATGGGCGAAAAAAAAGAGGATGTAACTGAAGTTCCCCATGAATCAACCAGGACTTTTACATTTACACCTTGTTTGCATTTTGTTGCCAATGCATCACGGAATTTAATCCCTACTGCATCATCATTCAAACGGTAAGTTTCCAGATATACGTAAGTACGGGCAGATTCAATATCTTTCAACATTGAATCGAAAAGCAAAGCATTATCATCAAATAATTCAGCATTCCTGACCATACAAAAAACAGATGTTATTGATTTAAAAAGCTAACATCAATCAATTCCAATTATTTGATTAGCTGTAAATTATTGAACAGTAAACTACAGTTTCAAAATAACAGAACTGATAAGATATAAGCTATACAAAACTAGTATTTTTTTGTGAATCAGGAAAAAGAAATTCCCATTCTATTAAAGAAACAAAACTATTTTTTTAGATTCAACAAATAACAGGTTTAAAACGAATGTGGTATTTGTTGCTAAATAAAAATAAATAGCTATAATTAATGATTTATTTCAATAAATAGAATAATTTTGGCTTAGCAATATTTTGTTTATAAATCTTTTTCCAGAGTTAAGAAAAAAAGCAAACATACTTTATTAAAAATAATTTGACTATCAATAATATTTTATAAATCATGCAAATACAAGCCAATACACCCGAAGAATACATTTCAAAATTGCCGGAAGACAGACAGGAAGTGATGAAACTATTACACGAAACGATACGAAAAAATCTCCCTGAGGGATTTAAAGAATGTATTGGATATGGAATGATTGGATATGTTGTCCCAAATAGCATTTATCCAGCTGGTTATCATTGCGATCCTAAATTACCACTTCCTTTTATGAATCTGGCTTCACAAAAAAATTTCATAGCTATTTACCACATGGGTTTATATGCCGACAAAATGCTTATGGATTGGTTCATGAGTGAATATCCAAAGCATTGCAAATTGAAACCGGATATGGGTAAAAGCTGTCTCCGCTTTAAAAAAATGGATCAGATTCCTTATAAGCTCATTGGAGAACTTGCAGGTAAAATGACAGTAGCTGCATGGATTGAAAAATATGAATCAAATTTCAAATCTTCTAAAAAAGAGAAATAATATAAATATGAAAAACAAACACATTTTAAGTATTTTTTTAGCTGGATTTATCATAGTCATTTTAGGTGCACTACTCAAAATAAACCATATCTACTTGATGGATATGAATGCAGGCAATGGGCTTACACTGGCAGGAATGCTTTTGCAGGTATTGGCCGGAGTACTATTGATATGGAAAATTCTCAGCAATAAAAAGCCTGGTAATTTTTGGAATAGCTAATCAATTTCCATATAAAAACATTATAAATATACTGAGATTCATAGTTTCTCAACAAAATACAGAAATATATACAAAGAAAACAAAATAAATTCAAATCTAAAAACAATGAATGACACATTATTAATTACCACCAGTACCTCGCTCGAAGGTTTTAAAATTGTAAAACAATTAGGTCTGGTAAGAGGCATTACAGTCCGTTCACGGAGTATTATCGGCAATATAGCAGGTGGATTTATGACTATCTTCGGTGGCAAAAGTGCCATCTATACCGAACTTTGCGAAAACGCCAGAGAAGAAGCTTTACAACTGATGATTCAGCATGCACGGCTTATTGGTGCAAATGCCATAATCAGTATGCGTTATGATGCCAATGAAGTTATGAATGGCCTTACTGAAGTGCTTGCTTACGGAACTGCTGTGGTTGTTGAGAAAATAGATTAAAGAAATTAAACTATCACTTAAGCGGATATAGAAAACCACTTACAATACATATGCAAAGCTGTTCTTATACTTTTCTTTTTCTGGAATCAGCAACTATATTACTTGATTTTTCGGAAAAATTGGTGTGTAAAGCAACAAAACTATAGCTGTATAAACTAAGTACGTTAAAGATTTTACAATTTTAAATCAGATTTTTAATATTCATTCCCTTAGCACTTGGTCAATTTTTTTAATCCCATCATAAAGTAATAATAAATAAGAAGTATGTATATTGCGAAAAGCTATCTGTTCGTTGCACAGATTATTGCTTTAATAAAGAATAACAGTAAAACACAAAGAATAATCTTCTTTTTCCTATTTTTCTTAACTTTTCAATTAACCTTGCAAGCTCAGACATTTGAAGTAAACATTGACACCTTATTCTTAAACATAAAGAAAATTGCCCGGCCAGCTACAAGGGTTAATTTGACTCATGCTTTAAAATACAATGATAAGTATTACTGCTTTTTCAAAGAGGATGGACTTTATTCATTTAAGATTGATGCTAGATACTTTCTTATAATTTCAAGTAATGGAACAATTTTAAACAATATTGAAGTTCCACAAGAAATAGAAAACACCACTTATTTTGATTTCTTCATTAGAAATGATAGTCTTTTAGCTAAAACATATATGGACCATGAAAGCTTTTATTTCGATTTAAATAAATTCGAATGGAATAAAATTAAAGAAATTGATGACAGAGTGTATGAAGACTCAAATTTTGCGATAACTTATCTCGATTTCGGAGAATGGGGAGAAACAACATGGTTTATTGATAAGCAAACTCAAAAGGAATATATATTAGGCTCTAATGGTACTACTGTTAATTTGCTTGATGGTAAATATTACTTGACAAATGGAGTTGAAATTATAGAAATAGAAGACCCCAGAAATTTAAAACAATGTGAAAGTGATTATTACTATCAATTAGTTGAGAAAGAAAGAAAATCTTATGAAGGATCAAATTCACTTGTTGGTTCGAAAATAATTTATAAAGACACTACCTTTTCACAGTGGAGTTTTAAAGCGCCTTTACAAACTATTATAACAACCTTCTTTTCAAATAACCAACTATATCAATTATATTCTGATAGCATTTCAACCTATATTGGAAAAATCGAAAATGAGAGATTAATTCCTATTCAGAAAATTGGAAAGAAATACTCACCATCCAATTGGTATTATTCATATAGAGGCGAAAATCCGGATAAAAATAGACGATTTTTAAAATTCAGTGAGGATAACAATACATTTGGATTTATTGAGATTAAAAACAATAAAATTAATATACATTACCTAAAACATAATTTAGATTCTCTTAAATATCTGGGCTATGATGGATTTGAAAAACTTTTAAACTTAATTAGCGTAAATTCAGTAAATCTATCATTTGAGCAAGTTAATTACTTAGAAATTAAACTTGGCGGAATAGATATGAAAACTGAAAGAACAGGAATCTCTCATAATGGGTACTATCCAAAAGTTTATGATTCAATGAAAGTTAAAACAAAAGAGTTTATAAAAGTTGAAGATAAAAACATCTCACAAAAGACAGAATATTTATATATTACGTCAGAAAAATCAGTAAAATCAATATTTTTAGAATGGTCAACAACTGAACTATACAATGAATCTAATTCTTTCAATCCTTTCAATGACGAAAAGCCCGAGATTATTGAACAGTTTAAAAGAAAGCAAAATGAACTTATTAAAATAATTACAAGTCAGTTTGGACTAGAACCAAAAAAGAAAAATCGTGGTAAAGACTACAATGAACTAACATGGATTTCAAAGAGTGGATTAGAAATTATTTTATATGGCTCTGATACTTTTAACGGTGAAAAAGAGATAAGAATGATAATTAATTTGAAAAAACTATGATAAAAAAAATTGCCATATTAATTCATTTTTATTATGCAATGACACTTCTTGTTATAGGAATTATAACTAAATATTTCCTTATCGACACAGATTTAGGTGCTCGGTTTAAGAATTTCAATCATGAACTATTAGCATCTGATATTACTTTTATTTGTGCTTTAACAGTTGGAATTGTTGGCTTTATATTTTTAGCTATAAGGAAAAACAAGAAATCAAAAATCAAAAATTCTACAATTATTACGAATGCTATACTTATTATCCCTTTGACATTAATGCTAGCCTTGACTCCTTTTCTTGAAACGATTCAACCTGGCGAAGTTGGAGACAGTAAATTAAGTTTCATTGTAGGAATTATTACTGTAATTGGAATGTTTGCTTTTTTTGTTTGGATTGTTTTATTAATATTGACTATAATCAGACAGCTATTTATCATTCTGACAAGTAAGAAGGAGAAATAATATCTTCCGCTAATAAACAGAACTTCATTTGGTAAGAAGTGTCCGGCATAAAGTCCCTGTTTTACTAAATCCTGTGTACAAAATTTTCAGATATTTCTATGGGTTTATCAATGGAAAAGCTGGAGGTATGCAGATGAATTTTAATTTCATCTATCCTTATAAAGAGGGGAATATATATAATATTTAGTGTGATGGTAATTTAAGTTTTAGCAGCTTTTTTTGTAAAAAACATCAAATCAATATTATTAATTGTACATTTGTAAAAAACAGACCACTTGTTTATTGTAACCAGCCATCCGGTAATCGCATACTTGTGGAAGTTTTTTGAGAGTATATACAAATCAAGAGCAAACTTTAAAAAAAAATATGAATCAACTTTTATCAATAGAATCATCTGATGATATACTTCAAGAATACCGACATACACCCATCGGACTTCTTTTAGAATTTCACAATCTTAACCGTCCGGTCGACACTTACGACAAGGCACAACTTTTAATAGGAATGTGTATGGACAACCGTAAACATTTGCACATTCCAGATAATTTTGCTTTTATCATTCGTGCAGGAGGAGCGAACCTGCGTTACAGTGAATTTAAAGTTTCATACGCCATTGCCGTCGGACAAATCAGGCACATTGTTCTCATCGGACACAACAACTGTGGAATGGTAAATTTAATTTCACGAAAAGAAGAATTTATTAAAGGACTTATAGAAACGGCTGGTTGGGAAAAAGACAGAGCCGAAAAACATTTTATGCATTTTGAACCAATGTTTGAAATTGGCAATGAAATCGACTTCATTCTTGATGAAACTAAACGACTTCGGTATCTTTATCCTAAAATTATAATTGCTCCATTGTTTTATATGGTTAATGACAATAAACTTTACTTCATAAAAGAAAATTAATATAGCTTAGACAAGAAAGCAGCAATTGATTTGACGGGAAAATAGGATGCTACTAACATTCATTCATATAGACAAAATCCCATTCAAAAAAACCCCATTAGATAATTCATCTAATGGGATTTTTGAATATTCATTGTTTAACAAAAGTTTCTATATTACAATATTGTTCTCTCCAAAACCTTATGTAAACTTTATCCTTTCAGTTTTATTGATTAGTAATAAGGATATTATGTTACGGATTTATGCAAAATAAATCAACTCATTATTGTTTCAATATCTTCTATTGATTTAGGTATTGGCTTACCAAGCACTCTATTAGAAGTTTCAGTTACCAGAATATCATCTTCAATTCTAATACCGCCAAAATCCTTATAAGATTCAACTGCATCGTAATTAATGTAATCCATAAATTTCTTTTCAGCTCTCCATTGGTCTATTAAAGCAGGAATAAAATATATTCCGGGTTCAACAGTTAATACAAATCCAGGTTGAAGTTTTCTGCCTAAACGTAAGAATGCAGTTCCAAAAATACTACTTCTTTTAATTTCCTCATCATAACCAACATAGTTTTCACCCAATCCTTCCATATCATGAACATCCATACCAAGCATATGTCCCAAACCATGAGGATAAAACATTGCATGAGCTCCATGTTGAATCGCTTCATCCATATTTCCTTTCATTAATCCTAAGTTTTTCAAGCCTTCAGCAACTACCTTTGCACTTAGGAAATGCATATCGCGATAAGGAATATCCGGTTTAATATTTTCAATTACTTTCATATTTGCTTCCAATACAATGCTGTATATATCCTTTTGTCGTTGATTAAATTTTCCTCCAACAGGAACAGTTCTTGTAATATCACTACAATAGTTCATTTCTGTTTCACAACCGGCATCAGCAACCATCATTCGTCCTTCTTCCAGTATATTACCGTGATAATGATTATGCAATGTTTGTCCGTAAATGCTTAAAATAACAGGAAACGAAACAGGACCACCTGCTGACAATGCAATACCTTCCATAACTCCTGAGATTTCTCTTTCATAAATACCCGGTTTTGCCATTTTCATAGCTGTAGTATGCATCAGATAAGCAGTTTCTATTGCTTTTTCAATCTCAATAATCTCAACATCCGATTTTATGGATCTTTGTTTTACAATTGCTTTAATAAGCTCTACCGAAATATAATTTTTAATATTGGTATATTTAACACCTAACAAATCAGCTAATAGCATTGTAATTTCAGCCCGGTAAGGTGAAGTGAAATGAATTTTCCGCCCTTGTTTGATAGCTTCAGTTATCATCTCAAATAATGATAAAAGTGGTGCAGTATGCTCAATACCAACCTTTAAACTCCGATCTTTGATTGAAGGCTGAAAACCCATCCAAATTATATCATCCATATCCACATCATTCCCAAATATATAGTCTTTATTATTATCAACATCAATAAGACCGGCAATATCTGGTTGGTTTAATCCAAAAAAATAGAGAAAATTACTATCTTGTCTGAAACTATACGTATTCGCAGGATAATTAAAAGCAACTTCTTTATTTCCTAAAAGCAAAATTATTCCTGATTTTACATCTTTCTTTAATTGACTTCTTCTTTCGATATATACATTTTTACTGAACATATTATTAATTTTAAATTGTTTATACTTTATTAATTGCAAATTTCAAAATTAAATGATTTTTTCTTATTTCTTCATTAATTTTTCAATTTCTTCAATTTCAATCGGAATATTACTCATCAGATTCACAGGACCATTTCTGGTAATTAAAATATCATTTTCCAATCTGATTCCTATCCCTTTATCTTTATTGTAAATACCCGGTTCACAACTCAAGATCATCCCCTCTTCAAATTTACATTGTTTTGAACCAAAATCATGTACATCCAAACCTATAAAATGTGAAACTCCATGCATGAAATACTTTTGAAAAAGTGGTTTTTCAACTTCTTGTTTTTCAACTTCTTCTTTTGTAAATAAACCAAGATTTACCAACTCTTTCTCAATGAGCAGATTCGTCTCTTTATTCAAATTATCAATGTTATTTCCGATTACAAATTTCTTTTCTATTTCTTTATAAACATTCAAAACTGCTTGATAATATTTTTTTTGTATTTCGGTAAACTTACCATTAACAGGGATAGTACGACTACAATCAGAAGCATAATTTCCATATTCTGCACCAAAATCCATCAACAATAAGTCTCCGTCTTTACATAAATTCTTGTTTTCAACATAATGTAAAATACAGGCATTTTCCCCACTTGCAATAATCGGACTATATGCATGTGAATTTGCTTTATTAATAGTGTATTCATAAGTAATTTCTGCTTCAACCTGATATTCATAAATACCTGCATGCACAGATTTTAAAATTCTGTCAAAAGCTTTAGCCGTAATATTACAGGCCATTTTAATAATTTCAGTTTCTTCTATTTCTTTTATTAAACGTAATTCTGTCATTAAAGCTGTTAAGCGGGAATAATTATGTAATGGATATTTCTCTTTTAATTCAAGTGTAAATCTATGATTTCTATCCTGGAAATCGGTAAAAAACTTAACATTTTCATTACTTAACAGATATACATTTTCTGAATTTACCATTAAATCTTTAAGTACAGTTTCGAAATCCTCCAGCCATAATATTGTTTTTATACCTGATAAATTTTGAAGTTCTTCTTTATCAGGTTGATGGCCATACCAAATAGCAAAACTTTCATTGGGTTTAGTCGCAAAAAGAATTTCCCTGTAATTTGGGTTGGGATGAGCATTACAAATTGCAAGGATTGTTTTTGACTGATTAATTCCACATAAATAATATAAATCAGAATTTTGCCGGTATTTAAAAATCTGATCACCATTTCTGGGCATCTCATCATTTGAATTTACTAAAACCAATGATTTCTCAGTTAATTTTGAAAAAAGCTTATCCCTATTTTTACAAAATAATTTATTATCGTTCTTATTTTCAACCATTTGTTATTTATAATCATTCTAAATTTTAATAAGGTATAAGAATACCTAAAAAAATTATTACATTTGTTTTCTATTACAAACTTACATAAATATGTAAGATGCTAAACAATTTTTTATTAATTAATTTTTTATTTATTTAAATTACTTAAAACAAGGAGTGTATGAAATCTATCTTAAATTATTCTTCACTGTCAAAAAAATATGTTATGGCTTTGGCCGGAATTTTTTTGATGTCTTTTTTAGTAATTCATCTTGCAATTAATCTTTGTTTACTCAGAGATGATGGAGGTGAATGGTTCAATGCTGCTGCTCATTTTATGGGTACAAACTACATCATCAAATTTTTTGAAATATTTTTATTTGCAGGTATTCTCATTCATATTCTAATGGGAATCATTCTACAAATACAAAACTGGATGTCTCGTCCTGTTGGTTATAAGAAATGTAATAAATCTACAACTTCATTTTTTTCTAAGTATATGATTTATACAGGAGCTGTAGTATTAGTATTTTTTATAATCCACTTTATAAATTTCTATTTTATGAAAATGGGTTGGGTAGAAAAAACATTCACATTGAACGGAGATGAGCCAGATTTCTATAAGGTTGCATTAGCATTATTTGCAAATTCTACCTATTCAATACTATATATTGTATTAATATGCATTTTAGGTTTTCATTTGAACCATGCATTTCAGGCTGCTTTTCAAACACTGGGACTTAATCATCCTGTTTATACTCCATTTATTAAGAAGTTTGGAACCGTTTATTCAATACTGATTGTTATTGGTTTTAATATTATTCCTGTTTACTTTCTTTTTTTTTAAAGCTTAAAATACAATAGATTATGACAAAGTTAAATTCTAAAATACCAAAAGGCAATTTAGCCGAGAAATGGACAAATTATAAATCTCACCAAAATCTGGTAAACCCACCGAATAAACCTAAATTAGATATTATTGTAGTAGGCACTGGCTTAGCCGGAGCTTCTGCTGCAGCCAGTTTAGGGGCAATGGGTTTTAAAGTAAAAATATTCTGCATTTCCGATAGTCCAAGAAGAGCACATAGTATAGCTGCACAAGGCGGAATAAATGCTGCAAAAAATTATCCCAACGATGGCGATAGCGTTTATCGTTTATTTTATGATACTATCAAAGGTGGTGATTACAGGGCAAGAGAAGCTAATGTTTACCGTTTGGCAGAAGTAAGCAATTCTATTATTGATCAATGTGTTGCACAAGGGGTTCCTTTTGCCCGTGATTATAGTGGTTTACTTGATAACCGTTCTTTTGGAGGTGCTCAGGTTTCCCGTACATTTTATGCAAGAGGTCAAACCGGACAACAATTACTATTAGGCGCCTATGGTGCATTGAGTCATCAGATTAAACTGGGAAATGTCGAATTATTCAGCCGCAGAGAAATGCTCGATCTGGTAATTGTTGAAGGAAAAGCAAGAGGAATTATTTCCAGAAATTTAGTCAATGGAGAACTTGAAAAACATTTTGGACATGCAGTTGTGGTAGCAACAGGTGGTTACGGTAATGTTTACTTCTTATCAACTAATGCTATGAATTCCAATACAAGTGCTGCATGGCAGATCTATAAAAGAGGTGCGTTTTTCGCCAATCCAAGTTATGTTCAGATTCATCCAACTTGTATTCCTGTTCATGGAGATTATCAGTCAAAACTTACACTGATGAGTGAAAGCTTACGTAACGATGGAAGAATATGGGTTCCAAAAAACAAGGCAGATGCTGAAAAAATCAGGAATAAACAAATGAAAGCGAAAGACATCAAAGAAGAAGATCGCGATTATTTCTTAGAAAGAAGGTATCCTGCTTTCGGTAATCTAGTACCTCGTGATGTAGCTTCAAGAGCAGCAAAAGAAAGATGTGATGCAGGTTTTGGCCTTGGAAATACAGGTTTAGCCGTTTATCTTGACTTTGCTTCTTCTATCAAAAGATTGGGTAAAGATGTGATTGAAGAACGATATGGAAATCTTTTCCAGATGTATGAAAAAATAGTGGATGAAAATCCTTATGAAAATCCAATGATGATTTACCCTGCTGTTCATTACACTATGGGAGGTGTATGGGTTGATTATGAATTACAAACAACGATAGAAGGATTATTTTGTGCAGGAGAAGCTAATTTTTCTGATCACGGAGCAAATCGTCTTGGAGCATCTGCTTTAATGCAGGGTTTATCTGATGGCTATTTCGTATTACCATATACTATTCAGAACTATTTGTCAAAAGATATTAAAGTACCACGTATGTCAACAGATTTACCTGAATTTAATAAAACACTTGACGATGTAAAAGAACATTTAAATAAATTAATGTCTATAAAAGGAACTAAATCTGTTGATCATTTCCATAAAAAACTGGGTACTATCATGTGGGAACATGTAGGAATGGGAAGAACAAAAGAAGGTTTGGAAGCTGCAGTTAAGCTTATACGCGAATTGAAGAAAGATTTCTGGAGTGATTTAAGAATTCCCGGAGATATAAACGGCGTTAATACTGAACTTGAGAAAGCTACCCGTGTTGCTGACTTTATTGAATTAGGAGAACTGATGGCATTAGATGCATTACAAAGAAATGAATCCTGTGGAGGCCATTTCAGGGAAGAATATCAAACACCTGAAGGCGAAGCATTGAGAAATGACAGTGATTTTATGTTTGTTGGAGCATGGGAATATAAAGGTGACGGTCAAACACCTGAACTACATAAAGAACCTTTGGTTTATGAGTCAATTGAAGTTAAACAAAGGGATTACAAATAATTTGTTTTATAAATAATTTAAAATCATACATAAATGAATTTAACATTAGAAATTTGGAGACAAGAAAATCCAAAAGCAAAAGGAAGATTCGAAACTTACAACGTTCAAAATATATCAGCTGATTGTTCTTTCTTAGAAATGATTGATATCCTGAATGAAAGTTTAATAGATAAAGTTCAGTCACCTATCAACTTTGACCATGATTGCCGCGAAGGTATATGTGGAATGTGCAGTTTGTATATCAATGGCCGTCCTCATGGACCTGATGATGAAATTACTACCTGCCAGTTACACATGCGTAAGTTTAAAGACGGTGATACTATTACAATAGAACCATGGCGTTCTAAAGCTTTTCCGGTTATAAAAGATTTAATGATTAACAGGAATGCCTTCGATCAGATTATTCAGGCTGGAGGTTATGTTTCAGTTACTACAGGTGGTGTACCTGATGCTAACTCAATCCCGGTTAACAGGAATGATGCTGAATTAGCAATGGATGCTGCTGCTTGTATTGGTTGCGGTGCTTGTGTAGCTGCATGTAAAAATGCTTCAGCTATGCTTTTTGTTGCAGCTAAAGTTTCTCAGTTTGCCCTTTTACCACAAGGTAAAATTGAAGCAAAAGAAAGAGTAAAAGCAATGGTTGCTAAAATGGATGAACTGGGTTTCGGAAATTGCACCAATACATATGCATGTGAAGCTGAATGTCCTAAAAATATTTCTGTTGCAAACATTGCCCGCATGAACAGAGAATTTTTATGTGCAAAAGTCTCATAATTTACAAATAATGATTTAGCTCATTTAGAGCAAAAAAGAGCATAAAATTATACAATTTTATGCTCTTTTTCCATTGTATGCTATTGAAATCCAATAAAAAATTAAAAATTATACTTGCTTAGTTAATTTTCTTTAATGTATTCATATTTCAAACCAACAATTTCTTGAATGCATGCTTCAAGATTTTTTAAATACATACAATATGTTGTCAGTGTTTTTATGCTAATATATTAACAAACTAACTATTATATCATTATTTGTATTAGAAAACTTATTCTGTTAATGTAGAATTAAGCTGAATAAAAAACACATCAAATAATATAATTGTATACTAAGCGTTTATCAATGAAAAATATTTTATTATGGAAAATTCACAGGATAAAACTGGTAACAAATTATTCTATATAGGTCTTGCTTTAATTGTTTTTGAGTTAGTAATTCTTTTCTTCTCTGGTCTAAACAGATCACAATCAGGAGATTTTTTTAGTGGAAGTGGTATTTTTTTAATAAATTATATTATTGCGATACTATATTATATTTTTGTATTAATTGAGCATAAAACTGTATTCAGATTAAAAAGAATAAAGGTTAATTTTTTTATCATAACACTTACCTTACTATCTATTAGTGCTTTTTCTTTAAATAATTCAATACCAGTGTTCTCGCAATTTTCCAGCTGGGTATTGATTTACCTGAACTTGTTTTATGCTGCTTATATAAGTATTTGTTTTCTAGATAAATTGCCAGGATTTATTAAAGTTGTTATATACTTTATTTTAGGAATGGGAATTGTAATAATTGCATATTTTGCAGCTTATTTAGCTCCATTGTATTTTATTGCAATTTTTGGAGCAATATTGCTTGGATTATCTTTACATCTATTTGTACCACTTCTTGTATTAATTTCATTATTGATTATTTTCTGGAAGTTAGAAAAAACAAAAATTGAAAAATTTGCTTTTGTTTGCGGAATAATTCTACCTTTATTAATGTTATCTGTTTTTTTAGTGAAATGGAATAATTTCAAAACAGAGATCCATAATGCCAGTGCTTCAATAATAACCCGTCCTGAAAATACATTGCCCGAATGGGTTTTGTTTTGTCAAAATATACCTTCCGATAATTTTTCTCAAAGAATTATTGAAGGCAATTTAGTATATGATACATTCTATAATTTATGGGGTGGATGGAGCAAAACTGCATTTGATGAAGTCAAAATACATGATCCTCTGGTAAATATTGGAATGGCATTACTCGGAGATATTAATCTGGATACTGATACCAGAATTAAAATACTTAAATCGCAATATAACGCCCGACACGTTTCCCAACGAAAACTTTGGTCAGGAAGAGATCTGGAAACTATAGATGTATTAAATGATATAAAAGTATTTCCTGATTACAGATTTGCATATACCGAAAAGATAATTACTGTTAAAAATTCAAATAAATGGCAGGAAGATAAGCAAGAAGCTGCTTTCACCTTCTATCTGCCTGAAGGTTCAGTGGCTACTTCTTTATCATTGTGGATAAATGGAAAAGAAGAAAAATCAAGATTAACAACTAAATCAAAAGCAGATAGTGCTTATACAACTATAGTTGGTGTAGAACAACACGATCCTGCCTTACTTCACTGGCAAGAAGGAAATACATTAACAGTTACATTATTTCCCTGTTCTCCTAAAGAAAACCGCAAATTTAAAATCGGTATTACAACTCCACTTGAAAAAACTAATAAGCAATTAAAACTAAGCAATGTTTATTTTGATGGCCCCTTATGCAAAAATATTCTTGAAACCACTAGTATTACATTTATTTCTGATCACAAAATAGAAAATATCGACTTACCTGAAGGTTTCAAAAAGAATTTAAACAATAATTACACTTACAGTGGTGTCTTTCGCCCTTATTGGGAAATGAAGTTAACAACAACACCACTGTCATCTCAGACATTTTCATTCAATAATTATAGTTATCAATTAAGAGAACTCAACAAACAAAGTACCCACTTAGATTTAAAAACTCTATACCTGGACATTAACAGTTCCTGGACAAAGCATGATTTTGATGAAATAATCATGCATCAACCAAAATTGAAAATCTATGCCTTTCATGACAAAATGATTGAAATCAATGAAGGAAATAAAGATCATATATTTGAAATATTAAATAAGATGCGTTTCAGTTTGTTTCCTTTTCATAAAATAAAACATGCAGAAAATGCCATTGTAATCAGTAAATCCAGCGAACTATCTCCAAATTTATCAGATCTTGAAGGGAGTATTTTCCTAAATGAGTTAATCAATAAAATTTCTAATGATAGTGTTCGGATTAATTTTTTTGAATTAGGAGATAATACTTCACCATATATAAAAACACTTAAAGAGTTTAATCTTTTTAATTTTGAAAAAGGCAGTTTATTAAAACTGAATCAGTTTATTAATAATCAAGAGTTTATCAAATCAAACCAATTAACAAATCAAACAGATATTGATATTGCCAATATTTCAATATTCAGAGATACCCTTAATAAAACCGGAAAAGCTCCTGATCATTTAATGAGATTATTTGCATATAACAACTTAATGAAAAATATTGGCAGGAATTATTTCAACAAGGATTCTTATTATTTAAAAAACACAGTAACCATTGCAAATGAAGCATATATAGTATCACCAGTTTCAAGTTTGATTGTATTGGAAACCGTTAAAGATTATGAGAGATTCGGAATAGAAGAAAATCAAAACAGCCTGAAGAATGCTTCCATGAAATCATCAGGTGCAGTACCCGAACCTTCTGAATGGGCACTGATAATATTATTTATTTGCTTATTGATTTTTTTGTATTTCAGAAATAGATTTTTTTCAAAAACCGGATGGCTAAAGAATTCATAAATTCAAGTATTTTCCGGTATCTGTCTATTGGATTTGCTTCCATTATTTTCCTTTTTCTGAGTTATGAAAGACTAACTTTTTATGTAAGATTTGACTTAAATTTTATCTTAGTTCTACTGGTATTGCCTTTTGTAATTCAAAGAGAAAGCAGTGAAAAATCAGTAAGATATGGCATTACTGCCATAGTATTTTTATGCCTATATGCTTTATTTAATTTGAGTTCATTTTATTTCCTGGCTTTTATATGTTCATTATTTTTCCTGTATGAAAGCTTATTTGGCAAACTTAATATACTTCCTTTATTCTTAGTTATTATCATTTCTCCAGTTGTTATATTTATTTCAGAAATCCTGGGTTTTGAAATAAGATTGAATCTTACAACTTTTGCTGTAAAATGTCTGAATCTGTTAAACGAAGATTACAAATCAACAGGGAATGTTATTATTATCAAAAACAAAGAGTTTCATGTAGATTCTGTTTGTATGGGATTGAAAATGGTGATAGCAAGTTTCTATACAGCATTGATAATAATATCATATTATCAAAAACGATACAAAACTAAACCTAAAATACTAAACGTAATTATCACATTATTTATCACTTACATTTTAGTTATTCTCTCAAATTTCTTCAGGATATTATTGATTACAGTTCTTGCTATTGATACAGAAACTTTTGCTCATGAATTGGTAGGTATTTTATGTTTTATTGTTTATGTAATTCTTCCACTTCTTTTTATCATTAAAAAAACATCAATAAGCAAACAGGAAAAAACAATAAATGAGGTTTATACAGGAATTAACAATAAAAGCTTTTATATCATTATTGTAATTATAACAGTATTGATGCTCTATTTTAAGCTTTACCCTGAAACAAAATCGAATGAAGCTGGTTTAATAATTAAAGATACTGAATTAAACACAGGTAAATACAGATTTTCAATAGAAGAGTTAAATGTTATTAAATTATCAAGCAAGGATTTACTGATTTATATAAAACCAGCAGTAAGCTTTTATTCAGCAGAACATTCTCCTATAATTTGCTGGAAAGGCTGTGGATATAAGATTGAAAAAGAGCAAGTTTTATCACTTAACGGAAATGATGTGTTTTTTAGTGAATTACGGTTTAAAAAAGAAATTCTATATTCTTGTTGGTGGTATGATAGTGGAAACGATAAAACTATTTCACAGTTTAGATGGCGATCGGAAAGCTTGATTAAAAATAAGAAATATCATTTGATTAATATAGTTAGTTATAAGAAAGCTATCGTAATAGAAGAAACAAAAAAAATACTAAAAAGAAATCTGTTTTAAAATAACCTATTTGTTATAATATTCTAAATATTAATAGTTCTAAACTGAATAATTATGTTTTTCAACTATACTACTAAAACGCTTCTTTAGACAACTTTTTATTGTCAGAAATTGTCTAAATTAAACAGTCAGATTTATAATTACCTAAATGATAAAAAGAATACTCCTTTTTTCAATTATTCTTTTCAATACTTTTATTGCTGCTCATGCACAATTAGAAAGTAATATCTGGTATTTTGGAATTCGTGCAGGTATCTCTTTCAGCAACTTACCTCCTACTGCTTTAATTAATGGACAAATGTCAACGTATGAAGGCTGTGCTACTATTTGTGATGCCAATGGGAATCTTCAATTTTATACTGACGGATCAACAGTCTGGAATAAAACTCATCAGATTATGGATAATGGAACTGCACTCAATGGATCATCTGCTTCAAGTCAATCATCTATTATTCTACCAAAACCATCAAGTACAAGCATTTATTACGTTTTTACAGTTGATGCTCAAGAAAATAATTTTGGAGCTAACGGACTAGAATATTCTGTAGTTGATATTAGTATGAATGGTGGATTAGGAAAAGTAATCACTAAAAATATTTTATTGATAAATCCTACTCCTGAAAAACTCACTGTAGCTAAACATATTAATAATATAGATTATTGGGTAATAACTCATGGAATAGAAAGCAATAATTTCTATAGCTTTTTAGTCTCCCCCTCTGGAATTAATATTACTCCTGTTATAAGTTCTGTCGGATCTTATCAAACCGACAGCATCGATTTAATGGGCTATCTAAAAGTATCCAATAACAGTAAAAAATTAGCATCTGCAAAATACCTTAGTGGTGAGCTGGCAATATTTGACTTTAACAATAGCAATGGTACGGTTTCAAATGCATTGCAAATCGGAATAAATGAAAAATTTTATGGAATTGAATTTTCACCCGATAATAAAAAGCTTTATACTTCCATTTATAATACGTCTTCAATTTACCGCTATGATCTATTGGCTTCAAATATTGCGAATTCTAAGACTATTATTTATAACAAGCCTTCCTGTTGTGGAGGTGCTCTTCAAATTGGATTAGATAAAAAAATATATTTTACAAAATACGGAAGCGATTCACTTAGTGTTATTAACAATCCGGATGACTTGAATTGCAATTTTATTAAAAATGCTATTTATCTAAATGGTAAAAAATGCCAGTTTGGTTTGCCTAATATTATTTCTTCTCTTATTATTAAAAATTGCATTCCTCCAGTGGCTTCATTCGAAGTAACAGATTCTTCAATTTGCCAGAATTCAAAAGTTAATTTTACAAATACTACGATTATACCTTTTACATCTCAAAAATGGCTGATAAACGGACAATATTTCTCTTCAGCTTTCGATACAAACTATGTTTTTAATAATGCCGGAATTTTTACAGTTTCACTTATTGCTTTTAATGATAGTTGTGGTGATACCGCTAATTTAAAAATAAATGTTCATCCAAATAAACAAACAACTATAAACCCAGCAATCTGCCAGGGTGAAAAATACGCTGTTGGCATACACGATTACTCAATAGCTGGTACATACCTTGATACACTTTTGAGTTTATCGGGTTGTGACAGTATTGTAACTACTCACTTAAGTTTTAAACCATCGCCAGTTATAAATCTTGGTAACGATACTATACTATGCCTGGGTAATAAATTCATGTTAAATGCTTCAACAAATAATACTACCTATTTATGGCAGGATGGGACAACTAATCCAACTTATCAAGTTGAAAAGGAAGGCTTGTATCGGGTAATAATCACACAAGAAGGATGTTCCAATTCAGATAGTATTAATATCATATTTGATGAAAACTGTAATACTATTTTTATTCCTAATGCATTTCTCCCACGAGGAATAACTAAAACATTTAAACCTATTGGAAGTTTTTCAGCAGAAACTGAGTTATATTTTGCAATCTATAATAAATGGGGGCAATTATTATTTGAAACCAACGATTATAATATTGGTTGGGATGGTAAATATCAAAATGATGTAGTTCAATCAGGTGTATATTTATATTATTTGAAAATTAAATACGGAGAGCAAATAAAAGAAATTGAAAAAACAGGAACATTTACTTTGATTGAATAGTTCGAAATACTTGATTCTTTCTCCTGAAATAAATGAAGCTTTATCTCTGATAATTTAACATTTAAAAGTAACAAACCTTATAACCTCTATCCTTTTTACAAGAAAAGACAAACTACTTTAATTATTTTTCATATCTCTTTTTTAATAAATTATTGACGAATTTATAAATAAATTTATTATTTTTGCAATAAAATAAAACAATCTAACTTAGTTAGATTAAAATTAATTTCACCATCCAACTTACTTGCATTTTAAAATGAAGAACAAATACATTGATTTAATCGAACAAACCTTTGAGTTTCCGAATGATGAATTCAAAGTAATCGATAATGAGTTATATTTTAATGAAGTGCCCTTAATGGATATTATTAAACAATATGGCACACCATTAAAAATCAGCTATCTGCCAAAAATCAGTTCACAGATTCAGAAAGCAAAACGAATGTTTAATGTAGCAATGGCAAAAGTTGACTATCAAAGTGATTATAATTATTGCTATTGCACAAAAAGTTCTCATTTTTCATTTATAATGGAAGAAGCATTAAAAAATGACATCAGCATAGAAACTTCTTCAGCATTTGACATTAATATCATCAATGAGTTATATCTGTTGGGAAAGATAAACAAAGAACGTCATATTATCTGCAACGGTTTTAAACGACCACAATATGTTGAAAATATTGCAGAATTGCTCAATCAGGGATTTATAAATACAATACCTGTATTAGACAATAAAGATGAAATCCGTTTACTGGATGAACAAATCACCGGCAACTGTAAGATCGGAATAAGGATAGCTGCAGAAGAAGAACCGATGTTTGAATTTTATACTTCCCGTTTAGGAATGAGATACAATGATATATTGTCCTTTTATCTGGAAAATATAAAAGATAATCCAAAGTTTGAATTAAAAATGTTGCATTTCTTCATTAATACTGGCATTAAAGATTCTGCTTATTACTGGAATGAATTATCCAAGTGTGTTAATGTATATTGTGAACTTAAAAAGATTTGCCCTGAATTAGATTCATTAAACATTGGCGGTGGATTCCCAATAAAAAATAATCTGGGATTCAACTATGACTATGAATACATGGCAGAAGAAATAATAGCTCAGGTAAAAAATATTTGTGAACAACAAAAGGTAGTTGAACCTCATATTTTTACTGAATTCGGCTCTTTTACAGTTGGAGAAAGTGGTGCAACCCTATTTTCTATTATCGATCAGAAACAACAAAACGACAGGGAACTCTGGAATATGATCGATGGTTCCTTTATGACTACTTTACCTGATACATGGGCTATCAATCAAAGATACATATTATTAGCTGTAAACAACTGGGAAAAAGAATACCAGAGAGTATTCCTGGGAGGCTTAACTTGTGACAGTCAGGATTTTTACAATGCCGAAGCACATTCAAATGCAGTTTTTCTTCCTAAAATCGCAGCAGAAAGCCTTCAATATATCGGGTTTTTTCATACAGGTGCTTATCAGGAATCTCTGGGTGGATATGGAGGAATTCAACACTGCTTAATTCCAGCACCTAAACATATTATTATTGATATAGATGAAGAAGGTGAATACTTTACAAAGCTATTTGCCAAAGAACAAAGCCATAAATCAATGCTTAAAATTTTAGGATATTAGTCAACCTCACCTAAATCCTCTCCAAAAAAGAGGACTAAAAAACAAAAACAACAAATTGATAATTTGTAAATTTTAATTAATTTTGCAAATTATCACCATTCTAACAAATTATATATGAAAAAGTCAGATTTATTAAAAGAAGTTGTAAAACACATAGATGTCAAATCTTTTGATTCCACAACTATTATAGACGCTATGCGTGATATGTCTTTCACATCAAGAGACACAGCAAATGCTACAGACATTCTAATAAGAATGATTAACGAAGATGAATGCAGTATCATACTTACATTAGCAGGAAGCACAAGTGCTGCCGGTTGTATGCAGGTTTATGTTGACATGGTAAAAGCAAATATGATTGATGCGATTGTTGCTACAGGCGCATCCATTGTAGATATGGATTTTTTCGAAGCTTTAGGATATAAACATTACAAAGGTTCTCCTTTTGTAGATGACAGCAAATTACGCGATTTATATATAGACAGAATTTATGATACCTATATAGATGAGGAAGAATTGCAAAGCTGCGATAGAACCATTAAAGAAATTACTGATTCATTGGAAAAAAGAGCTTATTCTTCCCGTGAATTTATTCGTGAAATGGGAAAATATTTAACGACACATTCAAAGAAAAAAGATTCACTGGTTCAGGTTTGTTACGAACACAATGTACCTATCTTCTGTCCGGCTTTCACTGACAGTAGTGCAGGTTTTGGTCTGGTACTTCATCAATGGGAAAACCCTGACAAACACTTATCAATAGATTCAGTGAAAGACTTCTTAGAATTAACAAAAATTAAGATGGAAGCAGCTGTTACAGGATTATTTATGATAGGAGGAGGAGTTCCAAAGAATTTCACACAAGATACTGTAATTTGCGCAGAAGTATTAGGAAAAGAAGTACCTATGCACAAATATGCAGTTCAAATTACAGTTGCTGATTCCAGAGATGGTGCCTGTTCCAGTTCGACTTTAAAAGAAGCATCTTCATGGGGAAAAGTGGATACCGTTTATGAACAAATGGTTTACGCAGAAGCCACTTCTGTTTTACCCATTATGATCAGTTATGCTTACCATAACAGTAACTGGAAAGCCAGAACCAATAAAGAATGGACTAAAATGCTGGATAAAAAATAATTTTTATCTATATTTGAATAGAAAGCTATTTCATTGAAAAATGAAGTAGCTTTTTTAATTCATGATAGTGACTGAACCATGTTTACCAGAGGTAAGTCCGTTGATATCTTTATAATCAACGATCCAGTAATAAACACCATCGGCAACTTTATCGCCCTTATTGGTTTTACCGTCCCAGTTAATTTTTAAATCATCTGTTGAATATACCAAAGTTCCCCATCGGTTGTAAATAAGGGTTTTCATTGACAAAATACCTTCAATTTTTACAGGAATAAAATAGTCATTATTTTTATCACCATTGGGTGAGAAAAAATTAGGCAAATCCAATATAATTTGGCAATCCTTTACCGTAAATAATATACTGTCACATTCTGAATTTCCGCAGGCACTTTCATAGCGAACATAAAAAGTAGTTGTTTCTTTTGGTGCAGCTATAGTTAAAGGTGAATTCTGACCAATATAATTTTGTCCACAACTACCGGTATACCATATAAGCAAGTTATTTATTCCTCCCTTCGCTGTTAATATGATATTTTTAAATTCATCTTTACAGATATTATTCACATTTACCTTTAAATCTATAGGTCGAGAATTTAAAATATCACTTCCGATTTTTAAAATATACCCATCTCTGTATCCACTCCAGATACTATCATAATAAGCACTACTTCCAGGATTAGCAGTATAAGCGCCTGAACTACTTATAGAACCAATTAAATAAACATTATTCTCACTATCTATTGATATTTCTTTCCCCACACAATCGTAATTTTGATAAGGAAAGGTTCCATATAAAGTTGACCATTGTCTGACACCGAATTTATTAAATTTTAAAATAAAAGTAGCACCTGAACTGATAATGTTAGCTGTTTGAAAATATTCACCATTTAATTGCAGAGTTGGAAAATTTCCTGATTGAGTTTGCCCGGTTAAATATAAATTATCATTTTTATCTGTTCTTATTGAAAATCCATAATTATCATAATCTCCGTAATATAGTGTTGCCCATTGTCTGTTTCCTGATTCATCAAACTTCAAGATAAATATCTTATCAAACCCAATTAGAGCATTATTTTGAAAATAAGCACCCGGCAATTGAAACGTGGGAAAATTAACACCATCAGTAGCTCCTGTTACATAAACATTATTTTGATTATCAGTGCAAACAGAATAGGCTACATCATTTAAATAATATCCACCATAACAAGTTGCCCATTGTCGGATGCCCTGCTGATTAAACTTTAAAATAAATATATCACTACTATTTATATCACCATAAGAATTTTGATAATATGAATTATTTAATTGTGATAAGGGAAATAATGCAGACATAGTTGCACCAACAACATATATATTATCATTAGAATCAGTAACAACTGACATAGCTTGATCCAATCCTTCGCCACCATAATAAGTTGCCCATAACCTAACTCCCATATTATCGAACTTAAGAATAAAAGCATCTTCAGTAGCTCCCGGAGTATGATTCTGAAAATATGAACCGGGAATTTGTTGAACTGGAAAAGCAGTTGAATATGTTCCTCCAACAATATAAATATTATTTTGTTTATCAGTACATATTGATTCAGCCTTTTCTGTCATTTCGCCTCCATAATATGTTGCCCATTGTCTGATTCCAATATCATTAAATTTAATAATAAAAGCCGACAACTGAATACCGTTATTAGTAGATTGGTAATAAGCATTTGCATTTTGTTGTAATGGTAAATCAAAAGATTCAGTATTCCCAGTTATGAATAAATTATTATTCTTATCAGTGCAAATTGACATACCATAATCAGTTTTAGTACCACCATAAAAGGTTGACCATTTTCTAACACCTGAACAATTAAATTTTAAAATAAAAATATCACTTGAATTAATTTGTCCAATATTTACAGGCTGCCAGAATGCACCATTTAATTGTAACAAGGGAAAATCCAATGACATCGCCATACCAGTAATATAAACGTTATCTTTAGAATCTACACAAACAGAATTAAAATCTTCATACATGCCTCCCCCATAGTATGTTGCCCATACCAAAGGATCTATAATTAAGGTTTTAGTAGTATCATAATTTGCCATTTCAAAGCTGATTGTAGTATCTGCTGAAATTTTATATTTGCTTTGAACTTCAATTACGCCATCTTTCATGAAAGAATGCATACTGCCCTCCTCTAATGTAGCAGCAATGCATTTAATTTTCAGCTTGCTGTCGTTTTCGCATAAACTTATGTTTTGGGCATTCTGGAATATAATTTTTATTTCCTTATAATCCGCCCCGGGATGCACGATAAAATCATATTTTAAGGGGTGTTCTTTAGAATTTGTATTGGTATAAATTACCCAGTCAATTCCTTTGTAAATGTTTTTGATGGTTATTTTCTCGTAGCCTTTCACATCGTAAATGCCTTGCGGACAATGGGCAAAAAAGTAATTATAATGCCCTTGTTGGCTATCGCCTTCTTTAATTACATTGGATTTGTTTATTTCAGCACCTTCCAGATTCATATCCAGTCGGAAATAGAAAAGTTTATTGTTTTCTTCTTTTCGCTTATCAAACTTCGATTTTAACTTATCTAACTTACTTAATCGACTATCAGGCTTAAACAAACTGTCTTTTTCTATCTTTTTAAAAACATAAGTCAAGCCTTTATCAGTAATATAAATATCACAATTACCATAGCTTGCTTTAAACAGGACATTATCGGCAACTTTACCATCAGAATTGGCAAATTGACCTTTGTTTTCGATAAATTCGAGGGCTTGTTTATTTATCCATTCCTTTGCATTGGCTTCCCTTTCAATATTGGTATTAAAATCACCTGCATTACCAGCAAACGAAATGAAGGAAAAGAGGAGAAGCAGGAGTTTTTTCATATGAATAGGCGTCAATACAATAATTGGCGCTGTAAAGTTAATAATATAATTCTAATTGTTAATAGAAATAAAAATGTTATTTCAAATTTAATTCCTTTACATTTCAGTCATTTATTAGCTAAATATCAGAAAAAAATATGTAATTTTGCATACTTATTTTAAATTTTCAATTTACTTAAATATCAACAAATTAATATCTTTCCGATGAATATTACACAAGAAATTACCGGTAATTTAACTGCAGTCATCAAAGTAGAACTTAATCAAAACGATTATCAGGATAAAGTTACCAAACAATTAAAAGACTTCCAGCACAAAGCCAACGTTCCGGGTTTCCGTCCGGGAAAAGTTCCTTTTGGAATGGTTCAAAAAATGTATGGAAAAGGTGTTAAAGTTGATGAAATCAATAAAGTCTTATCTGAAGCTTTAGAATCTTTTATTACAGAAAACAAAATCAACACTTTAGGCAGCCCGCTAATGAGTGAAGAAAAAAATGCAAACATTGATTGGGAAACACAAAATGATTTTGAGTTCTATTTCGATATTGCAATGCAACCTGAAATTAATATTAATCTGGAAGCAATAAATATTGATAAATTCAACATAAGAGCTGATGAGAAAATGATTGATCAATTTGTACTTGACATTCAAAAACGTCATGGACATGCTCATTCTCATGATGAAGCTCAGGAAAATGATATTATTCATGCAGAAGCAGAGGAATTAGATGAAAATATGAATGTTAAAGATAATGTTAGTAGCATCAAAGTTTCATTTGCCGTTGAAAAAATTATTGATAAAGACATTAAAGCCAATGTAATTGGTCTTAAAAAGGACGATTATATTGATATTAACATGCTTAAAGCATTTGGATCAGAAGAAGAAGTTGGACGTATTATGAATATTAAAAATGATTCAGAAGCAATAAAATCCTCTTATCGTTTAAAAGCATTAGAAATAAGTCATCTTCATGAAGCTGAACTTAATGAAGAATTATTTTCAAAAGTATATCCACAAGACGAAATAACAACTATTGAAGAATTCCGCAATCGTATTGCTCAGGAAGCTGAAAATTATTACATTAAAGAAAGTGACCAAAAATTACTTGGAGATGTAATCAATAAGCTGATTGAAGAAACTTCAGTAGAATTACCTGCTGAATTCCTTAAAAGATGGTTATTAGAAAGCAACCGTAATAAAATAACAGTAGAACAATTAGAAGCTGATTTCGGTGCTTATGAACGTTCATTAAAATGGCAACTTATTGAAAACAAACTGATAACCGAGAATAATATCAATGTTGCTGACGCTGAAGTAAAATCATATATCAAAGAATTCATCTTAGGCCAGTATTTCCCGAAATCAGAAGATGATGAACAAGATAAACGTATGGATGGCATTGTAGAAACAATCATGAAAAATGAGAAAGAAGTTAAAAGAATTTACGATGAAATGTACGACAAAAAGATGATTGTATTGTTTAAAGATAAAGTAACTACAAATGCTATAGATATTACATTTGAAGAATTTGTAAAATTACATGATCATAAACATTAATCCAACACAAAATGCAAAACGAATTTAGGAAATATGCTACAAAACACAGAGGAATAAACAGCCTTGCTTTTGACAAGTATCACTCAATAATAAACAATGGTTATATTTCTCCAACCATTATCGAAGAACGTCAGTTGAATGTAGCTTCAATGGATGTATTTTCAAGATTGATGATGGATAGAATTATTTTTTTAGGTGTAGCCATTGACGATACTGTTGCCAATATTATTCAGGCACAGCTTCTTTTTCTCGAATCAGTTGATTCATCAAAAGACATTCAGATTTATCTGAATACTCCTGGTGGTTCAGTTTATGCCGGTTTAGGTATTTACGACACTATGCAATATATTGCGCCTGAAGTAGCTACGATTTGTACCGGGATGGCTGCATCGATGGGAGCTATTTTATTATGTGCTGGTGCCGAAGGTAAAAGAACAGCACTTAAACATTCCCGTGTTTTGATTCATCAGCCAATGGGAGGTACAGAAGGACAAGCTTCTGATATTGAAATTACTGCAAGAGAAATCCAAAAACTCAAGAAAGAATTATACGAAATCATAGCTCATCATTCTAAACAATCTTATGATAAAATTTGGCAGGATGCTGACCGTGATTATTGGATGACAGCAGAAGAAGCAAAGAATTATGGAATGATTGACGAAATATTAATTCGTAACAAATAATAAAAATTCATTTTATAAAAAGATTTACATTTATTAAACCTAACAGGTTTTTGAAACCTGTTAGGTTTTTTTAAAATGATATAAAAAGCAAAAAAATGGTAAAAGAAAAGGAAAAATGTGCATTTTGTGGTAGAACGAAAGCTGATACAAATATGCTCATTTCTGGAATAGAAGCTAAAATTTGTGATTATTGTGTAATACAAGCCAAAGGAATTTTAGACGAAGAACTACCTCAGAAAAAAAACCAGGCTATTAACAAATCAAAAATTCTTAAACCATCAGAAATCAAAAAACATCTCGATGAATATGTCATTGGCCAGGATGTTGCTAAAAAATATTTAGCAGTAGCAGTTTACAACCACTTTAAACGCATAAGCCAACCCTTGGGAAAAGATGAGGATGATGTTGAAATCGAAAAGTCTAATATTATCATTGTTGGAGAAACAGGAACCGGGAAAACTTTATTGGCCCGTACTATCGCAAAAATGCTGAACGTACCATTCTGTATTGCTGATGCTACAGTTCTTACTGAGGCCGGATATGTAGGTGAAGATGTAGAAAGTATTTTATCCCGCTTATTACAGGCTGCTGATTTTAACGTAGAAGCTGCTGAACAAGGCATTATCTTTATTGATGAAATCGACAAAATCGCACGTAAAAGCGATAATCCTTCTATCACCCGTGATGTTTCAGGAGAAGGTGTACAACAAGCATTACTAAAATTACTTGAAGGTGCAGTTGTAAGTGTTCCACCTCAAGGTGGACGTAAACATCCGGAACAAAAAATGATACAGGTCAATACTCAAAATATTCTTTTTATTGCCGGTGGTGCATTTGATGGAATTGAAAGGAAAATAGGCAGTCGTATGAAAGCCAATATGATAGGTTATGCAGCAGCCAAAGAAACAGATACTATTGACAAAAAGAACCTACTACAATATATTGCGCCCCAGGATATTCGTAGTTATGGAATGATCCCCGAAATTGTCGGACGCTTTCCTGTACTTACCAACCTTGATCCATTAGACGAAGAAGCATTAAGACGTATACTTACAGAGCCAAAAAACGCCTTGGTAAAGCAGTATATAAAATTATTTAAAATGGATGGTATTGAATTAAGCTTTGATAATAAAGTTCTTGATTTTATAGTTGAAAAAGCTATAGAATATAAACTCGGAGCTCGTGGTTTACGTTCTATTCTCGAAACAATTATGACGGATGCTATGTTTGATGTTCCATCACAAAAAGAAATAAAACAACTTGAAATTACATTGGAATATGCTAGCGAAAAAATGGAGAAAACCAATATCGCAAAACTTAAAGTAGCTTAGGTAAATGAAAAGTAAAAAGGAAAAAGGAGAAAGTAAAAAAGGAAAAAGTGGGATCTGATTACCAATATATTAATTTATTTTTTCATAATTCCTAATTCGTAATTGAATCTCTACTTCCTGACTCCAAGAAACATATTATCACAAACTTTTTTCTCTTTCAGAAAATCCATTAGTTTTCCCATTTCTTTTTTATCAGTTGAGCATCCCAACTGTACTTTATAAAGTGTATTATAGATTTCAATTCCAACAGCTACATCCGTTTTCCCCTTAATTTTTAAAGCTAACTTTACAGCGGCATTTTTGTTTTTAAACACACCACATTGAACATAATAACTCCCTGATTCATTGCATATATTTCCTATAAACTGATCTTTATTATCATCGGTTTTATTTACTGTGTTTATCAATGATATTGTGTCTTTTATTACTAAATTATCGTGACCAGGTATATCTTTTATTTTTGTAATTTCTTTTTTTTTTGCATTTACTCCAATCTTTGTAACACCTCCAATTTTTGTATCAGCATTGGTTTTATTGTCAGTATCGGTTTTAGTATTCGTACCATTATTTATATCAGAACTTGTTTTTAAATTTACTTTAAATTCCACTCTCCTGTTAAACGACTTTTCAGCCGCATTTGAATTTGTGTTTAAAGGTTTCAGCGATCCTAATCCAACAACTTCTATGCGTTTACCATCAACACCTAATTTTATTAATTCATTACGAACTGATGTTGCCCTTTTTACAGAAAGCTTCTGATTAAATATTACAGATCCGTCAATATCACATAAACCTTCAAGAAGAATATTTACTTCGGGATTATTCTTTAACAGTTCTGCTACTTGCTTGAGATAGGTTTTATATATTGGAAGAACAACAGCTTTCCCCACATCAAAATGAATTTTTTGAGTAACTTTTGCTAATAATAAATCAATTTTTTCTTTATTATCTACCATTGTTAGTTTTCTTTGCATTAAAACAGTATCCGTTACAAGCCTGTTATTTATCAGTGAATCATGGCTTAGCATACCCATTGTCTCAGATTTCTTATTGGTCAGCACAAAATCAAGCCCGTTAAAAACATCTCCCTCTACAATTGTTTTAATAGTAAAATCCAAACGGGAAGGCGCTGCATTCATTTCCAGGCGGAATAACTGAATTGAATCAATTTGTGCGTAATAATCACCCGGCAATAATCCAAGATGATTTACATATCCATCTGATTCAGTAATAATTCTAGCAGCCAGACTTCCATCTTTTTTATCAAAAACATTTACAATTACTCTTCCCAAACCTTCTTCTTTGGAATCACTTCTAAATATCACGTTTCCACTAATTTCAGCTACAGGAGAAATTGGAACTTCTATGGTTTTAAACTGATTAGGATCAATTAAAACTCTCAGGTTTTTATTGTGTATCCGCCAGGTAATAAACTCAAAATCTTTATCATTTAATTCTACATTATAATAAAGGAATGGTTCCAGTCCCATAACCCGTATGATAGAATCTTTTTCACTATAAACAGAACGTCCGCCATTTACTTTTACAGATAAAAAATCGGCTTTTCGTTCACCCGGATCATAAATATTATTATGATTTACATCCACAAAAGCAATAAATGCAAGTCCTCCACGCCCAACCATTGATTGCTGATTAGGAAAAATTCTACTGTTTTTATCATCCAAAGCAATGCCACCTCTCACACTCTCCAATAATGAAATATCTTTATTTACAGTTCTGAAAGAGATATTTGTCTGTGCAAAAGAAAAATCATATTTAAAAGAAAAGTTTAAACTATTAAAATCAGATACTATATTTCTTTCAAAAGACATGGAGAAAAAACCGGCTTGTGAAACTTTTTTTTCCAGTTCTGCTTTATAAGACATCACTTCCATTGTACTCAGATTAAACTGAGCTGAAGGTCTGAATGCATAATTTTTAGGTAGCCTTACCGAAACAGCTGCATTTGCATTAATATACACAGGTTTATCTGATATCCAGTTTGCATTTGTTGAAACATTTGCATTAATTTGTTTGTAAAATGCAGAAAACATCATTTCCACCATATTGTAATTAAAAAAATCAAATACGTTTTGTTTATAATATAAGCGGGAGCTTCCTGATATACTTTTAAACCGGAGTGGGACAGATAATCCTATTTTCCTTTCTTCGAGGTAATTAAACAGTATTGCCTTTTGTCCTTTTTCATATTTTGAATAATCAATTTCAAGCATAGCATTTGCAGGGAGATAAAAATTCATTAAGACTCTGGACCTGACTTTATCAGCATACTCACCACTAAGAATTAATTTACGAATCGGGAGCATAGAAAAACTAACAAATGGAATATTATTGATAGTAGTAAAAGATGATAAATATTCAATCCCTCCTCCTATCGTAAAACTTCTTGATATACCATAATTCCCTTCAACTCGTCCAAATTTTGTATCATCTCCATTCTGTAATACTCCTCCGCTTAATTTATATTCAAAAACACCGGAAGGCATAAAGCTGGCAGGGACATTCATTACACGTTCTTCCAGTTTTTCTTCACCCATAGGCCCGTAAAATTTTAATTTCAAAACTGTAAAACCGTAAATAATCGGAACTTTAAAAGTGAATTGCCCTGCTGCATCAGCTTTTGTAAAAGCAATCAATGAATTATTCAAATACAATTCTACAATCCAATCCGGTTGAGTAACATCACTAATGATATATTCGCCTTTGGCTTTTCTGATAGTTGTAGGCGTATTGGTAATTACAGTTCCGTGAACGGGAGCATTAACAGAAGCTATTGTTTTACTGGATATATTCCCGGCTAAAACTTGCCGGACTATTGATTTCTCATTGTCCACCCAACGCCAATAAAACTGCTGTTGACGGGGATCCGGCTTTGATTTATCTGAAAAATTCAAAAAAGCATCCGCTTCACCAAATAGTAATTCAGTTCCAAGACTGATACCTATTCTTGAATCAACAGCTGAACCAGGAGATTGAGATGACATCAGCGACCAATCAATGTTTCCATAACGAAATAAGTGATATTTTCTTTTGATAGTCTGATCTACAGGAAATTCATCATTTTGTGTCTGTAACGAATTACGGGATTTTTCCAGTCGTTGTTTCTTTAAAATAGGTAATTCAAAATCAGAAGTAACTTTTATGGAAAGACTTCTGAAATTGAAACTTAAATGTAACCCAAAAACTTTTTCAAATACAAAGGATTCTAAGTAAATCATTCCCATGTTTTTAATGATATCGTCCGTTATATTATAAGACTTTGCATCAAAATTTATCTGCTTAGTATGATTGTTTATTTCGTAAGTTCTTTCCTCTTTATCTATAAACCCGGTTAATGAATCTCCTGTATTATTTATGTTACAGGGAATAACTAATACCTGAAATAATTCTTCTACAGCAACATAAAGTTTGCCTTCAGTAGAATATAAAGCCGCAATATTATAGGTATATGGAATCCCTTCAATCTGAACGATGATAGAGATATCATCAAATTCAGGCTTTTCCTGTGCCTGAACTGATTGTATTAAAAAAGAAAAGTAGAGAGTGAAAAAAATCAGACTATATTTATTCAATATCCTGTTTTTATAAGCTATCTTCAGTAAATTCATAAAATCAGTAATTGTAGTGCTGAGATTAGCTTTGTTCACAATTCTATTGTTGGTTAAATGTTATGCTGAAACTACCAGTGTAAATACCACCGGGATTTGCAGAATTATTACCTACTGTAAGAGTACCACCTACTCTTAGTCTTGTCACAAAATTACAATCATTGTTAACTTCAAAACTAGCTCCATTGCCACCTTTTTCTGTAGGACCGATATTTAAGGTAAGAAAACCACCATTACTTCCAGTTAAAGTGGTAGTGGGAGGATATGTAATAATTACGGTACGCCCCTGACAGAGTTGAATCTCAAAAATTGCAGGATAATAAGAATCAGAATTCAACAAAACCACCTGACCTGTAGATGATCGGTTACCCTGCCAGTCAAGCTGAACAGTTCCTCCTGAACTAGCGACAGTTTGTAAACAAAATGCTCCAAAATTAATAGCTTGTGTAGCTACGACAGTAACTGAACGATTTGGCAACGCAGGTTGAGCAATTACCTTTATAGTAATTAGTTGGATTATTATATAAAATAATAAAATATTTTTTTTCATACTATTACTTTTAAAAGGAAAAAGTAAAAAGGGAAAAGGAAAAAGTAAAAAGGAAGAACAAAAAAAATTAAAAAATAAAGATAAATATTCTTATTTCTTTTCTGAAGCGTTTTTACAAATAGCCCCGAGTATTTTTTTTAATTGTTCCGACTCATCTAATAATTCAAGAACATCCTTTTCATTTTTATTACTTAGTAATGTTTTATAAGTAATCTTAAGCCAATAATAAGTTTCACGCATTTCTTTTAATAAAATTTTTACCTTGTTAATAAAATCCAGCTTTGAACTTCCAGCCTGAGACTCTTCATAATTAGCGCCTACGGAAGTTGCTGATTTAATCAATTGGTACTTAATCACATTATTTTCAATAGAATTCTCAAGTTTTCGGAGAACCAAAATCACATTAATAGAAAATCTTAATAATCTTTCACCTATATCATGCTGCATCCTTCTCTATAATTTTACTTTCCCCTTTTACTTTTTACTTCATACTTTTTACTTAATTAAAGAACCAATTCCTGCTCAGCATACACAGCAAAAGGAACATCTTTAGGTGTTGTAAAACGAAGTTTTATTTTACCTTTACTTAAATCAACTCCTTTAATCTGATTAATTTTCATGCTGACATTGCGTTTATCTACTGTTGTATAAACTGCGATACCTTTGATAAGTCCTATCTCTATAGCTTTTCCTGATACAGGAATATACTCTGCAATCAAATCACCATAACAGGAGATATTACCACTTCTGTTGATAGTTAATTTTAAATTCTGAATTGTATCTAATTTTTCAACTTTTAGATTACTTAAAGTTGCTGTAAATTTAACATCACCATTTTGAATAATAATAGGAATACTGATACCAAAAACAGGTGTTATCTGAACACTCATTAAAGCAGTATCTTTTCCTTTTACTTCCATTCCTAAAGGAGACTTCCCTTTTTCGGCCCTGAAATACAAATGCGAACGATATTCTCCAGTAACCATATCTGGTGATTTTCTTAATTGTAAGCGAATAACCTGAGCTTCACGTGGAGCCAATGTTACTTTACGTGGGAAAATACGTAAATAAGGATCGGCAAAATTTTGTCCTGCTTCTGGTTTTGTAATAATTTCAAAACCACCGTCTTCAGTCATTTTATACTGTAAAAAAGAAACAGAATAAACAGCAGTATCATTTCCGGTATTTACCAGACTAATTTCTTCTTTTTGCTTTTTACCGTCAAATACAACTCGTACCGGAGACACCAATAAGTCACCCTGAGCGTGTAATTGCAAATTTATACCTGATAATGGTAACAGCATCAATAAAAATAAGATTCTTTTCATTTTCATAATTTTAAATAATAAAAAATTTAATCGTGTTAAAAATATTTTCATTTTAAGTTAAAAATCAGCACTTTCTGTTTTTTCTAAAAATCGCAGGTAAAAGTACAATTTAATTTTCTTTTTATAGCTAAAAATCTAACTAATTAAAGAAGAAATTCATCCGAGAATTTAGTCAAAAAACATTATCTTGCTATCTTTCTGTATTTTAAATGAAAACAAACAATAAATTTGATTATACGTATACATTTAAAATTAGTTCCAAAAATATAAAAAAAATCTGTTTTTTTGATTGAACCCTATTAATTATAAAAAAAAACTACCGGATAAGTGCCTAAATAAAAGCCTATAGGATTGGATTCTATGGGAGAAACATGTATGGTTGAACCTATATTTACAATAAAATTTTTGTTGGATTCAGAGGTTCCACCATTGGGCATTTCAACAGTCCAACTATCAAGGTACATAAAATTAACCCCATTTTGATGATAAATATAAACCGGTGTAATTGGAAGTAATACATTCAACTTATTATCCTGGGTACCTGAAACCGAAAAAACTCCCTGATGAACTGCGGCTTCAGTTACTACAACAGAACCATCCGTTGTACGGCTTCCCTGAGGCGTAATTGTAATGCTACCGCCACTGGCAATAGGTGAAAACTGCCCGAAACTCAATTGTTGAATTTCAGTTACGCCTATTAAAGGAACAATCTGAGCATAAGCTGTTGCCGAAATAGTACCTTGTGCTGAGGTGTTTAAACTTACAAATACGATTGCATACAATATAAGGCTTTTAAGGCATTTCATTCTAAAATATTGTAAGGCTGTATTCAGGATTTTCATTATTATCTTTCTAACATTAAGAAAAACTCGGTAAAATTATTATTTAAAGTATGTAAAGTTAATAAAAAAATCAGTAATTATTTACTTTTAAATCTCTTTTTTTTATTCTTTAAAAAAAAAGAGAAAAGCTTTGCAACTTTTCTCTTCTTTTAAATTTTTAATTAACTCTTAGTTATAAGTAACAGTTACGTCAAAAGTACCTGTATAAGCTCCAGCTGCTTGACCAGAAGCTAAATTCAAAGTTGCACCAACAGTAAAAGAATCATTTCCTGTTCCATCAAATGCAGCAGCATTAGGAGTTGGATTTGAACATGTAAAATTATTAATAGTCATATCATCTGCTGGAGTACCATTAGTAACAGTAGAACTTGTAGGTAAAGAAATTGTATAAAGTCCATTTACATCTCCTGTTGTTGCATAAGAAGAAGCTTTTGGAGTTGCTCCTTGAAGTAATAAACTAATAGTACCTGTTTTTGAGCGAACACTTGCAGGACTTACAGTCACTGTTGCAACTGTAGCAGGTCTTGACATAGAACCAAACTCAAGGTTTGAACCAGTTGTCCCAGGATTAATAGCAATAGTAGCAACTATCTTTGCAGCTGAAGCTGAATTAATTGTTGCTGTATTCTGCGCCATAACTTTAGTTGAGAAACCTGCTAAAAGGATAACTGCGATAATAATAATTGATTTTTTCATTTTGTTTTGTTTTTTTAATTGTTTTTATTTTGTTTTGTTTAATTTTTCTTCTTTAAAAAGATTTTTAATATTTTTTGAATTTCATATTCACATCTAGCAATGAGCAATATCCGTGCCAAACTTTATTTTTTGTTGATTTTCAAATACTTAATAATTAAGATATCAGAATCCTCCGTAATATTACCTACGAAAATGAATAGCTTATGATTTTTTTGAAGAGATTTCATTAAAAAAACCTTAAATACTTTATTTCCGCTGCAAATTTATACTTTTTAAAGCAAAAAAAATCAATTCCAACATATTTACTTATTTTTTCAAAGAGCGTAAAAAAAATCTATTTTCTTGAAAATTTTTTAATTGCTGTATATCAAATATTTACAAAATAATGTGGTCTTCGTTTTTTAATACTTCTTCAAAAACGAATGAAAATCTGTTATAATCGAATTTCAAATCTTCATAAATGAAGAATTGCTCTTCGTTTTCAAAGATTAGTTGAAAATTTTGCTTTTGCTGTAATACAGGAAGGTTGTAGTTTACGATACAAAACAAGCTAAAATAATTAGGAATTAAGAATTAGGGATTTTCACCAACTACGAAGCAGGATCGACATCTAAGAATTTACGATAAGACACCCCATCCCTATCCCTTCCCCTTAAAGGAGAAGGGAAGTTCTCCGATTTGTTGTCATTGTTATATTCTAAAATAATAATATAAGTATATAGTTTTAATTAAGCACTTATCAAATCCCTCCCATTTCAGAGCCTATTCCGGTTTTATATCGGGAGTAGGTCGGGTTGGGCATGTAAGAACGAAATTTTCACCAGCTACGAAGCAGGATCGACATTCAAGAATTTACGATACAAAACAAGGTTTTAAAATAGCGGTAGTACTGGCAAGCAATACAATATAGCGAAGTTTTTATTTGAAATACTATACATAAATGTCTTTTTCGCTATATATAGTATTGCGCAGGGATTTTAAAACCGTAGTTTTGAAGTAAATTATTGGTAGTCTTGATTTTTGCATACTTTTTATCAAGAAAAAGTTTGAAAAAAATAAAAAAGCGTTACATCACATGAGGATGAAACTATTGATTAGAACTTTCTTATTTCTTTTTTTACTTTTCCTGATGAAAAGTAACAAAAATCAGCGCTTACGGTAATTTTG
>JBMOKG010000083.1:0-18021 GCA_049315385.1 Bacteroidales bacterium
CATTTTAAATTAATTGTAATACTTTGTTTTCCATTGATTTTCTATTTTCTTATTTAATTAACATTAATAATTATCATAATAGTAAAATGAAAAGTGAATAAATATATTTGTTCTCAAAACTGATATTTCTTTGTATTTTTGACATTATATTTACTTAGACGCAAAAATAATAAAATAGTTTAATTAAAATATATTATTTTTGCAAAATACTTTAATATTAATATATTTTACACAACATATAATGAATGGAAATACTGTAATAGAATTAATTAAGTACTATGAAGAATTTTCAGAAAATAATAAAAATTCTGATTTAAAACAATTCGGTATTTGGTTGCATCACAAAACTAATCCGGCAAAAGTTAAAACTCCTCCTATATTTAAAAAAGATGATAATCGTTATATTGTATGGTTGGTTAATCGTATATCTAAATATTTTCGTTTTTATGCCAAGCGTGCACTTAATGCAAACGGATTAAGTACAATGGACGAATATTATTTCCTTATATCGATAAGCAAATTAGGAGTTCCGGCAAAAAACGAAGTGTATAAAGATAGTATTACTGAGCTAAATACCGGAACTCAGATTATGAAACGATTGATAGATATGGGCTTAATTGAGGAAATACCCGATGAAAAAGATAAAAGAATAAGAAGAGTAAAAATTACCGAAAAGGGTATAAATGTTAAAGATGCTTTCTATACCCAATCTACCGAGGATTTAAAGCTGAAAACCGGAAATCTTACTGCTGATGATAAAAAAGAACTAATTAAGCATCTGGCATATCTTGAGAGTTTTCATAACAAGATTTTTTTTGAAGATGGAGAAAAATCAATAGAGGAAATTTTAAAAAAGTACGTATTGAAATAAAAAAAATCCTGCCAGGCTTTGACAGGATTTTTTATTCATTGATAAGTAGGATGTTCTTAAATATTTTTGAAAGCCATGAATGTTTATTTATAAACTTTCAACTTTTCAAATTATAAAAACTGACTAGTACATTCCACCCATTCCACCAGGCATACCACCACCCATTGGAGGTGCAGGTGATTCTTCTTTTATTTCAGCCAAAACACATTCGGTTGTTAATAACATTCCTGAAATAGAAGCTGCATTTTCTAAGGCTATTCTGGCTACTTTAGTAGGGTCGATAACACCTGAAGCATATAAGTTTTCGTAAACATCAGTTCTGGCATTGAAACCAAAATCACCTTTACCTTCTTTTACTTTCTGAACAACTACAGAACCTTCTAAACCTGCATTTGCAACAATCTGACGCAATGGTTCTTCCAATGCTCTAAGGATAATTGCTATACCTGTATTTTCGTCTTCATTATCGCCTTTTAATTTAGCAATAGCAGTAATTGCTCTGATATAACCGATACCACCACCAGGAATGATACCTTCTTCGATTGCAGCACGGGTTGCATGTAATGCATCGTCAAAACGGTCTTTCTTTTCTTTCATTTCAATTTCGCTGGCAGCGCCAACATAAATTACAGCAACACCACCGGCTAACTTAGCTAAACGTTCCTGTAGTTTTTCACGATCATAATCTGAAGTGGTTTTTTCAACCTGAACTTTAATTTGATTGATACGTGATTCGATATTTGATTTTTCACCTTTTCCACTAACAATAGTTGTATTGTCTTTATCAACTGTGATTTTTTCGGCTTGACCCAAATAAGACAAGTCAGCATCTTCCAGTTTATAACCTTTTTCTTCTGAGATTACAATACCACCTGTTAAGATAGCAATATCTTCAAGCATTTCTTTACGTCTGTCGCCAAAACCAGGAGCTTTAACAGCAGCAATTTTCAAACTGCCTCTTAAACGGTTTACAACTAAAGTAGCCAATGCTTCACCATCAACATCTTCAGCAACAATCAATAAAGGACGACTGGTTTGAACTACTTTTTCTAGGATAGGCAGAAAATCTTTCATATTTGAAATTTTCTTATCGTAGATCAAAATGTAAGGCATTTCGAAAACTGTTTCCATTTTATCGGTATCAGTTACAAAATAAGGAGATATATAACCTCTGTCGAATTGCATACCTTCAACTACTTTAACCGTAGTTTCAATACCTTTTGCTTCTTCGATTGTAATTACACCTTCTTTTTTTACTTTGCTCATTGCTTCAGCAATCATTTTGCCGATAAAAGAATCGTTATTAGCAGAAATAGTAGCTACCTGTTCGATTTTTTCGTTGCTGTCGCCAATTGCTTTTGATTGTTTTTTAAGGTCAGCTACAACTGCAATAACTGCTTTATCAATTCCACGTTTTAGATCCATTGGATTGGCACCGGCAGTAACATTTTTTAAACCTGTAGTAATAATTGACTGAGCTAAAACAGTTGCAGTTGTAGTTCCATCTCCAGCTAAATCTGCAGTTTTAGAAGCTACTTCTTTTACCATTTGTGCACCCATATTTTCTACGGTGTCTTTTAATTCAATTTCTTTTGCAACAGTAACACCATCTTTGGTTATAGAAGGTGAACCGAATTTCTTATCTATAATTACATTGCGACCTTTAGGTCCAAGTGTTACTTTTACTGCATTTGATAATGCATCTACGCCTTTTTTTAATGATTCGCGTGCTTCCCAATTGAAAATTATATCTTTAGCCATAATTTTTTATTTCTTTAAAATGATTAATAAGTTTTTAAATTAAACGATTGCGTAAATATCAGCTTCTTTCATGATGAGATATTCTTTTCCTTCATAGGTAATTTCTGTTCCTGCATATTTACCGTATAAAACATTATCGCCTATCTTTACTGTCATGGGTTCATCTTTTTTCCCGTTGCCAACAGCAACAACAATACCTTTTTGTGGTTTTTCTTTCGCTGTATCTGGAATAATAATCCCACCTGATGTTTTTTGCTCAGCAGCAGCAGCTTCTATAATTACTCTGTCTGCTAATGGTTTAATGTTTAATTTTGACATAATTCTTTATGATTATTTGTTATACAATATGATTTTTATTATTGTTTAATGACGAATACTAGCTTACATTTTCTGTGCCATTCTGTTTTTTAATCAAAATGCTGACAAAATGTCTGTATTCCTATTTTTTTTCCAAAAAAAAATGTCAGAAATGAATACACTCTGACATTGTAAATGTTTTTTTTGAAATCTTATTTTGCTGGTTGTTGTGCAGCTGGTTGTTGTGCAGGTTGTTGTTGAGCTGGTGCTTTTGTCGATGCATTAACAGGAGCAGTTGCATTATCTGTAGATAATTCTGTTTTAGTGCTATTTTCCATGTTATTACGAGGAATAGCAAATACTGAAGCTAAGCTTAAGAATAACAAAACAACTGCCAGTGTCCAGGTAGCTCTTTCTAAAAAATCTGCAGTTTTTCTAACACCCATGATTTGATTTGATGAAGCAAAGTTAGATGCTAAACCACCACCTTTTGAATTTTGAACCAAAACTATTAAGCCTATTAAGACACATGTAATAAGTATCAATACTGAGATAAAAACGTATAGTCCCATTTTCTTTTATTTATTATTGTTTAAAGTAATTTTCAAATTTTTAATTTGGCCTGCAAAGTAACTACTTTTTTCGGGATTATCCAAACTTAATTTTTCATATATTTTTATTGCTTTTTTGTAATACCCTTGTTTTTCATATACCATAGCCAGAGTTTCGCTTACAATATCATCATTTTCGGCCAGACTGTTTTTTTCGATATCAGGTGAAAATTCTTTATCGGGTTGAGGTGAATTTATTTTAGGCTTTTCGTTTATGAATCTATCAATAATAGTTTCTTTGTCATTTAAGGGTGAATCTTGTTGTTGTTCTTCTTCTGTCGTTTCTTTTGAAACATCTATAATTAAAGATGCATCTTTCTGAGGTTCAGATAATATTTCCCCTGATTTTATGTTAGTTAATCTAAAAGAATCAATAGTTCTTTTTAATATTTTGCGATCAGGAGAATAAGCAGCAGTTATTGATAATTGATTTTCAAAATCATTACTTTTAATCTGCAACAGATTTAAAGTTAATAATAACTGAGCTGTTTGACAATAAGGATATGTTTCGGTAATCTTTTTGAATACACTTAAACTTTCTTTGTTAAGTTTTTCAGGTGATTGTAGATATTGTATGTATTTTTCTGAAGTCATATTAAATTCTTAATAGGATTGTATACAAATTGAGTTTATATTTCTATTTTATAAAAAGCAATAAATAAGTTTAATTACCAGTTAACTACAGCTTTATTAAAAATATCTTCTACTAATTCTTTATTAATTTGTTCTATTAAGCCACTTTCTTCGGAAGATAGATTAAGCTGGCTATTATATTCTCTATATCTTGAAAAAGTAGTTTCAAAATCCTGTTTGTCATTTTTAGTATTGGTAAATTTAACTTTTACTGTAATTGTTAATCTATTTAAAGCAGCTTGTTGGTTGGCCTGAACTGCGACAGCCTGAATAGAATAATCAGATATTTCTCCTTCAATATTTAAATCTCCGTTGGTTTTTACAACACTTAAATTAGTTTGTGAAGCAAATTTATCTCTTAATGCAAGTGTAAATGTTTGGCTAAGTGTAGGCTGTACTATTGGTGCATTATTGGGAAATTGCAAAATCGAAATTGATTTTACATCCGGAGATATAGAAGCTCCTGTGAAGGAATAAATACCACATCCGCTAAATAATACAGTAATAATTATCAATAATAGGTTTATGCTTTTATTCATTCGATATTTGTATGCTAATGATTAGATGTTTAAATAATTAAAGATTAATATCAAATTCTTTCAATTTTCGGTACAGGGTTCTTTCAGAAATACCTAATTCTGCGGCAGCTTTTCTTCTTTTACCTTTATATTTTTCAACTGCTTTCTTAATCAGATCCATTTCTTTTTTTTGTAAAGATAAAATTTCTTCCGTTTCTATTATATTTTTAGAAGGATCCTGAAATGTTTTTTCGTCATACGTATTTTGAATTTCAAATTCTTTATCTTCATCAATAAAAGGTTCAAAATCAGCATTGTATTTTTTAATAAAAGTTTTATTTTGGGGATTTACTTCTGCATTTATACCTGTTGAATGTAATATATCAGCTATGATTTTTTTAAGATCATGGATATCTTGTTTCATGTCAAACAGTACTTTATATAATAGCTCTCTCTCAGAAAATCCCTGTGTGGCATCTGACTTGTCAAGTAAAACAGGTAGTTCCCTGTTTACTGTTTCAGGTAAATATTTTATTAAAGTTTCCATCGTGATATCTCTATCACGTTCAATAATTGAAATTTGCTCCGTTACATTTTTAAGTTGTCGTACATTTCCCTGCCAGTGATAATTTGTAAGGTATTGTCGAGCCTGATCATCTAGCTGTAATGAAGGCATGTGATATTTTTCTGCAAAATCTGAAGCAAAGCGTCTGAATAAAAGATCAATATCTTGTTTTCTTTCTTTTAATGAAGGAACTAAAATTGGAACAGAATTAAGTCTGTAATACAAATCTTCTCTGAATTTACCTTTTTGAATAGCTTTTAATAAGTCAACATTGGTTGCTGCTACTACTCTAACGTTGGTTTTTATAGATTTAGAAGAGCCCACTTTCATAAATTCTCCTGATTCAAGTACTCTGAGTAATCTAACCTGAGTAGATAGAGGAAGTTCTGCAACCTCATCCAGAAAAATGCTGCCATTATTTGCCACTTCAAAATAGCCTTTTCTGGCTTCATGAGCATCTGTAAAAGATCCTTTTTCGTGTCCGAATAATTCTGAATCTATGGTTCCTTCGGGGATAGCTCCACAATTAATTGCAATATAAGATCCATGTTTACGGGCACTTAGCTGATGAATAATTTTTGGAAAAACTTCTTTTCCAACTCCACTTTCACCCGTTATCAATACAGTAATATCAGTTGGAGCTACCTGACAAGCTATTTCAATAGCTCTGTTAAGTAAAGGAGAATTACCAATAATTTCAAATCGCTGCTTAATAGCCTGAATATTCATTTTTATTTATTTTCAATATATAATTCAAAATCGCTGAGTTATAAAAGAGGCCATAAAATTACTACTTTTTTCTGAAAGTGTGACAAAATGTCATGAATTTTTATAAAAAAGCTTGTGCCTTTTTACTGACACAAGCATTTACAATATAAATCTATTTAAATTTAGAATTCAACAATAAATTCAACACGACGGTTTTGTTTCTGACCATCTTTTGTTTTATTATCTGCAACTGGTTTTGTATCTCCAAAACCAGCTGTCTGCATTCTGTTTTCTTCAACACCTTTTTTTAACAAGTACGATTTAACGGAAGCAGCTCTTTTTTCTGATAAAGTTTTGTTTTTAACTGCATCACCAACATTGTCTGTATGTCCGTTTATCTGGAGTTTGTAAGTAAGATTTTCTTTCATAATAGTAACGATCTGATCAAGAATTGGGAAGGATGGAGTAAGTATAACATCTTTTCCGGTAGCAAATTGAATTCCCTGTAATGCTTTTCTGAATGTTTCTTTAACAGCGGCTTTTATTTCAGGACATCCTTTGTTTTCTTTTAAACCTGGAACATCCGGGCATTTGTCATCAATATCTGCAACACCATCATTATCTCTGTCAGGGCAACCTTTTAAATCTTTGCTCCCCTTTTCGTTAGGACATCTGTCTTCTGCATCGGCAATACCATCACCATCAGTATCAGGACAACCTTGGAAAGCAGCTAAGCCTTTTACTGTAGGGCATTTGTCTTCTGCATCAGTAATACCATCACCATCAGTATCCGGACAACCCTGGAATGCAGCTAAGCCTTTTATTGTAGGACATTTGTCTTCTGCATCTGGAATACCATCACCATCAATATCAGGACAACCCTGGAATGCTTCAATCCCTTTTACTCCCGGACATTTATCCAGATAATCAGGAATACCATCAGCATCAGCATCAAGAGGACATCCATTAAGATCAATTTTTACACCTATTGGTGTATTCGGGCATTTATCCAGTTTGTCAGGTATACCGTCTTTGTCTGTATCTTTTGGTGCACCAAAACTAAAGACAAGGCCTAAAGAATGTGCCATAAAATTATCATTTTTTTGAGAAACAATTTTATCTCTTTTATCATTATTTGTAAAGTTATACAGAAATTGGTACTGAAAAGCCACCCAGTCTGATAAGTTACATTTTAGGCCTATCCCGGCTGAATATAAAAAATCATCTCCACCAATTATACTACTTCCCGATTCAGGATAATTCCACATATTAGCCATTCCGCCTCCAACAGCTATATAAGGAGCTAAAATTGCTTTTTCATTAAAAATGTAATCATTATTTAATTTATAAGCGAGTAATAAATTTCCATCCGCTTTTCTTCCTTTGAATTTAAGCAAAGTGGTTTTAGTATAAGCATAGTTACCATAGGTTCCTTGTAAAACAACATCAAAAGATTTACTAATGTAACGACTTAATGATAAGCCTCCAAAGCCACTAAAATCAGAGCCAAATTCTAAAAAACCGTTTCCAAGATCTCCATTGTATTCTGTTTTTCCTGCAAAAATACCAAAACCCCATTTCCTATCTGCATTTTGAGCGTTCGTATTAACTACCAGTATAATAAATAGTATTAATGTAAATATTTTTTTCATAAAATGTAAAATTTATTGGTTTATTAATTACAAAAGTAATAATTAATATTTCTTAATCTTCATTTTTTAGATTTTTTATCATTGTTGTGATGTTAATAATTAAATTCATTAAGATATCGCAACTACGTTGTTTCAAGATTTTGAAATATGGTAATCTACTTACATATTGTAACTATGTTGATTTATTGGATGCTGCAGATCAAATAAATTTTTGTAGATTTATTTAATAATGGAAGATGAAGTCATGCAGTGTCAAAATCTTTATATAATCTTTTTCTTACTTGAGTTACAAAGTTTATTTCGATTTTAACCGTATACTAATGGTTTTTTTAAAGAAGTATTTGTGTAAGTTTATTTTACACTGATTTTTCAAAGTAATTCAAATACAATTAATTTCATTATTTTTTTCTTATTGTATTAACTGTAATAAAAAAATCATCCCACAACTTATCATATTTTACTGAATACCAATCCATTTTCTGGATAACTAAAGTGTCTTTTCCTATATCAAAATACGGATTTTCGTAATATTCCATAATTTGTTTATCATCTCCTGAGTAATCACATTCTTTCAGTGATATTTCAATAAATCTTTTTGTTATAAGCAATCCATTTTTCCATCCCAGTACTGTTTTTGAAGTTGGCATATACCAACTACCTCCATATTCAACATAAATTTCATTTTTCTTTTTGTTTCTTGTATCATTTGTACAATAACTACCTGCATGATAAACTTTAGCAGTGGATTTATTATATGCATAAACTTCTTTCCATCTGTTACCGTTCATATTAGGAGGGGTCTGGATAATTATTTCTTTAAGTGTATCATTGTTTAAATCTGCAATATCCATATCAATATAACGTTCATTATCCGAGTCATTTGCAAGGTATAATTCTTTAAACTCCCCATTCTCTAAATCAAGGAAAGAAATTAATTTTCCATAAGGATTTCTGACAACATATATTTTTCTCCCGGTTTTAAAGAAATCACCATAAGAAATATAGAACCTATTCTGATTGAATCCGTTAGTTGGAAGATAATTATTAATCCCGGATTTAATCAATGATTTAGCTCGATTTAGAAAAGTTTCATCACTAATCCAAAACTCCCAGCTCAGATTATATTTTATTCTATCCTTTGATTGTTTATAAATCAATACAGGAAATTCTGTTTGATTAATGAACTGTTCAAGTAATTTTTTAATCTCCTGATTTCCTGTTATTTCTTTCTCCTGAATTTTACCTTTTTCATTTATTGTAAGTTTTAATTCTACCTTTTCATCAGTAAGTTTAATACTACGCTCAAATATATGAATCAAGCTATCGTAGTTCTTGTGGATTATTTCCTGTAAATCAAAGTGTTTTTCGATATGAGAATTTCCGGTTTGTAATTTGTAAATAACTTTTTGATTGAATAATTTTGTTTTACAAGCTTCGGTAAAGAATTGTGTTATTATAGAATCATTTGATATATCTTTCATTTTTTCACTCCAGATAGAACAATTTATCGAGAAAGATCCATAATCATCATCAATTCTTAATGTTAGTTCAAGATCTTTCAATCCGAATGCTGTTTTATGTTTCCAAAAATATTTGCCAAATTGATAAGTACTGTCATTTAAATTAGAACCTAAACTGTATTTAGGCGAGCCGAATTCTTTCTTGAAAAAACTAAGAAATTTTCTGTAATCACGAAATGTATTAATATGAAAAGTAAGACATTTATTTCGCCAGGATTTTGAAATTATAATAGTATCAACTTCATCATCCAGATAAATAATTGGTTTGTGAATGGATATGGAAGAATTAAGACTGTCTCTATTTGTGTTTTTTATAGAGTAATAAGTATTTTCAGCTCTTGTATAATCATTTTTTAACTGCTTACTAAAAGCTACAATGATTAATTGGAAAAGAAAAATCAGGATAAGCTTATATTTCTTCATTTGTAAAATTTAAATCTAATATAAAATTCAACCCGATAAACAGGATGATTTTTCCTGAATTATCGGGTTGAAATATTTTTAAATGTAAAACTTAAATATCTTCTCCAAGTGCTTTTTCCCATTCCCATGCTGAGCGCATCATTTCTTCCAGAGAACGTTCAGCTTTCCAGTTGAGTTCTTTATTGGCCAGACGGGTATCAGCATAAACCGCTTCTACATCTCCGGCACGACGGGGAACAATTTCATAATTAATTTTAATACCTGTAGCTGTTTCAAATGCATTTACCATATCAAGTACTGAATAACCAATACCTGTTCCCAAATTAAATACTTCAATGTTCTTATCAGTATTTTTTATCAATCTTTCAATAGCTGCTATATGTGCAATGGCAATATCTACAACGTGAATATAGTCACGAAGACAGGTTCCGTCAGGTGTATTGTAATCATTTCCAAATATTCTCAATTTTTCGCGTTTCCCAAAAGCAGTTTCAGTGATATAAGGTATAAGGTGATGAGGTGGTCCATCTTGAAATTCTCCAATCAAAGCAGTTTCATGAGCTCCTATCGGATTAAAATAGCGCAGCATCACACAACGAATATCTGTTGCTTTAACAGTATCATTTAATATATCTTCACAAATTTTCTTCGTATTACCATAAGGAGACATTGCCGGTTTTACAGGAGCAAATTCGTCAACAGGTAATTTATCAGGTTCTCCATAAACTGTACAGGAAGAAGAAAATACAATCTTGTTTATATTAAATTCAGCCATGCATTGCAATAAATTGATAGTTGATGTAAGATTATTATAATAATAAATTAAAGGTTCTTCCACAGATTCACCAACCAGTAATAGTGCAGCAAAGTGAATTACAGCATCGATATCGGAATGTTTTTCGAAAAATCTATGCATTTCATCAAAATTACACATTTCTACTTTTTCAAAAGCTGGTCGTTTGCCTGTAATTTTTTCTATGCGATCGAGAACTTCAATATCAGAATTCACTAAATTATCTATGATAACCGGAGTATATCCCCGATTCATTAATTCTACAACTGTATGAGAGCCAATATAACCTATGCCGCCTGTTACTAGTATTTTCATAATTTATTGTTTTAAGATTAATGTTAATTGAATGGCTAAATTAATAATCTTTCTCATTTCTCAATCCTTACTCATAATTTTAATTTAAGAAAAACAAATAACGATTTTTGAAAGCTGAAGATTATGAAGATATTTTATTTTTTCAGAAATGGATGATAATCATCTGTTAACCCGATTGTTTCTTTATGTCTTATGTCATGAACCGTCTGAATTGAATTTCGTGCTTCAGCCAGACCAAAACCATCACCGTTTAATATATGCTGATACGACTGTGTGTGCAAATCAGTAAAACCACCGCTAAATTCAATTTCCTGGTTTTCAACAGTAATAGATCGGAAAGTGCGTTGACCTAATGCTTTAATATTTTCGGGGATATCATTATAATCAATACTTAAAAACCAGCGAACCCTAGCTTTTTCGAGTTCCAGATAACCGGCTGCTCTTTCAGTTTCGTATTTGTGAACTTTATTTTGTTTAACATCGCCAAAAATCCAGGTAAGCATATCGAAGAAATGAACTCCAATATTTGTTGCAATGCCTCCTGATTTTGCATTATCACCTTTCCATGAATAATGATACCATCTCCCACGACTTGTAATATAAGCAAGATTAACATCATATATTTTACCTGATTTATCAGCATCTATCCGCTGTTTTAAAGCAATAATAGATGGATGTAATCGCAGCTGCAATATGTTGTATATTTTTTTTCCTGTTTCTTTTTCAAGTGTTTCCAGTGTATCTATATTCCAGGGATTGAGAACCAGTGGTTTTTCGCAGATTGCATGTGCATCATTCCTAAGTGCCAACCGAATATGTGAATCATGTAAATAATTAGGTGAGCATATACTTACATAATCAATTTTGTTTTCGCCTTGTCTTCGGAGTTTGTCCAGGTGGCGGTCAAAACGTTCTGCTTCTAGAAAGAAAGCAGCATTAGGAAAATGACTGTCAATAATTCCTACACTGTCAAATTTATCTAAAGCAGCAATCAATTCATTGCCGGTTTCTTTAATAGCTTTCATGTGGCGGGGAGCTATATAACCAGCAGCTCCTATTAAGCCAAAATTAATGGGTTTTTGCATTCTTTGTTTTTTATATTGATTTAAAAACTTTACCGTTTTCAATTTTATACTTTTCTTTACTCTCAGGGCATATTGCAATTCCATCTTTGTCAAATGTCAGTCGATGACCATATTCGCTCATCCAACCTATCTGACGAGCGGGATTGCCAACAATCAAAGAATAAGCAGCAACGTTTTTTGTAACCACAGCACCAGCTCCTATAAATGCAAACTCACCGATATCATGTCCGCAAACTATGGTAGCATTTGCACCTATAGTTGCACCATGTTTTACAATTGTTCTGGCATATTCACTCTTACGGTTTACTGCGCTTCTTGGATTGGTAACATTTGTAAATACCATTGAAGGTCCCAGAAATACATCATCTTCACAAATGACACCGGTGTAAATTGATACATTATTCTGAACCTTTACATTTTTACCTAAAACGACTTCAGGTGAAACTACAACATTTTGTCCGAAATTGCAATTTTCGCCAATTGTACAATTGGCCATAATATGGGTAAAATGCCATATTTTAGTTCCTTTCCCTATTTTACAACCCTCATCAATAATAGCTGTTTCGTGTGCGAAATATTCTTTTTGCATAATAACTATTTTATTTTTTACTATTAAGGCACTATAAACTTTAAGTTTCTTTAGTGCCTTAATGTGGCAATGTATAATTTTACTTATTTACAAATTCTAATAAACTTTCCGTGATGAATTTTAATTGTTCATCATCAAGTTCGGAATGCATAGGCAATGAAACAACAGATGCACATAATGCTTCAGTGTGAGGGAAATCGCCGGCTTTGTATCGGGAATCAATGTATGCTTTCTGCAAATGTAAAGGAACAGGATAGTAAATCATTGCCGGGATATCTTTTGAAGCCATATGGTTTTGCAATCCGGTTCTGTCAACATTATTTAAAACCAGTGTATATTGATGAAAAACATGGGTTGAATTTTTCGAAACTATCGGAGTGGTAATTTTAGGATGATTTGCAAAAGCTGTATTGTAATAATTTGCAGCATAATTTCGAGCTTTGGCATATTCATCAAGATGTTGTAATTTCACTCTTAGAATAGCAGCCTGAATACTGTCAAGTCTGGAATTAACTCCAATATAATCATGATAATAGCGGATAACCATACCATGATTAACAACAATTCTCATTTGTTTGTCTAATTCATCATCATTTGTAAATATCGCGCCACCATCACCATAGCAACCTAGATTTTTAGAAGGGAAAAATGAAGTGCAACCAATATGTCCGATGGTACCTGCTTTTTTTCTACTACCGTCTTTAAATATATAATCAGCTCCTATTGCCTGGCAAGTATCTTCTATTACATATAAATTATGTTCTTTTGCAATTTCCATAATAGCTTCCATATCTGCACATTGACCAAATAAATGAACAGGTACTATTGCTTTCGTTTTTGGTGTAATAGCTTTCTTGAGTGAAGCAATTGACATATTAAAAGTATCAGGGTCAACGTCAACTAATACAGGTGTTAAACCTAATAAAGCAATTACTTCAGCAGTTGCAATAAAAGTAAATGAAACTGTAATTACTTCGTCACCTGGTTTTAAACCCAATGCCATCATTGCTACCTGTAATGCATCTGTGCCATTAGCACATGGAATTACATGATTTACGCCTAAATATTTTTCCATTTCAGCTTGAAATCCCTGAACAGCCGGGCCATTAATAAAAGCACAATTATCAATAACTTCCTGAATACCTTTATCAATTTCCGGTTTAATTTTTTCGTATTGACTCTTTAAGTCAACCATTTGTATTTTTTTCATTTTCAAAATATATTTTACAATAAAAAACTGTGATACTTTAATATTATTGCAAAAATAAATAATATTTTGAACGATGAAGCCATATAAATAAAATATAATTATTATTATGAAGATGGATTATAATGATTTTTGTAATTTTGCGTTATCATTCTTTAAAATGATCCTATGAAAAAAAATTCCATTCTTATTCTTATCGTTTTCTTTTTGAATACTCTTTCCAATCTAAATGCTCAGATTAGTTTAAAGGATTCTTCAGCTTTTGCAGGTTTAATATCTTTGTCGTATTCTTTTCAGTTTCCTGGTGGAGATATGGCTAAAACTTATGGTAATAATTCGAGTATCGGTACTTCAGCTTCTATTAAAACTAAAGCAAACTGGATATTAGGAGCTGATTTTAATTTTATTTTCGGGAATGATGTGAAATTATATGATCAGATTGTGAATAGTATTGCACCGGCTGATGGAAATGTTATCGCAAGAGATGGTACTTTTACAGATATAAAAATGTTTGAGAGAGGGTTTTATACAGCTATTAAACTTGGGAAAATTATTCCTGTATTTAAATCAAATCCGAATTCTGGATTATTGTTGATGGGAAGTGCGGGTTATTTACAACATAATATTAGAATTGAAGTTGACAATAACAATACACCTCAATTGATGGATGATTATGCAAAAGGTTATGACCGCTTATCCAGTGGGTTTGCAATCAGTGAATTTATTGGATATATTTATCTAAGTGACAGAAAATTAACGAATTTTTTCGCAGGTATTGAATTTACTCAGGGCTGGACAAAGTCATTAAGAGATTATAATTTTGATACCAGGCAGAAAGATAGCAATCAAAAATATGATAGTTTTTTCGGAATTAAAATAGGTTGGATTTTTCCTTTATATAAACGTTCTCCTGAAAAATTTTATTATAATTAAAACATGAGAATTCTTTACAATTCAGGAATTTATCTTTATTACTTCAGTATATATGTTTTTTCTTTTTTCAATGAGAAAGCAAATAAATGGTGGAATGGGCGTAAAGGCCTTTTGGAAGAGTGTAAACTACAATTTAATAAAAATGAAAAGATTGCATGGTTTCATGCTGCATCTTTAGGTGAATTTGAACAAGGTCGCACTGTAATTGAGAAATTTAAAATAAGATACCCTGATTATAAAATCTTATTGACTTTCTTTTCTCCTTCTGGTTATGAAGTCCGTAAAACTTATGAAAATGCAGATTATGTTTTATACCTGCCAATAGATACGCCTGGGAATGCAAAGAAATTCATAGAAATAATTAATCCAGAAATAGTATTTTTTATTAAATATGAGTTTTGGTTTAATTATCTTAAAATATTGCATGAAAAAAAGATTAAAACCTATTTAATTTCTGGTATTTTCAGACCCCAACAACATTTTTTTAAATTTTATGGAGTTTGGTTTCGGAAGCAATTACATCACTTTACATATTTTTTTGTGCAACATGAAGCCAGCAAGCAATTACTTCAATCCATAGGATTAAAAAATGTAAGTATAAGTGGAGATACACGTTTCGACAGGGTTTTTGAAATAGCAGCCAATAAAAAATCTTTTCCGCTAATTGAAAAATTTAAATCCTCAAATCCTATATTATTGGCTGGTAGTAGCTGGGAAACCGATGAGGAAATCCTAATTAATTTTATGAAGTTGCATGAGAAATCCAATTTGTTGTATATTATTGCTCCTCATGAAATTCATAATGATCGGATTCATGAATTACAAAAAAAATTACCATTTCCATCTCTTCTTTTTTCAGAAGCCAATGACAATAATATTAATGATGTAAAAATATTGATTATTAATAATATAGGAATATTATCGCATTTATATCAGTATGCAACTATTGCAATGATTGGTGGTGGTTTTGGTAAAGGAATTCACAATATATTAGAAGCGGCTACATTTGGTAATCCAATACTATTTGGACCTAATTATCATAAATTTTCTGAAGCAGTTGAAATGATTCGATTAAAAGGAGGATTTGAATTTATTGATTTAGATGACTTTAACATAAAAATTCAACATTTATTAGAAGATACTTATTTTTTTGCTCAAACTAAAGAAATTTGTCTGGCATATATTAATTCTAACAAAGGTGCCACTGAAAAAATCCTACAACAGATTAATATTCAATAAATTAAAAAGAATATTGTAAATATATTTTCAAAAAAGAATTTTTTTTTTTGCAATTTCAAAAAAAGTAGTACTTTTGCATCCTTATTAAAGGAGGCGTCGTAGCTCAGTTGGTAGAGCAGAGGACTGAAAATCCTTGTGTCACTGGTTCAATTCCAGTCGATGCCACCCTCAAAAAGGTTGGAATTTTTTCCAGCCTTTTTTTTATTCTAAAATTTTCAAGTTGTAGTTTTTATCAAATAGATGTGTAATATCCACTTTTGAGGATAGATGATATGTTATTATTCCCATTTTTTCGGCTGTTTCAATATGCTGAATAGAATCATCAATAAATAGGGTTTCATCAGGAATCAATTTTTGCTCATTTAATACAAATTCAAAAATTTCTCTGTTAGGTTTTCTCATTCCCAATTCAAATGAAAAATAAGCCTTTTCAAAAATTTCGTTGAAATGTTGAAAACCGTATTTTTGTAAGTCTTTACTGTAAATATCATAATGGATTTTATTGGTATTGCTCAAAAGAAAAGTTTTATATTTTGATTTCAATTCTTTCAATAAGCGTATTCTTTTTTCAGGCAAATCAAGTATGATTTTATTCCAGGCAAAGTCAATAACTACATCATTTAAATTTATACCCGTAACTTTTCTGATTCCATCCCGGAACTCCTGAGCAGAAATTTCACCTGTTTCTAATCTATCAAACAAAAGATGTTGAGAAGCTTTTGAATATGCTTTTTCAAAATCATTAAAACCAATTTCATTAAATGCTTGTATTGTACGTTGATAATCAATATTTAAAATGACACCTCCAAAATCAAAGATGATGTTTTTAATTTTTTCTGTTTTTTGCATTATTTTTTTAATATTAAATTTGGTATTTAAGCACAATTTCGTAATTTTGCAAACTCAATAATAGCATAAGCTATTGGTCCTATAGCTCAGTTGGTTAGAGCAACTGACTCATAATCAGTAGGCCCCTGGTTCAAGTCCAGGTGGGACCACACATTAACCGTTGTAATTTAATTTATTACAACGGTTTTTTTATATTTCGTTAAAAATAAAAATGTAAAAATAAGATTGTAAATGAGTTGATTTTTTATTTGCACCATTTTATTAAGAAGTCAAAATGGAAAATATTTTATTCTTTAATAAATTTTTGTTGAAATGTTTGCTGTCCATTTGTAATTTTAATGATGTAAATTCCTTTTGACAATGAACAAATATCTATTGATTTTGAATTTGAAAAATCACTTAAATGCACTGAAAATACTTTTTTACCTAATATGTCGAAGATTGAGACTTCATTATTCTCATTGAATTTACTATTCTCAGAATTGATATAAATAATATCTTTTGCAGGATTTGGTGTAATCTTAAAGATTTTAGATGTTTCATTTTTTTCGATTCCTATTGAAGCGGTATTGTCAAATAATACAAATTTTTTGTAAAGTACATGGTTTATGATAATGCTACTGATCACTAATAAAGGTTCTTTTTTTGAAGCCTGAAACCATGCATATTCAGTCGTAAGTGAATATGAATTTACTGCAATACTTGAATCACCGATATAAGATATTGATTTCGTTCTCAGCACATTTGAAACTGTTTTGTTTGGCAGTTTAATAGTTCCCCAGGCGTCTGCATTAAAATAATATTTACCTGATCCTATTAGATTCCCCGGATTGGTTACAGCTGAAATACTGTCAATATAGGAATTCCCAAATAAAATAGGGAATTTGTAATAACTAAGTGGCAGATTGTTATAATTTTGAGTATAATAATTTGGTTCTACAAATCCATAGCATACAGATTTATTGTTGTTTGTATTGTCCCAATAAGAATAAGCGGATCCAATGCCATCTGTTCTGCATAATTTGGCATTTGGAAAAGAAGTACTATAAGGTGTATTTATAGGATTTAGATAGACTCTTGCAAAAACAAAATCCTGATGTAAAGTAGTTGAAAAATCCCAGTTAACATTAACTCCACTGGCTCCTGCCGGAATTAATGTAGAATCAAATGACATCAGAATTGTATCTCCAATGACCGGTAATACATTTGTTGTAATTACAGGTTGTGAGTGTAACCCAAAATAAATTAAAGAGATAAGTAATAAAACATAGATTTTTTTCATAAAAAATAGGTTTAGTTAAAAAATAAAGGAATTTTGAATTTTGAATTTTTAACCGGAATTATCCAACAAATATAAGGATTTAACTCTAACAAATAAAAAAAGGATTACATTTCTGTAAACCTTATTTATTTATAAAATATAGAATAAATTAATCTCAGATTTTATTTATA
>JBMOKG010000084.1:0-18005 GCA_049315385.1 Bacteroidales bacterium
TGTTACTTTCATTCGTTGATTTTCATTATGATTTCTACAGACAAATATTTACAAATAAAGAACTTAATTTATGACTTCTTATTCGTGTAATTCGTGTAATTCGATGAAGATTCTTTTGTCATCTATTTATTTGAATATTTCATTGTGGCTTTTAAAGCTAAATATCTCTTTTTTAAAAAAACTTATACCAATTACTTCTTATTCGTGTAATTCGATGACGATTATTTTTTTGTCATTAAAAATTATCACTGAATGATTCTGGAGTTTTCGAAGCTATTTTCAGAAAATGAAGTTTTAAAAACAAAAATAAAAAATTATTGATTATCAATATACTATAAAAATAAAATAGAGTTACTATACACAGCTTCGCCCCGTCAGTTACAGCTGACAACAGGCATTTTTAGTATAAATTTAACTTATTACAAAATTAAAAAAAAATTTATACTTTTCCATTAAATTAACCATGGTTTAAAGAAAAATAAAGCCATATAAATAAAAGGTCTTGCCATAAGCAAGACAAAATTGGCATAAAACATTGAATACTAAGAGCTATAAACCAATAAAGTTCTTAATCTGTAAATTAAAATTATCTTTTTTTTACTTCAAGTTGTATCTATTCTACTTCCTTTCAGGTTTTGCATAAACACCGGGATCTTTTATGATAGTAAAATCCAGTACTTTTATCCGCCAATCCTCATTATTAATATGCAATCTCCGCTTAGAAAAAAGTCTTAATACAGCACCTGCAGCAAACATAAAACCAGCAGTTTTTAATACTGAATTTCTAATGACAGGTCGTTCATCGTTAAGAAGATTATTTATTCCATCTATACTTACATATCCTGTTCCAGACAAAAGACCGGCAGATGAAAACATTGAAAAGAGTACTTTGCGGATATACACAACAGAAATATCTTTATTCATTATCATTTCATAATTTACAATGATAGCTGTATCCCTAATCTGACTAATCAATCCTGAAATTCTTTCAGCATTAATGGTTTTAAGATCTATTCTGTCACCAATACGATATTTTAAATTATTCACAGTTCCTGGTTTTTCTATCATAAAAACACACTGGCTAAAGCCTGTTATCTGCAGCAGCTGCAAAATGCTGTAAAATAATATTATTCTTAAATTTTTCATGATGCTAAATATTTAATACAAAAGCAACTATTTTTAATGTTCAGTATTAAGGCTTTAAAATCAGCATATTTTAATTTAAAGAAGCACATAAGATGCATTCAGAATTTTATTATTACTGATAAGTTTATCTTATATTGATATAAAATTCACAAATAATCTGAATTAATTATTACCCTGATACTTTCTTTTAAAAAATTATGTAAATATATAGTATTTTTGCCCAATGATTGAAGATTTGTTGAAATTTTTTAAACGATTGATTAATTGGGTAATACAATTTACTCAACGCATCAACTGGAGAAAATCCATACTAATTATATCCTTAATTATAATTGGATTTGTGATATTGCTGTTCGTTTTTCGTGAACCCATCGTTAATTCTTTACTCCATAAAAAAATTGAAAATTTCAATAAGCGCTTTCAAGCCGACTTACAAATAGAAAGTTTTCATTTTAAAGGCATAACAGCAGCTGAGATTAGTAATATTTCAATCAGACCTGTTAATGGTGACACTTTATTAAAAGTTGCTTCTGTATATGCAAAAATTAATTTTTGGAAATTATTGCTATTCAACGTCAGTTTAACTGATTTTGAATTAAGAAATGCGAGTATTACATTGGTAAAAAGGGATAGTATCGATAATTACAAATTCTTATTGAATCGGAAAAGCGAAGATAATATAACAGAAGAAACCGTTGCTTCAGATCATGATTATGCGACGGAAGTACATCGTTTGTTAAATGCTTTATTTTATAAAATCCCTTCAAATATCAGCATATTCAATTTCCACATTAGTTCCAATACAAATGGACATCTGATAGAGATGACGTTACCTGAATTAACAGTGATTGAACATAAATTTAAATCTGAAATCTTATTAGCTGAAGAAAACAAAACCATGCACTGGATGGCGGAAGGAACGATACAACCGTCAGAAAAACTTGTCAGTTTTAAGTTGTATTCATCGGATACATCCGGAATAAAGCTACCTTTTATAGCATATAAATGGAATTGTTTAGTTGGCTTTGATACGCTGCAATTCAGCTTCAACGGGAATAAAATTACAGATGGAAAAACTTTTATTAACGGGTTTTCTTCTGTAAATGGTTTACTGATAAATCATGCACGTATTTCTACTTCTGATGTGTTCTTAAACAATGCTTCCCTTGATTTTCAATTGAATGTAGGGAAAGATTTCTTTGAACTGGACAGTTCTTCCACATTGATTTTCAATAAGCTAAATTTACATCCTTATTTATATTATCGACCTTATCCTACCCATCAGATTGCGATGCGATTACACAAAGAAAAATTCCCATCTCAGGATTTTTTCGAGTCTTTACCTAAAGGCTTGTTTCAAAATTTGGAAGGCATACAAACCAGTGGTGAACTTGCCTATAATTTAGATTTTTTTGTTGATATAGACTTTCCTGATTCTATCGTTTTTGAATCTGATTTAAAACGCTCTAATTTTAGAATTATTAGAAATGGAAGCAGCAATTTAAGCAAAATGAATGAAGATTTTTTATATACTGCTTATGAAAAAGGTGAAGCTGTAAGAAGTTTTATAATCGGTTCTGAAAACCCAAATTTCAAGCATATTGATGAAATCTCTCCTTATCTTAAAAATTCTGTCTTAATTTCTGAAGATGGAGCTTTTTTCTGGCATCGGGGATTCTTACCAGAATCATTCAAAGCTTCCATAACAAAAAATATAAAATCAAAACGCTTTGCACGTGGAGGCAGTACTATTAGTATGCAACTGGTTAAAAATGTATTCCTTAAACGTAATAAAACAGTTGCGCGTAAACTGGAAGAAGCCCTTATAGTCTGGCTCATCGAAAACAATGGTTTGACTTCAAAAGAACGTATGTTTGAAGTTTATATGAATATAATCGAATGGGGACCAATGGTATATGGTGCCAACGAAGCTGCTCATTTTTATTTTAATAAAGATGCTTCAAAGCTTACCCTGGCTGAATCTTTGTTTTTGTCCAGTATGATACCACATCCAAAATGGTTCAGATATTCATTTGACGAAAACGGGAATCTCAAGCCATTTTTAGCTGATTATTATTCATTTGCTGCCAATCGTATGTTAAAAAAAGGGATGATTACCCAGGAAGATTTTGATAATTTGCGCCCTCAGATAGATGTAAAAGGGCCTGCAAAAGCTTCTATCATAAAAACAGATTCTCTGCCATTGAATAATATTGAATATAACTTTAATAGTGAACAGTAAGAAAAGAAGTCTAAAGTTTGCGTGCTAGATAAAAAGCGAAATAATTAAAATAAATAGTCTGATAGACTGATAGGAAAATATTCAAAATAACTTCCACAATTATTTGAATAGGCATTATTGGTTAAATTATATTAATTAGATGATAATAATAAATGGTTTAATTATAGTAAAAATTTAATAATCATCGTATTAAATTGATTATTCAAATAAATGAAGTAGTATCAAATTTGATAAATTAACGATTAGAAATGTGGAAGTCATTTTTGAAAGTATAACATAGTCAAGAAATCAGGAAAATTAAATATCCGGGAAATATGAAAATAAGCGTTAAAAAAACAGCGAGTTTAGCCGAAATACTTTTGGAAGAATTTGGAAGTGCTTCCAAAACCAAGATTAAAAAGTTGATTACTTCAGGAAGTATTTGTGATGAGAATGGTAAAGCAATAAGAAAAGCTGAAACCATTATTCAACAAGGGCAAACACTAGAATATACAAAATTTAAAGATACTTCCGGAAAAGTTCGTGCACCTTATAATGTTATTTTTGAAGATGAGTATTTTGTAGCAGTAATTAAACCTGCTGGTGTGCTTACACATGGTGATACAGGGAAGAAAAATGTTTCGCTTTTGCAACAAATGACCGAATATGTTAAGGAAGCATCCAGAGGAAAGAAGCGTGCTTTTATTATCCATAGACTCGACAGGGAAGTTTCAGGCATTTTATTGATTGCGAAATCAGAAGAGATGATGCAATTGATGAAGGAAAACTGGCAGGATACAGAGAAACTTTATTATGCTTTAATAGAAGGGCATCCTGAAGTGGAAGAAGGGAGCATTCAAAGCTGGTTGAAAGAAGGTCCGCATCAGATTATGATGTCGGTTCCTGAGAGTGAAGATGCCAAGTTTGCAGTGACTCATTACAAAGTACTTGAAAAACTAAAAGATCATAGTTTACTGGAAGTGAAATTAGAAACCGGGCGTAAAAATCAGATCAGAGTACATTTTGGAGATATGGGTTATCCAATTGTTGGTGACAGACGTTACGGTGCAGATGATACTTATGAGCGTCAGATACGTCTTCATGCTTTCAGTCTTTCATTTACGCATCCTGTTACCAAAGAGTTTATTCAATTAACTTCAAAAATGCCAGCTAATTTCCTGAGATTAAAAGAAGAAGATGAAAAGTATAAATAATCTGAGCTTATTTTGCGTAAAAATCCAGCATCCATAAAATGGCTCTTTTACAAACCGGGCAAAAAGACTGAGCCCGGGCTGATTTCATGGTACAATCCATAAAAGGACGGTAAACACCTTTGCTTATATATCCTCCACCTTCGTAAACACCAGTTTTGCTGTCATTTTCTTTAACCGCCATTGTTGGAATTTCTGTGTTTTTGTCGAGCATATTTCCCCATTTTGATTTAAAATTCACCAATGTAGTGATATTGGGTTCCCAAGGTTCAATATTCAGCGGATAGAAATCTTCTACTGTTACTTCTGAGGTATAATACTCATCGGCTAATCCTGCAAAAGCATGACCAAATTCATGTTGTAACAGGAAATTTATCTGAGAATTTCCGGCAGCAGCAGTACAATAAAAATTATAAATACCTCCGCCTCCGTATTTTTTTGTATTACACATTATAATAATCTGATCATAAGCTGAATTGCAAAGTTGATCATGCAAAGTTTTATTATCCAGGGTCATAAGATAACGATCTGAATAAAGCGTATTGAAAGAAGAATTAACCGCTGTTTTAACTTTGAATGTATCAATTGGATCCGTAATGCCCGACTCTAGAGATACAGCAGCGACACCCCAGATATTAATTTTGCCGGTATTTTTTTCAAATGCAGCTGAATTTAAAATAGAATTCTTGAATGTTTCAAAATCCTTAAGCATTTTAAGTTTGTCATCTTTAGTATAACCATCCGCAATAATAGCAATATCTAGCTTTTCACTTACCTCGCCTGAAAAATGCAGTGGAATTATTTCATTTGAATTCTTCTTGGGTTTTACTATAAATTCTTTTGCAGTATCCACAAACTGTGAAGCTATGGTCTGCCATTTATTCAGAGAATCACGGCTTTGAAAAACGATATTAATTACTTTTTTTGGAAAAGGAATCAACATGGTTTCCGAAAAATTTCCACAACTACCTTTACCTTCTGCAGTCGTACGCCATTCGGCAAAAAGGCTTGAGTATCCTCTCGAATAGATTAAATTCCCACTTAAAGTATCATAAATCAAAATTCTGAACTTCCCGTAATCAAACGTATCGATGAGATTTATTTTAGAACCTGCCCATATTTTCTTCTCAATCAGTTCATCAGGTCTATAGTACTCATGTTCATAATTTCCCGAATGAAAAAAATCTATCCTCAGCGTTTTATTTTCAAAATATTTATCAAATTGAGAATTTCCTTTTAATGAAATGAATAGTAATAAAATAAATAATATTTTTTTCATTTGAGATGTCTTTATATTAAATAAGTGAAAAACTCTAATCTTCAGCTAAAAAAGAGTAATCAGCATATATTGCTGAACTCCTAAATTTTATGATTTATAAGCCTGGTATATTATCGAGCCTTCTAAAAATTGTTTTTTCATCGTTGAACTTCAATTTTAAAATCCTCATTTACAATAGTAAACTGCGGTTTTAAAATCTTGTTTGCCTCAAAAAATCTAATTTTTAGAAACCCTCTTATATGAATTATTGATTCTGCGAAAATAAGTGATTTTTATCAAAAATAGTGTTTTGTATTGATAATTTTTTTATTTTTGTAAACATTAATAATTCTATGTTTATGTATAGTATAGATTCAATCCAACAACCTAAAAAGCAATGCTTTTTAAACATCAAGAACAGAGATTGTTTTGTTCTGTAAATCCATTCTTTATCATTTTAAAAAATTCCATCAATTTACAAACAAAAAAACTATACAAAATGAACTTACCATTTGCAGAATCATATAAAATTAAGATGGTTGAACCCATCAGGAGAAGTACAAGAGAAGAAAGAGAACAATGGATTAAAGACGCTAAATACAACCTCTTTAATTTAAGAAGCGATCAGGTATATATTGATTTACTCACAGATTCAGGAACCGGTGCCATGAGTGATCGTCAATGGAGTGAAATGATGCTCGGTGATGAAAGTTATGCTGGTGCTTCTTCTTATTTCAAAATGAAAAATGCTATAAAGAAAATATTCGGATACGATTACTTTTTACCAACACACCAGGGCAGAGCTGCTGAGAATGTATTGTTTTCGGTATTGGTAAAAGAAGGTGATGTAGTTCCGGGTAATTCTCATTTCGATACTACCAAAGGTCATATCGAATACCGTAAGGCTAAAGCGGTGGATTGCACAATAGACGAAGCTTTTGACACTGAAATATTACATCCTTATAAAGGAAATGTAGACCTTGTAAAATTGGAAAACGTATTAAAAACTGTTCCTTCAGAAAAAATCCCATTTATTGTTATTACTATCACCTGTAATTCTTCAGGTGGTCAGCCTGTTTCAATGGAGAACATGAAAGCTATCAGAAAAATGGCTGACCAATATGGTAAAATGGTAATTTATGATTCTGCCCGTTTTGCTGAAAATGCCTATTTTATAAAAATGCGTGAAAAAGGATACGAAAACAAAACAATAAAAGAAATTGTTGCTGAGATGTTTTCCTATGCTGATGCCATGACCATGAGTAGTAAAAAAGATGCTATTGTGAATATGGGCGGTTTTATTGCCATGAATAGTGAAGATTTGTTCCGTAAAGCCAGTGTTTTCAACATTATGTTTGAAGGTTATATCACCTATGGCGGCATGTCAGGTCGCGACATGAATGCATTAGCACAAGGACTTGATGAAGGAACCGAATATGAAACACTTGAAACCCGTATCAAACAAGTAGAATATTTAGGCGGCAGATTAGAGGAATTTGGTATTCCTTTCCAAAAACCAGTTGGAGGACATGCTATTTTTGTTGATGCAAAAAAAATTCTTCCTAATCTTCCACAAGAGCAGTTTATTGCTCAAACCTTAGGTGTTCAATTATATATCGAAGCAGGTATTCGAGGTGTTGAAATAGGAACTATATTGGCTGACAGAGATCCTGTTACCCGTGAAAACCGATATCCTGCTTTAGAATTCTTGCGCCTTGCAATTCCTCGCCGTGTTTATACCAATAATCACATGGATGTAGTTGCAGTTGCACTAAAGAATGTCTATGACAGACGCGCTGAAATCACAAAAGGTTTTGATATAACCTACGAAGCACCTATCATGCGTCATTTTACTGTTGAATTAAAAAAACTATAATAAAATATAAACCAATTCATTAAAGACGATGTTGATTTATTTCAGCATCGTCTTTTTTACAAATCATGGAAAAAACAAAAAGATACGAACATATCTATATACAATTAAAATCATTACTAGAAAAGAGTAATGACCTTGAAGCCAATATGTGCAGCATTATCGCCCTCCTCCATTTTAAAATGGATAATTTTTTCTGGACTGGGTTTTATTGTTTGCGAAATGATGAATTAATCGCAAGAACATATCAGGGACCGATTGCATGTATGAAACTTAAAAAAAACACAGGCGTTTGCTGGGCAGTTATCAATGCGAAACAAACAATTATTGTGGATGATGTTGAAAAATTTCCGGGACATATAGCTTGTGATTCCCGTTCAAAATCGGAAATAGTGGTTCCATTACATGACATGAAAGGAGAAGTAATCGGTGTACTCGATATTGATAGTAAAGAATTAAATAATTTCGACGAAACAGATGCATTCTGGCTGGAGAAAATACTTGGATTGTTTTGAAATAAGGATAAAATAAAATTCAATAATTCAATAATTCAATAATTCAATAATTCAATAATATATAAACATTTCTTCAAGCTTTACCAAATTTTTAAAATAAAAGTCTTTTGCTTCCTTTATTTATTTAATTTTGCAAGCCAAATTTTTTGACCTTGAGTTTATTAGAATTACTATTAATTGCAATTGGCTTATCCATGGATAGCTTTGCCGTTTCGCTCACAAGCGGATCATTACAATGTATCACCCATAAGAAAGGCCTTAAAATAGCCCTGGTTTTTGCTTTGTTTCAGGCAATAATGCCTGTACTCGGTTGGTTATTAGGCACTACATTCAGAGATATGATGGAAAGGATAGATCATTGGATAGCCTTTTCGTTGCTGTTTATTATCGGATTAAAAATGATAGTGGAAGCCATTAAAGTTAAACCTGAGGATCGTCAGTTTAATATCAATAAAAATTATATCCTGATCATGCTTGCAATTGCAACTACAATTGATGCATTTGTTGTAGGCATAAGTTTTGGATTTCTTAATGTTTCAATACTGAAAGCTTCTATAATCATAGGTATAGTAACGTTTATCATTTCTTACGGAGGCATTTGCTTAGGCAAACTTAACCGCTTTATCAAACCAAGAACAGCTGAATTATTAGGTGGTTTAGTACTCATTATTATCGGAATTAAAATATTAATAGAACACAATAAATTAATTTGAACAATCAGATATATTTGAAGCTTAATTAGCTTTAAAATATTCATAGTATTGAAATTTAAGAAAATACCATGTTAAAAAAAATCTTCAGTTATCTTGCTATTGTATATATTATTCAATACGTAGCAATTGCTCAAATCCCAAACGGATATTATGATCCTGCAAACGGATTAACAGGCGCTCCGTTAAAAACAGCCTTATACAATATTATTAAAGGACATACCGATAAAGGGTATGACGGATTGTATGCCTGCTATACCACTACCGACAATTTACCTTCGGGTAAAGTATGGGATATGTATTCAATAAAGGCAAATGATTCAGCAAACTACTGGTATACTAATTCTGCCAGTAATTCAAACCAATGTGGTAATTATAACAGTGAAGGTGACTGCTATAACAGAGAACATTCTTTTTGTGACAGCTGGCTTGGACAAGCTTCTCCTCAAAGATCAGATCTGTTCCACGTTTATCCTACAGATGGTTATGTCAACAACAGAAGAAGCAGCTACCCTCATGGCAAAGTCGGCAGTGCAAGCTGGACTTCATCCAATGGAAGTAAATTAGGCATTTCAGATCCTTCAACAGGATATACAGGCATCGTTTTCGAACCTATTGATCAGTTTAAGGGAGATTTTGCAAGAAGTTATTTTTACGTTGCCACTAGGTACGAAAATCTTATTTCAGGATGGAGCAATAATGGTTCAGCTTCTGAATTATTAGCCGGTAATTCCTATCCTGCATTTAAAACCTGGTTTTTAAATTTAATGATACAATGGTGCACGCAAGATCCTGTTAGCCAAAAAGAAATTGACCGTAACAATGCAGTATATGCCTATCAGCATAATCGCAATCCTTATATTGATCATCCCGAATACATTGCAGCTGTATGGGGTAGTGGAACAAATATATCTACTACCGCTAATGACTTAAGTGGTAAAATTTCAGTTTATCCTAATCCGGTTAAAGAAAAATTAAACATTGATATTTACAGCAGCCTAACACTCCCTGAAAACATTTCAGTAACTGATATTAGTGGCAGAATAATATATCATTCAACTCAAGTAACAAGCCATCAGCAAATAGATGTTTCTTCATTTGAAAGTGGTATGTATTTCGTTATAGTATCTGGAAGAGATTGCAAATCAGTATTAAAATTTATCCGATAATTTTTTATATTTAAACAGGAGGATATTAATTCCACTGAAATATAAATTATAAAACTTTGTATTCAAAATTCGAACTAAATAAAAGTTGAATATATTGAAAAATGAATGGAACATAATCTTACAGGCTTAACAAGTTAATAATAAACTTATAGGATTATCATTTGTTATAATTATCTAATTTTTATCAAAAAATATTCAAATTAAATAAATCAATATGTTAAAGAAATTTTTTAGTTTAGTTGCTGTCATTTTTTTCATTCAATACATTGCAGTTGCTCAGATTCCATCAGGGTATTATAATTCTGCAATCGGATTAACAGCAGCACCTCTAAAAACAGCATTGTACAATATTATAAAAGGACATACTGAAAGAACGTATGCTAATCTATGGACAGATTTTCAAACTACAGATAAAAAAGCAAATGGAAAAGTATGGGATATGTATTCTGATATTCCCGGAGGAACACCACCTTATGAATACACATTTGTTACAAATCAATGTGGGAATTACAGTTCTGAGGGGGATTGTTATAATCGCGAACATTCTTTTCCAAAAAGTTGGTTTAATGACGGAACACCAATGTATACTGATTTATTTCACATAGTTCCTACAGATGGAAAAGTAAATGGTGAAAGGAGTAATGATCCTTTTGGAAAAGTAAACAGTCCAAGCTGGACTTCTCAAAATGGCAGTAAAGTTGGACCTAATGCTTATCCGGGATATACAGGAACCGTTTTTGAACCCATTGATAGTTTTAAAGGAGATTTTGCAAGGAATTATTTTTATATGGTTACCCGATACGAAAATGTTATTTCAGGTTGGGTAACTGATATGTTAGACAACTCCACTTTTCCGGCATTTACAGTATGGGCTAAAAATATGTTGATTGAATGGAACAATCTTGACCCGGTTAGCCAGAAAGAAATTAACCGCAACAATGCTGTATATGGAATCCAACACAATAGGAATCCATACATCGATCATCCCGAATACGTTAATCTGGTATGGGGAAATGGTTCGCTTATTCTGGTGAATAATATTACAGTACAAGGACTAGGCGGAGCTACTTCAATTACAACACAAGGAGGAAGTTTACAAATGTCAGCTACTGTATTACCTGCAAATGCAAGTAATTCAACCTATACATGGTCGGTTAAAAACCAAACTGCAACTATAAATTCAAGCGGTTTGCTTACTGCTGTAAGCGATGGTATTGATACTGTAATTGCTACAGCCAATGATGGTTCAGGGATAAAAGGTTTTCTAGCCATCAATATTACTAATCAGGGCAGTGGAATCAATTACATTGATTTATCTGACAAGGTTACTGTTTATCCAAATCCTGCTGTTGACGAATTAAATATTGACATCAAAAAAATGCAGCTACTACCTGACAATATAGCTGTTACCGACATCAGAGGGAAAATAGTATATCAACTAACAAAAGTATCCAATCATCAGAAAATTGATGTTGCTGATCTTGAAAAAGGAATGTATTTCATTACTATCAGTGGTATAAATTGTAAATCTGTAATTAAGTTTATACGATAATGGCAACTATAAGAATTACCAAAGAATTCAAATTTGAAAGTGCCCATGCATTACTGGGTTATGATGGTCCCTGTAAAAACATTCACGGCCACTCCTATAAAATGGCAGTTACATTGATTGGAGAACCTTTAAATGATGTAACTTCTCCTAAAAATGGCATGGTGATGGATTTTGGAGACTTAAAACAAATTGTGAATGAAAGTATTGTAAAACCTTTCGACCATGCATTGGTATTAAATGCTAAGACTAAAAATGTAAATTCTGCAGATATAAAATCTTTGTCCGGGAAATTAATATTGGCAGATTACCAACCCAGCTGCGAAAATCTTTTAATAGATTTTGCAGCAAGAATCAAAAATAAACTACCCGATAATGTAAAATTATTCAGTATCCGACTGGATGAAACCTCCAATTCTTATGCGGAGTGGTTTGCTTCGGATAATGAATAAAGTAAAAAATACGAGGAATGAGTTCGTCTTTTTTTAAGTTTGAAACAAAAGGGATAAAAAACTTGTCAGGATTTATTGAAAAAACATTCTTCTTTTAAACTCAGCACAAACAATAGCTGTTGCAACGGAGGCATTCAGTGATTCTGCCTTGTTTCCGGAATTTTCAGCATAGGAAGGAATAAAAAGCTTTTGTGTTATAAAAGGAAGTAAGTCATCAGCTATTCCTTTGGATTCATTACCAATCATTATAATGCCATTCTTACTCAATTCCTTAGTGTAGATATTCTCAGCATTCAGCAGAGTTCCATAAACCGGAATATCTTTGGGTAACGTTTGTAAAAAAGCTTTCAAATCAGTATATTGTACATTCACTCTTGCAATGGAACCCATGGTAGCCTGTACAACTTTTGGATTGTACACATCTACTGTATGATTAGAACAAATGATATTTGAAATACCAAACCAGTCAGCAATCCTGATGATGGTTCCCAGATTACCGGGATCTTTAATTTCGTCCAGCATAAGAATCAGCTTATCAAATACAGCTGCATCGATGAATTTTGTTTGAGGTATTTCAAGTAATGCCACTACCATATTGGGAGTAGTAAGACCACTTATTCTTTCAAGTTCAGATACTGAAACTTCTGTAACAGCGATATGATCTGCTATTTTGTGTAAAGACAGCCATTCTTTTACTGCAAATATTTCAATGATTTTGAAATATCCTGACAATAGCTCTGTTACCAGTTTATCGCCTTCGGCAACAAACTGTTGGAATTCATCTCTGAATTTATTTTGCTTCAGAGATTGCAGGTGCTTAATTGTATTTTTAGATAGCATAGTACAAAAATAAAAAAACCCAGTTAATAAAACCGGGTTTTTTATAAAATATGTTTAAAAATGAACTATTCAGCAATTACTTCAAAACTGATTTCAGCTTTAATTTCTTTGTGTAAGTTAATTTTTGCTTTGTAAGTACCTAATTCTTTGATTGATTCGCCTTCAATTTGAATTTTCTTGCGATCAATATCGTAATTGAATTGTTCTTTTAAAGCTTCAGCTATCTGGATTGAATTTACAGAACCGTAAATTTTTCCTGATTCACCAGCTTTAGCACCAATTTTTACAACTACATTTTCCAATGCTTTGCAAAGTGTTTCAGCCTGGGTTTTGATTTTTTCCAATTTGAATGCACGTTGTTTTAAATTTTCAGCGTGGATTTTTTTGTTGGTTGCGGTTGCCATAACGGCAATGTCCTGAGGGATAAGAAAATTACGAGCATATCCGTCTTTTACTTTAACCTGGTCATCTTTGTAACCTAAGTTTTCTACGTCTTGTTTTAAAATTACTTCCATTGTGTTTCCCTCCTTATTTTAATAAATCTGCTACGTAAGGTAATAAAGCAAGATGTCTTGCTCTTTTAACTGCTTGCGATACTTTTTTCTGATATTTATTAGAAGTACCGGTTAATCTTCTTGGAAGAATTTTACCTTGTTCGTTGATAAATTTCAATAAGAAATCAGCATCTTTGTAATCAATGTATTTGATTCCGCTTTTTTTGAAACGGCAATACTTTTTCTTTTTGGTTTCAACCGCTATCGGGGTTAAATATTTGATTTCTGAACTATTGTCTGCCATTGTTTTAAATTTTTAAATTAACAATTATTAATTTGATTCATTGTTTTCAACTACTGCTTCTGCTTTTTTACCGGCATTGATGTTGCGTCTTTTTTCGCTATAAGCTATAGCGTGTTTATCGAGTTTAACAGTTAAGAATCTCAATAAACGCTCATCACGTTTGTAAGTAGTTTCTAATTCGGCTACAAGTGTTCCTTCGGCTTTAAATTCAATAAGATAATAAAATCCTGTTGATTTTTTTTGAATAGGGTAAGCCAGTTTTTTCAATCCCCAATTGTTTTCATAAACAATCTCAGCACCTTTTTCTTTCAAATAGGTCTGGAATTTTTTTACAGTTTCCTTCATCTGATCATCAGACAAAACGGGAGTCATAATGAAAACTGTTTCGTAATTGTTTAACATTGTGTTTTAATTTTTAAATGATTATTAAATTGATTTTAAAAATGGAGTGCAAAAGTACAAAATATTTTTCAAACTGGTGGTATATATTTGATTAAATATTTTGGAGAAATTTGGATGAAGTGCAAAGTATAGAAAATAAACAGGATTGAGTACGGATGGTGTTTCGAAACAAAGAACTGATTGACCAAAATCACATTAGCTTTTCCCACTAATGTTATTATTTATAAAGGGATTTCGGCTATACGGCTGAATATTATAAAAAGATGCATATATTTTGTTCAATTCTTAATGAACTTCAAATTATAGCTTTTTTCTGATTCTATAATTTTAACAAAATAGATCCCTGGAGTTAAATAAGCAATGTTTAAATTGCAATCTGTCTCTTTAGATTCGGACTTTACAACAATCTGACCAGTAATATTGAATATGAAAAAGCTTCGTTTCATTGATTTAATGAAAGTTAAAGTGATTGATTCAGTAGCCGGACAAGGATAAATTTTAGGAGCACCGGCCTTTTCAATTTCTTCTGCAGTAACAAATTCAATACAGGGCTGGGTGAATGATGAATTAGAATAAACAGCATTTCCCGAATAACTGTAACAATCTAACTGTGCAAAATCTTCAAAAAAACTAAGATTTTCAATAAGTCCAAATGAAGTACCAACTCCTTCAATCAATGCACCTATATGTGGACTCATCCCATGATACCAAATAAACTTATGATTCAGCCCATCCGAAAGCAGTTTATAATTAATGCTGTCAACGGTTAATTTATATTTATATTCATTTAAAGGAGAAATAATCGTGTCGCCGGGTAACAAGTTGAAATCATAAATCAAAGTGTCATTCGGAAATCGGGAATCTGCGAAATAAACCTTATGTAATAGCGTGTCTTCTCTGATTAAGCATCGAAATGTGCTGTTAAAATAACTATAGGAAACTGACCAGGGAGAACAACCCGGAAAACCTTTCTGTTCAAGCTTATTATATCCTTTGCTATACAGTTTTTTATATAAAATTCCTTTGTAAAGACTATCTCCCTGTATCCTGTAATCATCATAAGTTGTTGATTTCAAACAAATCAAATCAAATCCTGATTCTACTTTCCACAGCGATGCATTATCTAGCTTCATTGGAACATAGGATTGTGCTTTTATAGATAATATTTGAGAAATTAGCAGAAAGACAGTTATAATATTTATTTTTCTCATGAGTATGATTTTTAATACATTTGAGGATAATGAAAGTTTGTCTAAAAAACTTCAATTTCTATTTATTTTCATCAAAAATAATACTTTTTGGCGAACACCGATGAATATATTTATAAAATATGTGAAATATACAACTGTTTTTTAATTACTTATCTTAAGATAAACGAAATTAAAAAACAAAATAAAAAAAGGAAAAACTGCTTTCTTATAGTTATAGATGATTTACTGTTCTAAAATATCCATCACTTGTCTCACAGGCGATAATCATAAGTCCTACATCGGTTCTTGTTATTGCTTTGCATCTTATTGTTTAAAAATAACAGCATCTCCATTGTCACTTTACGTTTCCAAAGAATTCTTAAGTTGTAGTTAGGCGTATGGAATTATTTTAAACATTTTCTTTCTTTACTTTCTTAGTGATTTTTCGTTTAATTAATTGATTCCTCTCAGCTTTTCTTTTTTGTATAAACTCACTGATTTCCTTTTTTTCTTTTTCTGTTAAAGGCGAACTTTCTATAATAAAATCAACACCTTCCGGTTCTTTAATTAAGCCCATTTTATTAAATTTTAAAATATTTTTCTACTAAAATTCTTGCTGCATTGGTTTCAATTATCATTCTCTGATTTTTAAAATGATAGGCACCTAATGCTTTTTCATAATGTTCAATAAGTTTTGATTTTGCTGTAAAAGCAACATATCCTTCAAATCCTTTCTGAAATGAAATTTTACAGGCATAAGCTACTAAATTACCGGCAACACCTTCGTATATTTTGGTTTTACCTAAGTTAAACGGAGCACTTTCTAACAAATTCATAAAAATATGATCATGTTCTATTGAAACACTTAAAAGTCCTTGTAAAATATTGGGATTGTTTATAATGCAAAGTTTATAGACTTCTTTCTCTATGTTATCATATTCAGCTTTCCAGTTGAATTTCCAGCCTGTTTTCTTTGTTATTAATTTCATATCCTGTTTATTTAAACGAATAACTTCTGTTTGAAAACTATCTCCGGATATTGTGTTTAATATTGAATTTGTCAATCTGTCAATAATAAAGTCATGTTCAATGTTTTTTTGAGTTTCCATATCACAAAGTTACATAATTTTCAGCAATTTCTCGCCTTTTTGTTTCTTAAATAATCGTTGTTTTCTTTTTTTATGCTGACACCTAATGTCAGTTCGTCAAAAATCTCAGTTTTATTACATTTCATCAAAAATAATGCTTTTTGGCAAACCTATGATGTTATTTACATAATATGTGAAATATACAACTGTTTTTTAATTACTTATCTTAATATTAGCAAAATTAAAAAACAACAAACCAGCACAAAAAGTATTTTAGAATAGATGTAGAAGTAATTGAAAGCATTGTAATCATGATTTAGTAGAATTGTTACTTCAAATACGGCACTTCTTGATAAATGAAGTTCTACTTTATTATAGGCAGACATTTTTAGTGTCTATTGAAAAAATTGTCCCAAAGTTTTCTTTGTTTTTTATTATCATTATTGTATGGAGTTTTGAAAATCAGTTTAAGCCCATCAATATTACTTGTCAAGTTTTCATAGTATTCAAAAGTTGATTTATTACTTCCATCATTGTTGTAAGCAATAATTATTCGTTTTATTGGAACTATTTTTTCTTTTCTCCATTGATAAAGAGTCTTAGATAGATCCATATAATTGCTTCCTTCATAAGTTTCTTCGATTTCTTTATTGATTATATTTACTTTGTAATCCGTAGAAAAAGAACCTGCATATTTTATTGTGTTATAACATTTTGAATAGTAATATACTTCTTTCCATGAATTTGCATTCATATTTGGACTTGTTGAAGTAATAATTTCGTTAATACTATCTCCATTAAAGTCCTCAAATTCAACTGTATATACATCAATGTTTGTCCTTTCGCTACCAGAAATCTTCCATTCATTATTATGATCAAGAGTAAAGAAATTTATTAAAGTATCTTTTAAATTAACTTCAATTGCAATTATATTCATATTGTCAAGAAACTTTCCAATTAATACTTGCCTGAACATAGAGTCTCCATCTAAAACATTATTTCCATAGTAAAAAAAAGTAGTATCTGTTTGTGAAATTGCAATTATACTTTGCTTAAATTTTTCGAGAATTGATTTTGTTATTTGAGTTCTATCATTTATATCTTTTGCAAAAACATCATCGGGAATTACATCAATAGTCTTTTTATTACTATCAATATAATTGCAAGCTGAGAGAATAATTAATATTAATACTGTAAATCTGAATTTATTCAAAATATTTGCCTATAACATTGTCCTTAGTATGAAAAACCCATACAAATCCCCTAAAAAAATTCGTTAAATTGCTTCAGCATTAGCTTAATTGTATTTTTTACACCTATACAATTTAACTACCAAACAATTCTTTATGCTTTCTCTTTTACCATGCCCATTACCCATGCAACCAGAGCTCCGGCAATAGCTGTCATTAGTCCGTATGCAATAATGTCAACAAAAACTGCGGAAATATTTAAAAACGTGGTACTCATAGAATAAATACTAAAGTCCATAGAGATGGCAAGTATAAAGCCAATGATTCCACCAATTTTTGCACCGGATAGCAGACCGTTGGTATTTGACCAGTTAAAAATAACTGATAACAGAA
>JBMOKG010000185.1:0-3988 GCA_049315385.1 Bacteroidales bacterium
TCGCTTGATTTAGATTTCATTTCATTTGAAAATTCATTTTCCATAGATTTATATAGTCTTTTTTATTTCCCCCACAAATATACTTCATTATTTCTTGGTTTTGCTAATTACTGAAAGGGCAGACTACTCAAATTACTGCCATTATTATCAACTTATCCAGTGGATTCTTGTCCTTAAAATAAACATTGTTCCTTTAATTCTATATCTTTGACCTCCTCCTGCTGCTCTTGGACCATAATTATATGAAAACGTTTCTTTAATTAAAGCATGCTCAAACTTTCTTTCTATATTATTATAAATTTTAAGTCTTTTATGCCTGATTATTCTTTGAAAAAAATAATCAAAACAATCATAATAAAAATCACGCAACGGATTAATTGTACAAGTTTCGTATTCAAATTCTGATGTATCTTTCTCTTTTACATTACAATAATATTTATTACTGTAAGTATAAGCAGAAATTTCTAAATTATATATCCCCGACCATTTGCCTGATGTATCCTCAATATAACTGAGATTAACATATAAGGTGTCATTATACCGATAAGGCTCAAAATTTGAAGTGTCTTTACCTCCATATTTTCTTTTATACCAATTGTCTTCCTTGAATACGGTTTTGAATTTTTTAAAGGAATTAAATTCTTTTGATATAAAATTTAGAAATGATTTTCTATCTGTATAAAATGTGAACTGACTATCAATTGTAATAGCTGCAACTTTTGATGAAAGGGAATTATCATTCAGTTTATAAGTTTTCAACAACCTACAATTTAAAGTATCTTGAGCTATAAGAACCCTTATTGTTAATACAAATGTTATTAATAGAATTTTTCTCATATTGCTTTCCGATAACTTGTATATAGCCCTAATAAATGCACTATTTTTACCTCCACAAATATACTACATTATTTATTATAAGCATATAAGTTGTTAATAAAAAATAAAAACATTATTTTAAATGCTTGTAAGCATGCTTACAATTGGTAGCATCGGTAAATTTGTTTGTTTACCTCCCTCCCACTTTCCGCACTGGCTTTGTTTGCGTCATTTTATCAGTATCGGGATAAGAAACATTGCTTAATTGTGTAATTAAGAATGCTACACAACTGCGATGCTATCTAAAACACGCATCTAAAGCTTATATACAAACTCAAACCTATCTTAATTGCATGCAGAAGCTAGGTATAGGAACACTAACATAGCTTAAATACGTGTCTTTAATTATATTTCTATTTCCATATTAGTAAATACACGTGTCTTTATGTATATTGCTGTTTCCATATTATTAAAGACGTATGTCTTTAACTATATTGTTATTTCCATATTACTAAATACTTATGTATTTAGCTATATTTCTGTTTCTATATTAGTAAATACGTCTGTCTTTATCTATTTTGCTATTTCCACATTAGTAAATACGTATGTCTTTAATTATATTTCTATTTCCATATTAGTAAATACAGCTGTCTTTAGTTATATTTCTATTCCAATATATGTAAATACATGTATTTTGATATTAATTATTTTTATATCTTTGTATCTTCATCAAAACGAGAACGTATGAAAAAAATGTATCACTTCTTTATCAACCCTTTTATAAGTAACAGTCAAACGAACTTTAAAAAAATGTTTGCTTTGGCATTAGATCATACAATTGTACTTAAAACTGCAAGCGATGATGCTGTAATCATGAATTTATACAATCGTACCATGCCTGTTTTTGAAAACTACAGCACAATATATGGCAACAGTATAAGTTTGCGAGGTGTATCTATTGGCAGCGTGACGGCTTATAATCAAATGTACAAAACAATTCCTAAAAAAATAAGGCAATGGGAGGTAAAAATACTCAACTTTATTGAAGAAGGCAGTCCCGAATACGTTACTATATTTCCTTCTGGCAAACGACATTTATACAAAGGCACGCAGGAACAAATGAAATCAAAACTACAAGCCTTTGAAATGCAGTTGGGCAAACGTCCCGATATGCAAGCCATTTACGAAGAAGTAAAAGCGTTTAATGTTGAATTTCGCAAAATATTATCGGGCAAAGGAGAGAAAACAACTAACAGCACCATGATTTCGAGCGAACTCCGATTAAGCCATAACGAAATGGGACTGATGCTTTACCGCAATTTGTTAAGCTTATGCGAACACTATGCCCCCGATACGCACAAAGTAGAAATATTTTTTAAAATGCAACTGCTCCGCAAACACAAAAAGAAAACAGGTGAAGATTAATTGTTGAACAATAGTTTGCCAACCGTAATGCTATCGTTGATGGTCAGTTTATAAAAATACAAACCTGAAGGGTAGCCTTCGGCTGTAAACATAATATTTTGCTCACCCTTGGCTTGTTTTCCGTTCACAGGCTTTTGCATTTCTTTTCCTGTAATATCCATAATAATTAAAGATACCTGCGAAGCTTCCGTTAGATAATATTTAATATTGGTTTTGGATGTAAAAGGATTAGGTATAACTTTCACATGAAAACGATTTGCGGTAGTAGTTTCAATTCCTGTATGGATATAATGAATAATATTTGAAGAATCAGAAGTTTGTCCGTTTAAACTAACCATTGTGAAATAATCACCCGTTTGCAAGGGATGATAAGAAGATGCCGTAGCTCCGGCAATAGCACCTGTAGCCAAATCATACCAATGATTACCCAAAGGAGCATCAGAAAACAATGTATCGCCAATTAATGTTATTATAGGTGTTGGAGGAGTATTAGAATAATGAATAATATTTGAGGAATCTGAAATTAATCCATTTATAGTAACCATAGTGAAATAATCACCTGTTTGCAAGGGATGATATTTAGCTGTCGAAGCTCCGGCAATGGCACCTGTAGCCATATCGTACCACTGATTACCCAAAGGAGCATCAGAAAACAGCGTATCACCAATTAATGAAATTACAGGTGTTGGAGGAACTGTAGCTGAAAATTCAATACTCCAATGAAAAACATAACCATTATCTGTACCATAATCATCCTTAATCAGCATATTCCAACTACCATTAATCGGGCAACCAACTAACAAGGAAAAAGGATTTGAGGATAATAAATAATTTGTATGAGCTATTTGATTTGTTGAATCAATTGTTCGTTTATTACCTATCATTATTGTACCTATCCCAGTACTCGAACCTAATTGGGTTAAAGTGAAATTGTTATTTGGATAAACCTCTGACCAGCAATAATTCCAACCAATTCCTTGTGGGTTTATTAATGGATCACATGCCACAACTCCATCTGTATCATTTGGCACGCCTAATACATTTGTACCAGAATGCATATTAGGGTCAATAACTACATTTTGTCCATTAGGGCAAATTAACTTAATACCTAAATCACCTGGAGAACTATGCTCAATGTTAAGACAAATAGACTTAATATCTGTAGCGGATGAAACAACTGCATTTGATGGAAAGTAATTTACGACTAAATTTGTACTGTAAAAACCCGGAGGACAAGCAGGACCATTAGGAATATAAACAGTGCTGTCATAACTAAAAGTAACCGATTGTGCACTTATAGAAATAGTGTAAAACACAATAGATATTAATAATAGAAGTTTTTTCATCGTTGGGTGGTTGTGTATATAAATATTTGATACGTATTTTAAATCTATAAATAAAGTTGAAAGTAATAGCCTTTGATAAGATTAATTGTTGAGTAAAAGTTTGCCAACTGTACTACTATCGTTGATGGTCAGTTTGTAAAAATACAAACCCGATGGGTAGCCTTCGGCTGTAAACATAATATTTTGCTCACCTTTGGCTTGTTTTTCGCAAACAGTTTTTTGTATTTCTTTTCCTGTAATATCCATAATTATCAATGATACCTGAGAAGCTTCCGTTAGATAATATTTAATATTGGTTTTGGCAGTAAAAGGATTAGGTATAACTTTCACATGAAAACGATTGGCAGTAGTAGTTTCAATTCCTGTATGGATATAATGAATAATATTTGAAGAATCAGAAG
>JBMOKG010000186.1:0-3975 GCA_049315385.1 Bacteroidales bacterium
CCATTACTTTATCCCAAACCTGATGCGTTTCTTCCCAATCAAAACCAACACCTCTTACTTTTTCTTGAATTCTATATGCTTTTACCATAGCTGGAAGTGCATTGGGAACACCTTCTAATACAGACTTTCGCCCTTCAGCAAGTTTGATTTTTTCCCAATTATTTTTCACATCTTCTGCATTATTAACTTTTACATCTCCATAAATATGAGGATGACGGTTAATTAATTTATCAGAAATTCCATTTAAGACATCTTTTATATCAAAAGATCCTTTTTCCTGTCCAATTTTTGCATAAAAAACAATATGCAACATCAAATCACCCAGTTCTTTGCGAATTTCATCCAAATCATTATCCATAATTGCATCCGATAATTCATACATTTCTTCAATGGTTAAATATCGTAAACTTTCGAAAGTTTGTTTTTTATCCCATGGGCAATTGGCTCTTAAAGTGTCCATTATTTCAATTAAGCGTTCAAAAGCTTCAGCGTTTTTAGTCATATTGTAAATGTTTTAGTAGTTGATTGGTATCTATTTTATTCATACAATTAAAATGCTTTTTAGGACATTTTTTGAATCCAATTTTACTACAAGGACGACATTTTAATCCAATAACTTGCAGTATTTCTGATTTATACTTTTCTTTTTCTGGCAAATAAGGATACATACCAAATTCAGGAATTGTATTACCCCAAACTGAAATAATTTCTTTTTTAAATGCTGAGGCAATGTGCATTAAGCCTGTATCAGGTGTTATAACTTTTAACGATTGTTCAATAATAGATGCTGACTGTTGAATGCTAAAAATACCACAAGCATTAAAAACATTATGATTTTCAGCAGATTTTCTGATATTTTCAGCCCTTTCACGATCTTCTTTCCCGCCTAATAAAACGATAGGAATTTCGGTTTTTTTGCAAAGATCTATCAGCATATTATCAGGTAATTGCTTAGTAGCATGCCTCCCACCTATTACCAATGTAACAAATCCATTATGAAAATTAACAGGTAATAAATTAATATTCACTAGCTCATCTTCTGAAATAAAAAAATCAATACCTTGATTATCATTGGTAACATTTAATTCTTCAACAGTTTTAAAATATCTATCAACAACATGAATAGCTGGAAGTAAATTAATTTTCAAATTTACTATAAGCCATTTTTTAAAATTGAGTTTATCAAAAGTAAAACTTAGTTTTAACAATCGGAATTTTACTATAGCAGTTCTTAAATTATTATGTAAATCAATAATATAATCAAACTTCTCGTTCCGTAGAATATGAATAATTTCATTTAGATTTTTATCATAACTATAAACCTTATCGATATATAAGTTATTTGTCAGCAAGCTTGAAAATGCACTTTTTGTAAGATAATGAATTTCAGCATTGGGTAACTGTATCTTAAGACATCTAACAATTGGGGTTGTAAGTATAATATCACCAATTGAACTAAATCTGAGAATTAAAATCTTCAAAATTTTATTTTTTTTACAAAATTATAAATAATTAGAATAAAAATTAATCTATTTTTGCATCATGGTACTAATAGACACACATACACATCTTTATCTTGACGATTACAAAGATGATATTCAAGAAGTTGTAAATAGGGCTTTACAGAATAATGTTGAATATTTTTTACTCCCCAACATTGACAGTTCTACTATCAACAAAATGAATACACTATGCAAGCTTTACCCTGAACGAATGTTTCCAATGATTGGTCTTCATCCTACTTCTGTTAAAGGAAATTATATGCAGGAGCTCCTCATCATGAGACAGGAATTGCTAACCAACAAGTACTATGGAATTGGAGAAATTGGTATTGATTTGCATTGGGATAAATCTTTTCATAAAGAACAAGAGTTTGTTCTTCGTTATCAATTAGAATTAGCAAAAGAATTTAATTTACCAATTGCCATTCACACCCGAAGCTCTTTTGAAGAAGCCATTGACATTGTACAAGAAGTAAAGGATGATAATTTAAGAGGTGTTTTCCATTGTTTTGGAGGCACTTATCAACAAGCCATTGATATTATCGAGATGGGCTTTCTTTTAGGAATTGGAGGGGTTGTAACTTTTAAAAATTCAGGTTTAGATAAAGTAATTGATCATATTAGTTTAGAAAATATCATTCTCGAATCAGATGCACCATATTTAACGCCCTCTCCTCATCGAGGTTTGAGAAATGAAAGTTCATATTTGACTTTAATTGCTCAAAAAATAGCAGAATCTAAAGAAATTTCTATTGAAGAAGTAGCAAGAATTACTACAAAAAATGCATTAGATCTCTTTAATTTTAAAACAGTTGAATAATATAAAAGAAATCATAATCACTATTAATTTTTAATTCTTTAAATCAATTACATGGAAGGCAAAACATCCATTTTGGTAATTTATACTGGTGGTACTATTGGCATGATAAAAGATCCAGTTACAGGAGCTTTACATCCAATAAATATGAATTTGTTGTACCAATCAATTCCTGTTTTGAAAAACTTTAATTACAAAATTGATTCTTATAGCTTTGAACCTTTGATAGATTCTTCAAATATGAATCCCGATTTTTGGATAAAATTAGCAGGTGTAATTGAAGAAAATTATGAAAGTTATGATGGTTTTGTAGTTTTGCATGGTACAGATACCATGTCCTTTACGGCTTCTGTTCTGAGTTTCATGTTAGAGAATTTAAACAAACCAGTCATTTTAACTGGATCTCAAATACCTTTAGGCGTGGTTAGAACTGATGGACGTGATAATATAATCAATTCTATTGAAATAGCAGCTGCTAAAATTGAAGATACACCTATCGTTCCTGAAGTATGTATTTGTTTTGAGAATAAATTATTTAGAGGTAATCGTACTAATAAATTTAATGCGGAAAATTTTGAAGCTTTCGTTTCAGGAAATTACCCTACCTTAGCAAAGGTTGGAGTTCATATTAAATATAAAAATCATTTGATTTTGAAACCTAATTTCAAAAAACTAAAAGTTCATTATACTTTAGATCAAAATGTTGCAATATTAAAATTATTTCCAGGCATTTCAGAAAATGTTGTAAAAAGTATACTTTCTATTCATGGTTTAAAAGCTGTTGTTATGGAAACTTATGGTTCAGGCAACGCACCCACAAATAAATGGTTCATCAAAGCACTAGAAGATGCCATAAAAAATGACATTGTTATATTAAATGTTACACAATGCAAATCTGGAAGTGTTGAAATTGGAAAATACGAAACCAGTGTTGATTTGGGAAGAATTGGAGTAATAGGAGGTTACGATATTACAACAGAATCAGCGATAGCAAAATTAATGTTTTTACTTGGTAGGAATTTATCAAAAGATGAAATAAAAAAATATTTACAAATTTCATTGAGAGGTGAGTTAACGAATTAAAAATAAGGCTGTACAATAAATAAAGAGAAATTACACTAAAAAAGGAAACATATTTTGTATTTTTTATTGTAATTTAGCCGACCAATAAATTATATATTATTTATTGAATATATAAGGATTTGTAACGATTAAAATATATGAAAGGAGAAATCTATTCATTATTTTAAGATGAAAGGATAGGTGGCCGAGTGGTCGAAGGCGCACGCCTGGAAAGTGTGTATACGCCAAAAGCGTATCGTGGGTTCGAATCCCACCCTCTCCGCAAATTAATTCATACAAAATTTCCACAAAGAAGAATGTTAATTTGAATATTCTTTATTTTGTTTTTTTTCACTTCTTGTTGGCAATTTATTAGATTATTTTTTCTGTTATTGATATTTCTTTTCAAAAATTTTGATAAATAACAGTAATTTTGCAAGAAAAAAAATACAATGATACAGAAAAAAGAAATTAAACCTTTTACAACTTATCGATTAGTAAAAAGTGAAGATTTGAATCATCACGGAACCTTATTTGCTGGAAGAAGTGCTGAATGGTTTGTTGAATCAGGGTTTATTGCCGCCTCAAGCATTA
>JBMOKG010000085.1:0-17611 GCA_049315385.1 Bacteroidales bacterium
TTTTAATAAGCAAAACAAAAATTTAATTCATTGCTTTTAGCTCTTTTACTGCTTCAATCATTTCTGGTAAGACTTTTAAAACATCACCAACAATGCCATAATCAGCTGCTTCAAAAATAGGAGCATCTGGATCTTTATTGATTGCCACTATGCATTTTGAACTGCTGATACCACCAAGATGCTGAATAGCTCCTGAAATTCCACAGGCAATATAAAGGGTAGGCGATATAACTTTTCCTGTTTGACCAACATGTTCTTCATGTGTTCTCCAGTGTTCGTCGGAAACTGGTCGTGAACAAGCAGTTCCTGCTCCTAAGAGTGTTGCAAGTTCTTCTATAGGCCCCCAGTTTTCAGGTCCTTTCATACCTCTTCCTCCTGAAATTACAATATCAGCATCGCTTAATAGAATTTTACCACTAAGTTTTTTAACATCAATGACTTCAGTTTTAATTTGATCCGTATTAAATACCGGAACAAATTGCTCATGACTAAATTCTTCATTTGATTCACAAACACCAAATGCATTTTGCATTAAAGTAAGAATTTTGACAGGACTTTTTATAAGAACTTTTGCAAATGCTTTGGATGTAAAAACTTTTTTGTGAACAATAAAAGGATCTGTTGAAAGTGGAGAAGTAACCACTGCCGTTACCAAACCAGCTTTTAATTTTACTGATAGACGTGGTGCAATAGCTTTTCCTGAATTATTATGGGCAAAAACAATAACATTTGAATTCTCTTTTGAAATAACTTCTGCAATAAGTGAAGTAAAAACCTGGTTATCTAATGCATTCAATTTGGTATTGTTAATCGTTACGATTTTGTTTGCACCATAAATGCTTAGTTTTTTAAGTTCGCTTTCTTCTACATTTCCTATAGATAAAGCAACTAAATTAGTGTTTAGTTTTTTTGCAATTTCTTTTGCATAAGAAACCAACTCAAAGGATAGTTTTTTGAATCTACCATCCCAGTTTTCTGTATATATTAATACTGACATATTTTTATTTTTTAAAGGCCTAATTACTTACTTATAGTACATAATTAAATCAGGCGATATTTATTAATTAAATTACTTTAGCTTCATTGTGTAATAATTGTATTAATTCTCTTACATTTTCAGGATCAATTTTTTTACAGGCAGCTTTAGGTTTTGGTAGTTCAAATTCAGTAAATTCAATAAGCATATCTACTGCAAAAGCATCAATAACTTGTAATTGCTTAGTTCTGGCAGTCATAATTCCACGCATTGAAGGGATTTTAGGTTCAATTGCAATACCTTTCTGTACGATACCTACAAATGGTGTCTGAATTGCAATACTTTCCTGTCCACCATCAATTTCACGTTTTAAAATTACTTTCCCATCATTAATATCCAGATAAGAAACCGATGAAACAGAAGGCAAATCTAAAAATTCACTTAACATACCACCGACATTGGCTCCGTTATAATCGCTCGATTCTATACCACATAAAATGATATCGTAGTTTTCTTTTCTTATATATTCTGAAAGTTGGAAAGCAACAGTATATGAATCTTTTGCATCATAATTTATACGAACACCATTATCAGCTCCAATTGCCAACGCTTTTCTAATCGTAGATTCGGATTCAGCAAGTCCCACATTTATTACAGTAATGTTTTCAATTATTGAAGGTTGCGCTTCTTTGATTTCTATAGCTCTGGTTAATGCCAGTTCATCCCAGGGATTAATAATCCATTGTACTCCTGCTGTATCAAAACTTGTATTGTTTGCAAATTTTATTTTAGTAGTAGTGTCAGGAACATTATTTATACAAACTAATATTTTCATTTTTTTTCTAGTTTTAATTCTGAAGATGAAACTGGAAAATAAGAATATTACTTATTTTTCTTAGATTTAATCTTCAGATGAATTAATAAATAAGTTTATAGTTAAATGATAAAAGGCCAAAGCAATTCCAATGAATTTGGTCTTCTGTCATCAGCCTTTCTATTTCAATAAACTTCTTGAAATAATTATCTTTTGTACTTCAGAAGTACCTTCATATATTTGAGTTAGTTTGGCTTCACGCATCAATCTTTCTACATGGTATTCTTTTACATAGCCATAACCACCGTGAATCTGAACAGCTTCGGTTGTAACTTCCATAGCCATATCAGCACAATATTGCTTTGCCATAGCACTTGCTGTACCGTATGGTAAGTGCTGATCTTTCAACCAGGCTGCTTTTAAGCAAAGATTACGTCCATTTTCAATTTTAACTGCCATGTCAGACAATTTAAATGCAACAGACTGATGGTTGAAAATTTCAGTACCAAAAGCTTTTCTTTCCCTTGAATATTTTAATGCGCGTTCAAACGCACCTGAAGCAATTCCCAATGCTTGTGAAGCTATTCCAATTCTGCCACCATCAAGTGTTTTCATAGCAAAGGTAAACCCAAAACCATCTTCACCAATTCGATTTTCTTTAGGTACTTTAACATCATTAAACATCACAGAATGAGTATCTGATCCACGCATACCCATTTTGTTTTCATGTGGTCCCAATGTAATTCCAGGAGAATCTTTTTCAACAATTAAAGCATTAATCCCTTTATGTTTTTTATCTGGGTATGTTTGTGCAATTACTAAATAAGTTGAAGCTGAATTGGCATTGGTAATCCAATTTTTGGTTCCGTTTAATAAATAATAATCGCCTTTATCCTCAGCAGTAGTTCTTTGTGAAGTAGCATCAGATCCTGCTTCTGGTTCAGATAATAGAAATGCTCCAATTTTTTCACCTCTTGCCAATGGCTTAAGGTACTTCTCTTTTTGAGCTTCATTGGCATAGTTTTCCAGTCCCCAATTAACCAATGAATTGCAAACGGACATAACTACTGAAACAGAAGCATCAATTTTTGATATTTCTTCCATCGCTAATACATATGAAATTGTATCCATACCTCCACCATCATATTTAGGATCTGTCATCATTCCTAAAAATCCAAGTTCGGCTAATTTGGCCATGTGTGCTTTTGAAAATTCTGATTTTTCATCTCTTTCAATAACATCTACCAATAGTTCTCGTTCAGCAAAATCTTTTGCAGCTTGCTGAATCATTAATTGTTCTTCTGTAAATTTAAAATCCATAATATTAATTGTTTATAATTGTTTGTTATTTCTTATATGTTAGACCTTGAAATGCTCGGGGTTTTTTTAAGTTTTTTTAATGTAAACTTTATTTACAAAACCAATTATTCTTTTTAAAACTTCAGTCTCTTTTTCAAAATGTGGAATATGACCACAATTGGGAATGAACTGTATTTCAACATCTGAATTGACAAGATTTTTTATTGTTTCTAATTGCTTATAACTTCCGAATTCATCTTTATCTCCTTGAATGGCAAGTATATTTGTTTGAACATTTCTTAATTCAATTTCGATATTCCATGTTTTAATTTCATTTGTCAACCATAAGGCAATCCATTCATTAAATAGTTTTTCAGTTTTTTCTCCATGATATTTCTGAAGACTTTTCATTAAAGCCGGATTTTTCGAAAAAGCTGTTTTAAGATTATTAATTCCGTTGACTGTTAAATCTTCAATGATTACATGAGCTGCTTCAGAAATAACTCCGGCAGTTTTATCGGGGAAAAACGAAGCAAATAAAAGCGAAATCGTCGCACCATCACTATGACCAATTAATATAACTTTTTGATGAATGTTAAGATTTATGAGTAACTCAGGTAAATAAATTAAAGCTTCATCATGCAGATAATCTGTATTTAAAACTTTTTTTCGTTCTGAAGATAAACCATATCCAATTCTATCATAAATAATCCCGGCAAGATTTAGAGCATCACTGATTTTTTGAGGAATTAATTTCCATTGAGCAATACTTCCTAACCCTTCATGCAAAAATACAAGAACTGGATTTTCGTTATCAAAAAATTGCTTGTTGAGTAACTTATAATTGATAATGTGTCCGTTTATTTCAGTTTGCATTAAAAATTAATATTTGTTAGTTCATTTCTTGCTATATAAAACTCCTTAATTATTTCATCTATAACTTTAGCTGCAGGTTTTATTTCATTAATAATACTAGCAATCTGACCAATTTCAAGTTCTCCGTCATTTAAATCACCTTCAAACATCCCTTTTTTTGAACGACCCTTTCCAAGTAGAACTGCTATTTGTTCTTCGGTAGCTGCAGAATTCCCCAGGGTTTCAACTTCATGATAAAATTTATTTTTTATCAAACGGACTGGCATGAGTCTTTTCATCGAAAGCATTGTTCCACCATCTCCGGTTTCGATAATCTTATTTTTAAAATTATCATGAGCTGAAGATTCATAAGTTGCAACAAAACGACTTCCAATCTGAACTCCTTCTGCTCCTAAAGATAATGCTGCGAGCATTCCTCTGCCATTTGCAATTCCTCCGGCTGCAATTAATGGAATTTTAATCTTTTCTTTGATCATTGGAATTAATACCAGAGTGGTTGTTTCTTCTCTACCGTTATGACCTCCTGCTTCAAATCCTTCGGCAACAATAGCGTCAACTCCTGCTTCTTCACATTTAACAGCTGATTTAATATTTGCAATAACATGAACTACTTTAATTCCTCTTTCTTTAAGATAGGATGTCCATTTTGCTGGATTCCCAGCTGATGTAAAAACAATTTTTACACCTTCATCAATTATCATTTTAAATACATCCTCATTTCCATGATAAAGCAATGGTATATTTACCCCAAAAGCTTTATTTGTTGCAGATTTGCATTTTCTGATATGTTCAAGTAAAACCTCTGGTTTCATTGAACCTGAACCAATTAATCCTAATCCACCAGCATTACTTACAGCTGAAGCTAACTTCCACCCGCTACACCAAATCATACCTCCTTGTATAATAGGATATTGAATGTTGAATAAATCACAAATTCGGTTCATTTTCAGAAAAAATCAATAATTATTCTGCTCTTTTATAAACGATTGAAACCAGGCTTTTATCATCACCACCCATATTTATTGTTAAACCATAGGGCCTTTGAGAATCGATATTAATCTGAGAATCGCCGGCATTACCTGTCAGTTGTTCCCAAATCGTAATTGCCTGATGTACCCCGGTTGCTCCGGTTGGGTGTCCCCAACCAATTAATCCTCCGGTTGTATTGAAAGGGATTTTTCCATTTCTTGAAGTATGTCCTTCAAGCACAAAATCAGGACCTTTTCCGTGTTCAGCAAAACCAATTGCTTCTGTTGCCATAATTCCGGCAATTGTAAAACAATCATGACATTCAACAGTTGCCAGTTGTTCCTTTGTAATCCCTGCATGATCAAAAGCTTTTTGAACGGCTGCTTTTGTTGTTGACAAAACAGTGAAATCATCCGGTGCTTTTGTTATATCTTCTTCAGCTTGTCCGAATCCTATTACTTCAATAGCCTGATTTTTTGGTATTCCACATCTTTTTAAGCCTTCTTCAGAAACAATTGCAATTGCAGAAGCACCATCCGATACTTTTGAACAGTCAAATACATTCAAGCTATCCACAAAACCTCTTGGATTTGGTTCTATCATTCCTAATGCTGATAAATCTTTAGTCGTATTATGAAATTCTTGGGCAGTCGGGCAAAGACGTGCATTTTCTACAGCATTTACAAACCATTTTGCCATTGCTTGTCTCGTTTTTTCTTTGCCGAATTTTTCATAATATACTTTTGCTCTATCACTAAATTTCCCAGGAAAAAAGTATGCATGTCCGTCTTTTCTTTCTTTAGCCCAACCAGCTGCTGCCAGAAAATCAGCACAGTAAATTGCTTTTACTGTATTTTGAACTTCAACACCCATTACCAATACAACATCGGCTGTTTCAGCAAGGATTGATCTCATCCCTGTTACCAGGGCTAAAGCTCCGGTAGCACATGCTCCTTCAACTCTAATAGCAGGTTTGTGTCTTAATCCTTCATCAATAAATGGGAAAAAAGCACCCATATTAGCTTGACGGTTAAATCGGGAAGCAATAAAATTACCAATTACAGCTTCATCTACATTCTGAGCTCCACCAATTTTTTGTAAAACAGCTTGTCCTGCTTCTTTCATGTATTCTTCCAAACCAGGACGTTCTTTTTTAGGATTAAACTCTTTTCTTCCGGTTCCCATAGAAACAGTGTTATAACCGGCAACCATATATATTTTTTTTCTTAATTTCTGCATAATATTTTTCTTCCTTTTTTAATTCATAAAATCATTGATTGGACCATAAGCATGAAAGAATCCAGTCTTTAATACTGTATTTACATCTTCATTTGTAAATGCAACTTTATCAGCTACAAGTTTCTCTGAAATTGCTTTTGATTGGATAAAATATTTAGTGGCAATTTCAGCTCCCATTGTTTTCATTCCTTTTAATTCTGTAAAATAGGATTTGTAAAATTCATCCATTGGTTTACCAACAACAGCTTTCCATGGTTTAATATTAGCAGGCAATTCACCTAAATTTCTGTCACAACTTATTTGTAATGAATCAATATTAATATACGATTTTGAATTGATGTCAAAAATTGCAACGGTTTTTCCTTTCTCATATTTAAGGAAGCCATCTTTTTGAGAACCATCTGAATTTTGACCGCCTTTAACACCAATTTCAAGCATTTTATCTAATAAATTGCTATGTAAATCCTCATTCGGTAAGTAAGGATTCATTACACTCATAATATAGCTGCAAACATCAATGCCAACATAATCAATTAGTTGAAAAATACCCATCGGGCGTATTAAAAAATCCTGACTCACTTTGTTAATCATGTAAACTGATTCAGCAAAAGAATAATTTTTATTTAAATTTTCAGCTTCTGATATTCCATGCAATGCATCTCGCATAAAATGACCATTACCAATAAATCCGGCAAAATCATGAGAAGGTACTACCGTTTTTCTTAAATTTTTAGCGAACTGAACAGCAAATTCATTTAATTCAGTTAGTGTATTTTCAGCTTTTATAATTTCTACCAATTTCTGAACAGCAGGAGGATTGTAAAAATGGACACCTAAAACACGACCTTTCAATCCTGCATTTTTATCTAATTCACTAATAGGAATTGAGGATGTATTGGTGAAAAACCAAGGTTGACGATTGTTATTTGTATCTATTTGTGAAAATATTTTTGCTTTTAGTGCGGGATCTTCTTTTATCGCTTCAAATATTAAAGTTGAATGATATGTTACTTCAATGTGAATGGAAGGGCGGATAATGTGCATAACATCATCGATATATTGATTGATAATTTCAATGTTCTCAATTAAATCAGCCCTGTTTTCATATATTTTTCGAAGTTGAACTACTTTTTTTTCAGCAGCTTTTGAAACCTGAACCTTAATATATTTCATCAATCCTGAAAGTGCTTCACTTGATACATCCACTGCATTTAAAACAAAATGTTTTCCTATGTTTTCAGGTTTCATACTAATCTCAGCCATTTCAAGAACAGTAAGCAGTAATATTCCACTTCCCATTTTTCCGGCAGCACCTAAAACCGAAACATTTTCTAATCTTTCTTCATAATTCATTTTGATACTATTTTAATTGTTTATTTATTTTAAGACTAATGATTTCTACCAATTTGGTTTCCTTTTTTCAAGAAATGCTTTCATTCCTTCTCCTGATTCTCCATTCCCAAATGAATTGCCAAAATAATTGGCTTCTAATTCGCAACCTGAATCAAATGGTAAATTATATCCATTTCTTGTTACATATTTTACATTTTCAATTGCTTTTTTACCTTTTAAAGCAATTTTTTGAGCAATCTCAACTACAACATTCATTAAATCCTCTGCTTCTACAACTTTTTGAACTAAACCAATTCTTAATGCTTCATCAGCAGAAATTATATCAGCAGTCATCAGCAGATGCAATGCATTTCCCATACCTGCAAGTCTTGAAAGTCTTTGAGTACCGGCGTAACCGGGGATTAATCCAAGATTTACTTCTGGCTGTCCAAATTTAGCTTTATTACTTGCAATCCGAAAATCACAAGACATTGCCAATTCGCAGCCACCACCCAAAGCAAACCCATTTATAGCAGCTATAACAGGTATCCTTAATGTTTCCAGATGTCTGAAAACTTTTTGACCTTTCATTGAAAATTCTAATCCTTGCACCTTATTCATATTTGACATTTCAGCAATATCAGCACCAGCTACAAATGATTTTCCTTCACCTGTTATAATTAGTACTTTTACTTCAGGTAGGTTTTCAATTAAACTTAAATATCTGTCTATCTCGAAAAATACTAATGAATTTAATGCATTTAGAGCTTCCGGCCTCGAAATTGTAAGAAAAGCAATTCCTTCTGAAATATCTACTTTTATTGTTGAGTTTTCTTCAGCATGATATGTTTCTGCCATATTATAAAATTAAGAAATGAGTATTAATTAGAAAACAGTTGGAACTAATAAAATGTTTAATATAATGAGTTGTAAAAATACAAATTAAATTAAATCTTCAAAATAAAACAGATATATATCAATATTTTCAATAAGGAATATCAATAAAGTGTTTTTATTATGAACAAAGAGGTAATAAGAATAAATTTTTTTTATTGATACAGAGGGATTTTGATAAATTAGAACTTGAAATAAAGTATTATTTGCTAAATTCTTGGAATATATATATTCAATTTAAGAAATCTGTTATTAAAGATGATTTATATTTATTCAAAGCTGAAACCTATTTTTTGCAAATCATTCCAAAATCCAGGATAGGATTTTTTCACAACATTTATGTTTTCCAATTGAAGCTTTTCCAGAATAATTGCTAATGGTGCAAAACTCATCGCCATGCGATGATCATTGTAAGTATGAATAATTTTTTTTGCTTTAATGATTGATGGTTCAATTATTAATTCATTTTCGTTTTTGCTAATTGCTTTACATCCAATTTTATTAAGTTCAGTTTCTAGTGCCATTAACCGGTTACATTCTTTTATTGTAAGACTCTCGAGTCCTGTTAATGTTGCTTTTATACCTAAACCTGCACAGCTAACTGCAACTGTTTGTGCTAAATCTGGATAATCTTTAAAATCGAAAGAAAATTCTTTAACGATAGTATTTGTTTTTGTTAATCTTACACCATCTTTTTGAAATTCTGAATTTACACCAAAGTTTTTAAAAATTTCAGCAACAATAGCATCACCTTGCCAGCCAGAATTTGTAAGTCCAATGAGTTTTAAATCGACATTTTTTGAAAAGGCAGCTATTTCATACCAATAACTTGCTGCACTCCAGTCTGATTCAATTAAAAGGTCCTTTGATTGAAAATTTTGATTAATAATATTTATAGTGTTCTCTAAAACAGAACTTTCAATTCCGAAATATTTTAGTATTTTTAAAGTCATTTCTATATATGGTTCCGAAACGATGGGCCCATCAAGAGTTAAACTGAGACCTTTTTCTAAAAAACCTGATATTAATAATAAAGCGGTTACAAATTGACTACTTGTGTTTGCTTTAATACTAAGATTCCCTCCTTTTATTTTTTTTCCTTTAATCAATATTGGAGGAAAACCTTTTTTCTCACAATAAGAAATATCTGCACCTAATTGACTTAATGCATTCACCAGACTTTCAACAGTACGTTCTTTCATTCTTTCGGAACCTGATAAGATCCATTCCCCTTTTGTAATTGAAAGGAAGGCCGTTAGAAATCGCATCGCTGTACCTGCATTATTTACAAAAATATTTTTTTGATAATGCTTATCAGTAAATGTAAGATTTTTTAAAATCGTTTCAAGTAAAACACTGTCTTCAGCTAATGATTGATTTAGAATAAGGAAATTTTCGTTGCTAAGTTGCTTTAATATTAAAGCTCTGTTAGTGATACTTTTAGAGGCAGGTAAGCTTACGTTTGCCTTTAATTTTTCAACTGATTTATTAAAATGTAAAGTAGTCAGCACTTAATTTAAATTAGTATAGAAAGCAATGCTTTCAGTTATCAAACTCTCATCACAATCATTATTTATTAGAGATTTCCCTATTTCCGTCAATAGTGTGAAATTAAGCTTTTTGTTTTTGTTCTTTTTATCTTGTTTTATAATTTCAAGGATATCTGGAATGTTTAATGGATTTATAATGTAAGGCGAAAATAAATTGCGGATATAGCTATATATTTTATTAGCCTGTTGTTCGTCTAACCCATTTTTTTTAACAGAGATATAGGTTTCACAAATCAATCCAATGGCAACTGCTTCTCCATGTAGTAAAGGGTTCTCATCATTTGCCAAAGAAAAGCTTTCTATAGCATGAGCAATTGTATGACCGAAATTTAAGATCTTACGTATATCTTTTTCAAAGGGATCAGTATTTACAATATTACTTTTAACATATACAGCTCTTTTTATTATTTCAGTATTTTCAAGTATGTTTTCTGGTTTTATATTTAAAAGCATATTCCATAAAACGGCATCCATTATGAGGGCATATTTTATTATTTCTGCAAAACCGGCATATAGTTCTCTTTTGGGAAGTGTTTCCAAAAATGAAGGATCGATAAAAACTACTTCAGGGTCTGCAAAAATTCCTAATTGATTTTTATAACCTTTATAATTTACACCTGTTTTACCACCTATAGAAGCATCTATCATGGAAAGTAAAGTGGTAGGTATGTTTATATAATGTAAGCCTCTTTTGAAAACGGTAGCAACAAAACCACCCAGATCACTGATTACTCCACCTCCAAGATTTACAATCAAAGAGTTACGGTCTAGATTCAAATCGGTAAAAGATTCCCATATTTCTATTGCTTTTTGTATACTTTTACTTGCTTCACCACTTTTTATTTCAATAATTTTATTCGTTCTAAAAGAAGGAATACTTATAAGCCTTGGTAAGCAGTGTATTTTTGTGTGTTCGTCTATTATAATTATTACTTGTGAAAAAGCTTTTATTATTTGCTGAAACTGTTCAAAATCAAATGCATTGATTTCTCCGATATAAATAGGATAAGGTTTTTCTATGATTTTTGTTATTTTGTCCATATAAATGCAAAATTAACATATTTTTAAGGTGAAAACTTAAAAATATAATTATTTTTGTAAAATTAACAAATTTGGTTCAATGCAAGAATTTAATAACACTGAAATTGCTTTCTCTTCTAAATCGAAAAAAGAACTTAAACGTGCATATTGGCTGTTTAAAGCCATTGAAAAACAATGGATTGTTTCTTTTGGTAATAAAATGCTTGCTTTTGCTCTCTTAATCAGATTCCCAATAAAGTGGATTTTAAAACCTACTATTTTTAAACATTTTTGTGGAGGCGAAACTATTGCTGAATGTAATCATACAATTAATGAATTAGGAAAAAGCAATATTGGGTCAATACTCGATTTCTCTGCAGAAGGAAATAATAATGAGTCTGATTTTGATTATGTGATGAATGAAATAAAAGAGGTAATTGAAACCTCAAAAACAAATAGGTTTATTCCTTTTGCAGTTTTTAAAGTTACAGGATTAGCCAGAATTCAATTGTTGGAAAAAATTAATTCTAAATTAGAATTAACTATTTCTGAAAGCGATGAATTTAAAAAAGTTCAGAAAAGGATTGACACTATCTGTAATTCAGCATTTCATGCAGAGTTACCTGTTTTTATCGATGCAGAAGAAAGTTGGATTCAGGATACTATCGATATGCTTGCTATTCAAATGATGGAAAAATACAATCATAAAAATGCAATTGTTTATAATACAATACAATTGTATAGAAATGATAGAATAGACTTTTTAAATAAATCTATTGAAAAAGCGAAGGCTCAGCATTATTTTGTAGGATTTAAATTAGTTAGAGGAGCTTATATGGAAAAAGAAAGGGAAAGGGCTTTAAGCCTGGGCTATTCATCACCAATTCATGTTAGCAAAGAATTTACCGATAAAGATTATAACAAAGCACTAGAAATTTGTATTGCACATTCTGATATTGTTTCTATTTGTGCAGGAAGTCATAATGAAGAAAGTAACCGCTTACTAACTATCCTTATTAATAAAAATTCTTTTTCAAAAAACGATAAGAAATTTTATTTTGCACAACTTTTAGGAATGAGTGATCATATTAGTTTTAATCTGTCTCATGAGGGGTATAAAGTGGCTAAATATGTTCCTTTTGGCCCTGTAAAGTCAGTATTACCCTATTTAATCAGGCGTGCTCAGGAAAATACCTCCATTGCAGGACAAACAGGAAGAGAATTAAACCTGATTGAATCCGAGTTAAAAAGAAGAAAAATGCAATAAATTTAGGATTTCCATAACATTTATTCTTTTTATTTTTTATAATTTTGCATTTCAAATATTGCTTTATATTATTATCTTTTCTTTAGTATGAAAAACAAAACATTTTTTTTCTCATTATCAACAATTATTTTTATTTCTTTTTTTTCATGTAAAAGTCATAAAAACGTTGAAACCGGAGTTGTTTCTAATCTACGTCCAGCTGAAGGTGTCGTAAGAGTTATTGCACCAGTTATTATTTATAAAACGAATGCTGACTTTTATAGTAATGTTCCTGTAATCTTAAATGATGAAAAAACTGATATTGTTTCTTATCCTGATGTGAAAGACGTTTTTTATAACGGTCAATTAGCTTATCCTACTCGTCTTGAAAATGGTTATCTGCTTGACAATAGAGGAATTGCAAAAAATGTTGCTTTTTTAAAATATACTTATGAGGCATATAGTAAATTACAATCTACACCTTCAAAAGAACAGTTAATGGATATGATTATCAGTAAAGATCCTTTAAGAGAACTCTATAATTGCCATAAATTTCAAAAGAAGAATATTCAAATGATAAATGAAACCATAAAAAATGGTCTTCCAAATGTTTGTGAGAATTTAATTAAATAAAAATAATCAAATAATTATTAAATAATGAAAAATAGATTTACTTATTTTATTTCGCTGTTAACTGCTTTCATTCTTGTTTGTCAAGTGTCATTTGCAGAAATCGTTACATCGGGTACTGCTCTACTGGTTGCAAAAAATGTATTTTATGAGCGGGTTAATTTAGTTAAAGAAAATACTTCATATCAGAGTATTAAATTTAGTGATGCAATTATTATTTCACGTAATTCAATTCCTGTGTATTATGTTTTTAATTGCGTTTCAGAAGCTGGATTTGTAATTGTTTCTGCTGAAAGCAATACTATGCCTGTTCTTGCTTATTCATTCGAAAATTATTTTAATGTAAATAACTTGAATGAATCAGTAGAAGAAACTATGGAAAACTACATAAATGAAATTTCAGCTATTCGTGAAAAAAACTTAAAAGCAGATGAAGAAATTATCGCTGCTTGGGGAAAATATTCTGCGACTAATTTTCAAAAATCAACTACAAATATAACAACTGTTGGTCCGTTAACTAAAACAACCTGGGATCAATCATGTTATTATAATACCCTGTGTCCTACAGCTGCTGGTGGCGATTGTAATCATGCTTATACCGGATGTGTAGCAACTGCAATGGCTCAGATAATGAAATTCTGGTCATATCCTACTAAAGGTGTTGGATCAAATTCTTATACTTCAATAGTTGCTCATAATGTAAATTTTGCAAATCAAACTTATAATTGGTCTGCTATGCCTCTTAATCTTACTGCTGAAAATAATGAAGTAGCTAAAATTATTTATCACGCCGGTGTTTCAGTTAATATGTCTTATTCTGCAGGTGGATCAAGTGCATTTACTCAAACTGCAGCTGATGAATTAATTAGTCATTTTAAATATTCTACAACAACTCAATATGTAAACAAAGCTTCCTATTCTAATGTAAACTGGCATATTTTAATTCGTTCTAATTTAATTGATGGAAGACCTGTAATGTACAGAGGAACAGGTTCTCAAGGTGGACACTCATTTATTCTGGATGGCTTCCAATATCCTGAATTTTACCATATCAACTGGGGATGGGGAGGTAGTCATAATGCATATTTCTATTTGAATAGTCTAAACTCAGGCAATGGCGATTTTACAACAGACCAGGGAGCTGTAATTAATTGTTATCCCTCAAGTGCTGCAGCTAATACCACTGGTATCAAGGAAAATAATCAGTCAAACGAAATTAAAATTTCACCAAATCCAAATAATGGACAGTTTTCTTTAGTTATTAACAATGCTATAAAAGGAGACCTTACAGTTACTGTTATGGATATATCATCAAGAGTAATTCTTAAAAAAACTATTAATAAAGAATTTGATGTTATTACCGAATCAATAATAGTTCCTGAACTTTGCAATGGATTTTATTTTGTTGCTGTTGAAGGCAATCAGTTTAAATCTGTTAATAAATTTATTGTTAAATAATTAAATATAAAAACGATGAAAAAAATAATATTTATAGCGATTCTTTTTGGTTCTGTTTTCACTTTTAGTAATTGTAAAAAAGAAGAAACTACAACTCCTCCTAAACCAACTTCTGCAAATATAACAGTATCAATCAGGAAATTAGCCAGTGAAACAGGAAGTGTTAATTGCAATGGTTTATCGGTTGAATTACATTCAAATGCTCTTTATACTGCCAAAGTTAAAGGTGTAATTTCTTCTGGTTCTGCAACTGCTGCAACAGCTTCTTTTCCTTCAACTGCTAATGGGAAATATTACTTAATTGCCTGGAAAGATATTGATGCAAGTTCTACGTATTCTGCAGGTGATTTGTTTGGATTTGTTGAAACTCCAGTTATTATAAGTGGTGTTGCAAAATCTTATATCATTGACGTATATATTCTTAAAGATTAATCTGAACTTTTATTGAATTATTGATTAATAATATCTCAATAATTAAAGAATATTACAAAAACTTTAAATTTTAAAACCTTTATTCAACTATTGAATAAAGGTTTTTTTATGTATCAAAAGCTTACAATCTTTTTGAAGTTTAAGCCGAATAGTCAGAAAATGATTTATTGTTTCGATAGCTATTTCATTGAATTATTAATAACAAATTGAATATAAATAGATTAGAGAACATTGGTTTATTCTCTTAATCCTTTAATTAATATTCCTTTTTTATTAGAATAAATAAGATCAAGACATATGATTTCGTTAAAATTATCTGATCTGCCAATTTTTACCAAACTGATTTTTAAATTTGGTCAATTATTAGTTTTATAATGCCAATCAGAAATAAATTGTATTTCGTAGAAAATTGTAAATTGGACTACTACATATATCATTTCGTTATTTTAAGAAAAATGAGCATGAAAAAAGAGCAAAATAGGAATTAACCCAATTTTGCTCTTTTCTATGTAGAAAAAACGGATAATGATTATGCACCCAAAGTTGCTACCATTACTGCTTTAATCGTATGTAAACGGTTTTCTGCTTCGTCAAATACTATTGAGTTAACTGACTCAAAAACGTCTTCAGTAACTTCCATACCATCCAAACCATATTTCTGGAAAATATCTTCGCCCATGGTAGTTTCGCGGTTGTGGAAAGCGGGTAAGCAGTGTAAGAATTTAACATTGGCATTGCCTGTTTTTTTCACAACATCCATATTCACCTGGTAAGGTTTCAGTAATTTGATTCTTTCTTGCCAGACTTCTGCAGGTTCCCCCATTGAAACCCATACATCTGTATATAAAAAGTCAACACCTTTTACTGCTTCAGCAACATCTTCTGTTAATGTGATTTTTGCACCGGTTTCTTTGGCGATTTCGCGGCATTTAGCTACCAGTTCTTCGGTTGGCCAGCAAGCTTTTGGGGCAGCTGCACGGAAATCCATACCCATTTTAGCAGCACCTACCATCAGTGAGTTGCCCATATTGTTTTTGGCATCACCTAAATAACAGAAACTTACTTTGTTCAATGGTTTGTCAATATGCTCCTGCATTGTTAAAAAGTCGGCTAAGATTTGAGTAGGGTGAAACTCAGTTGTTAAACCATTCCATACAGGAACTCCTGCATATTTTCCTAAATCTTCTACAATACTTTGACCGTAACCACGGTATTCGATACCATCGTACATTCTACCCAAAACGCGGGCAGTATCTTTCATCGATTCTTTTTTACCGATTTGGGAACCTGAAGGTCCTAAATAAGTAACATGAGCACCTTGATCTAAGGCAGCTACTTCAAAAGCACAACGTGTACGTGTAGAATCTTTTTCAAAAATAAGGGCAATGTTTTTTCCTTTTAGTTTTTGTTGTTCAGTACCTGTGTACTTTGCTGTTTTCAAACTTGCAGCAAGTTCTAATAAAAATTTTATCTCCTGAGGAGTAAAATCCAATAATTTAAGAAAATTTCTGTTTTTTAAATTAAAAGCCATGATTTCTATTTATTTATATTTGATTGATTTTTTATTTTTTTTAAATATGATGTTATAACTTATTTGTTATTAGGCTGATGGTATTTAGGTTTTTAATCTGAATCACCTGATTCCTAATTATTAATTCCTAATTCCTAATTATAAATTACAGTTCCGCCATCTTTCTTGCCTAATTCACTTGCAGTAGTAATGATACATTCTTTTCCGCCATTTTCAACAAAGTACAATGCAGCTCTGACTTTAGGTGCCATACTGCCTTCAGCAAAATGACCTTCAGCTAAGTATTGTTTTGCTTCAGCTATTGTGATTCTGTCAAGTCTTTTTTCTTCAGGTTTGTTGAAATTGATACAAACTTTTGGTACATCAGTTAAGATATAAAATTCATCAGCACCAATTTGTGTTGCTAATAAAGAAGATGCAAGATCTTTATCTATAACTGCATCTATACCTTGTAATTTGTTAGGTTCAACATGGAAAACAGGAATACCTCCACCTCCAACTGTAATGACGATTTGTCCGTCTCTGGCTAATTGTTTTATCGAATGGATATTGTTTATTTTCATTGGTTTTGGAGACGCAACAACTTTACGAAATCCTCTTCCTCTTGGATCTGCAGCGAACTTAGCACCGGTTTCAGCAGCATATTTATCTGCTTCTTCTTGAGTATAATAAGGTCCAACAGGTTTTGTAGGGTTTTGAAAAGCCGTGTCATTTTTATCAACTTCAACCTGAGTGATAATTGTAATGATATCACGTTCCATCTTTTCTTTTTCTAAAACATTACGCATTTGTTGTTCAATCATATACCCAATAGAACCCTGAGTTTCTGCAACACAAAAATCTATAGGCATAGCTGGAATGCCAAACATTTTATAACCACCTTCATGTTGCAATAATACATTGCCAACTTGAGGTCCGTTACCGTGGCCAATAACGATATCATAATCTTTTTTTAATAATTCCAACAATTGAGTACAAGTGTTGAAAACATTGGCTTCCTGTTCATCAATAGTTCCAATTTGGTCACCTCTTAAAAGTGCATTCCCTCCGAATGCTATTACCGCTAATTTTTTCATTGAGTTCTAAAATTCTTTATATTTATAAATATTTATTTTCTGAAAAAAATAACAGACTTTCTTAGCCTTATTGTTCAGAATGAACACTTAGTATAAGCAAGCCTGTAATTGTAATGAACTCTTTAATAAAGAGTAAGCTTAATTTTTTGGCAAAATTACATTTTTTTTCAGAAAACAGCAAAATTTTTAGTTCTAAATTAAAAATATATAATTTATCACTAGTGTCCGGTTGTTGATCTAGAGTTTGCTCTGAATCTCTTTATTATAAG
>JBMOKG010000086.1:0-17542 GCA_049315385.1 Bacteroidales bacterium
CCTTATAATAAAGAGATTCAGAGCAAACTCTAGATCAACAACCGGACACTAGTGAGAATATATATATAATCAAAGGACTATTATAATGTCAGGATTTGATTTTGATAAATCTAATTCAATCTTTGAAAATTATTTTGACGAATTTAAAGTTACTGATGATATTTGTTTTGAAACTAAAACAAATATTGGGAAATTAATAGCAAGTTCGATTTGTGATGATAGAAACGGAATTCCTGATGCTAAAAAATCGCTGGAAGATTGGTTGAAAAATAAAAATATTTTCCCTGAAAACTGGATATTAGCGGTTGAAAAAACTTATGCTAAAATTGAACTTCTAAATAAATAAAGAAATGCAAAACAATATCGATTTGACTTTTTTATCGGATTGGAAAGATGAAATTAATGTTTCATTGATGAAAAATAATTCATTTTGTGTCGCATTATTTTCTGATGATGGAACATTGCTTTTTGCCAATACTCCTATGCTGGCTTTATTTAAAGGAGAGCCATTCAAAAGCTTGATTAATCCTGATTTTGAACGACTTTTATCAATAGATTATTCTATTCCATTAATTTTTGATGGGTTTTTAACACTTGGTGATTATTCCTCTGTAAACTCTTCAATAATGGCCCAGGTTTATCGTAAAAAAAATAAATTATTAATTTTGGGTGGGATAGATGCATTGCAATTGCTCGATCAAAATACATCAATGCACCAATTAAATCAGGAAATCAGTAAGCTTCAAAGGCAATTATTAAAAGAAAAACATGTACTGGAAATTACTTTAAAGCAATTAAATGATGCGAATAATTCTCTTAAACAACTCAATGCAACTAAAGATAAGTTTTTCTCAATTATTGCGCATGACCTGCGCAGCCCTTTCACTAGCTTTTTAGGACTCACTCAAATAATGTCAGAAGAAATATCAAATCTGACAATGGCTGAGATACAAAAATTTTCATCAAGTATGGAAAAATCAGCACAAAATCTCTTTCGTTTACTTGAAAATCTGTTGGAATGGGCAAAAATGAACCAGCAATTAATTTCTTTCAGTTTTGAAAAAATACATTTGTTATCATTTGTTTCCGAGATAGTAGAAAATTTAATGGAATCAGCTAATTATAAGCGAATTAAAATTGATTGTATTATTCCAGAGGATATAGAAGCTTTAGCAGATATTAATAGTCTTCAAACAGTATTTCGTAATCTTATTTCTAATGCAATAAAGTTCACACCCAAAGATGGGAAAATTATTATTTCAGCAAAGTCAATTTTAGATAATATGGTTGAGATCTCTATTAAAGATACTGGAATTGGAATGAAAAAAGCAATGATGGATGAACTTTTTAAATTGGAAGTTAACACAAGCAGAAAAGGTACCGAAGGTGAATTAAGTTCAGGACTTGGTCTGTTGCTATGTAAAGAATTTATCGAAAAAAATGGTGGTAAATTATGGGTCGAAAGTGAAGAAGGAAAAGGAAGTTCATTTTACTTTACATTAAAGGCTTATGAAACTTATAATTAATAATTTATGATATAATGATTTAAAATAATTTACCTTTGAAGCTTTTAATTCAATTAAATAGAATTATACCAGGCTAATTAAACAATAAAATAATCTCATGATAGCAAGGATTCAAAAATTTAGAGATTTTCCCAATTTTTCTTTTAGGAAAATATGGAAAGCATTGCTGATTCTTATTACCGGGATTAGTCTGACATTAGTTGCGTCAATTTATTTACATCAAAAAGATGAATTATATGCAAAGCAAGAATTTAATTCAGTATGCAATGAAATCAGAATTAAAGTAATTACTCGTTTACATTCTCATGCTCAGCTATTAAGAACAACTGCTGCTTTTCTTTCTGCATCAGATAGTGTAAGTCGCGAAGACTGGAAAATATTTATTGAAAGTTCACAAATTGAGAAAAACTTACCAGGGATACAAGGTGTTGGATATTCAATAATAATACCGAAAAATCAATTAGAACAGCATGTTCAAAATATCAGAAAACAAGGATTTCCTGATTATACAATAAAACCTTCAGAAGAAAGAGAAATATATACTTCAATTATTTATCTCGAACCTTTTTCGGGGCGAAATCTAAAGGCATTTGGATATGATATGTATTCTGAATCTATACGAAGAAAAGCAATGCAGCGATCATGTGATGATGATGTTGCATCGCTTTCGGGCAAAGTAATTTTAATTCAGGAAACAGAAAAAGATAAACAAGCAGGAACGTTAATGTATGTTCCAGTTTACCGTAAAGGAATGCAGCATAATACGGTTGAACAACGTCGTTCTGCTATTAAGGCATGGGTTTACAGCCCTTATCGTATGATTGATCTGATGCACGGAATATTGGGACGCTGGGATTTTATTGAACAAGAAAGAATTCATTTGAAGATTTATGATGATAGTATTTTATCTCATTCGTTAATGTATGATAGTCAGTTGAAAGATACATTAAAGATTAAGGATTCGCAATTTCAAACACTTATGATGCCAATTGATTTTAATGGACATAAATGGATACTTTCTTTTATGCAACCTGCAAATCAAATTTCTTATTTTCAAAATAAAATCAGCATTGTATTTATAAGTGGAGTTTTAATCAGCATTTTATTATTTTTATTGTATTTTTCTTTGATAAATACAAATATAAAAGCACTTCGGATAGCCGGAAAGTTAACCGCAGAATTAAAGGAAACTGAAGCAAATATAAATGCAATTTTTAATGCAACGGATGAATCTATTATTTTAATATCAGCCGATAATACTATTCTGAATTTGAACGATATCGCAATACAACGAATGGGGAAGGCCAAAGAAGAATTGATAGGTTGGGATTTAGAGAAAATAATCCCTCCAGAGGTCTATAAGCATAATCGTCCATTTATAGATCATTTATTATTAACAGCTAAGCATGTTAAATTTGAAGATGAACGCAACGGTCGCTGGATGTTAAACCATTTGTATCCTATCACTAACAAAGAAGGGAAAATACTTAGGTTTGCTGTTTTTAGCCGTGATATCAGTGAGCGAAAGCAGTCTGATAAAAAGTTGGCTGATTTTTCTAAAATGTTTACTTCTGTCGTAGATAGTTCAACAGATGCTATTTATGTAAAAGATAATCAGGGAAAATATTTATTTATCAATAATGCTGCTGCCAGATCTGTTGGTAAAATTCCTGATGAAATTATCGGGAATGATGATACTTTCATATTTCCTGAGAGAGAGGCTCATTTAATAATGAAAGGTGATAATAACGTGATGCAGGGTGGAGAAGTGAAAACCTATGAAGAAATTGTTACCACTAATAATGGTGTAGTTACCTTTCTATCAACTAAAGGGCCCATTACTAATAGCGAAGGTATAGTAACAGGTATTTTTGGAATTGCCCGTAATATTACAGAACGCAAAAGTATGGAAGATTCTCTCAGAGAGAGTGAGTTGAGATTTAAGAATTTATTTAAACTTCACAATGCAATAATGCTCCTTATAGAACCTGAATCAGGTTTAATTATTGATGCTAATGATGCAGCAGAAAAATTTTATGGATTTAATAAATCAACATTATGTTCAAAATGTATCGATGAAATAAATATATTATCGGCTGAAGAAGTTAAAATTGAACGTACAAATGCATTAAATGAAAACAGGAATTATTTTGTTTTTCAACATCGCCTATCAAATGGTGAATTACGAACGGTAGAAGTACATTCTTCACCAATTTATTACAATGATAAAAAAATTCTTTTCTCAATAATTCATGATATTTCAGATCGCAAACAAGTAGAAGATGCGCTTTATGAAAGTGAAAGTCGTTATCGTCTAATGACTGAAAATGTTATGGATGTAATATGGGTGCAGGATGTAAAAACAGGTAAATTTAAGTTTATAAGTCCATCAATTGAAGGTTTACTTGGATATACAGTTGAAGAAATTATTTCAAAAGGAATTGAATTTTCAATAACTGCTGAGTCTTTAGAAAATCTTTTAAATATTATTCCGGAAAGAATTGAACGTTTCCATAATGGAAACAATGAGTTTTTTATTGATGAAGTTGCACATATTCATAAAAATGGAAATATTATCTGGGTGGAATCAAATTCACACATTTTATTAAACCCTGTTAATGGAAGGATAGAAGTTACCGGAGTTATTCGCGATATTACAAAACGAAAAAAGGCAGAAGAAGAGCTATATTATTCCCGGACTTTTATGAATAGCATTATAGAGCATAGTCCCACTTCACTCTGGATTTCTGATGAACATGGATTATTGATAAGAATGAATCAGGCATGTCGCGATATTCTTCATCTGCAAGAAGATGAAGTAGTTGGTAAATACAATATTCTCAATGACAATATTATTGAAGAGCAAGGGTTCATGCCAATGGTTAAAGATGTTTTTGAGAAAGGTATCAATGCACGTTTTATAATATCATATGATACTGCCAGAGTCAAAGATATTAAACTTGGTCAGACAATTAGGCTTGACCTGGATGTAAATATTTCACCGATACTTGATATGCAGGGAAAAGTGATACATATTATCGTACAACATATTGATATCACCGAACGAAAAAAGGCTGAAATTAAGCTTAGAGAAATTGAGGAGCGACTCTCATTGGCCTTGGATCAGTCACATATTGCTTATTGGGAAATGGATGCTGCAACGAAAATATTTACATTTAACGACAGGTTTTACGATCTCTATGCTACAACAGCTGCCAAGGAAGGTGGCTACCAAATGCCGGCAAATGTTTATTCACATGAATTCCTGTTAGCAGAAGAAGAACATCTGGTTGCTGATGATATAAGTTGTTTGCTGTCTGGTGAAATTAATCAAATTGAACGGGAACATTGTATTCGACGACGCGATGGTGAAATTCGAAATCTTATGGTAAATGTCAGTGTTATCCGCGATACTTTAGGTCGTGTTGTGAGTACACGCGGTTCAAACCAGGATATTACCGAAATGAAACTGGCAAAAGAAGCTTTAAAAAAGACTGAAGCTGAACTCCGTAATCTTAACGCCACCAAAGATAAATTCTTCTCTATCATTGCACATGATTTACGCAGTCCTTTCAATAGTTTTTTGGGACTCACTCAGATAATGGCAGAAGAATTATCAAGTTTATCTATGGAAGAAATTCATAAATTTGTAATAAGTATGGAAAAATCTGCAACTAATCTTTTCCGTTTACTTGAGAATTTATTGGAATGGTCGAAAATGCAGCAAGGTATTTTTGTTTTTAATCCTGAATTCTTTAATCTGTCATCAATTGTAAATGAGTGTATTGGAACAATAGAAAGCGCTGCTGAAACAAAAGGACTTAAGATAATGAGTACTGTTCCGGATAAAATAGAGCTTAATGCTGATTGCAATATGATACAAACCATTATTCGTAATCTCTTATCAAATGCAGTAAAATTTACACCTAAAGGTGGGGAAATATCTGTCTCTGCAAATCAAATTTCAGCTAATTTTGTTGAAATATCTATAAAAGATTCCGGAATTGGGATGAAACCCTTTATAAAAGAAAATCTATTCAAACTGGATGTTAATATAGCACGTAAAGGTACTGAAGGTGAATTAAGTACTGGGCTTGGTTTGCTGCTATGTAAGGAATTTGTTGAAATTCATGGTGGTAAATTATGGGCTGAAAGTGAAGAAGGTAAAGGGAGTTGTTTTTATTTTACAATGGCAAATTCTTTATTTACGAATTATGAATTACCTAACTTAATAACCCAATAACCCAATAACCAGTTATTATGAAGAAAAAAAACAAACTATTAAAAATAACATTACCAAAAGTATTGTTTCCACTGATTGTTATATTAGGTATAATCTACATCCGTTATACCTGGTTTAAAATTGAAAAAGAACAATCAGAAAATGTACTGCAAATTGCCAGATCCATAGAAGCAACTTTCTCTGATGATAATATTAAGGCATTAGACGTTAATTTAAGCGATACAGCAAAACCTCAATATAAGCATATTAAGAATGTATTAAAATCAGTAATCAGAGTAAATCCAAATGCAAGATTTGCATACATCTTTACTCAGAAAAGCGATAAAAAAATCTATTTTATTGTAGATTCTGAGCCGGAAGATGCAAAAGATTACTCTCCTCCGGGACAAGAATATATAGAAGCTAAAACTCAGGATTTACAGCCATTTGTTGATGGGAAAGAATTAGTTACGACTCCTTTGTCGGATAGGTGGGGGGAATGGGTAAGCGTTTATATTCCAATTAAAGATGAAACTACAAAGAAAACAATTGCCGTGTTTGGACTTGATATTAGTGCTAAATCATGGAATAAGCTTATGCAATATGAGATTATGGAATCAAGTATTTTAGTTTTATTATTGCTTTTGATATTATTTATTTCAATAAGGATTATAGAAAAGAATCAATCACTTGAAAATGAAATTACAGAACGTAAACAAGCTGAAGAAGCATTATTGGAAAGCGAAAGCCAAAAAGCAGCCATATTAATGGCTATTCCTGATTTATTGTTTGTTTTTAGCAAAAATGGGGATTTTCTGGATGTATATTACAAAGAAGAATCTAAACTATACATGCCAAAAGAAGCTTTTATCGGAAAAAATATCATTGACTTATTTCCTCCTGATATTGTCGATGAAGCATTAGAAGCATTTAAAAAAGCATGTCAATTCAAAGAATTGGTTGAATTTTCATATTCTATTAATATAAATACAAAACTTGAATCCTTTGAAGCTCGTATAGTACCTGCATCTGATGATAAAGTTCTGGCAATTGTCAGGGATATTACTGAACTTAGAAAAGCTGAGATGTTAATGTTTCAGAGTCAGGAACGTGCCAGTAAGCAACGAAATGTACTAGCCAAAATTGCATTGGATGAAGTAATTTCATCCGGCGATCTGCTTACTTCTATTCAAAAACTAACGGAAGAAATTGCAGCTGCTATTAATGTAGAACGGGTGAGTATATGGATGTTTTCTGATGATAAAACTATATTACAATGTAAATCACAATATGAATATTCAACTAAAAATCATAGTTCGGGTGTAATTCTCAATTGTGCTGACTTTCCAAGATATTTTGAAGCTATTTATAATGATAGCAGGATACATGCTGATGATGCATTAATTGATCCACATACAAATGAGTTTGCTATTAACTATCTTATTCCTAAAGGGATTACATCAATGCTGGATGCAGGAATTTATACTGAAGGTGAATTAAAAGGAGTCGTCTGCCTTGAGCATGTAGGGGAAAAGAGAAACTGGCATGCTGATGAAGAATCTTTCGCTAGTACGGTTGCATCTATTACATCCCAACTATTGATAAATAATGAACGCAAACAAACGGATAAAATATTACAGGATATTATTGCTAAAAATCCAATGTCAATTCAAATTGTAGATCTTCAGGGATTTACATTTCAGGTAAATGCAGCATATATCAGTTTATTTGGTACAAGACCACCTCTTGATTATTCGGTATTTAATGATTTTCATCTAAAACAACAAGGATTCGAAGCTTTACTGGAAAGAGTAAAAAAATCAGAAGTAGTTTACTTTCCTGATTTTTATTATAATGCGCATGATTTATTATCTGAATTTCCGGATGTTCCTCTCTGGATACAGATGATTGTTTTTCCATTAAATGATAGCAATGGAAACCCTAAGCAATATGTTTTAATCCACGAAAATATTACTGAACGTAAACTTGCTGAACAGGAATTAATAAAAGCCAAATTAAAAGCTGAAGAAAGCGACCGCTTAAAAACAGCATTTTTAAATAATATTTCCCATGAAATACGTACACCTTTCAATGGTCTGCTGGGATTTTTGTCCTTAATTCAAAATGATAATCTTTCAAAATCAGACAGGGATGATTATATAAGCTATTTGAATGAAAATGCTAATCGATTGATGAATACAATAAATGATATTGTAGAAATTTCACTTATTCAGACAGGACAACTAAAACCAAAATTTACTGATTGTAATATCAAAAGTCTGACTTATGAACTTTTGGGTCAGTTTAAACGTGAAGCTGAGAAAAAAGGCCTGGAATTTAAAATCAATATTAGTTTAACTAAAGAAAAAGAAAAAATTTGCACAGATGCATTGAAATTAAACACTTTGTTATCAGTATTAATTGGCAATGCTATAAAATTTACGAAAATTGGTTCAGTAGAACTCAGACTTTATATAAAAGAAGAAAATATTGAATTTTCTGTAAAAGATACAGGGATAGGAATTCCTGCAGATAAACTGCAATCTGTTTTTGAACGGTTTATGCAGGCAGATGTATCAAGTACCAGAAGATTTGAAGGTTCAGGATTAGGCTTATCAATAGCAATTGCATATGCTGAAATGCTGGGTGGTAAAATCCACCTTGAAAGTGAAGAAGGTATTGGAAGTGTGTTTTATTTTACATTGTAAATCGCTCGATTATATATTATTGAATTTAAATAACTTACAAACTAATTATCAATAAAGAATGGATCTTCAAAATATGACAAAAGCTGAATTAATAGCTGAATTAATTAAATTGCAAACTGAACTTAATTCTTTAAAGTCATCTTATATTGCAGAAGTTGCTGAAAACGAGCAGATAGTAAACGAACTTGAAGAAAGCCGAGAAAAATGCAGAAGATTATCTGAAGCTGCTTTTGAATCCATCTTTATTTCTGAAAACGGGTTTTGTCTTGAGCAAAATAAAGTTGCAGAAAAAATGTTCGGCTATACTATAGAAGAAGCAGTTGGGAAATTTGGCACAGAATGGATCTCAGATGAAGACAAAGAAAAAGTTAAACTTAATATGCTCAATGGATTTGAAGAACCCTATGAAGCCAATGCATTAAGAAAAGATGGAACAACATTTCCTTGTTTGCTTCAGGGTAAAATGATAAATTATAAAGGTAGAAATGTTAGAGTTACAACATTAACTGATATTACATCACTAAAACAAGCAGAAAAAGCCCTGCTTGAAAGTAAGAATAAAAAAGCTGCCATTCTTCGGGCTATTCCTGATTTGATATTTGTATTTGATCAAAAAGGGAATTATCTGGAAGTTTATACCGAAGATGATACAAAACTTTTTATTCCCCGTGATACACTGATTGGGAAAAATATAAGCGAATTATTTCCTAACGATACTGCAGAGAAAGCAAAAGCTGCTTTTAATCAATCTTTAACAAATAAAGAACTGCTGACTTTTCGCTATCCGGTAAAAATCAATAACAACACAGACTTTTTTGAAGCAAGAATTGTACCATCTGCTGTGGATCAGGTATTGGTAATTGTAAGAGATATAACAGAACTTACTATTGCCAGAGAAAAAATTGAAGAAAGTGAAAGAAAATATCGACTGATTGCAGAAAACACTTCAGATGGGATAATGGTAATAGATGCAAATCAGAAGATTCAATATGTATCTCCATCTTATTTAAAACAAATTGGGTATTCTGAAGAAGAAGAATTATCCAGAACTGCAGAAGATATCTATTCTAATATTCATCCAGATGACAGAGATATATTGTTTAATAATATATACAAAGCTATAGAAGAGAAAAAAGAGGGTTTAGTTTACTCCTACAGGCTTAAACTTAAGAAAGATCATTATATATGGCGCGAGGACAATGCAAAGTTTAATTACGATAACAATGGAAATCATTTAAATACTTATGTAGTTTGTCGTGATATTACTGAAAGAATGAAATCACAAGAAATTCTCAGGGAAAGTGAAGAAAAATTCAAAGCAATTGCCAATTATGCTGCGAGCTGGGAAGCCTGGTTCAATCAGGATGGGAAATTAATCTGGATTAATTCATATTCAGAAAGTTTAACAGGATACACAGCAGACGAGTATATGGCCGCTGACAATTATTTATCTATGGTAATTGCTCCTGAGGATATTCCCTTGGTTTTAGAAAAATTTCAGGAAGCATTAAAAGGTGGTTCAGGCGATGGTTTAGAAGTGCGTTGTTTACGTAAAGATGGATCAAAATTCTGGTTGTCAATTTACTGGCGTGCTGTTTTAGATTCTGATGGGAATTCATTAGGTTTTCGGACAAGTTCTCAGGATATTTCCGAAAAGAAAAAAATAATGGAAGACCTCATGCTGGCTAAGGATAATGCAGAAGAAAGTAATAGACTTAAAACAGCATTTTTAAATAATATTTCACATGAAATACGTACCCCTTTTAATGGATTACTCGGTTTTCTATCGATGATGCAGGAAGATAAACTGAGCATCATTGAAAGAGATAAATATATCAGAAATATAAATATAAGTGCCAACAGATTTATAAATACTATAAATGATATTGTGGAAATATCACAGATTCAAGCTGCACAGTTACATATAAATACATCTGAAACTAATATTAAGCATCTGATGGAAGAGCTTTATATTAGATTTAAAACTGATACTGAGAATAAAGGATTAGAATTCAATTTTATATCTGAATATTCTAGTAAGATAGAGATTATTAAAACAGATAGAACTAAATTATATACAATATTGTTTATATTAATAGGCAATGCAATTAAATTTACTAATAAAGGTTCAATAGAATTTGGTACTTTTTCTGATGATAATTCAATTAGTTTTTATGTAAAAGACACAGGTATTGGAATTCCGTATATCAAACAACAGATAATTTTCGAAAGTTTCATGCAGGCTGATGTATCTAATACCAGACAATTTGAAGGTTCCGGACTTGGTCTTTCTATTGCAAAAGCTTATGTGGAAATGTTAAATGGTAAAATCTGGCTTGAAAGCGAGGAAGAAAAGGGGAGCTGTTTTTATTTTACATTGTTAAAGTAAAAAATTGATTTTTGAATAATATTATAATAAAGTTTGAAGATGAATAATATAAGTTTTTTTGGGAAAAATAAGAAATTTTTGATATCAATTCTTGTAGGAGTATTTACCTTGATATTGTCTCCCTATGGGATTGAAGCTAATTTAGGTGAAATTCGAATAGATATTTCATGGATTCTTTTTTTGCCCATTCTTACTTCTATGGCATTTGGATGGCGATATGGACTTGTTTCAGGTTTGTCAGGCGGTGCATTATTCCCGTTTTTGATTTGGGCAAATAATGGTTGGGTTTGTCTATCCACATCAATAATATATTTGTGTCTGTACATTATTGTTGGTTTTGTAAATGAAACAAACTATTTTAAAAAAATTCAAAAATTACCTGTCAGATTGATTTTAGCTTTAACAGTTTGGATTTTATTGCTTAGTTTTTATGTATGTTTTTTACTTAATCCAATTCTTACATTAAATCCTCCTTTTTGGAATGCTAATTCGATAAACAATATACCTTTAAATGTCATTTATGGAATCGCATTTAAAGATAGTATGATTATTATTATACTTTCTTTAGTAGCAGAAACACTTCTAAAACTAAGATTTATACGTAGATTAACAGGATTGCCTGTTACATCGGAACAGTTGGCTAATACTAAAATTTTTACTTTTACTATTTTGCTTACTTTTATAGTCTGGCTTGTTTTTTTCGGTTTAGACTTCATAATGCAAAATGGAATAAACATTATTCAATCAGCACATTTTAAGCTAACTTTTTTTGTTACAATTTCAAGTGGTTTTATCGTAGCTCGTATATTTTTTTTCTTCAACGAGAATCAATTGATTACTCAATATAAACTTAACAGAACCGAAGAAAAATTCAAAACTCTTTACGAAAATGCGAACGATGCAATTTTATTAATTAAAGAAGGAGTTTTTGTTGAATGTAATAATACTACACTAAAACTTTTTGCTTGTTCATATAAAGATATTATTGGGAATACACCATTTTTTTTCTCACCTCAATATCAACCTGATGGGAAACTTTCCGAAGAAAAAGCAATTCAATTAATAAGTAAAGCTATTAATGGTATATCTCAACGATTTGAATGGCAACATTCGCGTTTGGATGGAACTTTGTTTGATGCAGAAATTTCATTAAACAGAATTGATATTAACTATGAAATATTGTTACAGGCTATCGTACATGATATTACCGAACGCAAACTTGCAGAAGCAGAACTTGAAGAGGGGCGGGAGAAATATCGTGGATTATCAGAAGCAGCTTTTGAATCTATTTTCATTTCCGAAAAAGGTCTTTGTATTGAGCAAAACAAAACTGCTGAAAAAATATTCGGATATACCTCCGAAGAAGCAATAGGAAGATATGGAACAGATTGGATTGCTGTTGAAGACAGAGAAAAAGTTATGCAAAACATGCTCAATGGTTATGAAGAACCATATGAAGCCAATGCATTGAAAAAAGATGGCTCTACATTTCCATGCATGCTTCAGGGAAAGATGATGCATTTCAAAGGGAGAAATGTAAGGGTAACTTCTTTAACAGATATCAGCTCTTTTAAACAAATAGAAGAAAACCTTAGAAATAGTGAAACTCAAAAAGCAGCCATTCTTAGAATTATTCCTGATTTATTATTTGTTTTTAATGAAAATGGCGATTATTTGGAAGTTTATACCGAAGACGATTCAAAGCTTTTTATTTCCCGTGAAAAACTTATAGGAATGAATATCAGTGAATTGTTTCCAGTTGAAATGGTTGTAAAAGCTAAAGAAGCATTTAAACAATCATTGCTGAAAAAAGAATTGGTTAGTTTTCCATATTCAATTTCTATGAATGGACGGACAGATTTCTATGAAGCCAGAATACTTCCATCTTCAGAAGATAAAGTTTTTGCTATTGTTCGGGATATCACTGAACAAAAGCAAGCAGAAATATCACTTAAATTAGCCAGAAAGAGTTATATAGATATCTTTAATTCTGTTTCAGAGGCTATTTATGTGTTGGATGAAACAGCTACTTTTATTGATGTAAACAAAGGTGCTGAAAAAATGTATGGTTATTCACGAAAAGAGCTCATTGGCCAAAATCCAGCAACTGTAGCAGCACCGGATCTTAATAATCTTGAAGAAATTCAAAGGAAAATGCAGAAAGTATTTGAAACCGGTAATTCTGAATGCTTTATCTTTTGGGCATTACGTAAAAATGGAGAAATATTTCCTAAAGAGGTTATTGTTAACAAAGCAAGGTATTTTGAAAAAGATGTATTAATTGCTGCTGCTCGTGAAATTACAGAGCGTTATGCAGCTGAAAGAGCTTTGAATGAAAGTAAAGAAAAATACCAAAAAGATTTGATGTTTTTGAATTTGATTTTCGAAAGTTCAATTGATATCATTATTTTTTCCCTTGATAAGAATTATTGTTATACAAAGTTCACGCGATATCACAAGGAAACTATAAAAAAAATATGGGGTGTTGAGATTGAAATTGGAATGAATTTACTAGAAATAATTTCAATTCAAGAAGATAGAGAAAAAGCTAAGCATAATTTTGATAAAGCATTGCAAGGTGAGTATTTTGTATTAACAGAAGAATATGGAGATGCTTCATTGTATAGAACTTATTATGAAAATTATTACAGTTCTATTAAAAATTCAGAAGGTAGTATCGTAGGTCTTTCAGTTTTTGTAATTGATGTCACAGAACGCATGAAATCACAGGAAAAATTAAAGGAAAGTGAAGAAAAATTCAAAGCTATTGCAAATTACGCTGCAAGTTGGGAAGCCTGGTATAATACTAAAGGTAAACTAATCTGGATGAATTCCTATTCTGTTAACCTAACAGGCTATACTCCTGATGAATATATGGCTACTGATGATTTTTTGTCAATGATTATTGAACCTGAAGATTTCCCATTAGCTTATGAAAAGTTTCAGGATGCTATGCAAGGCACTAGTGGTGAAGGTTTAGAAATACGATGTTTACGTAAAGATGGCTCAAGATTCTGGGTATCTACATCATGGCGACCAATTTTGGATTCAAATGGTAATTCATTAGGCTTTCGTACCAGTTCACAGGACATTTCTGAAAAGAAAAAAATAATGGAAGATCTTATTCTGGCTAAAGAGAAAGCTGAAGAAAGTGATAGGCTTAAAACAGCTTTTTTAAATAATATTTCACATGAAATTCGTACTCCTTTTAATGGTTTACTCGGATTCCTTTCCATGTTGCAGGAAAATGAACTGAGTATCAATGATAGAGATAAATATATCAGAAATATAAATATAAGTGCCAATAGATTTTTAAATACATTAAATGATATAGTCGAAATGTCTCAAATTCAGGCAGGTCAATCTATGCTGACTTCATCTGCAACAAATATTAATAATTTAATAAAAGAACTTTATCTTAGATTTAAAGCAGAAGCAGAGAGTAAAGATTTAGAATTAAATTTTAATTATGAATATACTGATAAAATAGAACTCATTTCAATAGATAAAAATAAATTGTGTTCAATATTGTATATTTTACTTGGTAATGCTATTAAATTTACTAAATTCGGATCAGTTAATTTTGGTGTAAATATTGATGAAGAATCTTATACATTTTATGTAAAAGATACCGGAGTTGGAATTCCTCAAAGCAAACAACATTTGATTTTTGATTACTTTATGCAGGCAGATATTTCAAATACAAGAGCTTATGAAGGTTCTGGTTTAGGACTCTCTATTGCAAAAGCTTATGTTGAAATGCTAGCTGGCAAAATTTATTTTGAAAGCGAGGAAGGAAAAGGTTCGGTATTTTATGTTTCTATTCCTATTACATCAAAAATGGAAACTTTAACATAGAAAATAACGTATATAATGACATTATGAAAATGGGGAGTTTTAATAGATTTGTTCTATTTTCTTAAAACAAGGGAATTGCATAGAATTTTAATAAAATAAAACATTTAAATAAATTATATATCAGATATACAACAGATTATAAGAAGCAAATATTTTAAGTAAAAGAATATGGAAAATAAAACAGAACCTACTTCTAATATCAATGAAACATTTAGCGGTATTAGTTTTTTTGATATTTTTGATCTTGATGAAATACAACATTTACAGGATATTTTTGCTGAAGCTAATTCTATAGCATCTATAATTACTTATCCTGATGGAAGTCCGATTACGAAACCAAGCAATTTTACTCATTTGTGTGAAAATATTGTTCGGAATACAAAAAAAGGACTTAAAAATTGTAAATTATCTGATGCTTTAATCGGAAAGTCGGATTATTCAGGCCCGATAGTTCAGAAATGTCTCGGTTGTGGATTGTGGGATGCAGGTACAAGTATTACAGTTGGTGGCAAACATATTGCTAATTGGTTAATCGGTCAGGTTAGGAATAAAGAGGTTGATAATCAGGCAATGTTGAATTATGCAGATGAAATTGGTGCAAATAGAAATGATTTCTTAAAGGCATTGGGAGATGTTCCGATAATGCCTGTGGAAAAGTTTAATAAAATAGCTAAGATGCTTTTTGTTTTTGCAAATGAACTCTCAGAAAAAGCCTATTATAACTTTGAATTAAAAAAGCAAATTCTTGAAAAAGAGAATACTTCCGGATTATTAAAAAAGACAAAAGAAAGATTTCAGACTTTATTAGACCTTGCTCCTGATGCTTTTTTTCAGGGAGATGCAAAAGGTAATTTTATAGAAGTGAATCAATCTGCTGTTGAACTTACCTTATTCAGTCGTGAAGAACTTTTGACAATGAATATGAAAGATTTGTTTTCACCCGAAATTGAAAATAGTAATCCTTTGCGATATGATTTGCTTGAAAAAGGTGAAACTATTAAATCTGAAAGAGAAATTATCAGGAAAGATAAAAGTTCACGTATTGTTGAAATGAATTCTAAAATGATGCCTGATAGAAGTTTTCAGTCTTTCTTCAGAGACATTACGGAACGTAAAAAGGATGAATCTCTATTAAAGGAAAATGTTAATAAATACCGTGATTTAGTTCAGAATTCACCGGATGCAATTGTAATTTATTCAAATAATAAGGTGATTTTTGTTAATGATGCATGTCTTCATTTATTAGCAGTATCTTGTGAAGAAGAACTTATTGGAAAACCGGTGCTTCAATTTGTTCATCCTGATTATCGTGATTTTGTTACCGAAAGAATGAAATTGGCAATGAAAGGCAATGTTCTTCCTTTTGCTGAAGAAAAAGTAATTCGGCTCAATGGTAGTGAAATAGATGTTGAAATAAAAGCGATACCCATTACACTTGGAAATGATACTGCTGTTCAATTGATTATCAGAGATGTTACTGAACAAAAACAAAATGAAGCATTTTTAAGTGCAAAACAAAGAGAATTAGCTGATATAATTGATTTTCTTCCTGATGCGACTTTGGGAATAGACAAAAATAAATGCGTAATTATTTGGAATAAAGCCATTGAGGAAATGACAGGTATTACTGCAGACGAAATGATAGGTAAAGGTGATTATGCTTATACAATTCCATTTTATGGTGAAAAAAGATCACAATTAATGGATTTGGTTTTTAAAGACAATGATAAGATTAAAAATCTTTATCCTGAAGTTAAAAGAAATGATAAAAACATAACAGCTGAATTTTTTTGTAATGCATTATATAACAACAAAGGTGCATGGATTTCAGCAAAAGTTTCCCCATTACATGATGCATCAGGAAATATTATTGGTGCAATAGAGAGCCTGAGGGATATAACTGAAATCAAAAAAGCTGAAATAAATCTTATAGAAAAAGAACATTTTATAAAAAGTATTGCCGAAAATAGTCCGGATATTATTTATCTCTACGATGTAAAAACAAATAGGAATATATACACCAATAGAAGTATCAGTAAGTTGCTGGGTTATTCTTCTGACGAAATTACAGACGAATATGCTGGTTTCTTTGAAAAACTAATTCATCCGGAGGATTTAAAACAATTTAATGAATTTTATAATAATATTGACAATTGGAAAGATGATTGTGTTTACAACTTTGAATATCGTATTTTAGATAAATCAGGTAATTATAGATGGTTTAAAGGAAGTGAAAAAGAGTTTCAACGGCGCGAAGGGAAGGTTGTCAGCCTTATTGGAACAGTTAGGGATATTACTGAAAAAAAACTAATAGATAATTCTTTTAAAGAAAGCGAAGAAAAATTTCGTGCAGTATCTGAGTATTCCTTCAATTCTATTTGTATTATCAATGAGTTAGGCAAAATTATCTGGACCAATGAAGCCATGGTTCAAATGGGTGGCTACTCAAAAGAAGAAATTTATGCTGCAGATACTTTTGCTGCATTTCTTGCTCCTGAATCACTTGAATTTGTTGTGAATAATTTTAAAGATTTCATCAGAGGTGAAACTTACATTCATCATTATGAATTCTATATTATACGTGCTGATGGGGAAAAACGCCTTTGCGAAAAATATATGTCACATTTTAAAGACTGTAATGGTGAATTGAACCTGGTAATCAGTATCAATGACATTACAGAAAGAAGAAAGACAGAGGCTGCATTGAAAGAGAGTGAAGATAAATACCGGACGATGATAGAATACTCGAATGATTTAATCTGGACATTGGATATTGAAGGTAAGTTTTTATTTCCTAAATTCAAGTAATTAATGCAACTTTTACGAGGAAAATAAAGTT
>JBMOKG010000087.1:0-17367 GCA_049315385.1 Bacteroidales bacterium
TTACCCAATGCCAGCTACACTTGGCAGGATAGCAGCCATACTGCCACTTACGAGGTAAAAGAGCCAGGTACTTACTGGGTAAGGGCTTATGTGGCAGAATATGATATTACAACTTCCGATACCATTGTAATAAGCGCAGAAGATGAAAAAATATGCAATCCACCCTTAATAATCCCCAACTTTATTACCCCCAACGGTGATGGAAACAACGATAATTTCCAGCTTGGAAATGCAGATAAGTACGATATAAGCCTGCAAATATACAACCGCTGGGGTAATCTTATCTATCAAACCGCTAAATACCAGAATGATTTTAGCTGCAGCCAGTGTGCAGATGGAGTTTATTTTTACCTGCTCAGTGCAAAGAGCAAAAGGAACGGAATGGTGAAAGAGTATAAAGGAAGCCTGACTGTGTTTAATTAGGTATTAGGAAACGAAGAACGTTTGATAAATGACACTAGAAATACAAACTTACACTGCCGGAGTTCTTCCTCTATCAGAGCCTGTCCCGATTTTTCATCGGGAGGAAGTTAGATGGGGTGGCTTTATAGGCGGAGATGCCGTTTACATTGCCCGTTATATGTTAGGTATAGATATAGATTACAGCAATCCTAACGTACAGTTTAGCAAAGGTTCCGGAGATAAAACAGTTACAGAACTTTTAAAAGTATTTCCTAACCCTGCTACCGATATTTTATGGCTTTCGTTTGCCAATGCTATTAAAGGAGGGTATCAGATTGATATTTTCAATTACGCCGGTGTAAATGTATTTACCGAAACTGTAAGCAAAACAGAAGCACAACATCAGATAAATACAACTCAATTAACCAACGGTTTATATTTTGTTACCGTAAAAACCAATACCGAAACTTATAAATCAAAATTTACAGTTATTAAATAATTTCTAAATCTAAAGGGTAATAGTTTTAAAAGCTATTACCCTTTTAAACTAAACAAGTGAAAAAAAGATTTTCTTACATAGTAATAATTTTATTCTCAGCTAATTTTTCTTTTGCTCAAAGAATATTATCTGCCAATTTAGTTATGAATCCAGGATTTGAACAATATACCCATTGTCCTGATAATGGTTCACAAATCCCTTTTGCTTATCCATGGGAAGATTGTCTGGGGGGGGGAGGGTCTTCTGATTATTTTAATTATTGTAGTACAGACCAAATAATAATTCAATTCATCAATATTCAACCTCCCAGAACAGGAAATGGAGAAGCTGGGATTTATATGTATGGATTAGGGATACAAGATAATTATAGGGAGTACATAATGGGTGTACTCACGGAAAGTTTAAAAAAAAGCTCACGATATTGTGGAAAATTTTATGCATCATTATTTAATACAAGCAAAGGAGCAGTTGAGGAAATGGGAATATATTTTTCTAAAGATACTGTATATAATAATAGTGGACTATTTGCTTTGCAACCACAAATTGAAAATCATAATGGCATAATTAAAGATACAGCCAACTGGGTAAAAATTAATGGAAGTTTTATTGCGAATGGTGGAGAAAAATATCTCACAATAGGTAATTTTAAAGATAATACACATACTAACTATATTGATATCCCTTCTGGTGCTATTGGCCCTTATTATTCAATCGACGATGTTTCCGTTTGCGAATGCAGTTTTGAGATAAACTTAGGTTTGGATGCAAAACTATGTGAAGGAGATCGGATTATCTTAAACCCAGATTTGCCTAATGCCACTTATACCTGGCAGGATAGCAGCCATACTGCCACTTACGAGGTAAAACAGCCAGGTACATACTGGGTAAGGGCTTATGTGGCAGAATACGATATTACAACTTCCGATACCATAGTAATAAGCGCAGAAGATGAAAAGATATGCAATCCACCGCTTATTATTCCAAACTTTATTACCCCTAACTGGGATGGAAACAACGATAATTTCCAGCTTGGCAATGCAGATAAGTACGATATAAGTCTGCAAATATATAATCGCTGGGGTAATCTTATCTATCAAACTGCTAATTACCAGAATGATTTCATTTGCAGCCAGTGTGCAGATGGCGTGTACTATTATCTGCTCAGTGCAAAGAGCAAAAGAAACGGTTTGGTGAAGGAGTATAAAGGAAGCCTAACGGTGGTTAAATAACACACCTCACCTAAATCCTCTCCAAAGGAGAGGACTTGCGCAACAAGAAATAAATGATACAAATTAATAAATGATGCAAATCAAACAAACTTACACTGCCGGAGTTCTTCCCCTTTTAGGGGAAGTTAGAAGGGGTGGATTTATAGGCGATGCTGTATTTTCAGCCCGTGTAATGTTAGGAATTAACCCCTTAATTGGGAATGCTTCATTTAACAAGTCAACTCCTGATATTGGAAATGCAATCTTAGCCAGCTCTTCTGTAAATGTATATCCCAATCCGGCTAACAATACATTGTATATTGAACTTGATGCCATATCCGAAGAATCAGCAATTATTGATATATATGATTTAAATGGAAGATTGTGTTATCATACAAGTATTAATTGCATGCAAAAATTGCAAACCATTAATGTCAGTAGTATTACAAAGGGTATTTATAATTTACAAATAAAAACTACGACTCAGACTAAAAATCAAAAATTAGTTATTATTAAATAATGTAACATCAACAAAGGTAAAGCTCAATAGAGCTTTACCTTTTATTTATTTAAAATGAAAAAAATACTTGTATTATATGTTATTTTTTTACTCCTGGCATTAAGTAAAATAAATGCTCAAACCAACCTTGTACCTAATGGTGATTTTGAAATTTACTCAAGTCTTCCAACGGATTATGGTCAATGCAATCGTGCGGTTGGTTGGAATAATGTAAACGGTAATTATTCTGGTGTAACTGCTAGTCCAGATTATTATAATTTACTATCAAGTAATGGTAGTTTAATGTCATACATTGGTGCAATTATAGCAATTTCAGGAAATGGACAAATGGGATTGGATTTATATGATACCTATTCAATAGACTCTAATTACAGAGAATATATTTCTACTCAGCTTCTATCTTCCATGCTAAATGGTCATTTGTATAAAGTATCTTTTTATTTGACAAATGGAGTTGATACATTTGGTACATTATCTTGTAATAATTTCGGCATTCATTTTTCTGTCCTACCTCTTACACAACATACACGAGAACCAATAACAGTAGAGCCTCAAATAGAAATAGATACCATTGTTTACTTTTGGAATTACTGGCAGCATTTTAGCTTTAATTACATAGCTGATAGCTCATATAAATATATTACCATTGGTAATTTCAGAAATGATGCTCATACCTTAATAAGTCTGACAGGTAAAAACGATGCATATTACTTTATAGATAAAATAGACATCATACCTGTTTTAAATATAATTGGAGATACTATAATATGCAAAGGAGATACTACCAGCTTAACCGCAACAGCAGACAGCATCGTACAATGGGCAAATACATTAAACCCAGATAGTATATTATCAACAAATACAACGATAAAAGTAAATCCTGCTATTACCAATACTTATCTGGCTTATGGTGTGAGCGATACCGCATCGTTTACTGTAAATGTAGTGGATAAACCCATAATAAACCTGGGGCCGGATACCATTTTGTGCAATGGCTATTCCATGGTGCTGGATGCCACCCAAAACAATGCTACTTATCTGTGGCATGATAACTCGGTAAATTCAGATTTTTCCGTTAAGCAACAAGGTATGTATTGGGTTACAGTAGAAACTTACAAACATTGCAGTGCTTCGGATACAGTAATTGTTAGTTATACCAGTTGCGAAATTCCGGAACTATGGATACCCAAAAGCTTTACCCCCAACGGGGATGGTTTAAATGATAAATTTGAATATGGCAATGCAGAAAACTACGAAATAAAAACCTATATTTATAACCGCTGGGGGCAAATGATATTTGAAGGTGAAAATACAGATTACTGGGATGGAAGTTACAAAGAAAAGCCAGTTCAAATGGATGTTTACAACTATAAAATAGAAGCGATTGATAAAGCAAGTAATGAAAAGAAAGTGTATAATGGGAGGGTAACGATTGTGAAGTAACACCTCACCTACATTTCCGATAAATCGGAACAGGCTCTCTCCAAAGGAGAGGACTTACGCCTTTTTCCGTTATTTTTAAACTTGTTTTGTTTCGTAAATTTTTAGATGTGTGCCCTCTCCGAAGATTGGAATAAATCGTAATTCAAAATTTTTAATTCGTAATTAATTTCGCTTGTGTTGTAGCGTAAATTTTTATACAATTAAAGATAGAAATAATTTATATATCAGTTGGGTATAAGATCTCATTATATTATGTCTTTTGAGAGATATAATTCCCAGTACTATTATAAATTACAGACAAGAACAACAACCTAAAAGCAAAATTTCTCTTTATCTAAAGCAATATAAAACCGCTTCAAAGAACAAAATAACAGCTAAAAATTCGCCCTGAAATTGACATTGTAATACAGCAATTTACAATGAAGTTTTTTCACTCACCATTAATTCGCCATCTAATCATATCATTGCTTTATATCTTAATATTAGGCAGTTACATTTGCTTCATTATTAATTAAAAAAATTAAAACAATGAAAAAATCAAATGTATTTTTAGTGGCAGTCCTAATTGGATTATTGGCTACTTCATGTGTAAAAGAAAGTGAAAATATTGTAAACACAAAAGGGGAAAAATTTGACAAAACATCAACTGCTCTGCTGATAAAGCAGTTCAAAAGCATTTCTTTTGGTGGAACTTATCTTTTGAAATCTCATGTAGGACATAAATCTTCTGAGTGTGGAGGAAAATGTACTTTTGCTTGTGGAAAATGGGTACATGTCGATTGTCAGGGAAGTGGAAGTTATTGTGTGTATAGTGCTTCAGTAGATATTACCAAGAACATCCCTGCTGACTCAAGCGATATTTATTACACGGGAGTTGGTTTGAATGATTATGAGCCTACAGATGATTCAACATTTCAAATGCCAGCCCGTTCTTTTTATTTTGAGAATGAAAAATATGAAAACGGCTATATCTGGATTAATATTCCGGAGCAGCAACTACAAAGGGATGAGGAAACAAATTTGTTTATGTATAAGAATATTACGTTTACAGAAAATGCTTTATTTGAGAATTTATAGACTATTCAGATAAAATAGTTTAAAAATTCAGATATTTTATAAGTCAGGTTTTTAAAAAACCTGACTTATAATTAAACAAAAACAATACCTGAATTTACTTATTTTTGTAGAAATTTAAAATATGAAACGAAAGACCATTATTGAAATTATCATACATCTTGTTTTTTGGTTAATTACTTTTTATTTTTTTACAGGTAATTCATATTTAAGATACCAATCACTGAACAGGGCTGAGGAATATTGTTCTGTTTTACTCATTGCAGCTGTTATTTATATAAATTATTTCTTTTTTATACCTAAATTTTTCACAAGCCGAAAACTGATTAAATATTTCAGTATTATGTTTCTTTTGATTTTAGGTATTAGCATCCTCGAATTTTTATTAGTAAGAGATGATATTTTACTCTTTACTTCAAATGTAGAGAAGCCTATTCAAAAAGTGATGCTTCGTTGGAACTTTTTTGGCATCTTATTTCGTGACAGCTTATTTTATGCATTTTTTACCATGTTTAAAATTTATCGCGATGCCATTCAATCGTATAAGTTTCTGGAGGAAAAAACGGATGCGGAAAGAATAAACTTTATAAATAAAATTGAAATGGTAAAATCGAAAATTAACACGCATTTTCTTTTCAATACGCTTTATAATATTCATACCATGGCATTAAACAACTCTGTAAAAACACCGGATGCTTTGTATAATTTAACTCAGCTGATGGAATATGTGGTGGTGGATAGCGAAGATGTAATGGTGGAACTCGAAAAAGAAATCAGGTTTCTGAATAATTACATTGCGTTAGAGAAAATAAGACGAGAGTCCATAAATTTAAAATTTGAAATAGAAGGAGATATTTATACTCATCTTGTACCCCCTATGATATTTGAATCATTTATAAACAATGCCTTCAAATATAATGATTTCCCGGGCAATGGTTTGATTGCAATTAAAATTGTATGCCAACCAAAAGAAATCATTTTTTTATGCGAAAATGCTGTAGATAAATCTTTTAAAGCTACTGTAAAATCAACCGCAAAAGGAATAAAAAATACAATTATGCGGCTGAATCTTCATTATAGCAATCTTCATTTACTTGAAATTGATGATAATGAAACCTATTATAAAGTAAAACTGGTTTTGAAAGCGAGATTTTGAATCATTTGAAATTAGAAGAAACTTTAAAAATTTTCCCGTTTTTTACACTTACTGTTTTTTCATCTATCCAGATTGCTTTTGCCAGATTAATGATGGTACTTCTGTTTATTATTTTAAAATAATTTGAAGGTAATTCTTTAATTATACTGCATATATTATCTTCTCTGTAAAAATATTTCCCTTTATCATTTCTGATTTCTAAACTGTTATGTAATTTTTCCAAACTGCAAATATCTTTGATTTGAATTCTCAGGAGTGTATTGTCTCTTAATTTTGAAACATACAAATATTTATTTGCATTATCACCAAACTGACTTACTTTTATGCTTCCTTTTTCATTATTTTTATAAATCTCCGTTAAGCGGTAAATAACTTTAAATAATTTATCCTGGAATATGGGTTTGCTAAGAAAGTGAAACACATTGTTTTCGTATCCGGTATAAGCATAATCCCTGTGGGAGCTTGTAATGATAACCTCAATTGATTTGTCGATATAATTCAGTAATTCAAATCCATTTACATTGGGCATTTCAACATCCAAAAAAATAAAATCGGGATTTAGCTTATTTATGTTTGGTATTGCTTCTATTACATCATAATAACCGCCTATACATTCAAAGCCTTCATGTATTTTCATTAAATCAATCAATGCAGTGTGAGCAGATTTTTCATCATCAATGATTACATATTTTATTTTGTCCATCTTTAAACTGATTACGTGGAATGCAAAAATAGAATTTATTTTAGTATAAATTCTATTGTAATTTACGAATTGTTTTTAATAAATACAAGCCAATCATCAAAAATCCCTCCTTATAAAACATAAGGTAAATAAGTTTAAAAAACAGCATCACACTATTTGATTCCCCCTGAAAATATCATTATAAATCAATGCTTTACAGCAATGTTTTTCTATTCGCCATCTTTTCATATTTAACAGCATGCTGAGCTTGAATTCTCATTTTTTGCAATGTATATTTGCTGCTTTAACCAGTCAAAAAAGGATAATCGATAGCTGATTTTAATACTGTTTTCAGAAGAACTTTTGCCGGAGTTTAAAGCTAACAACACAGCTTACTATTAGATATTAGCGATTTAGCAGCCTGATACAGTAATATAAGCAAAGCAAAATTGAGTGCAAAACAATAATTTACAATCAGAAAATATAGAATGACATAAAGCGATTCAAACTGCACTTATTATAAATACAACCACCTACCGTGAGCAGGATAATGGAAGCGGTAGTTGAAAATGAAAATTTTTAAACAAAACAAAAATTTAAAATGAAAAATAAATTTATACTTATAATACATTTAAGTCTTTTATGTTTTTTTATACTAGTCTACAAACCGTTACAAGCTCAACAACTCCCACCTGACAGTACAGAATGGAGTATTAATGAACTTTTATCTCCAGAATCTGAATATTCAAAAGTTACAAGCAGAGCTAATTTGTTTTTTAGTAATCATCCTGAATTGGATACATTACAACCCATTTTAAAAAAATCATACTATAATTGGAAATCATATTGGGAAAACAGATCAGTATTTATCAAAGGAGATACAATTTTAACAAAAATAGGTGATATCACTAGTGAACTTAACAATGTTGATTATTCAATTTATCCGGCAGTTAGCAAAAAATGGATATTAATTACGCCTGATCAGGACGATTTCCAGGACCTTGGGGTAGTAAGCTGCATCTGGAACAGTACATGTGATCCAAACTACATTTTAGCAGGGACTGAATCATCAGGATTATGGAAATCAATAAATGGTGGAAGCAATTGGATAAATATCACTGATACCTATGATGGTAATAATGCGAATCCGGCTGGTGCTTTTAATCACTATCCTTTTGGGGTTACTTCAATAGCTGTAAACCACGAAAATCCAAATATTATTTTAATTGCAGCTACAATTCCATTTGGATTTAATGGAATTAATAGTAATGGATTTGGAATACTCAAATCAATTGATGGAGGAAATACATGGTCTAAAACAAATTTATTCCCTATTGCAAATCCAATAGGTCAAGTTCCCTATAACCTAGGCTTAGATTATGGTATCACAAAAATTATTTTTGATCCAATTGACCCGAATGGTTGTGTATTTGCAATAGGTGGCCCTTATTTATATAAATCACAAGATTTATTTAACTCATATGTAAGATATAGGCCTTTTACTATATCACCAATTATTGATGATAATTTTAATAAATATTTAAAATTCAGAGATATCGAAATTTTAAATATTCCGGTTACATCCTCTACATTAGATAGATCTATTTTTTTAAGTACAGACTCTTATAATAAATCTATTTCTGCACAATTAATTATTGGTAAGCTACCATCGTTTGACATGGATATTGAGTGGTCAAATAATACTAACATATTATCTCATAACGGATTTAAAGAAGTTATTGCAATTGAAAGAGAACATACAGTTGATTATGATCTTTGTAAATTATCATATTTGGATTTGCAAAATAATGATCCTATTAATATTAATGATCATATCTATGTAGCATATCAAGTTTTGGAAATTGATCCATCAAATACCTCATTAGGTATAAAATTTTGTGTTGACAACATAGCAAGAACAACCTCAAATCCTCATACATTTCATTGTTTAAGTACTAAATATCTGTACCATGATGATGGATATTATTCCCCTTGTAGTGAGTTTGGGTATTTTTACGATAGTTTTGAATGGTATGAAAAGGATATGCAATTTATTGTTGGAGGCAATTATATTACAAAACTAAATTCCGTTAATCCCGGATCAAGTTCTGTTTTCAGTCCAACAACTTATAATTGTTTAACTCCATATAGTAGTGGTTCATTACCAAATGATGAATGGCATTGGAAAAATCGCAGCATACATTTAGGAGTAAGAAGAACATTTACAAGTTTAGCACTAAATTATACAGTAGGGTCTCCGAAATTTTACACTTTTGTTGGTACTGATGGTGGAATTTCATTAATCAGACATGGTGGTTCGGGTGGAACGGATGATATAAAAAATATCAATGGAAAAGGGTTGGCTATCCAGCAATTTAACGATATTACTTCTTCACAAAATAACGCTGAAAATATCATTGTTGGAGGAGTTATGCATAATGGATACTGGGGTTTAAACAATCAAAATCCTTCTTGGTTAAACACATGGTTTGATGATGGAGGAAAAGTCTTATTGAATGATAACCAAACCAACTTTATATATTATGTCACCTACTCTACCTTGGGCTATGGCTTACCGGCTAACCAAATCTGGCAAGGCGGTAGTTTCTTCAGGTCAGATCAGGGTTATAAATTAGAAACAGGTGGCTCTCCTGTACAGTTTCCTTATTTCGATTGGGTTGCTGCTCAGATAATTCCTACCAATCCTTTCGCTTCTATCCCTCCCATTATAATTGATAAAAATTCATCAACAACATTGTATCTTGGTGGTCACGATATTCATAAGTCCATTGACAATGGGTCATCCTGGGCTGCTATCACATCCTTCCCTCTTGATTATCACTCTTATGCATTAAAAGTGATCGCACAATCTCAGTCAAATCCCTCTGTTCTTTATGCCTCATTTGAAAATCCAACCTGGTGTGTAGATAATAATGGTAACGAAAACTCTCAGGGGCCAACACCACCACCAGGCACCAATTATTATAATAATGCACTTTGTCATTTAACAAATACTCACAAATTATACAAATACAATGGAAGTTCTTGGTCTGATATTTCTCTTAATGTAGGTTGTTCAAATGCTTTATCCTGGTCAGCCATTACTGATATTCTAATAAATCCAAACATTGAATCAGAACTATGGACAACGCATTCAGGAGCATGGAAAGATAATGGACAAGCAATTAATCGTGTTTTACACTCTGTAAACGGAGGAGATAGCTGGGTAGATTATTCAACAGGTTTAACATGTTTATCTGTAAATTGTATAAGATATATCAAAGATATTTTTGATTCAACATATTATATGTTAATTGTGGGTACAGATGCTGGTGTATTTGTCAGAGGCAAGGATGATTCACAATGGACTCCTTATCGCGATGGCATGCCATTAGCTATTGTCACAGATATTGAAATCTGGGATAATGGCAGAAAAATCAGAGCTGCTACCTTTGGCAGGGGAATATGGGAAGCAGAAATACCTTGTATGCCGGCAGGTTCTCAATACAGTAATATAAACTCCAACTTAATTTGGAATACAGAACATTATTCTTCCGGAATTCACATCTATGCACCCAATACTTTAACTATTACTTCCAAAGTACGATTTAGACCAAACGCTATAGTTACCGTTGATGAGGGTGCAAAGCTTATCGTTAATGGTGGTGTATTGGAAGCTTGCCCTGGTGAAATGTGGGAAGGTATCAGAATTCTGGGCTCTTTGGAAATAGATCCTGATGATTTTTACGAATCTGCCCATGCAATTGTACAAATTATAAATAATGGAACCATTAAAGATGCCATCATAGGAATTAAGGATTTTGGTGGTGGCGTAATATACTCTGACTATGCTAATTTTATTAATAATCAAATTGCTGTTCAAATGAATGAGTATACATATCGTCCCGAGAAAAGCTATTTTCAGAATTCCAATTTTATTACAAATGATATGTTTAGCAGGCCTTTAAACTATCCTTTTCAACATTTTGTTGAATTAAATGGTGTTTATAAACTTAATATTTTAGGTTGTAAATTTGAAAATAAAATACCAGTAGGTGCAAATCTAAACTGGACGTTAAATGGCATGGGTATCAAAAGTTACAATTCTGTATATAATGTTTGCGACCGATGTAATAGCCCGACACCTTTATCTGCCAACACCCCCTGTCCACAAGAGTATCTTTCTGATTCTAAATTTACAAATTTAGACTATGGCATAAATGCGATTGCTTCTAACACCACTTTTAATTTTAGTGTAAAAAACACTGAGTTCGATAATAATTACAGGGGAATATTTGCATTGGGAACTTACCACTCTTCATTTACTTTAAATAAGTTTAAAGTTCCCTATGTACCCCTCGAACCATATACCACCGTATCCTATATTGGTGCTTATGGCTTATTTTTGATGAATTGCAGTGATTATACGGTCGAATCAAATATATTTGATAAATCAGACGATTACCCATGGGCTTCCCTGGGCTTATTAATTCACAACTCCGGAAGTGCGTTTAATACAGTATATAATAATGAATTTCATAATATTAAATATGCTGCTACCCTATGTCAGGATATAAATGGTTCAACAGATCGAAATATTGGCCTAAAAATTAAGTGTAACGATTACAGAAATTGTAACCATGATATTTCCGTGGTTGATTATACTATAAACGGAAATGGTGGTATTTCTGCCATGCAAGGTGCTCTTGCACTACCAGGTCAGTATAATAAAGATCAAAAACCTGCGGGCAATACTTTCTCTCAAACAGGCTCGATTTCTGATATTGACAATACAAACAGCCATAATATTGATTATTATTATCATGATGGTACAAACGAAAATTGGGTACCTAAATATTATACAACTGCCAATGTTTTTCCCATTAAGGATCAATTTTCAATCTATAGCAAATTACTTTCATGTCCTTCCATCGCAGCCACTAATCCTAACTCACGAGTTTTACCGGAGTTATCAATTTTGTATCAGGGTTTAGCAGAGAATACATCTGCTTACAATTCATCCAAATTAATCCTTAAAATCTGGCTCGATGGTGGAAATACCGAAGTATTGTTACAAACTATTGAACTTACTTATCCCTGGGAAGCGTATGAATTGTTCCAAAGCTTAATCGTTGCATCACCCTATTTGTCTGAAGATGTGTTAATAGAGGCTATTGCCAGTGAAGATGTTTTACCGGCTGAAATGCTGAAACTGGTATTGTTGGCCAATCCGCAATCCATACGTTCCGACAGGGTAATGGAAGCTTTAGCTGGCAGAATTAACCCCTTCCCAACTGATTGGATAGATGAAATATTGGCAGCCGATGCTATCATTTCACCCGTTGAAGACTTACAGGCTGATGTATCGTATTATGCAGCCATGCGCAAATATTACCTCGATTTGTTAAAACAATATTACCTGGCAGATACAAATTCAAATGCCATAGATTCCTTGCAAAACTTACTAAGTGGCGAAACAGATTTAGATTCCAGGTTTGAACTAGTATTCATTAATCTGGCTATGGGCAATATTGAAAAAGTATATGAAGACCTTGATATAATCAGGAGTTTGGTACAAATAGAAGATGAGGAGGGAATACAAATTTATGATTATTTAGAACAAATTATTCCCTTAATATATCAACTTGATCATGAAGGTTCAAATTGGGATGAAATTGAAGATTCTATAATAATCGATTTAAGTGAAAATAATAATAACCTGGCAGGGGCATTGGCAAAAGCTTTGCGACTGCATTACGATTCAACATATACTTTGCAGGAACCTATTTATACCAATACAACTCAAACTGAATACACCAAGCCTCCGCATGCACAGCATAATATAAAGCAAGCTGATAAAAATAAATTCAGCATTACACCCAATCCGGCAAGTGATTATATTGTAATAAAGTATAATACTGATCAGACTATTAACGATGCATTATTAATCATTTACGACATACAGGGGAAATTAATTTTACAGCAGAAACTCAACAATAAAAGTAATCAGGATATCGTAGATATTAAAAGTTTAACAAATGCATATTACCATTGTAAATTATTAATCAATGGAAAACAGCAATTTGTCGAAAAATTAATAATAAAACACTAATTTTGTAAATAAAGAACTCCTCTTAATAGAAGGGGAGTTCTTTTAAATCAAATACAACTATAATGAAAAAAATATTTATAATTACAAGCATAATTTTAATAACAAAGTTTTCACTTTGTCAAACACTCACCTATAATAAACTTTATACACCCTATCCCAATAACTCAATAAACACTTTTAATGCTTCTTCAATTATCAATGATGGTGATCATTATTATTTTGTCGGTTATGGTAACGATACCATTAACAGTAATTTCCAAAGTTTGATTTTTTGCAAACTCGATTCAGCAGCCAATGTAAGCAGAAAATTCATGTTAACAAAAGCCGGATGGAATTATTATCCTGAAGTACAAACTTTAAAAAGATGTAGAAGTGGAGGATTTTTATATTTAGGGCAAAAAGATACATCAAACTTCAATCCCGAACATATTTTAATCCGTTTCGATGATAACCTAGATACTATCTGGACAAGGACAATACATAATAACAATGCTGAATGGGAATCATTTGCAGAAGTTAAAGAAACTTCTGACAATGGATTGATATTCGTGGGTGCTGTAGAAATAAGTTTAAATAATTTTGGCGTTTTATTGGTTAAAACGGATAGTTGTGGAAATCAAATCTGGAGAAAAATCCTCTATTTACCTGATACACGTGGAGGATCAAGAATAATTGAAATGCCTGATAAAGGATTTCTAATTAAAGGATTTCACGAAACTCAGGTTACCGGTGATGGAGGACCTTTTCTTGTAAAAACTGATATCCTCGGGAATCAGCAATGGTATAAAGATATTGGTGGCAACGAATATGATGGAAACGCTGCTATTGCCTTGACAAAAGACAGCAATATTTTGGTCGCTTATGGCTATTCAACTTACACATTTCAAGATAACAATTCATGGAGTGCCAAATTAAATGTAATTAAATATAAATTAGATGGAACAGAAATATGGAATAAGTTTTATGATACTATAAATAGAAGTTTAGAAACATTAAAAATTCAAATTTTAAATGATAATAAAATAATTATAATGGGATATTATGATGTTGATAGCCTTTTTTATTTTTCATCTTTTTTATTTAAAATTAATTCCAATGGAGATAGTCTTTGGAATAAAAGATATTATATATGTAAATCAAATTTAGATCAGAATTTTCTTCTTGATAATGAACTGAATTCCGATAATGGGATAACAGCATGCGGATATGTTTTGGGACATGACTTAAATGTTAAACAACAAATATGGCTGCTAAAAACAGATAGCAATGGCTATGCCCCCGGGCCGCAAAATGTGGGGATCATAGATTTACCGTGTTTGTATGTAGAGTATGGGGCGTTAAAGGTATTTCCCAATCCTGCCACTACCCAAACTACTTTAACTTTTCCGCTACTCAGCAGCCAGGGGCAATTGCAGGTGTATAATATGCAGGGACAAAAAGTATATGAAGCAAGCATCCCTAAAAACGCAACACAAGTAGTATTAGATACTAAAGTATACGAAAAAGGGCTGTATAAAGTGGTAGTGAGTGAGAAGGGGGAAATAAGGGGGCAGGCTTCATTAATTAAAAATTAGACACCTCACCCCGGCCCTCTCCAAAGGAGAGGGAGAAAAAAAGTAAATTTGATTTTTAAGTCTTTTTCGTAAATGTTACAAATGATGCAAACTTACACTGCAGGAACACCTCTCCTGAAAGGAGAGGCGGGGGTGAGGTCGTTAGAAGCCGATGTATCCTTTTATGCTGCCGAACGAAAAACCTATCTCGATTTGCTGAAGCAATATTACCTGGCTGATACAACTGCAACGGCTATGCAAAACCTGCAACAGCTTTTAGCTGCCGAAACCGATATTGAGAGCCGTTACGAACTGGTATTTGCTCAATTAGCCAATAAAGAAGGTTCAACTGCTTTTGAAACACTTGCAAATATGGAATTCACCTTACCCGACAATGATATCGTAAGGTATAACTATTATCAAATGAAAGATTTACTACCTGTTCTTATAGATTTAAATTGTGAAGAGGTAGAATGGGAAGCTATCGACAAGAGTAAAGTTATTGAATTGAGCGAAAACAATGATGAATTGCCGGGTGCGTTGGCCAAAGCCATCCGTATGCATTACGATGAAAGCTATACCTATCCCGAGCCTATCTATATAAATGAGAGCATAGCATCAAAATCAACTACAGCAGCTAAAATCAGTAAATCTGCTGCTATTGCCGATAAACAAATCTTTAAAGTAAGTCCTAATCCTGCCAATGATTTTGTTATTGTTGAATATACCATTGATAAGATTGCTAAAGAAGTCGTATTTCTGGTTTATGATATACAAGGTCGATTACAATTAACTCAACAACTTAAAAATCTTACGAACCAATCTTTGGTGGATATTAGCAAACTTACAAATGGTACTTATCAATGTAAACTTGTGACAGATGGTCATCAAAAAGCAGTAGCAAAATTGATTGTACAGCATTAGTATTAATATTAAAGGAACTCCTTAGATTTAAGGAGTTCCTATATAAATCATATTTTTTATGAAAAAAATTATTTATTTAATTTTATTTTTTATCAGTTCGTTTAATGTTTTTAGTCAAACTACAACATTTAACAAAACTTATACTCTTTATGGCAATGATCCTGCAACAGGATTTATGGCTTCGTCAGTTATTTCAAAAGGAAACGGTTATATTGTATCTGGTAATGGTTATGATACTATTAATAATAATTATCCAAGTTTATATTTTTATAAAGTTGATTCAATAGGTAATGTTTCAAAAATAAGAAGTTTTACGCGAAATGGCTGGTCACATTATTATAATATTTCAGCATTAATTGAATTAAAAAACGGTGGTTATTGTTATATTGGTGATATGGATTCTGCCAATCATAATCCTGAGCATTTAATAATAAGGTTTGATGCCAATATGGATACCCTTTGGACAAAAACTATACCGAACGATACTGTTTATTGGGAAGCATTAAGACAAATGCAGGAAACTTCAGACCATGGATTTGTGTTTATTGGGTCAAAGGAAATAACTCCTTATAATTTAGGAATTCTAATTGTAAAAACGGATAGTTTGGGTAATCTTTTATGGAAAAAAACGATTGCTCATTCTAATATAAGAGGAGGAGCCCGGATCTTGGAAACCCCTGACAAAGGTTTTTTAATAAATGGATTCGCAAGTTCAAGTGCATATAAAGATGGAGACCCTTATTTATTAAAAACCGATAGTATAGGTAATGTTATCTGGCTGAAAATTTTTGGGGGTAATGAATATGATGGTGCCGGTCCAGTGGTGGCAACTAATGATGGTAATTATTTATATGCTTATGGTTTATCAAATTATACTTTCCCATTTAATGATGCATGGACAGCCCGTTTAAATATTATAAAGTTTGCACCTAATGGCGATGTAATATGGAATAAACTATACGATACAATCAGGACAGATTTAAATGCAGCAAAAATACAGGTTTTACCCAATAATGATTTTATAGTTATGGGTTTACATACCGAAAGAGATAGTTGTAATTTTTTTATTTCATTTTTATTTAAGTTTACTGCCAATGGAGATAGTATCTGGAAAAAGATCTATTACCTGAAAGACGGCTTTGCAGATAATAATGCATTAGTAGATAATGTTTTAAATTCCGATGGTAGCATAACTGCTTGTGGATGGGTAAGCAGCGATTCACAAGTGCCGTATCAGCAGATATGGCTTTTAAAAACAGACAGCAATGGCTATGCCCCCGGCCCGCAAAATGTAAGTATCATAGATTTGCCGTATTTGTATGTAGAGTATGGGGTTTTAAAGGTTTACCCCAACCCGGCCACAACCGAGGTAACACTAAGTTATTTCCCGGATATGGAAAAACCTGTACTGGAAATTTACAATAGCATGGGCAGTCTTATAAAGGAAATCCCACTACCCAAATCCAGGGATAACTATACTTTTTCGGTAAGCCAACTGGCCAAGGGCTATTATAAAGTAATACTAAAGGATAACGGCTATGTGAGAGGGCAGGCGGGGCTGGTAATTAAATAGCACACCTCACCCCGCCCTCTCCAAAGGAGAGGGAGAAAAAAAGAAATGTAGATTACAATAAATTTTGATATAAGGTTTTAAATAAATGATGCAAATGAAACAAACTTACACTGCCGGAGTTCTTCCCCTTTTAGGGGAAGTTAGATGGGGTGGCTTTATGGGCGGAGATGCCGTTTACATTGCCCGTTTGATGCTGAATCTGAATGATGAAGCCATTACAG
>JBMOKG010000028.1:0-56520 GCA_049315385.1 Bacteroidales bacterium
AACACGTCTGATTCTGGATCAGAAGAGTTTAGGTTCGAGACCTAACAGGACAACACTAAATATCAAGCACTTACAGAGATTTTGTAAGTGCTTTTTTTATTCTTAGCATCACAATTGTGCCACAACTTTTAATCTTGATCCGTTGTATGATTTAAAAACTAAGCAAATAATTTAGCTATTCTATAATTAGCATTAAAATTCCTTAAAAAAATCTATTTATTAAAAATAATATTTAATTTTGAAAAATAAACTTTTTAGTATTAATATATAATTAGAATAGAACCAATAAACTAAAATAAAGTTCTATTTTTTTAGTAATGAATAATTTAAAAATATTTAATATTTTAACAAATGAAGAAAACTCTTATTACACTGGCTTTTGGAATTATATTTTTCATAAGCAATGCGCAAACAAAAGAAGATATTCAAAGTAAAGCAGAAGAATTTGCAGAAAAATCAGGTACACTAATCCAAAAAGAATATATTGATATTGGATCTTTAAAAAAATGCACCATTCAGCTTGTACATTTTACTGATTTAAACTCAAATTCTCATCTTTCTGCAATTAAATTTGAATATGAAATTTCTACAGGTAGTATAACTGATTCAAAACCTTCATATATCGATATTGATGAAATAGATAATTTAATGAAATCCATAAAAATTATGCAGGAGAAAGTGAATTCATACAAACCTAAAAATTATACAGAGCTATATTTTCATTGCCGAAGTGGATTTGAAAGTGGCTGTATAACTGAAAATGACAACTGGAAAATTTACCTTATTCTTAAAAAATTAGATGGGGAACGCTATGTATGGATTACAATTGCAGATTTAGCTTTACTTTACACCTATTTAGAACAGGCGAAAGATAAATTGTAGATTTCTGACTATAAACATTATTGAATATGAATGTGAAAAAACAAATAATAGCAGCCTGGGAAAACAGAAACCTTCTTTCTGAAAATGAAACTCAGGAAGCAATAAGAGCAACTATTGATTTACTCGATAAAGGAGAAATACGTGTAGCTCAACCAACAGAAACTGGATGGATAACAAATGAATGGGTCAAAAAAGCTGTAATTTTATACTTTCCAATTCAAAAAATGCAAACAACTGAAGTAGGACCTTTTGAATTTCATGACAAAATACCATTAAAAAAAAATTACGAAAAATTGGGTATCAGAGTTGTTCCTAATGCTGTTGCCCGTTATGGAGCGTTTATAGAAAGCGGAGTGATACTGATGCCTTCTTATGTAAATATAGGAGCATACATTGGTAGTGGTACCATGGTAGATACCTGGGCAACTGTTGGTAGCTGTGCTCAAATAGGTAAAAATGTTCATTTAAGTGGAGGTGTTGGCATTGGAGGTGTATTAGAACCTGTACAGGCTGCTCCTGTTATTATTGAAGATGATTGTTTTATTGGTTCTCGTTGTATAATTGTTGAAGGTGCACATATTGAAAAAGAAGCCGTATTGGGAGCAAATGTTGTAATAACTGGTTCTACAAAAATTTTAGATGTAACAAAAGAAGAAACAATTGAATATAAAGGCTTTGTACCTTCACGATCAGTTGTAATACCAGGTTCATATACAAAAAAATTCCCAGCAGGAGATTTTCAGGTACCATGTGCATTGATAATTGGAAAACGAAAAGCTTCTACAGATTTAAAAACCTCTTTAAACAATGCTTTGAGAGATTATAATGTAGCATTTTGACTTTCTTTCAAACATTCCATAATTTTCTTTTTTAACTTCCAACAAGTCATTTGCCTGATTTTTAATTTTTCAGATAAATTTGCTATAGAAATATCAGGTAAACTGCAAACCTCATAAGCCATCTTAAAAGCTTCATTTATCGGTATTTTACAATGGTGAAACATCGTATTTGCAGTTGCTGACTCGTCATGCTTACATTTTGTACATCGTCTTGAATAAGGCGTTTTTCCATTACAATAATTTGAATTCCCACATTTTTTACAACTATATGCTTCTTTCCATTTTTCTTTTGCTAAAAACTCCAAACAAAGTTCATCTGTCGCAAACTGACTTGCAAAATCATTAATTGTTATTTTAGAAAATTCAAATTTTATCATAATATTAATTTTTCTGAACTTTTTTTATTTTTTTCTGTTTACAAAGATACAAAAAAAGTGATACTAAAGCGATAAATCAAAAATATTATTTATCTTTGCAAAAAACAAAAAATATGAAAAAAACAACCTTTCCAATTTTAGCTTTATCAATATTAATGTTCGTTAGTTGTAAAAATTCAACTAAAACAAATGAAGAAACCAGCAACCTTTCCAGTAAATTTGAAAATCAAGGAAAAGTAATTCAAATTAATAAAGCAAGTTTTACTGATATTATTATGGATTTTGAAAAAAATCCAAACACCTGGGTTTATAAAGGAGAGAAACCCTGTGTAGTTGATTTTTATGCAGACTGGTGTAAACCTTGTAAAATGACAGCTCCAATTTTAGAAGAATTGGCTAAAGAATACGAAGGCAAAATAAACATTTATAAAGTAAATGTTGATAACGAGAAAGAATTGTCTCAATATTTCCAGATTGAAAGTATTCCTGCAATACTTTTTATTCCTAAAAATGGGAATCCTTCGATGCAAGCAGGAGCCATGTCAAAAGAACAATATAAACAAATATTTGATAATTTTCTCTTGGTAAAAACCGGAGATACTACAAAAACAATTCAGTAATAAATATTAAATTTGATTCGTATGAAGCTTTTTTAATCATATAAATTTAAAACATTCTTTTCATTTTTGAACAAAATAAATAATTATAAAATAAAATAAATAAAAATAAAATGGAACATTTAACAAAACAAACCTTCTTAGATAAAGTATTTAACTATGAAGTAAATAAAGACTGGAAATTTGAAGGTGGAATTCCTTGTATTATTGATTTTTATGCAGACTGGTGTCAACCCTGTAAAATGGTGGCTCCTATACTTGAAGAACTTTCAAAAGAATATGAAGGGAAAATAAATATATATAAAATTGACACAGAAGCAGAACAAGAACTTGCAGCTGCATTTGGTATTCGTAGTATTCCTTCAATTTTATTTTGTCCTAAAAACGGACAACCTCAAATGTCGATGGGTGCTTTACCAAAAGATTCATTTAAACAAATGATTGAAGAAGTTCTTTTAGAAGTTAAAGCTTAATCTTGTTTTTTCAAAATTAAAAGGTGTAGCGTTTAATTGCTACACCTTTTTTTTTTACTTTTGCATCGTATAAATTTCAAACTGTACAATAATTTTTCAAAATTTCACAATGCTGAAGTTTACTATTTAAATAGAATAACTTAATTAACTTTTATAGCTAAATGATACCATTTTCACCACCAAGAATTGACCAATTAATTATTGATGAAGTAGTTGATACATTAAAATCAGGTTGGATAACTACAGGACCCAAAACTAAACTTTTCGAAAAAAAGTTGACTAAATATGGTGGTCACAAAACCACGCTTTGTGTAAATTCGGCATCTGCAGGTTTGGAACTTATTCTTCGATGGTTTGGAGTTAAAGAAGGAGATGAAGTGATTATTCCTGCATATACCTACGCTGCTACAGCAAATGTAGTTGTTCACTGCGGAGCGAAACCAGTATTTGTGGATATTAATAATGATTTTAATATTTCTGTTGAAGCAATTAAAAAGGCCATAACTTCGAATACAAAAGTTATAATGCCGGTAGATATTGGAGGTTTTCCATGTGATTATGATGAAATAAATGACCTGGTAAAAGAAAAGGAAATAATTTCGTTGTTTAAATCAACTACTGAAGTGCAAAAAAAACTTGGTCGCATACTAATTCTTTCAGATGCAGCTCATTCTATCGGAGGTATATATAAAAACACAAAAGTAGGAAGCCTTACAGATATAACCGTTTATTCATTCCATGCGGTTAAAAATCTCACAACAGCTGAAGGAGGCGCTATTTGTTTAAACCTTAATGAAACTTTTGACAATGAAGAAATATATAAACAATTGAATACAAAATCATTGCATGGACAGAATAAAGATGCATTGGCCAAAACACAAATTGGAAACTGGCGGTATGATATTGTAGAAGCAGGTTACAAATGCAATATGACAGATATTCTTGCATCTATAGGATTAGTTGAAATAGAGAGGTATGACAATGATATGCTTGTAAAAAGAAAACATATTTTTGAAATGTACAAGCAATTACTTTCACAATATAACTGGGCGGAAATTCCTGAATATATAAACGAAATAAAGACATCTTCATTTCATGTTTTTTTATTAAGAATAAAAGATATTGATGAAGAACAAAGAGACAATATAATTTCTGAGATATTTAAAGCTGAAGTATCTGTAAATGTTCACTTTGTTCCTTTACCGATGATGTCTTTTTATAAAAATGCCGGATACAAAATTAAAGATTACCCACAAACCTACAACAATTTCAGTAGAGAAATAAGTTTGCCCGTTTTCTATGATTTAACGGATGAAGACATAAAATATGTTGTAAAATCGGTTTCAAATGCTATTGAAAATATTAAAAATCAAAGATAAAATTACTATTTTCATAATTAAAACCAAATTCACTCTAAATTGTATATGTGAACAAATATTTCAATAATGACTAAAAGAATTTTCGATTTACTTTTTTCAATTTTCGGTTTAATTATTTTATCCCCAGTTTTTATTATTATTTCCTTTTTAATAAAAATTGATTCAAAAGGAAATGTTTTTTACCAACAAAAAAGAGTTGGAAAAGGGAATCTTGATTTTTTTATATTGAAATTCAGAACTATGCGAACTGGTTCCGATAAAAAAGGATTATTAACCATAGGTGATAAAGATAACAGAATAACCAAAGTTGGATATTTCTTAAGAAAATATAAAATTGATGAACTCCCTCAGTTAATTAATATTTTGATAGGAGAAATGAGTTTTGTAGGACCCCGGCCTGAAGTGAGGAAATATGTTGATTTATACAATAATGAACAATTAACAGTTTTATCAATTCGACCAGGTTTAACAGATTATTCATCTTTAGATTTTATAAATGAAAGTGAAATATTAAGTCAATCACTCAATCCAGAAGAAACATATATAAACATTATATTACCTGCTAAATTAGAACTCTGCAAAAAATACATTTTAGAAAGTTCTCTTAAAACTGATTTAAAAATAATTTCAAAAACAATTTTCAAGATACTTTGGAAATAAGAACTTCGTATCAATACTCGGATTTTTCTTCTAAATTTAGATTAGAAGTAAAGAATTATACTAAAGCGATTTAGATTTCAAGAAAATACTAACATACAAATTATTAAACAAATATAACATAAAATATATTTTTTGTGTCAAAATATATTTTTAACTCTTCATTTTCATTAAACAAAAGAAAAATACTTCAATAGATTAAAAAAATAAATATTTTATTTTAAAAAGATATTATTTAAGTTTTTTTTCAAAATAAATAAGTTTGTTAACTAAATTTTATTAATTTTACAAGTTCGTAAATTACAATGCACTATTAAAAATAATTTTTGCAATAAATTTATTATGAATAAATTGAGCAAATCAATGCCTTTAAAAGCAAAGGTTTGCAATTAACTTAAGAATAATTATAAAAAATTTTAATCAACTTTTATTAATTTAAATTTATATTCCTTATGAAAAAAATTTTCTTATTATTAATCACTGTGTTACTATTTGCCTCCAGTTCATGGGCACAGCTTACAGGGACTAAAAACATCCCTGGTGATTATGCAACTATCTCAGCTGCAGTTACAAGTTTGAACTCTTCAGGTGTTGGCACCGGAGGAGTTGTGTTTAATGTTGCAGCAGGCCATACAGAAACTGCTGCTTCTGGTGGAATTCTTATAACTGCAACAGGAACTGTTACAAATACTATTGTATTTCAAAAAAGCGGTACTGGAGCTAATCCTTTAGTTACTGCCCCTGTTATTACTACAGCAACAGCTTACGATGGTGTAATAAAAATAGCAGGAGGTGACTATATTACTATTGATGGTATTGATATAGTAGAAAATGCGGCTAATACTACTAATCTTACAGACTGGGCTTACGCGCTTGTTAAAGGTAGTGCAACTACACCATTTAATGGTTGTCAATATGTTACAATTAAAAATTGCAACATAAGTTTAAACAAAGCAAACTTAACTTCAATTGGTATATATTCCGGTAATCATATAGCAACAGCAACAACTGCACTTACAATAACAGCAACAACTGATGCAATGAATAACTGTAAGTTTTTCAACAATACTATCTCTAATGTATATGGAGGTTTTTCTCTTACAGGTTTTGTAGCAGCATCGCCATATACACTCTATGACTCTAATAATGAAATAGGAGTTGGAGGTGCAAATACAATTACAAACCTTGGTGCATCTACAGCAGGTGTTAGAGGGATTTTTGCAAGCAATCAGAAAGACTTAAAAGTAGCTAATAATACTATTAATTCATCTTTAAACGGATTATCTGCTTCTTCTTACGGAATATTTACTTCCTTAGGTGTAACTTCAAATATTGATATATACAATAACACTATAACACTTACAGTTACAACTGGTAGTTTTACACCAACTTTATATGCAATTTACAATGCAATGGGAAATACCGGTACTACAAATACTGTGAATATTTATAATAATACAATTTCCTCATGTAATTTGTCTGCTGCAACTACAGGTAGTTTACAAGGTATAACTAATACAGGAACTGCAGCTGCTATAAATATATATGGTAATACTGTTAGTGGTAATACTGTTGCAGGTACTGGTAATTTTGTTGGTATTTATAATAATGCAAATGTAACAACCAACCCATTGAATATGTATTCTAATACTATTATTAATAATACAAAAACAGGAGCAAGTGGTAATATGTATTGTACCCAAGCAGTTACTGCCAATATTAATTTTTATTTAAATAGCATTCATGACAATTCAGCTGGAGGCACATCTATTTTGTATGGATATTATAACATTGGAGCTCCAATAACCGAATCTTATTATAATAACAATATTTACAACCTTACAGTTTCCGGTGCAGGAACACTAAATGCTTTCCAACTTTCTTCAACAGCCACAGGTCCTAAAAATATTTATGGAAATAGCATTTATTCATTAAGCAATGTTGGCAATGTTAATGGAATTTCAAGTATTGTTGGTTCACCTGCTAATATTTACAAAAACAATATATACAACATTAGTACAAGTGGAGCTGCAACTCAGGCAATTGGTATTAACTACACTGGTACTACAGGTAATATTTACAATAATTATATATCTGATATTAAAGCAACCGCATCTACAAATACAACCGCTGTTATTGGGATTAATCTTGGTGGTACAACTCAAAATTTATATTACAATACTATTTATTTAAATGCCAGCAGTACATCAGCTTCTACTTTTGGAAGTGCCGGTATTTATAAATCAGCAACTACTTTAGGTGATTTCAGAAACAATATCATAGTTAATAATTCAACTGCAGGCCCTACTGGTGCAAGTTATACCGTAGCATTCAGAAATTCAGCTGTATATAATGCAACTTATTATGCTGCAACTTCTAATTATAACTGTTTTTATGCAGGAATTCCTTCGACGAGTAATTTAATTTTTTATGATGGAATCAATGCCAATCAAACAATAGGAGATTTTCAAACACTAAGCGTTTCTAGAGATGCAGCTTCATTCAGAGAAATTCCACCTTTTATCAATACAACTACTGCACCTTTCAACTTACATTTACAAAACACGATTACAACTGGCTGCGAGAGTGGTGGATTAAGAATTACGGTTCCTGCTATTACTGATGACTTTGATGCTAATATTCGTTGGGGTGAAACAGGATATACAGGAAATGGAACAGCAACTGATATTGGTGCAGATGAATTTGAAGGTATTCCTAATTATACCTGTGGCTTACCTGCTCCGGGTAATTCTATTGCATCGGTTAATTCATTATGTTTAGGTAATTCTACTGTACTATCATTACAAAACATTAGTACGCAAACGGGGATTGACTATCAATGGAAAAGCTCTACAGATGGGACAAATTATTCAAATATCTCTGGAGCAACTGCATCTACATACACTGCAACACCTTTATTACCTACTTATTATAAATGCAATGTAACCTGTCAGAACGGTCCACTTACCACAGCATCTAATCCAATTCAAATTACATTCTCGGCAAATATTGCTTCTACTACTTCAGGTAGCCGTTGTAATTCAGGAACTGTAAGCTTAACTGCAACTGCAGGTGGTACCGGGATATTGGCCTGGCATGCCACTCCAACGGGAGGCGCAATACTTGGAACAGGATCTCCTTTTGTAACACCAAATATTTCTACTACTACTAATTATTATGTTGGAGAAGAAACATACGCTCCGGCTAATATTGCAACAGGAGCAGGAGCATTAACTTCTTCTACCTATTCAAATCCATTTTATTCTGCTAACAGCAATAACCATACACAACATTTAATATCTGCTTCCAGCTTACAAGCTGCGGGTTTATCTGCAGGAAATATTACTTCTGTTGCCTTAGATGTTACTTCTGCAGGCACATTGCCAATGATTGATTTATCTGTGAAGATTGGAACTACAACAGCTGTTAGTATGTCTTCATTTATAGCAAATACTTCATTTAGTACAGTTTATACAAATGCTTCATTTTTACCTGTTGTCGGTCTAAATACCTTAACTTTCACAACACCTTTTAATTGGGATGGTATTTCAAATATTGTATTGGAATTCTGTCATGGAAATGCTGTTTCCGGTGCTACAATGAGCAGAACTATTAAAACAGATGCTACATCTTATATTTCTACTATAAAAGCTAATGTAAGTGCTGCTACTTCAGGAGCTACTATATGCAGTGATATAACCAGTAATTTGTTATCATATTCAGAATCACCAAAATTTGTATTTGCAGGACAAGGTGTTTGTTCTAGTCCACGTATTGCAGTTACTGCTACAGTGAACCCCGCACCGGTATTAGCAGTTACTCCAAATCAAACAATTTGTAACGATGCAATTTCTAATATTAGTGTAACTTCAACATTAACTGATTATGACTCTTATTTATGGACTCCTGCTACTGGACTATATACTGATGCTTTAGCAACTATACCTTACGTAAGCGGAACAAGTGCGACATCTTTATATGTAAAAACAACAAATGCAGGAGTAACTTCTTATATCTGTTCAGCTTCAAATGCTGCTTTATGTGCGAATACTGCAACATCTACAGTAACTGTTTTACCATCTAGTCCTGCAATTACAGCAGTCTCATCTCCTTTATGCGGTAGTGGAAAAACAGTATTATCAGTTTCTCCTTCCACAGGATATGGCAATGCTAGTTTCCAATGGAAATCTTCTACCGATAGTATAACATTTAATAATATTGCAGGGCATACTAATTTGTACGATACTACTGCAATTATTAATTCTACTACACATTATTTATTAATTATTAAAGATGGTACAGGAAATAGCTGTACACAATCAGCAGCAACTGTGATTGTAAACAATCCACAAGTCCTCACAACAACACCAGCTGGTCGATGTGGAGCAGGTAGCTTAAGTTTAGGTGCTACTTCAAGTACAGGAACTGTTTTGAAATGGTATGCTTCTTCAACCGGTGGCTCTGCATTAGGAACTGGAACAAGTTTTACTACCCCCGTTATACCTGCAACTTCAACTTTTTATGTTGCTGCTGACCTGATAGGTACTTCAACTACATCAACAATAGGAAACGGTTCCGTTTCATCTTCTGATATTTATACACCGTTTAATGGTAGTTACGGAGGTATTAAAACACAATATCTATTTACAGCTGCTGAACTAAATGCTGCAAATATTAAGACCGGCTCTATCAATAGTATAAGTATTGAAGTTACTGCATTAGGAATTACTTATAGCGGATTCTATATCCAAATGGGAAATACAAATTTAACCAATTTTACTTCTTCTGCAAATATTCAAGGTGGATTAACTACTGTCTACAATGCAGCAACTATTACTCCTGCAGTAGGAACAAACACTTATAATTTTAGTACACCATTTATATGGGATGGAATTTCAAATATAATAATTTCAATGAGTTGGAGCAACGCTAATGCAGGGAATACTTCAGCTACAATCAAGACAGATCCAACAACAAATTACTCAAGTCAAAGTTACAGAAAAGACAGCGATACTCCTGCAAATATATTAGCGTTTACCGGTTCAACAGGAATTTTAGCTAGCTCTCAAAACAGACCTCAAATTAAATTTAATTTCACACCTATTTGTTCTAGCAACCGTAGTTCTGTTACCGCTACAATTACAGCTCCACCTGCATTAACATTAAGCTCAGGCCAGACTATTTGTAATAATTCAATTGCTCCTATTTCTGTAACTTCAACAATAGCTGATTACACTTCTTTTACATGGAGTCCTGTAAATTATTTATATACTGATACTGCATGTACGATTCCTTATACAGCATTAACAAATGCAACAAAAGTATATACAAAACCAACTGTTAATGGTACAGTAATCTACACATGTTCTGCAAATAATTCAACTTCATTATGTGATAATTCTGCAAATGTAAACTTTACAATTAATCCAATACCATCAGCAATCACAATTACTCCAACAGCTTCATCGATTTGTCTTGGAGCAACAGAATTACTTTCTACTTCAGGAGGTACCATGACAAATATCGTTCTCTACTCTGAAAATTTCAATTCTGCTTCGAATAACTGGATTACAACCAATAGTTCTACAGGTGGAACATCTGCTAACGCAGCCTGGACACTAAAAGCAGATGGATATGTATATAGCAGTTACGGTACCTGGCATAGTAATGATAATTCACAGTTTTATTTATCTAACAGTGATGCAATCGGAAGTGGTGCTAATACAATGACTAAACTTGAAAGTCCATCTATAAATACTAATGGTTTTACTTCTTTATCTTTAAAATTCTGGCATTATTATCGTTATAATACTGATAGTGCAATGGTTGAAATTTCAACAGATAATGCAACAACCTGGAATACATTAAAAATATACAAAGCAACACAAGGAACTATAAATGCTTTCGTTAGAGATTCTATTGATATTACATCTTATATTAATATGGCAAATGTTAAAATCAGGTTCAATTACGATGATGCTTCTGGATATTTTTGGGGAATTGATAATGTAAGTGTTACTGGAAATCAAAATACAACTATGATATGGTCTCCACTTACAGAATTATATACTGATGCTGCCGGGACTATTGCATATACAGGATTATCTGCTACTTCAGTTTACTCAAAACCAAGTGTTGCAAGAACTTATACTGCCACTGCAACAAATTCAGTTCTTTGCACAAATACAGGAACTTCTGTTTTATCAATTACTGCTTTACCAGCCAATGCAGGTCTAATTACTGGGACTTCAACTATTTGCCAGGGAGTAACAGGAGTTGCTTATACAGTACCTGCTATTATTGGTGCAACTAATTATATATGGACTTATACTGGAACTGGAGTTAACATTACGGGAACTACCAATAATATTACTATCAGTTTTTCTTCTACTGCTACATCTGGTATATTAACTGTAAAAGGGCAAAATACCTGTGGTTTCGGAATTATTTCTACTGATTACCCAATTACTGTTAATCCTTTACCTGCAGCAGCGGGAGTTATTACAGGAACAGCAACTGTTTGTCAGGGTCAGGCAACCGTATTATATACAGTTCCTGTAATTAATAATGCAACATCTTATATATGGACATATTCCGGTAGCGGAGCAACTTATACACCTGCTGCTACAACCACTACAGATAGCGTTAAAATTACTTTCAGTGCAACAGCAACTTCAGGAAACTTAAAGGTTAAAGGAGCAAATGCCAGTTGTGGAAATGGTTTAACATCTGCAAATTATTTTATCACTACTAGTCCTCTTCCAAGTGCTGCCGGAGCAATAACCGGAACTGCATCTATTTGTCCTGGCCAATCTAATGTTACTTATACAGTGCCAGCAATTGGAAATGCTTCAACCTATGGTTGGTCTTATTCAGGTACTGGAGCTACAATTACAGGAACAGGAAATAGTGTTACTATAAGTTTTACCACAAATGCTACTTCAGGTAATTTAACCGTACACGGAGTAAATTCTTGTGGTAATGGTGTTAATTCTGCAAATTATCCTATTACAATTGTCTCATTACCTTTAGCAGCTGGAACCATTACAGGTTCAGCTACTGTATGCCAGAGCCAAAACAATGTAATATTTACAGTTCCTGTAATTACAAATGCAACATCTTATACCTGGGTATATTCAGGAACCGGACATACAATTGTTGGTAATACTAATAGCATTACCATGAATTTCTCAGCAACTGCAACTCCGGGTAACTTAACTGTTACTGGTCATAATAGTTGTGGAGACGGAACTGTTTCTGCAAGTTTCCCAATTACAACCAATCCACTACCTGGAGCTGTAGGTGTTATTACAGGTACAGCAACTGTATGTCAGGGACAAAACAATGTTACCTATTCAGTTCCTGCAATTTCAAATGCGTCTACATACATTTGGACTTATTCAGGAACAGGGCACACAATTACTGGTACAACAAATAGCATAACAATTAATTTTTCTGCAACAGCTACAAATGGTAATTTAACTGTTCAAGGAAGCAACTCCTGTGGTAACAGTGCTGTTTCTGCAATTTATCCAATTACTATAAACACTTTACCTTCTGCTGCTGGTGTGATTGTTGGAGTGGATACTGTTTGTACAGGTGATGTTAATATTCCATTTACAACTACAGCAATTGTTAATGCAACAACTTATACATGGAATTATTCAGGAACTGGAGCAACCATAATAAATAATGGCACTTCAATTACGGTCAGCTTCGCTTCAAGTGCCTTGTCTGGAATACTAACTGTTAAAGGAACAAACACATGTGGTAGTGGAACTATTTCAACAAATCATCCTATTTTTGTAAAACAATGTGTTGGAATTAATGATCCATTAAACACTACTTTGAATTACCAGATTTATCCTAATCCAACTTCAGGCATTATTACAATTAATATCAATGATATAAATACCAGTCTTGATTTACAAATTATTAATTTACAAGGAAAAATTATTCACACTGAAAAACTTAGTAATATTAAATCTACTTATAATCAGGATATCAATCTATCAGAATATCCAAAAGGTGTTTATTTTGTAAAACTTATCAATAAGAACTTTACTAAAGTTGAAAAGATAGTATTGCAATAGTTACTAACTAATTATTAATAAAAAGGGGGAAGTTTACACTTCCCCCTTTTTGTTTTTTCCCTTTTGATAAAACAATATTCTACTCATTTTTAATACTATAATAAATTTAACACAGATTACGCATTAGATAAAAACATAGCATTTAAGTGCTTCATATTATATGAATTAAGCGAGATATTTTTTAATGCGTAACAATAATTTTTAAAATAAATTCTCTACTTACAATAATTGATAAGTATTATATAGTTTTTTATTACAATTCATAATCTTATTGCATTATTTGGGTTTTAACTATTATAAAACTATTCCAAGAACTAACATTTGTAACTTGAATTCAGCTATTTATTAAACAAAACGGATTATATTTACGAAATAAATGAACGCTACATTCAATTTATCAATAAGATAGTTCTAAATAACAAAATATTTTAACAAAACTTTAATATTTTTTCTTTTTTAAGTAAATTTATTTGTACTTTTACAATAAATATAACTTAACAATATTATGAGTATTTTAAACAAAGCTTCTCCAAATTACATTTAAGTCATTACTTAACTTAAAATTACTAATTACAATTTAAACTCTAAAATTATTTACTAAATTATTATTATTATGAAAAAAATTTTCTTTTTATTAATTGCTCTTTTCTTTAGTGGGCTTACTTACGGGCAATATCTGAGTGAATCATTTGATGGTTCTACTTTTCCGCCTACCGGATGGACAGCATCAACGATTACAAATACCAATACGCTTCCTCTCACAGGTTTATGGGAAAGAGTTACCACAGGAACAGATCCTGTTTGCACAACTCATTCCGGAGCTGGCATGTTAAAATACAATGCATGGGATTATGTTGCAGGAACATCTGCTGTAATAATTTCGCCTGTAATAGATTTAACATCAATAACAGCAACTACAGTGCTGGAATTCTGGATGTACAGAGATAATGGAAACCTAACAACCATTGATAGTCTGTCATTTTACATTAACACTTCATCTAGTATAACAGCTGCTACATTACTAGGAAATTATAATAGAATTAAATCTAAAGCTCCAATTGAGACAGGAATAGATGGATGGTATAAATATCAAGTATTAATTCCTTCAACTTTCAATACAGCAACAAATTACTTAATATTAAAAGGACACAGTGCTTATGGCAACAATATGTTTATTGATGACATTAGAATACTTAATCCCGTTGCAGCTAATGCAGCACCTACAAATATCACATTTACAGGTACAACAATTTCGGGAACTACAATTGGTTGGACTGATAATTCTACCAATGAATATTCTTTTAGCCTATATAAATCTACCAATGCTACTAGTGGCTTTGTACTTGTTGATCCGTATATTGCATCCACATCAACTGCAACAACTGGCACAACTTATTCCAAAACTATAAGCGGTCTTTCTGAAACCACACAGTATTATTTCAGAATTTCTGCAAATGCAGGATTGGAATCTCCCTATTTAACCGGAAGTACGACAACTCCTACCGGAACATTATCCGGAGTTAAAACAATTGGGCCAACTGGTACATACCCTTCATTAACTGCTGCTTTTGCAGATATTACTTTGAACGGATTATCTGCATCAGTCGATTTGATTTTGCAACCCAACTATGTCTCAACCGTTGAAACCTTCCCTATTACACCTTCCAGTTCAGCTACTGCATTAAAAAAAATCAGGATTTATCCTGCTGCCAGCGGTTTGAATATTACATCTTCAAATGCTTTAGGAACAATTAATTTTGATGGAGCCTCTTATGTTACTATTGATGGCAGAGTAAATGCTACCGGCAATCTTAAAGATTTAGTTATAGCAAATACTGTAACAACAGCTTCGGCTATTAAATTTATTAACGATGCAACTCACAATATTATTAAGTTTTGTACTGCTCAAGGTGTAGATTCTACTGGCATAGGAGTTGTAAGTTTTAGCACAACAACAGGTCTAAATGGAAATAGTTACAACCTGATTGATAGTTGTGATATTCGTGATGGTGCCTCTACGCCTTTAAATTCAATATATTCATTAGGGACATCAGGAGCTGACAATAAATTCAATACGATATCTAATTGTAACATTTATAATTTTTATCGAAGTTATGCATGTAATCCAATCGGTATCGGTCTTGGTGCCGGTAATAACGCATGGTCTATTTTAAACAATAGTTTTTATCAAACTTCAGTGCGTAATCCAACTGCAGCAAATGGGTTTAATATAATTATCATTTCTTCAGGTGAGAATCACAATATATCAGGAAATTTTATTGGCGGTTCAGCTCCATTGTGTGGTGGCACTCCATTTACAATTAACGGATTAGCATTGGCTAACTTTATTTATGCAATAAGAATTACTTCAGCAACCAGTGCAACTTCAATTAACAATATTCAGGGTAATACAATTGCAAATATTTCACTACAAGCTTATTGCACGGCTTCAGGAACCCGATTTGCCGGAGTTTTATCTTCTGCAGGTATAGCAAATATTGGTACTATTACAGGAAATGTATTAGGAAGTAACTCAACAACCGGCTCTATTGTTTATACAAGTGGAAACTCAACTGGTACATTTTCCACCAGTTTGATGGGTCTTTATATTTCCGGAGGTTCTGGTATTATTCAAAATAACGTTGTAGGAGGTATCACTATTAACGCATCTACCGCTTCAACTGCAACTGTATCTTTTTATGGAATTTATGCACAGGGTTCCGGAACAAATTTAATATCTAATAATATTGTTGGGAATAATACAGTTTCAAACAGTATACAAACTATTGCAGCAACTGCAACTCCTGTTGCAATTGCAGGTATATATACAAATATTACTACAACTGGTTCTTCAATAACTTATGCAAACAATACAATTGCAAATATTGTAAATAATAACACTGCAGCTGCTGGTTATTTACTTGGACTAAGAAATGCTGGTACAGTTACTTCTGTAGTTGACAACAATGTTATTCATGATTTAAGTTGTGCTGCTTTAAATACAGGCACTACCAATCTAGCTGCAATTGTAGGTATTTCAAGCTCAAATTCTGCAAATAATATTATTATTTCAAGAAATTCACTGTATAATTTCTTCTCAACTGCTCCAAGTGCAGCAACTGGAATTAATGGTATTTATAAAAGTGGAGCGGGTACTAATTGTAAAGTCGAAAGAAATTTAATATATAATTTTTCTATCAACTCAAGCACTACTACTTCCTCAATAAATGGAATTATGACAAATGGAGGAACTGGTATTTATTCAAATAATATGATTCGATTAGGCCTTAAACCAGACGGAAGTGATCTTACAACCGGACTAAGAATGAATGGTATTTATGATTTAGCAACAACAAACAATTTCTACTTTAATACAGTATATTTAGGTGGAAATAGTGTGGTTAGTGTTGATTCGACATATGCTTTCAGAAGTTTAGTCACAACAACGGCTCGTAATTTTAAAAACAACATATTCATCAATGCAAGATCAAATGCTTCAGGTGCAGGTGTAAATTATGCTGTAAATGTTGCAGGAACAACTGCAGATCCTGCTGGTTTAGCAATGGATTATAATATTATTCAGGCAAGTGGAACCGGTGGTATTTTTGGACGTTTCAACTTACTCGATGTTGCTGATTTAGCAAGCTGGAAAACCAACGTTGGTCAGGATACTAACAGTTTAAGCATAAATCCATTATTTGCAGCACCAACAGCAATTATTCCAAACTTACATCTTACAGTTGGATCTCCAGCTGAAAGTGCAGGTATTTTGATTGACTCTGTAAGTTATGATTTTGATGGAGATATCAGAGCCAACAACTCTCCTACTGATATAGGAGCTGATGCAGGTTATTATGATATTACGCTTCCTACTGCTTCATTTGTTCCCGCTAATCTAAGTACAGCGGTTGCATTAAACTCAAGTATCGAAGTTACTTTCAACGAAATGGTTCGCAAAATTGACAATACTGTTTTAGATAATTCAAATATTGCTTCCGTTATTTCATTCAAAAAAGTATCAGATAATTCAAATATTGCTTTTTCTGCAACCTGGAATTCTTCAACAAGGAAAATTGTCGTCACTCCTACTGTTGCTTTATTAGGCTTAACTACTTACAAATTAAACGTTAACGTTGAAGACTACAATAATAATGTATTAAGTGGTTCTGACTCCACAAGATTTACTACTATTGTAAATACTGATGCAACTTTATCTGATTTAAAAGTAAGTGGTACTACTGTTACGGGATTTGCTCCAGCAACGATAATTTATAATGTTATATTAGCTTCCGGAACAACTGTTGTACCTACTGTTTTAGCAACAACCACAGACATTAATGCTACTAAAATCATCACAGCTGCAGCTTCTTTACCAGGAACTACAACAGTTGTTGTAACAGCTCAGGATGGAACTACTACAAAAACTTACACTATTAACTTTACAGTTGCTCCAAATTCTGATGCATCATTATCTGATTTAAAAGTGAATGGTACTACTGTAACTGGATTTGCAGCAACAACGTTAATATACAATGTTGTTCTTCCTTTTGGAACAGTTGTTGTCCCAACTGTAACAGCAACTACCACAGATGCTAATGCTACAAAAACAATTACTCCTGCTGCTGCATTACCTGGTTCTACATCGGTTTACACAACCGCAGGCGACGGAACAACACATTTGACTTATACGATCAACTTCACGATTGGAGCGGCTTCAAGCGTTGCAACTTTATCCGATTTAAAAGTAAATGGAACCACAGTAACTGGATTCACAGCATCAACTTTAGTATACAATGTTATTTTACCTTATGGAACTACTGTTGTTCCAACAGTAACTGCTACAACAACCGATGCTAATGCTACAAAAATAATTACTCCTGCAGCAACTTTACCCGGATCTACCACAGTAGTTACTACAGCTCAGAATGGAACTGCACATTTAACTTATACAGTTAACTTTACAATAGCACCAAATGTTGTTGCGACTTTATCTGATTTAAAGGTAAACGGAGTAACAGTTACAGGTTTTTCTGCCAGTATATTAAGTTATACTGTCACATTACCTTATGGAACAACTGTTGTTCCCACTGTAACAGCTACGACAACAGATGCTAATGCTACAAAAGTTATTACTCCTGCTGCAACTCTTCCAGGAACAACTAATGTAGTTGTAACTGCTCAGGATGGTATTACAACTAAAACCTATACTGTAAATTTCACAATTACAGCTCCTTCTACTATAGCTACTTTGGTTGATTTAAAAGTAGACGGAACTACTGTAACAGGTTTCTCTCCAACTGTTTTAACTTACAATGTTGTATTACCGGCAGGAACAACAATTGTTCCTACTGTAACTGCTTCAACTGCCAGTGCAAATGCAACCAAAATAATTAATCCGGCTTCTTCATTACCTGGAGCTACCACGGTTGTAGTAACTGCTCAGGACGGTACCACTACTAAAACTTATACCATTAATTTTACAGTTGCAATTCAAACTTATAGTGTAACATTTAATGTTGTAAATGGAAATGGTACACTAACAGCAACAGTAGATGCAAATACAATTACTTCTCCAGCAACTGTTAATGCAGGTAAAAATGTAATTTTCACAGCAGTTCCTGCTGCCGGATATGAAGTTAAAGAATGGAAACACAATGGAAGTGTCATAGCTTCGAATACTTCAACGCTGGATACCTTGATTAATTTATCTGCAAATTCAACAGTAACAGTTGAATTCAAAGTTATTGTAGGAATTAATGAAGTGAATGAAAATCCGGTTAATATTTATCCTGTCCCTGCTAAAGATATAATAAATATAAAAATGAATACTGATATTCACCAAATATCTATTATTTCAATTAATGGTCAATTACTTTCAAATACTTTAATTAATAATAAAGAAGCTAAAATAAACACTTCTGAATTATGCAATGGTTTTTACTTTTTAAGTATTGAAACATCAAATGGGAAAACAATAAAGAAAATTCAGATTTCCAGATAATTATAAGATGATTATCTATATGAATTATATTTTTAGTCCTGTTAATTTTTTTACAAATTAAAATCAATAAAAATAGAGACGGGAAGATGAATAATCTTCCTGCTCTTTTTCTAATTTATTTTTCCAAATTTGATTAAAAAGCATTAATTTTATACAAATAAATTTACTTAACTAAATTCAACCTTAAAATGAGAAAAAAATTATCTTTTATTGCAATGCTGTTTATTAGCATTACATTAAGTTTTGGACAAAACTTAAGCGTCAAACCATCTATTGTTGAATCAGGTAAAGCTGAGAAAGCTGGTAATTACAGTTACCTTAATAATAGCATGGTTTTAAATTCAAAAGCTTTAATATGGTCCTCCACCATGACAGACCCAACTGATTGGGTTACTGCAAAGATGCCGGATCAGGAAGCTACAATTACAAATACTTGGGAATGGAAAAGTGATACAGCTTCACTTTCTACACTTTTCAAGCAATATGTTCATCCTGATAGCTATATGCAATCACCAACCTGTACTTCAGGTCTTTTTTATTTTGATGGCATAACGAATCTGATTAACCAGATTTATGCTGTTTCAAATTCAACTTTAACAAATTCTGTTGCTATCAACACATTGGGATTTAATTCGGTAAGTATTAAATTTTACCAGCTTTACAAATCATACAATCAGGATTCATCATTATTAGAAATCAGTAGTGATAACGTAAACTGGAAAACAATAGATGTAAATCCAACTGTTGCAGTAAATACTTACGCTTATGGATGGAAAGAACTAAATATTACTCAATGGGCAGCAAATAAAGCACAAGTATGGATTCGGTTCAGATTTTTCGGACCGGCTTCTACAACAAGCGGTGCTCAATACGGTGGTGGTTACGGATGGGCAATTGATGATGTTGAGTTGTTTGAGCCAGCAAATAATAATATTCAGACAGACAGAGTTACTTTATACGATGGTTATACTCAAATCCCCAAAGGATTGGGCAGACCAATGTATTACGATGGAGATTTCACAAATCTTGGAGGCAAAACCCAAACACATTTCAAGCTTCATGGTGTAGAACTAACTAGTGGTGCTGATTCAACAAGTATGGATACAACCTTACTTCCGGGAACAAATATTGTAAATCTTGAACTAAACAGTTACTTTTTCACACCACCTACTACATTAGGTACATATAAAGTTGCAGCCTATATTTCAAGTGATTCTATTCCACATCAGGTTGTTCAGGATACATTTGATATTAAAGTAGTTTGCGATACCTGTTTATATTCAAGAGACAACAATACCTATGTAAGTTCAAGATGGGCTGGTACCACAGGAACATTATGCGATCCTTATACTGCTGCTAACAGATTTTTAGTAAATCAGGATAGAATGATGTATGGTGTAAATTGTGTAGTTAATAAAGAAACCAAAGTTGGCTCTAAAATTAAAGCAGTTCTTTATAAATATTTTGCAGCTTCAGCAACAAGAACTATTGTTGCTCAATCGTCAAATTATTATATTACTGCAGCTAATATACCAACGACAGCTCCAATGGTAAATCCACCATCCATTGCTTTACATTATACAGCTGGCTACACATTACAAAAAGACTCTACTTATTATATAGGTATTGAAGTTTTTGGCGGAACTGATACAGTTAAAATGGCTTCAGACAATACTGGAATTCCTCAATATACACAAACTTCTCTTTATTTTGATCCAACAGCTAATTCATGGTATATCTGGGCAAGTGGTAATGTTCCTGCAGTTATGATTCGTGCATGTTTCAATATAAATTATCCTTTTGATAATGGATCATTAGGAATAAATGAAACTTCTTCACCAATAAACTTATTCTCATGTATGCCAAATCCGGCTAATTCTACTACACAAATTTCCTATGAATTAAAAAACAACGAAAATGCCAAAATAATTCTTACAGATATTATGGGCAGAATAGTTAAAACCATTGATAAAGGAATGCAAGCTAAAGGTAATTATACAGTTGATATTGATTTAACTTCATTAACAAGTGGTACTTATTTTTACACTCTAAAAACATCATCAGCTCAGGCTACTGATAAATTAATTATTGTAAAACGATAAATTAAAAATCCAAGAAAGAGGCTGTTTCAATTTTGAAACAGCCTCTTTCTTTTTATTAATCTATCCTAATTATTTTCAACATATATTTTGCTTTATTTATTTACAAACTAAAATTCAAACTGTTATGAAGTATTTTCTTTCACTATTAGCAATCCTGATATTTAGTTTTGAAATATATAGCCAAACTACAACCTTGACTAACATAAATAATTCTAATTTAATTTTATTAGATACAACTATCGGCAAATCAATTAAATCAGGCAGATCAGCTTTTGCAACTAAATCATTGATTGATGCCGGAGTAATTTCAATATTAACTCCAACAGCTAATGCTATGTGCGGAGATTTTGATACAGTTACCGTTCTTATAAAAAATTTCGGAACAGATACTTTACATAGTATTCCGGTGAGATATCAAATCGGGAGTGGAAATATCGTTACAACTACTTTTACCGGATCATTATTGCCTGATTCTATTACAACATTATCATTCCTTCATCTTTTACAGACCAATAATCAAAATTATACAATACGAGTTTTTACTTCATTATTAAATGATTCAGATACGCTGAACGACACCATTTATAAATATGTGACCGTAGGCCCGGCATTAAATGATGTGAGCATTACAGAAAAACTATTACCTGGTCCTTATGTATCTTATAATCAATCCTCAACGTTTATTAAAATTGTAATTAAAAATTGTGGTACTTTACCTCAAACTTCCATTACTTTGTCTTATCAACGAAATAATAATCCACCAGTAAATGCAATCTGGACTGGGAATTTACCCCCAGGTGATACTGTTCATTTTACATTTCCAAATCCTATGATTCTTCCCTCATCCCCTTCATTTAGTCTTTGTGTGTATACAAATTTATCAAACGATGTATATAGACATAATGATACAATTTGTAAGTCAGTTGCTTTATGCACGGTTTTTATGGCAGGTACTATAACAGGACCTACAAATGTATCGTATGGAGGTACATATACTTATACGATTCCAGCTATCTTAAATGCGACTTCCTATAACTGGGTGTATTTTCCAAATACAGGTGTAACTATAGTAAACAATGGAACTTCTGCAAACATAACATTCGGAGCAGGTTCAATTACTTACGGACTGTTGTCTGTAAACGGGTTTAATTTTAATTCTAATTGTTCTGGAATTCCATCAACTTTAGCATTTCCAGATGGCGTTGGAGAATTAGAAACTCAAAAATTCTGGTTAGGTCAGAATATACCCAATCCGGCATCAGATGTAACAAACATAGAATATTTTCTACCTTCATTAGGTGAAATTCAATTTACAATCATGAACCTATACGGTCAAAAAGTTTATTCATCTAATAAAAAATCTCAAGCCGGTAAAAATGAAATTGATGTAAATGTAAAAGATTTATCTGCAGGCATTTACTATTATACAATTGAATTCAAAGGAAACCGCCTGGTAAAAAAAATGGTGGTGAGTAAATAAACTTTAGATTATAAAAATTTATAAATTTACTGCTTTGTGGCTTTATAGCAAAAGACTTGAATCAATTTAAAAACTAAGAATATCAATTAGCTGAATATCTTCACAAAATTTATTTTCAAAACTACATACTGCTAATTTGTAATCTTTATCAAAATTATATTGTTTAAAGAAAATAGTATCGATAGGTAAGCCATCTACTAACTCAATTTGTCCATTAGAGGTAATCACCGTAAAACTGCTCAGCGACTTCGTAAGACCCGTTCCTATAGCTTTTAAATAGCTTTCTTTTAATGTCCACAATGTAAAAAAGTAATCCTTCTTCAATTCAGGATCAGAAATAGCATTTAAATTTGCAATTTCAATATCAGAATAAAAACGTTTAGCCACTTCATAATTTGGTTCTCTTATTAATTCCACATCAATTCCAACTTCTTTGTCAGAAAAAGCACCTAGCACCCACTGACCTGAATGTGAAATATTGAAATACATATTCTGATTCGGTAAATAAGGTTTGCCTTTATCTCCAATTTGGAAAACGATATCTTTTCCATTCATTTTTAATTTTTGAGATACAATTTTTCGTAAGAGCAGTTCACCTAATAAGGAACGTTGCAAACTATCTGAGTGTTTATAATCACTAAATTTAGTCGCAATATTTAAAGGTAATTTACTGATTAAATGATTCTTAAATTTTATAAAAACAGCTTCCTCTACTAATCGTATTGCATAAATCTCCAGCATATTTTTTAATAATTAAAAAAAACAAAAATAGGGTTTTTTAAAGAAAGAAAACAGTTATCCTGATTAATAATTTATTTTGAACTTCTAAATTTCTCAGTTCGCCTCATTCGTTTCATTCGTTTTATTCACTTCGTTCGCTTCGTTCGCCATTTCGCTTTGTTCGCTTCGTTCGCTTCGTTCGTCTAGCCCACTTATTTAGCAAATTCACATACCACTGATTATCTGACATTTACCAAACTAACACATAATTAATCTTAAATTGAAAAAAAATAATTTCTTTTTATCGTCGTAGTAATGAGATAAATGATTAATTTTGCACTCTTTTTGAATTTAAAATATAGAAGCATTATAATTTTATTTTGACAATATGATTAATATTACTTTACCTGACAATACTGTAAGACAATATAGCAAAGGAACTACTGCACTTGAAATAGCCAAAAGCATAAGTGAAGGACTTGCCCGTAATGTCTTGGCAGCCAAAGTGAATGAAGAAATCTGGGATGCTACCCGTCCTATTAATGATGACGCTCATTTGCGTTTATATACATGGAATGACACAGAAGGAAAAGCAGCTATGTGGCATTCTTCAGCACATTTAATGGCTGAAGCTATCGAACTTTTATATCCAGGCGTTAAATTCGGTATAGGTCCTGATATTGAAAATGGTTTCTATTACGATATTGATTTTATGGATTACAGTATTTCGTCTGATGATTTCAAAAAAATCGAAGATAAAATGCAGGAATTAGCCAATCAAAAGCAAGGATTTGCCCGCAAAGATATTTCAAAAACAGAAGCACTTGATTATTTCAGAAGTAAAGGTGACGAATATAAGCTTGAATTAATTGATGGTTTGGAAGATGGAACGATTTCCTTATATCAGACAGGAGAATTCATTGATTTATGCCGTGGACCACATATCCCTGACACCAGCTTTATTAAAGCTATAAAATTGCTGAATACAGCCGGAGCCTACTGGCGTGGAGATGAAAAGCGCAAACAACTTACCCGTATTTATGGAATTACTTTTCAAAAACAAAAAGAGTTAACAGAATATCTGGTTTTACTGGAAGAAGCAAAAAAACGCGACCATAGAAAATTAGGAAAAGAACTTGAACTATTTACTTTCTCAGCTAAAGTTGGTATGGGTTTACCTATCTGGTTACCTAAAGGTGCAGCTTTACGCGAAAGACTAGAAAATTTTCTTAAAAAAATCCAAAAAAATGCAGGTTATGAACAGGTTATTTGTCCACATATCGGCAATGTAGAGTTGTATAAAACTTCCGGCCATTTTCAGAAATACGGAAAAGATTCCTTTCAACCAATTTCTACTCCTGTTGAAGGCGAACAATTTTTCCTGAAACCTATGAACTGTCCTCACCATTGTGAAATATACAATTTTAAACCACGCTCTTATAAAGATTTACCGGTAAGAATTGCTGAATTCGGTACTGTTTATCGTTACGAACAAAGTGGTGAATTGCATGGTCTTACAAGAGTAAGAGGATTTACACAGGATGATGCACATATTTTCTGTCGTCCCGATCAACTAAAAGAAGAATTTATCAATGTAATTGATATTGTATTGTATATATTCAAGACTCTTGATTTTAAAAACTTTACAGCTCAGATTTCTCTTAGAGATAAAAATAATGCTGAAAAATATATCGGCAGTGATGAAAATTGGGAAAAAGCTGAAAATGCCATTATAGAAGCTACTCAGGAAAAAGGATTAAATACAACGATAGAATACGGAGAAGCAGCTTTTTATGGTCCAAAACTGGATTTCATGGTAAAAGATGCAATTGGAAGAAAATGGCAATTAGGAACTATTCAGGTTGATTATAATTTGCCGGAAAGATTTGAACTGGAATATGTTGGAAACGATAATCAAAAACATCGTCCTGTCATGATTCACAGAGCTCCTTTTGGCTCCATGGAAAGATTTGTTGCTGTATTAATTGAACATACGGCAGGTAAATTTCCTCTATGGTTAACACCGGAACAGTTTATTATTCTGCCAATTAGCGAAAAATACACAGAATATGCAAAAAAAGTTTTAAATTTGCTAAAAAATTACGAACTTCGCGGCTCCATTGACGAAAGAAACGAAAAAACGGGGAAAAAGATCAGAGACGCTGAACTTCAACGAATTCCATATATGATAATCGTTGGAGAAAAAGAAGAAATAGAAAATACTATCTCAGTTAGAAAGCAAAGTGAAGGCGATTTAGGTAGTTTTACGATTGAATCATTTGCAAAAATCATCAATGATGAAATTTCAAGTTTAATTGGATAAAAAAATTGGAAATAAAATATTAACTAATTAAGGAGGAACACAGCTATAGCTACACCATTTTACAGCAGAAATAGAGGACAAAGGCCTTTAGAGAAAAAAAACGAGGATCTACACAAAATAAACAACAAAATTACATCACCTGTAGTTCGTGTTGTTGGTGAAAATATTGAACCTGGTATTTATAATTTCAAAGATGCCATTAAATTGGCGTATGATCTTGAGCTTGATTTGGTTGAAATATCCCCTACGGCTAATCCTCCGGTATGTAAAGTTATTGACTATAAAAAATTTCTTTACGAACAAAAAAGGAAACAAAAAGAAATCAAAGCTAAATCGGCTAAGATTGTTGTTAAAGAAATAAGACTTGGGCCTCAAACTGATGACCATGATTTTCTTTTTAAGCTGAATCATGCAAAAAAGTTTTTATTAGACGGAGCAAAAGTTAAAGTTGACGTTTTCTTCAAAGGACGTACCATTATTTATAAAGAACAGGGAGAAGCAATGTTATTAAAATTTGCTGAAGCACTGTTTGAAGTTGGGAAACCTGAAATGATGCCAAAATTGGAAGGAAAAAGAATGATGATGATAATTGCACCAAAAAAATAGTTTTAAATAATAATTAATCTAAATATATCACAGCAATGCCAAAAATGAAAAGCAAATCCAGTGCTAAAAAAAGATTCACTCTTACAGGAACTGGAAAAATTAAAAGAAAGCATGCTTACAAAAGTCACATCCTGACAAAAAAATCTATTAAACGTAAACGTAATTTAACTTACAGTACTACAGTAGATACAGCAGATGAGAAAAGAGTAAGAGGAATGCTTTCAAAATAATTTAAACAATTAGTATTAACCTTGTTTGTAGCACAAAAGAGTCCTTAATAAATAGGAACGCTTAAACAAAAAAACAAAAAACAATGCCAAGATCAGTAAATTCAGTAGCATCAAGAGCACGCAGAAAGAGACTTCTCGCAATGACGAAAGGTCAATTTGGTCGTAGAAAAAATGTATGGACAGTTGCAAAAAACTCTTTGGAAAAAGGCTTGCAATATGCATACAGAGACAGAAGAGTTAAAAAACGTAATTTCAGAAACCTATGGATCGCCCGTATCAATGCAGGCGTAAGACCTTATGGACTATCCTATTCTGTATTTATGGGTGGAATTCACAAAAAAAATATCAGTTTAAACAGAAAAGTTCTAGCAGACTTAGCAATGAATAATCCGGAAGCTTTTAAAGCAGTCGTTGATTTCGTTAAAAAGTAGTATACTGTTTAACCCCTAAGTTAGCATTTTTAAAATGAAGACTTTATAAAAAAATATTTTGAATTATGATGTAAATGGATAAATAAATTTATTAAATTTGCATCCCCTAAAAAACAATAAAAAAATAGCAATCATGAGCAAGCCAGAATTAATGCAATATGTTGAAAACCTTGTTGAAAGAAAAGAATTTCCTAAGTTTAAAGCAGGCGACACTATTACAGTTTCATATAAAATCAAAGAAGGTAACAAAGAACGTATCCAACAATTCCAGGGAGTAGTACTTCAAAGAAGTGGTAGTGGTGCAACAGAAACCTTTACTGTTAGAAAAATCTCAGGAAGTACCGGAGTAGAAAGAATATTCCCTATTGCCTCACCATTTATCGATGCAATCGATGTTAACAAACATGGTGTTGTTAGAAGAGCACGTATTTTCTACTTAAGAGGTTTAAGAGGTAAAAAAGCCAGAATTAAAGAAAAAAGAATGTAACTTTTATTTTCTTAATAAAAAAACCTCAACAATTTGTTGGGGTTTTTTTATAAGCAATACTTCGTTATTCGGAAAATTATGCTTAGGTTTGCTAAATAAATTAAATATAAGCCTCTAATATAAATAAACACCAGATCATAAATAAACCAGGTAATTTTAATTCTTAAAATATTGATATTTAGATATTAAAGAAAAATAATATAAAACTCCAATTATCATAATAATAAAAAAACAAATGAAAAAACTATTTTTTTTACTCTTAATTTCAAGCTTTTGTATTCAATTATATGCACAAAATACAAAAGGTGGCATTTCAACAGAAACACTTAAAGAAATTCAGAAATCATACAAAAACAATCAAAATGATAAAGCAATAGGGAATGCAATTTCAGGCAATGAAATTAAGAAACTGGCATTGAACAGACAGAATATTGCAACAAATGATGTTTTCTTTTCTAACAGAATCAGTTCTAAAGGAATATCTGATCAAAAATCTTCAGGCAGATGTTGGCTTTTTACAGGTTTAAATGTTATCAGGGCAAAAGTTATCAGTAAATACAGTCTTTCACAATTTCAATTCTCACAAAATTATTCTTTCTTTTGGGATCAATTGGAAAAATCAAATTTATTTCTGCAGGAAATCATAGAAACAAAAGACAAACCATTGGATGATAAAAAAGTAGATTGGTTATTTAAGAATCCTATTGGTGATGGGGGACAATGGACTGGCGTTGTTAATATTACACAAAAATACGGTTTGGTTCCTTCAGATGTTATGCCTGAAACAAAAAATACGGATAACACAAGTGTAATGTCTTCTTTACTGGGATATAAACTTCGTGAAAGTGGATTGCAAATAAGAGAAATGGCAAGTAAAGGTCAAAAAACAGAAATGTTGGAAGCAAAGAAAAAAGAAGTTTTGGCTGAAGTTTATAAAATGCTGGTTTATTGCCTGGGAGAACCACCTTCTGAATTCAACTGGCGTTATAAATCAACAGATGGGAAAATAAGCGAATTGAAAAAATACACTCCCCTATCTTTTTTCAAAGATTTTGTAAATCTTGATCTAACAACTTATGTAATGTTTATGAATGATCCTAGTCGTCCATTCTTTAAGCTCTATGAAATTGAAAATGACAGACATACTTACGATGGAAATAACTGGAAATACATAAATCTGCCTGTTGAAGAAATTAAAAAAATTGCGATTGCTTCAATACTTGACACTTCAGCTCTTTATTTTTCCTGTGATGTTGGAAAGCAACTGAACAGTGAAAAAGGCTTACTGGATGTGAATAATTATGATTATGGGAGTTTGTTTGATGTAAAATTTGGAATGAATAAAATACAAAGAATACAAAGTTTTGAAAGCAGCTCATCTCATGGAATGACACTGGTAGCAGTTGATTTAGCAAACGGAAAACCTGTAAAATGGTTACTGGAAAATAGCTGGGGCAGTAGTGCCGGATTTGAAGGTCATTTGATAATGACCGATCAATGGTTTGAAGAATATATGTTTCGTTTGGTTGCCAATAAAAAATACGTAAGTACTGAGATATTAAAAATCTCAGTACAAAAACCTATCGTTTTACCTCCTTGGGATCCAATGTTTTCACAAGAACTTTAACTTTATAATTACGAATGAATACTCAAAATTTTCAGAATACTCAAAACACAATCGGTAAAATAATTCACGATTGGTTAATCCAAATTGGATTTAATGAAAGCTATACCTTGCTCTTAAAAGGTGTAATTATAGTTTTTGCTATATTACTGTTAAGCTTAATCGTTTTTTATTTAACCAGAATAATTATTGTTAAGGTTCTTCATGAAATAGCAAAAAGAACAGAAACAACATGGGATGATATTATGGTTGAACGGCGTGTTTTTCACCGTTTAGCATACATTGCGCCTGCTATAATAATCCATGAGTTGATGCCTTCGATGCTGAAAGATTATATTACCTGGATTGTATTATTTCAAGCTGCATTAGAAATATATATTGTTCTGATTATCATAATTGTAATGGATGCTTTCTTCAATGCACTGATAGATATTTACCAGAATTACGAAGTTGCAAAATTTAAACCAATTAAAGCGTACGTTCAGATTTTTAAAATAATCGTCTATTTAATCAGTGGAATTATAATTATCTCTATATTGATTAACAAATCACCAGTTTATCTGCTAACAGGATTAGGAGCTATTTCTGCAGTTCTGATGTTGATTTTCAAAGATACTCTATTAGGATTTGTAGCCAGTATTCAGTTATCAAGTAATGATATGCTCAGACATGGTGATTGGATTACTATCCCTAAATTTGGTGCAGACGGAACCGTTCTTGATATCAATCTTACTACAGTAAAAATTGAGAACTTTGATAAAACGATTACAACAGTTCCTACTTATTCTTTAATTTCAGATGCATTTCAAAACTGGAGAGGGATGGAAGAATCAGGAGTTCGCCGAATCAAACGTTCTATAATTTTAAATATGAACAGTATAAAATTTTGTTCTCCGGAAATGATAGAAAAATTCAGCAGATTCCATCTAATCAGGCAATACATTACTGAAACACAGGAATCACTTCATGCTTTCAATACTGCCAATCAGTTTGGAAACACTGAAAACGTTAACGCCAAACAACAAACCAATTTAGGTGTATTCAGAGCGTATGTTGAAGCCTATTTACAGGATAATCCTCATTTATCAAAAAATAATGCAATTATAGTGCGGCAGTTGCAACCAACAGAGAGAGGCTTACCTATCGAAATCTACGCATTCAGCACCATACTGGAATGGGGAAAATATGAAGATTTGATGGCAGATATTTTTGATCATATTCTTGCAGTTGTTCCTGAATTTGAATTACAGCTTTTCCAGAATCCAAGTGGTTCTGATTTTAAAAGTCTTGTAAATGTGCAGTAAATAAATATAAGTCATTAATTGTCTATTAATTACAAATTAATCATTTCTCTGCAGCTATATTATATTTCTTTATAATTTCTAAATAAAAAAACCTCTCATCTAATAAATATAGATTTAATTATATATTAGTCCAGTCTAAAACTAATTTAATTTTGGCTAAAGCCATATAACAGACTGATATTCATTAGCAACGCTCTTAAGAGCGTTGCTAATGATAAAATTGATAATCAATGCTTTAGCCCAAAATATATTTTTTCCTCAGACTTTTTAAACTAGACTCATCTATTGATAATTGAACTTTCAACCTTAAACTTTTGTTTAATAAGTTCAATGAAAAAAAAAATAATGAAAAACTATATAAAATCAATATGTATGATCGGAGTTTTATCTTCAATTTCGATGACTGCTGTTGCAAAAATTACAGAAAAGAGAATTAGTTATCAGGCTGGCAATACAACATTAGTTGGATATCTTTATTATGAAGAAGATACAAAAGCAATCAGACCTGCTATAATTGTAGTTCATGAATGGTGGGGATTAAATGAATATCCAAAAATGAGAGCCAGAAAGTTAGCTGAAATGGGTTATATCGCATTTTGTGCAGATATGTATGGCGAAGGGAAAGTTGTTGATAATCCGACAGAAGCTCAGACTGCAGCATCAGAAATCTTTAAAAACCCTGAATTATTAAAAACGAGATTGAATGCTGCTTACCAAACTTTGATGAATAATCCGTTAGTAAACAAATCCAAAATAACAGCAATCGGCTATTGTTTTGGTGGCTCTGTCGTTTTAAACGCTGCAAATATGGGTGTTCCTCTTCAGGCTGTAATTTGCTTTCATGGTAGTTTTAAAGGATTTAAAGCTAATAAAGAAATCCTTACTTCAAAAGTATTAATTTGCCATGGTGCTGCTGATCAATTTGTAACTCCTGAAGATGTAGATAATTTAAAAAATGAAATGAATAATATAAAGGCGACGTATGAGTTTAAAGTATATGAAAATGCAACGCATGCATTTACAAATAAGGAATCTACTGAAGTTGGCAGAAAATTTAAAATGCCTATTGCTTACAATTCTAAAGCTGACAATGATTCATGGAGCAATATGATCGCTTTTCTGAAAAAATACAAATTAGATAAGTAAAACCACCAATTCAAATTATTCATTTTCAGTTCATTATAAAACGTTAAATAAATAAATATTTTATCTAACAGACTTTTCAACTAAATTAATAAGGGAACTTTTCTTTAAAAAAGGAAATAAAATTTTCATTTGTTTTCATAATACCCTACTATTTGAGAATAAATTACTGATAATACTTATAACATTAGAGTCTTAAATGCTTTACTGTAATTAGTTATTATTATTTATTTGTTTTTTTATCAATTCTTTATATCCACAAACATACTATTAACTCATTAATTTTAAACCCAATAGCTTTTCATTTGCTAAAGGGTTTAAAGTTTGGTTTTCCGTATTTTTAAGCTATTTCAGCCTATTCAAAAATTTCCAATTAACTTCCAATTATTCTTAAATAAACTTAATAAAAACACATATCTAAATATTTAGATTACCTTTACCAAATGAGAAAACCAATAATATATCTGTTATTCCTATTAATTCCAACAATAAATAATGCCAGAATTGCAGTTTATTATTCACCTTCAACATTAAAAGACGATATTTATACAACATTGAACCTGGCTGAATCCGGATTAAATCAATCTGTTTTTAATCTAGCTGTCAAAGGTTTAAAAAATCTTGAGACCATTGGCAAATTGAAGAACCCTGATCTATTAACCATAGCAGACTATTCTCAATCAAGTAATAAGAAACGTTTGTATGTAATTGATCTTAAAAATAAAAAACTATTATTTAATACTTATGTTGCACATGGTAGAAATACCGGTGATGAGTTTGCAAAATATTTTTCAAACAAGGAAGGCTCTTTAAAAAGCAGCCTTGGTTTTTATATTACAGAACAACCTATTATTGGGAGTCATACAGGATTTTCACTTCAGATAAAAGGTGTTGAAAAAGGTTTTAATGACAATGCACTTAAACGTGCCATTATTATTCACTCTGCTGATTATGCAACTGAAAATTTCATTAAAAAAAATGGCAGACTTGGAAGAAGTTATGGCTGCCCCGTACTTCCTCCTGATTTGAATAAATCAATTATTGATTGCATAAAAGGTGGAAGTTGTTTGTTTATTTATAATCCTGACAAATATTATATTTCCACATCATCCCTACTTAATTAAACCATATATATCTTCCAGAAAAATTACTTTCTTCTCTTTAACAACAACTGGCATATAAATAATAAAAGTAGGAATCTTATGATCCAATCTTATTGTATTTGATTCAGTATTTTTCTTCCCTCTTTTCAATTCTTCAATATCAATCTTTCCTTTGAGAAGAATATCCGCAAGAATAAAAGGTTTTTCCAACCGGATACAACCATGACTTAAAAAACGATTCTCCTTAGCAAAAACACCTTGCCAACTTGTTGCATGAAGAAAAATACTAAAAGGGTTCTGTAAATTAAATTTCAATACACCCAAAGAATTTTCTGCTCCGGTTGATTGACGAAAATAATAAGGGAAATTCGATTCATTATAGTTTCCCCAATTCAATTCTGATTCCTCTACAGCATTTCCTTTGGCATCTACAACTTCAAAATCATGTTGTTCAAGGTAATTTTCATTCTTTTTAACTTTGGGCAAAATCTCTTTTACTGCGATAGAATAAGGAACATTCCAGTTTGGGAAACAAACAATACTTGTGATATATGATGCAATAGTTGGAGTAGGCGTTTTCTTCTTCCCCACAACAGTACGCATTCTCAAATTTAATGTATCATTCAGATAATATTCAGCTTCAGAAGTGGGAATATTAACAATAATATACTCAGATTGATGATTATAAGCAATATATCTTCTATAATTCATAGCAAGAAGTATGGTTTTGTATTTCAAGGTATCTTTGTCAGAAATAGAATCGTTCAGGTATTTTTTAAAGACAAGAAAATCAGGATCTTTACATTCCAGTTGAGAAACTAATTTCGATATAGACCGTTTTCTTTTTGAGTTCATTAACTGTGAAATATAGAGTGAATCTTTTGAAATACTTATTTCATCATAATCAAATGTGACAATGCCTTCTTGAATACCTTTGATAAAACTCAAAATTATTGTAGTTATTTTTCGGTCAGTTTGTGCAACAAATACACTATCAATAGAATATTTTTCATAAAATTCAGACCGAATCTGATTTATTTCAATTTCATTAGAGGGCAGTCCTAATTTTTCATATAATCTAATAATTGTAAGCCAATCAAAAGCTCTTTTAATATTTTTACCTGAAGATAGCCAATAAAGTTGTTGATGATTGATTGAATAGAATTTTTGCATCAAAGAATCTTCGGTTTTTGATGTCAGTTGAGCAAAGGTTTCAAATAATAAAAAAATCATAAAAAGAATTAAAACAAACTTCTTCTTTTTTAAATTTAATAATCTATTCAGTTTGAATTGCATTTTGTATAAATATTAAAATTATAATTTTTGGTTTGTTTTCATGAATTCAGACAATCTTCAATATATTTACAGACTAAAATATTTTATCAAAAGTAAGATCTACAGTTAAATAATGAGTTATATAATAAAAAATTAAAATTGTAAGATTCACACATTTGTAATTATGATATTTTATTTTAATCTATTTAAAATTATAAAGTTGTAGTAGGGAAATAATGGACTGAAGCATTATAATTTCTATATAAAGTGTATAACAAAAGGATAAAAATTTGAACAAACAAATTGCTTTTAGCTGGAGAAATACTCAAACTTGGCAAAAAGCACTATGAATCTTCACTCATAATTACATTCAGATGGAAAGTATTATTCTCTTTTTTGAAACTCTATATAAGAGACCTATAATTTGATATATTTTATCAACATATTATAATACAATATTTTAAAAAGGATAGCCAATTGCTACATTCAAAATCAGGTTCTCATTTCGCCAGGAAGAATTACCAAAGTTGATTTTATCAGCAACCCATCTGTTTTTTTCTTCCAGCCAGGGTTTTCTTAAGGGAATTGCAAAATCGAATCGTAAAATGAAGAAAGAAACATCTATTCTAAATCCAAAGCCTGCTCCAACGGCAATCTCATTATAGAAACCTGAAAAAATAAAAGGACTTCCTGTATTTGACGGATTTGATTTGAGTAGCCAAACATTTCCAGCATCAGTAAACAAAGCAGCTTTCAGAAAGCGATAAACAGTAAATCGATACTCTGCATTCATTTCAAGTTTCACATCACCGCCTAATTGCAAAAACCCTTTATTATCTGTATTCTGATTAAACGTACCGGGTCCAACTGAATTGATATGAAAAGCCCGGATACTATTCGGGCCGCCACTAAAAAATTGTTTTGTATAAGGCAATACAGAAGAGTTCCCATAAGGTCTGGCTAAACCAGCAAAAAATCTAAAAACAAATTTATTTTTATTTTTTAAATTGTAATAAGCACGAGAATCAGCACTTAATCTTGCAAACTGTGAATAAACTGATCCGATTATCTTTGAAGGATTTTCTGATGATATTTTGCCCCCTTCAATTAATTTAACTAATGAAAAAGCATTTCCAGCAACTTCAGAAGTAAAATATAAGTAATACTGTATCCTTTTGTTAACTTGTACTTGTTCATTGTATGTAAATGAATAATTTGCAGCTGCAATAAATTGCTCTTCATAACTTTTTTTCAAAAAAGGGTTTGATGACATTAGTTCTATGAAAGTTGCAGACTTATTTAAAATAGAAGTAAAACTAATATTGATAGGATTTAACTCATGTTCAGTTAAAATATCATTTTTCCATTTAAAACCATAAATGAATTGTAAGGTGTGCATATCAAAATAGTTAACTCTCTTTAAATAGTTATAAGACAGTGAAAAACTTGTTTTTGGAATATATTTACTATCTGATCTTTTAATGTTAAATGGTACAACTATTCGTGGAAAGGATAATTCCATCTGGGGATTAATAGAATAAGAATATAGATTATCACCTTTCCCGAAAAATTGTGTTTCAAAAGATCCAGCAATGTTTAAATTGAGTAATTCGGCACCTTTAAAAGTATTTCTATTCAACAAACTGAAATTCATACGAGGCCCAATATAATTATTTGATTTTGATACGAGTTCAATTTCAGTCCTAAAAGTTCGTTTCGGCATAGGTGTCATTAATAATCTTACATCTAAAAATCCAGGTGATGAAGTGTCACTTTCAGAGAATTTCATACTTACAAATTTGAAATTACCCATATTCATTAATCTATTTAGTGTAATCGTATGATTCTCTCTAGAATATATATCATTTTTTTTAAAATAAACAGATCTTAAAATTACATTAGGTTTTATTTTCAAATCTGTTTCTTTGCCAAAAAAAACATAGTTTTGAAATTGTATAGTATCATTCAAGCGTTGAGGAATTTCTTCATTTAATGAATATTCCTGGTCTATAAACACATTATTTATTCGATATGAAGTCATTGCCTCTTTTGGAATATTGTCTTTTAAAGTAAGCTTTAAAGTAACAGTATGACTTACATCAGAAGTATCTACTTTAAAAAATAAATAGTCTGGATTAAAATAAAAATAACCTTCATTTTTCAGAAAGATATCTAAGCGTATCCTTTCATTTTTCAATTTAGAAAGATTATATTCTTCACCCGGAATAATAATTGTTTTATCTCTGGTTGAATAAATTAGCTGATTTAGTTTTACATCTGAAACAGAATAAATAAGCTCTTTAACTTTATAGGGTTCATGAATATGGCTTATATATATTATTTTAGCGGTTCGTTTTTTTTCAATTATTTTAAATTCTGTTGAACTTTTAAAAATCCCAATATTGAAAAAATTAGCATCAATAATTGAGGAAGTTATACGTGGTTTAGCATTACTTAAATAAACAGGGGCTTCTCCGTTTCTTTTCAACCATCTTTTAAATTTATTTTTAGGAAACTCTCCTGCTTTCATGTACATCCACAACTTAGGACGCATACCTAAGATTTTTTTATTTGGAACAGGACGTACCGAATTTTCAGCAATTGCCTTCTTACTTCCTTTGTTTTCAATTTTTGTTGGTGATTCAAGTTTAATTTTGGCAGTTGTATATAGCTTTTCACCGGGAGGCAATAGTCTTGTACCGCTACATGCTGTTATAAGCAAGCAAATAAGAATTAGTATATATATATTCTGTTTAGAAACTACCATTGCTATTTTACTTTTTTCAGTGAATCACTTTTATCTTTTGGTGCTTTAAAAAATTCTTTCCATTTATCAAAATCACGCACATACAAAATACCTATACCGGTTTCAACTAATTGTCCATCAATTGCACCTTCATACTGATTATGTCTGAATGCTTTCAAACGGTAACGACTATCTTTTGTTAATCTGTATTCAAGTGTTACATCACTTGCAATATCACTTGTGTTGTTTTCACTTGCTTTTTTCCCTTCAACATCAATAGTCCCACCTACCTGAACAGATAATCGTTCATTAAAAAGTTGTTTTTTTACTCCTATTTCTACTTGAGTTCTTCCTTGAGCTTCTCCTGTTTGATAATCGTCATAAGATTGGATATCAAAATTTAATTCAACACCGGAAATTATTTTTGAACTCAATTGATTTAATTGTGTCGATAAAAAATTACCCACTGTTGTACGAATAGTTGAAATGTATCCATTTGATTCAGATTGAAGCGGGTTTTCCTGTATAAACCGGCCTAAAACAAGTAATGCAAAAACCTGTTTATTCAATGCAGATGGATCTTCATTTAACATATTTAATTTGGTATTTACTGATCCTCCTAATATTCCTTTGTTTTCAGGAGCTAACTGAATTTCAAAACTAATCTGAGGATGTAAAATTTCTCCACGTAATTTTAGTATTACTAAAAAAGGATAAGATTGTTTATATGCACCTTTTTCAACTTCACTTAATCCAGTCATTTGATCCGCCAGAAAATCATATGGTGATGTTCTTATAGAATAAATTGCATTTATTGAAACTTCGGCATCTAATGGATCGCCGTTCCATATAATTGTACTTCCTGATTCAATTACAAACCTCTTTTTAATCACAGATTCCAATGAAACAAGATAGCTCCCATCATTCAAATTATAGGCACCGGTAAGACTCATTTTACCACTTCTGTCAATTGTAAAACTCAATCCAGCTTCGCCTTTTACTACTAAAGAATCAGATGAGGAAGGATCCATAAGTAAACGAAGAGTAGCCTGTTTATCAATTTCAATAATTGAAGAAATATCAAAACCTTTAATCACTGATTTTTGTTTCTCATTTTCAACTCCTTTTGTTAGAATTGAGTTAAATTCAGTTGAATCATCGAATCCTACAACATCCTCACCTTTATCTGTAGATAGTTTTGACTCTGGAACTGCAAAAGTAAAACTTGAACCTTGCTTCATTTTTAATTTTGCATCAACATTTGGAAGTGAAATTGGACCGCTAATATTTATCTTACTATCAATAATCATTCTGCCATAAAATTCTTTATTGTCTTTGGCCGTTGTGTTGAATAATAAAAAGTCTTTAGAATTTAACTGTAGATTAAATACAAAATCACTGAATGCTTTCATTTGTAAAGAACCATCTAGGATAGCACTATGATTGTTAATATCTAATAAAGTAAAAGAATTAAAATGTAATCCATCTTCTTTAAAATGAATGGATTCACGTTTTAAAAGTAATGGATTATTTAAAGCTGCAAGTGTAATAATAGCATTATCAAATAATAAATCTCCTGTCAAATCAGGTGCTGTTGTTTTCCCTTCTATCAGAAAATTACCACTTAGATTCCCTGAAGCTGTTGTAATACTTCCCATTGAAAAAGCTTCGACTGTCTTTAGAGAAAGAGATGCCAATGCAAGTTTTATATTAATAGAATGATCACCTCCATCAGGAAAATAATATCCTTTGGCTGTAAGATTATTTTCAGCACCTAATAATTTAAAATCAATATCAAATTTTTCCTCAGATGAATTATCTGCTTTAATTACAATATTTCCTATGGGAACTTTATGGATAAAAATATTACTAATTTTTGCATCCGCAGTGATACCATATGTATTATTTACTCTTTTAAGTAATATATCCCCTTCCAGAACTCCGCTTATAAAATTGCTGTCTTTTTCAATGATTCCAGAAATATCATTCAGCTTAAAATTTTTGAAAGTAACGTTTAAATCATCATTGAATTGATTATGTAAAGAACTTATATTTATCTGACTTTCTGCTTTATTAATAAAAAAATGGTGAATTAAAAATCCTTTTTGCCCAAAATCAATATAATTATCAGCAGCAATACCCCACCGATGATTCATCAGATAAAAATCTTTTGAATCAAACACAAGCCTGTAATTACCTTTATTCAAAGTAATTTGAGAACGAAAAAACAATTTTTTATTTTTAGCTTCATCTATTGAAGAGATATTTGTAAATATTGTTTGATCAGCAAGTTTTCCGAATATTAAAAAATTATCAAATTTAATCTGAGAATTTGAAATTTTATTGCTAAATAACCTATAATTTAATGCATTAGAATCCGAATTCACAATTATTTCTACATCTTTTAATTCAGTAGTCCCATAGACTATTTTCCCCATTTTTACATTTAATTTAAAGCCATCTTTCTCACTGTCATACCCCCCCTGAATTAAACCAGGTTCAAATTCTTTTAATTGAGGGAAAAAAACTTCAGAAAGTAAAGGATGGTTATGAAGCTGTATTTCAAAATTAAATTTCTGTAAATTACTTTTTGTTTTTAATTGTATGCTATCAGAAAAAGGAAAATAATTATTAACAAAGCTGTTCAGTTCTTTTGGCAAATCAAAAAGAGAAACTGCACCAGTGTATTTTAAGCCAATTAACGAACTGCTTATATTTAATTCTCGTTTTTTGGTTTCATAAATAGAAGCAATCAACAAAGAATCCAGAAAATATTTTTTACCATCGTTTGCAATTATTATCTTTGTAACTCCAATTCTACCACTTATCTCTTTTAATGTTTTTCCATTCAGGTCAGCTGATGCAGTGAAACCAATCCGAATATTTTTTTTAGTAAAATTAAGCTTCTGAAGGTCAGCACCCAGTAAATTAAAATGAAATTTATAGTTTTCGTGATCCGGATTCAGATTTACCAATCCTTCAAAATCAAATGCTGCATTTTCATCTTTTAGATTTATTTTCCCTTCAAACTCACGTCCATTAATTTTTCCATCAATGTTCAACTTATGATAAATATACTGGTTAAAATATAACTTTGATACTTCAGTCTTAATAACTGCATCTATTGTTTTTTCATCTAAACCGTGTCCTTTAGTTGATATAGTTAATGACACAGGACCATACATCAAATTGTTTTTCAACAAACTTCCCAAATTAAAATCAGTAGTATTTAGATTTCCATTGAAATTCTCATTTGAATCGATATTAGCAATTAACTTTGCAGAACCAAAACTACTAATCATCTCTATTTCTGTTACAAAGGATTTCATTTCCCCTTTAAAGGCAATATGTAATTTTATCTCCTCAGGAAGTTCTAAACTTTTAGGAATTGATGCACCTGCAATCATGGTAATATCTTGTTTGCCTGAACTAATATTCAGCTTAGGAAAATCAATGTAAGCAGTTTTAAAAGCAGGAAGACCTTTAATCATAAAATCGGTTTCCAATATTGTATTTACACCTGTAAATATCTTCAGATTTTCACCCTTTAGATTGTTCACTCGTCCTCTTAATATCCCTGAAGCAGTGGTAATATTCATTTTATTTTTAAAAAATGCTTGTTTAATCAATTGTGGACTAAAATAGAGAATATTTGAATTTTGAACACTTATATTTCGCAAGTTTAAATTTAACATAAGAAATGGCAATGAATCTTTTAATGATTGAAGTGAAGAATATCCCAGGTTTATATCTGCATCAATTTTAGAATTATTTGTTTGAATAATAAGATTTCTTGCAACGATAGAATGCTGATCCATAGCAAAATCAGTTTCAAATCTGCTGATAGAAAAATAATTATTATCAATTGTAGTGAATTTATTGACAGATACTGTTGTTTTGAGTGATGAATAAAATAAATTAGTTGCATTAAGCGATAGTTGTTTATAATCTAAATGATTAACATCAAATGCATTTTTTATATATGGTTTATTTACAACATTATATGTAACAGAATTTTCTTTTAGATCAATATTCTTTACAGTAACTTTCCAATTATTTTTAGTATCTGGTATATTCTTAACCAATTTTGTCGAATCAGATAAGGATTTAATTTCATATGCATCATAATGAATATCACTCTTTGTTAAGTAAATACTTTTAAGACTCAGATTTTGTTGCTGCATATCAATGCTGGCATCGTTTATTTTAAACAGCTTAATTACTGCATGCATTGATTTTTTGTTTACCGAGTCAATAAAACTAAAATCAGTATTATTGATTTGTAACTTAGTTGCTGTTATTTTTGGTAAAATACTTTTTGATTCATCTTCCTGAGATTTTGTAGATTTTTTTATCAGGAAGTTCGCTTTTAAACTTTCAACAAATAAATCATCAATATTATAAATGGATTGTTTCAGGTCATTTTGATTTATTTTTAATTTTAACTGTTTGAGATTCGCAATAAAACTTGTTCCTGTAAAATTATCAATATATTGAAATTGAATCTTTTTCAATTCTATATCATCAATACTAATAGTCCATTTAGAAGTAGATTTTGTTTCATCTTTACTAATTTTAGAGGTTGTATCAGTAAATGCAGTAATTAGAAAATTATAGTTAAAAAGCGAATCTGTTACCGGGCGGTTCAAATTGAGCTTTATATCTTCCAGTAAAACAGATTTAATATGTATCTTGCTCCTGAACAGATCGTTAAAATTTATATTAATTTTTATATTTCCTGCATATATCAATGTATCATTCGCAATATCCTCCAGATATAGACCTTGAACTACAACAGATTTTGGAAATGAAATGCTGATTTTTTTTATTGCAATTTTTGTATGCGTTTTGTCGCTGATATATGAAGTAGCAGTTTGAACAATCTTTGTTTGTATAGCTGGAATTTGAATAAGCATAGCGATTACAACAAATAATAGCATAAAGCTTACTATCACCCATGCTATTATTTTAAAAGTTTTTTTAAAAACCGACACTAAGCTTCCATATTTCCATTTATTCATAAAGACGGAGTCTGTTTCTGAGAGCTGTTATTTCATTTTGCATTGCATTTATGCGCTCTAATAAATACGTAATACTTTCTATACCTTCAATGTTTATATCCAAGTCATTATATAAGCTACTAAATTTTTCCAATTGCTGAAGTTGATTTGCTTTAAAAAAATTTGATTCCTCAAAGGTAATAATTTCTATCAAACCATTTTGCTTAAGCAAATTGATAAATGATATCTCAATATTGTGATTAACACAGAAAATATCTACTGCTATTAAATTTTCTTTTTGCATAGTTTGATCTTATATAATTACAATTTTGATAATTCTACAAATAATGATTTTTGTTTTTCTGTTAGATTTGTTGGTATTTTAACAACATAAGTCAATTGTAAATCTCCAAATTCGCCCTCACTCTTATAAATAGGAAAACCTTTACCTTTTAAATTAACTTTAGTTCCGTTTTGAGTTTCAGGTTTTACTTTTAGTTTAACCTTACCGTTCAAGGTATCAATTGTAATTTCGCCACCCAGTACAGCAGTGTAAATATCTAACACTACATTTGTATATAGATTATTCCCTAATCGCTTTAAAGAAGGATGATTGTCTACAGAAAAATTTATATACAAATCGCCATTCGGACCACCATTCACACCAGGGCCGCCGTGTCCCTGAATTTTTATTATTTGACCATTTTCAATTCCGGCAGGAATTGTAATCCTGATGCTTTTACCATTTACCGATAAAGTTTGTTTGTGAGTTTTAGATGCATCAACGAGTTCCAGATGGATATCGGTTGTATAATCCTCCCCCCTGTACTTTACTTGTCTGCCTCTATTGCTTCTTCCTCCCCCGCCAAACATGGATTCAAAAAAATCAGAAAAATCACCATCATATTGAGTATTCGAATACTTTGCACCACGCTGGTTTTGTGTTTGTTGTTGATACTGATTTGCTTTTTCATATTCGTCAGCATGCTTCCAATCTTCTCCATGTTGATCAAATTTCTTACGTTTTTCGGGATCACTTAAAACTTCATTGGCTTCATTTATCTGCTGAAAATTCTTTTTTGCATCCTTATCATTTGGATTTAAATCCGGATGGTATTTTCTGGCTAATTTCCTGTAAGCAGTTTTGATATCCTTAGGTGTTGCCGTTTTAGCTATTCCCAGAATCTTATAATAGTCTACAAATTCCATATTATAAAGTTCTATAAATTTAAGTAATAAAGTATAAAAGCAAAAAACTCACTTTTAACATACACATCTAGCTATATTACTAAATATAAATTTTCAGTCTTCTTCACCAAAATAATGGTAAAATATTTATCCAATTCATATCATTTAGAAAAATTAAAGATAAATCATTCTATTACAATCAATAAGATCAACTTCGGAATTTAATTTTTTAATTCAAATCTTCATTTTAAGAATATCTTATTAAAGTCTACTACTACCAAAATAAGTATTCTATAATTAATTAATTTGATTTTCGATTTTCAAAAAAATTCAATAAATTGGAATCCTAGATATTAACATATATTCATTCTTTTGCAAACAATTAGTTTACAAGATATTCTGTCTGATTTGCTAAATAATTCTCCATACCCATTTGACCAATCTGAGCACGTTGCTTTTCGGCCCACTGAATATGAACCTCTTCCATTTTAAGTATTTTAGATAGAATATCAACAGTCCCCTGATCGCTTACTTCACTGGCTAATTTGATGGCATCATTGTAAGCACTCAATCCATCAAGTTTACTATGAATTTCATAATTTATCATTTCGGAAACAGTTTTACCAATTTTTAAGTTATTGAGCCTGGATACCAATGGCGAACCTTCAAAAAAAATAATACGATCGATTAGCCAGACAACATGATGCATTTCATCCATTGCTTGTTTTTTGATAGCAGTGTGAAGTCTAGTATATCCCCAGTTTTCACACATTTCTGAATGAACCATAAACTGATTGATTGTAGACAACTCTTCTGTAAGAAGTGAATTTAATACAGTAAGTAATATTTTATTGCCTTTCATGATGTTTTTTTTAATAATAATTTAAAAGCAAAATTAAGTCCTGCTTTATTAAAAAGTATTATATAAATATTGCAAACATTTACATAATTCACATATTTTAGGATAGGATAAAGATAAGTTCATTGATTCACTGTAATACATAAATTCTTCAAAAAAACACTTCATTCATTCATATTATTTTAAGTTCTATTTACAAAAAAAAGTTGGAGAAAAAGTTCTTTGGTTCTGATGAAAGAAGCTTATTAACCCCTTTGGATTGCAATTTCCCCGTTACTTGTTTAGTCGTTAATTCGCTATACCGTTGAAGTTGAATACTTAATTTTTAATTATTGGAGTTTTTTAATCGGAATAATTAATAATGGAATTGACGTATTTTTTAGGACTTTTTCTGTAACACTTCCCATGACGATATCCCCAAACCAGTTTTTACTATGAGAACCCATTATGATAAAATCAGCATCTAATTCTATAGCAGTTGCTAAAATCGAATCTGCAAAATCACCCTCCTTGACAAGGATTTGAATTTTTTTATCGTTCAAACGGAGTTTTGTTTTTTCAAGATAAGCCAGAGATATTTGATTAAGTTCTTCCACTGCACTTAATTTCATAGGATCCTTATACAGATATTCTAATGAATAATAAGCTAAATCTAATAATACATGCATTAAAATAACCTCAGCACCCATAGATTTTGCAAATAAATATCCCTTTTCAGCAACTATTCTAGCAGTAGGATCATAATCCAAAGCAATTAGAACTTTATTGATTTTTTTTAATTTCATCTGTCTATATTTTGTTTAATTACTGAATTAGTTATTGTTTTGATATTCAAAATTATTAATTCATTCTGAGTATAGCCTATGGAAAAACCAAGAAATAATCATTTCTTTATATTATTTTTTTATCAATCCATTAACTCTGTAAATGATTATTTTTAATATTGGAAATCGTTATGATTCATCTAAATCATTATGTGCATCTCCTCCAATACTGTAATAATTATTTTCTTCATCTTCATTTCCAATATCTTCCTGTTCATCATCAAGTTCTGAACCTGGAACATCTAAATCACTGCCATAAATATCTTCCTTATAATTTTTTCCTTTTTTTGTAAAGTTTTTTGAATTGTATGTATTACTGTCTGCAATATCTTCAGGATTTATATCTTTTTCTTCATGAAATTTATTAAAAATATCATCTTTGGAAGGATACAAGGGATAAGCCTTAACTTCTTCTATTTCGCCAATAGTTGAATGTGGGTCAGTGGCTTTCGAATTATCGTTTTTTTTGTTCATAATTTCAATAGTGTTTAAAAATTCTAAATTAAGTTCTTTTAATTTAATTTATTTTTCATGAAAAATAAAATCAATCATATAATTCACAGATAATAATTTGAATTACATTTTCATTCTGAAGTTTATAAAAGATGAATCTAATACTGAATTTTAATCAGACTCAGGTTCCTATTAAATGATTTCTTAAATTGCAGAATTTTCAACTGACAATAAAAGAAATCATTCTATTTTTACCTGGAAAATTCCTCCTCCAGAATTTTTTTCTTTTCCTGATACTCATTGCTTGTAATTTCACCAGCAGCAAATCTTTTTTGCAAGATATCAAAAGGCATCTCTTTGCGTCTTCGTTGACCTGGAATATTATAAGGTAAAGCAAATATCCAAAAAAGTAAACCTAACCATACAAACCACCAAATGAGGTCCATTCCCCAATAATAATTACCATTATACATAATATTCAAATTATATTGCAAATGAATTTTTACAATAGGTCAAAGGTAAAGTTGTTAATACTGGAATGTATTACAAAATAATTAGGATTATTTATATGATTCACACATTTTCATTAAATTATGATAGTTAAGTAATAAGAATAATATAATATCATTTAAAAGGGTTAATCTCCCGAATGGAGAACTTGAAATCTTAAGTATGAAATTCAGACTTAAAAAATACTTTCAAGAAAACTTTACAGAATTAAATCATTAAGGCTGGAATAAGGAAGGTCGTTGTAAAATATTAAAATGTAGAATTGAGTTAAACGACAAATAAAAACAGCCAAAGTTATAAAATAGGCCTTTTTCGAAAAAGTCTTTAATTATGCTTTGTGCAACCAATACTTATTGGGTTGATATTAACTTAAGAGAATATTAAAAGGTCGATCAAACTAAAACAAGATAATACAATTTCAACGATAAAAGATATAATGATATCAGAGTTTAGCCGACAGGAATATAAAAAACAATACTACCTATGATAATATCGTTCAAATAACAGAGAAATGAAATGATCTGTCAGGTTATTTAACGACATCAATATATAATAAAACCAACATAAAAATTATATTATTCATTCTCTTAAATTGCAGTTCTGTTAAGCTATAAGCTATAAGAATAAGGTGTTCTGTTAATTATAGATCGTCCAAGTGTAATTTCATCAGTGTATTCCAGATTATCGCCAACAGCAATACCACGAGCGATAGTTGTTATAGAAATATCAAAAGGTTTTAGTTGCTTATAAATGTAAAAAATGGTTGTATCTCCTTCAATAGTAGCCGGTAAAGCCATGATTATTTCTGTAATTCCACCCAAAGCAACCTTTTCAATCAGACTGTTAATAGTTAATTCAGAAGGACCGATACCTTCAATAGGAGAAATAATTCCACCAAGGACATGATAAACGCCATTAAATTGAGAAGTATTCTCAATAGCCATCACATCTCTGACGTCTTCAACTACACATATAAAAGAATGATTACGTTTGTGATTATTACATATTTCACAAATATCATGATCAGAAATATTATGACATTGCTCACAGAATTTACATTCTTTCCGCATTTTTATGACTGAATTACCAAAATTCTCCACATCTTTTTCATCTTGTTTCAATAAATGAAGAGCCAAGCGTAATGCTGTTTTTTTACCAATTCCGGGTAAGCGTGAAAGTTCATTCACAGCATTTTCGACAAGTTTTGAAGGGAAATTATCCATTTCTAGTTTTTATATTTAAAAATTACAATAATAATCAATTTAGAATACTAAGTGATTTTATGAGCAAATTTGATAAAACAAAAATATTATCACTTATAATGTAAAGTTTACTTGCAAATAATTATTAAAAATAAATATCAAATTTTACTTTATGAACTTTGTAAATTTTATAAACTTTATAAAACGATTATTTTTATCTTTGCTTTCGCAAAATTACAAATTTTTCACGTAAAATTTTCATCTATTGACGCCTCAATTAATCCTTTTTAGTTTTCTTGCTTATACTTTACTACTATTCATTATTACATGGATAACAGCCAGAAAAGCCGATAATCAGGCTTTTTATATTGGTAATAAAACATCTCCCTGGTATGTAGTAGCTTATGGTATGATTGGAGCTTCTCTTTCCGGAGTAACTTTTATGTCAGTTCCCGGTTGGGTAAAAGATACACAATTTACATACATGATGGTAGTTTTTGGTTATTTCGTTGGTTATCTTATTATTGCCAATGTTTTGATGCCAATGTATTACAGACTCAATCTGACTTCGATTTACACTTATTTAGAACAAAGGTTTGGATTCTGGTCCTATAAAACCGGTGCATTCTTTTTTATTTTATCCAGAGTTATAGGAGCCTCTTTCAGGATGTTTTTGGTTGTAAATGTTTTGCAGGTTTTTATCTTTGATGCATGGGGAATTCCATTTGGGTTTACAGTGAGTATGTTTATTTTACTCATCATACTTTATACATTCAAGGGTGGAATAAAAACCATTATCTGGACGGACACACTTCAAACGACTTTTATGTTAAGTGCCTTAGTATTAACTATCGTATTTATACTTCATGATCTTAATGTTGGATTTGGTGATATGTTACACAGAGTTTTAAATGCAGATTATTCCAGAGTAATAAATACAGACTGGACTGACAAAAGACATTTCATTAAACAATTTTTCAGCGGAATGTTTATTACTATAGTTATGACTGGCCTTGACCAGGAAATGATGCAAAAAAACCTGAGTTGCCGCAATCTGAAAGATGCAAAAAAGAACATGATTAGTTTTAGTATGGTGCTCGTTTTAGTAAATATGTTGTTTTTATTCTTAGGAGCAATTTTACTCATTTATTCCAATACAAAAGGAATAACAATGCCAGAACGAACTGATGATTTATTTTCAGTAATTTCAATAAAGTACTTAGGACCAATAGCCGGGCTTGTATTCGTACTTGGTTTAATATCTGCAGCATACCCAAGTGCTGATGGAGCATTGACTTCTTTAACAACTTCATTTTGTATTGATTTTTTAGGATTAAGCAAGAACAAAACGCTAAGTGAAAAACAAAAAACCAATACCCGATATTTCGTTCATATTGGATTTGCTTTACTTTTATTAATAGTAATAGTCATTTTCAGAGCAATAAACGACAGAGCTGTTATCGATAAATTATTTACTGTTGCCGGCTATACTTATGGCCCTTTGCTGGGTTTATATGCATTTGGTTTATTTACAAAATATAAAATCATAGATCACTGGGTGCCTGTTATAGCAATTATTTCTCCTATCCTATCTTATATTATAAGTGAGAATAGTGTTCAATTGCTTAATGGCTATAAATTTGGATTTGAATTATTAATTGTCAATGGGTTAATTACTTACGCTGGCTTATGGTTAGCAAGAAAGAATGACTAATACGAACTAATAATACTTAAATATTATTTTTATTTACTCATAAATAATCTCTATTTCAATTATTTTTTATAATCGTAACAGAAAAATATAAAGCATGATTTCTAAATAAATTGTACTTTTGTAAAAAGAAACTTAGCCAAATATTTATTACTGATCAGTTTTTTAATTTCCTTACTGTTAAACAGTTATTTCCTATGTTAAAGTCAAAAAAAATATTTTACATCTTGTGTTCTGTTGGAATTTTATTCTTTTCCTGTAAAAGCAATTATCAGGTAATACATCTTACAAAGAATGTCGTTCCGGGAGAAAAAAATGGTTTCTATTATTCATTACCAAAGACTTTTGTTAAAGTTGACCTTATAGTGAATCAACAGGAAAATATTAAAGGGCCTTATTGTGATTATGCAAAAAAATATTTTGGACTAAACAATGTAATTAATCAAAATTCAACAACATATAAGATTAATGACATTAAAATTGAAACTTATGCTGAACCAGATTCATCTCAATACTATTTTGTTGAAACCAACGACAGTAAAATCGGAATGGTAGTGAATCGATTGGGAATACTTAAAGCTGTTAATCCTGTAAAAACAACTGAAGGCAATTTCCACTACATTGATATCGATTCAATAACTACCTATTCAGAAAATGATTATCCCGACCTTTTCAGAATGTATGCAAATTCGAGTTTGTATAAAAAAACAGATACTATATATAAGCCAGTAAGAGTCTTTAATTCTATTATTTTTGAAAAAGCTTATAAAACTTTTCTCATTGAAAAGCCCACTGAACAGAAAGTGAAAGAAATAGCTGACTTGATTTCCAAAATGAAAGATAACCGTTTTAATTTACTAAATGGGGATTTAGAAATTAATGACAAAAAAAGCATAGAGTTTATATATGCTGAATTACAGAATCTTGAAAATGAATATATGAAACTTTTCACAGGTATTACTTTAAATCATACATTAACTTACAATTTCATATATCTTCCGGAAAAAGACAGCAATACAAACATTACAAAGGCTTTGCTTTGTAAATTTTCTACAGAAAAAGGCGTCATGGATAAATCAAATACTTCGGGTGATAATATTTATATTCAGATAATTGACAATAAAACTACTCTAGCTGTAAATAAATACAACAACGAAAAACGGAAGTTACAAAAAGGTAAGCAAGGTTTCTTTCATCGTTTACCTGCTTATACTGATATAAATATCTTATATAATAACAGCTTATTACAAAACTCAAAGCAACTAATCGCACAGTTTGGAGTAGTACTCGCATTACCTACAAACAATACATTTTTGTTGTTAGATGAAAATACAGGTGCAATAAGGCAGATGCAGATAAAGAATTAATTATGAATTCTTTTGTATTGCAATAAAAGGAAGTGTTTTTCTAAATATCTAACTTAGGGATTTATGGGTTTTGTCTTCAGAATTATACTATAGCTTTTCTTATTTTAACCAATACTGTTAATAGTTCTTCCAGTTGATTCAATGGAAGCATATTTGCACCATCTGATTTTGCAACAGATGGATTGGGATGAGTTTCAACAAAAATACCATCACAACCACAGGCAATGGAAGCTTTAGCAATTGCAGCTATCATTTCGGGCTGACCTCCTGTAACACCACTTGATTGATTGGGTTGCTGAAGTGAATGTGTAATATCTACAATAACAGGGACTTTGTTTTTTTGCATTTCTGAAATGCCTCTAAAGTCGACAATTAAATCCTGATATCCAAACATAGTTCCACGTTCAGTAAGCATAATATTTTGATTACCTGCTTCAATTACTTTATCAACTGCAAATTTCATAGAAGCAGCTGAAAGAAATTGTCCTTTTTTTATATTTACTATTTTTCCTGTTTTAGCAGCAGCTATTAACAAATCAGTTTGTCTGCACAAAAATGCAGGAATTTGCAATAAATCAACATATTCTGCAGCCAGAACAGCTTCTTCAGAAGTATGAATATCTGTAATTACAGGAATATCATATTTTTCACCAATATCTTTAAGAATTTCCAAACCAATTAAATCTCCTATACCTGTAAAAGCATCCATTTTTGAACGATTTGCTTTACGATAAGACGCTTTAAAAATAAAAGGAATCTGTAATTTGTCAGTAATATTGAGAATAGTTTCTGCAATTTCATAAGGCATCATCTTATTTTCAATTACACAAGGGCCTGCAATTAGAAAGAAATTACCTGATTTACAATGCTTTATTTTAGGAATACTATCAATACTTATCAACATAAAATTTGTGAATTAAAATATGTGTAAAATTACAATTAGTTTTTAAAATAGACTTACATTTGATTAGAATTATTGCAATCTTATTTTCTTCACATAACATCTTGTAAAATGGCTGTAACAAAAAAGAAAAAAACGAAACGTAAGAAAATTAAGTATTTCAAATTTGAATTAAGATTATCAAAACCTGAAAAAGAGAAGATTGAGCTTTTCTGTGCAATAAAAAAAACAACACCTAACAAATTGATAAAAAACGCGTTACGTGATTATATAAAGCGTCATGCATGCGATTTAAAACGTCAGGAACCTATTTCAAAAAATCAAATTAATATTTTTGATGTAATTGCAGATTGTGATGAAAAAACAGCATGAATTATTTAGAAAGCTTCTTTTCTAATTAGTTATTTTTAAACGAAAACTTAAAAATACTGTATCGTTTTCATATATTTTTCTTACTGCTATATTAAAAAAATCCAATAACTTTTACAAATACAGAGTAATATCTTCTGCAATTGAGTTTTTTTCATTTTTACCACAAAACTAATCCTGATTAAATTTGATTGTTTTTTTAATAAATGATAACTTTGCAAAAAAATCAGCAATAACCTTAAAAAATTAAAAAGTGGATATTTTCGATAAAATTAAAAAGAATTTTGGTCCTCTTGGACAATATGCAAAAAAAGCGCATGGGTATTATATGTTTCCAAAACTAGAAGGTGAAATTTCTACGAGAATGAATTTTCGAGGAAAAGAAAGGCTAATCTGGAGTTTGAATAACTACTTAGGTTTGGCCAATATGCCAGAAGTTAGAGAAGCAGATGCACAGGCTGCCAAAGACTGGGGATTAGCAGCTCCTATGGGGGCCCGCATGATGTCAGGTCAAACCAAGTACCATGAACAACTGGAAAGGGAATTGGCTGATTTTGTTAAAAAAGAAGCATCCTATTTATTAAATTTCGGCTATCAGGGAATGGTTTCTATCATTGATTCTTTAGTTGATCGTAACGATGTTATTGTATATGATTCAGAATCACATGCCTGTATTATCGACGGTATGCGCATGCATATCGGCAAACGTTTTGTTTTTCCGCATAACAATATGGAAAGTTGTGAAAAACAATTACAGAGAGCTACAAAAGTTGTTAATGAAACAGGTGGTGGTATATTAGTAATTACCGAAGGTGTTTTTGGCATGAGTGGAGATATGGGCAATATAAAATCCATCGTTGAATTAAAAAAGAAATACAATTTCCGTTTATTAGTAGACGATGCACATGGTTTCGGAACTATGGGGAAAACCGGTGCAGGAACAGGTGAAGAACAAGGCGTTCAGGATGGTATTGATGTTTATTTTGCAACATTTGCAAAATCTATGGCCGGAATAGGAGCTTTTGTAGCAGCAGAAGAAGAAATTGTCAGATATTTTATGTACAATTTGCGTTCACAGATTTATGCAAAATCCTTACCAATGCCTATTGTTATTGGTTCATTGAAAAGATTAGAACTAATTCGCAGCCGTCCGGAATTAAAAGATAAGTTATGGATTATTGTCCATGCATTGCAAAATGGATTAAAAGAAAGAGGATTTAACATTGGAAATACTCAATCCCCTGTAACTCCTGTATTTTTATCCGGTAGTGTTCCCGAAGCGACACAACTAACTTTCGACTTACGCGAAAATTATAATATTTTTTGCTCCATTGTAGCATATCCTGTAATACCAAAAGGAAGTATTATGATTCGTTTGATTCCTACTGCAGTTCATACATTAGATGATGTAAACTATACTTTGGAAGCTTTTGAAAAAATTAAAATTAAATTAGATTCCGGCGAATATGCTGCCGGAGTTCTGGAAGACAGAACTGAAGCTTAATTGTTTTAAATAAAAAATCCGGATTTTAAATTGAAATCCGGATTTTTTATTTTGAATAGACAATTACAGGATACTACTTCTATAAAAGATTTTCATTCCTTTTCTTTATTAAGTCTCTTATTTTTAGATAAATAAATGTAAAAATGCATGAAAAGACAGATATCCCTAAAAACCACATTTCACTTTGAAACATATCCTGACTAAGATAAATAGCTGTTGCAATATTACCAATCAGTAACCATTGAATAACATATATTACTGTAACATTTTTGCCACACCATGCTAAAAAATTAATGATGATTGTATTTTTTAGCCATTTTGCAATAAAATTGACAAATAATACATATAATATCATGAAACCAATAACCCATAAGAAAAAATTAAATGTATGATGATAATATGCTGGTAAATTAGAGGAAATTTTAAAAGGATAAGGGCTAAATATAAGAATAGCTATACTTAATAAACCAATGATTACCCAATGAATATAAGTAAAAGGCTTGAAGTAAGGCTGATATTTATCAAAAATAATTTTAAAAATAAAGCCGGCAAGAACATAGGAAAACCATGGGAATAGCGGGAAGTATGAATGATCAATATTACCGGCTAAATACGCTAAAAAGAAACTTTCAGTAGGAATACTGGCATTGATTAAATTACCTGAAAAGGCAAATACCAGCATAAGAGGAATGTAAAAAACTAAACTCTTTTTAGAAATCAATTGTAAAACAGCCAGTAAAATAATACTCAATCCGGCCAATGTCAAAATATCCGCTCCAAAAACAAAATGCAAAGGATCCAAATCATATTTTCCCTGAAAAATTGTTACAAACAGATGAACTGAACGTCCGATATTCAGCAATATCCCAAGAATAAACAAACTTAATCCTCTTTTTAAATAAAAAGCAAAGGGTTGTCTGGATGCTGCTAAAAAATAACCCATCACAGCTACAAAAACCGGAGCACAAAACGGTCCACCCAGAAAATAGAAAATTCGTCCTAATATACTGTTATTAGCTTCAATGGATGCAAACTGTTCCATGATATGAACCTGTATCATAAAGATAACAGCCAGACCTTTGAGTATGTCTGCAGTTTGGTTTCTGGTTTTGGATGTTTTCAAAATTAATAGTATTATTTAGCAATTTTAATTAAGCAAAAATTTCATAAAATTGAATTTTTCACATTGACAAATGTAGTATTTTATATTTATTATGAATCATTTTTTTTTAATTTCATAACCAAATGAAATTAATGAACTTAATGATGCAATTACAGTTCTACGATCATACTCTTTTTCTGATTCTGAAAGTAAATTATAAGGGATAAGACTGGGATGTTCTTTTAATACATCATTTCGTTTTTCTCCAAGCTTCCACCCTTCTTTGATTCTACCAGCCGCCCAGACTTCATGAACATTTTCAGCAATTACTTCAATCAATGCAATTAATTCGTCAGAAAAATCTTTGGTAGAAATTGGAATAGGTTGTGGTAAATATGTTTGCATAAATTATATTTTTTAAATATTTTTTGTATAAATTCCTTCTTTTATTAATTTATAAATATCAGTGATGGATTCATAATCATATTGATAATAATTTTCTCCAAATCGCTCTCCAACCAATTTAAGATCTTCCCAATTCACCAAACATGCATGTAGTTTTCTGATTTCATCTTTTTGAATATTGGATTCATCCGGAATCTCTTTCAGTTTCCACTGACTCCATCCATTAGTGTAGAGTACTGAATTCCAGCTTATATGTTCCCCCTTTGCTAAATTTTTCATTTTTTCTGGACCAAGATAGTTTTCAAATTCACTAACATTCTCAATTTGTTTTATATCATCTGTTTTTAATCCTGCCATTGAGATCTTAACATAAATATGCTCTGCTTCTGAAATATTGGTGGATTGTTCAGTTTTTGAAAGATCTTCCCAAAATCTTCTTTTGTTTAAAGGCTTTTTTAAATTATAATATTCGTGAATCTTCTTTGCCATAGCTTCAAAATGGCCTCTAACAACAATAGCTTCAGTAAACATATCCATTGTTCTGCCAAAAATAAAAATATTTACAGACAAAGAACTTGTAAACAATTGCTTATAACTTTCATTGTTTTTAACCTGAGCAATAATTTTTATTTTCCTTATTGAATTTTTCAGTATATATTGTTGGATATCCAGCGCAGTCGTTATATTTAGAGCGTCATCCCCTAAATTAATCACAATATAATCCATGGTATCCATGTGTTGCCTGATAAGATCAAAAAATACTGAACTTCCTGCTTCTGTTTCATAAAAATCTATTGAATAATTTGAAATTATCCCTGGAAAACTGTTTGCAAATCTTCCTTTTTTTGCTTGAACAGACTTATCAATTACAACAGCTTTAAATTTAGACCCTTCAAAATGACCATATTCTATTAGTTTTCTCAAAACTGCATTCCCTGTTTGGTCAAATCCAATAATCATAACATTAAAATCTGAGATTGCTATTGCTTTGTTAGTATCTTTTTCTATCCAATCAATTGGTTTATGCTTAATAACCAATTGACGGGCTGCTATTTCTGAATGGTTAAGTAAATTAAACTGAATATTTTTTGATACATTCTTCAAACTTTCATAAAAAGCTTCTTCAAGTTCAGGGCTATTGGTTCTGATATGCATTACTAATTTATGTTTAAGGGCTGATGTATCAATTTCATTCAGAACTGATCGCGCCATATTCATATTCCACTCTTCTTTTGAAGTTAAAAAATACAGATGAGAGGAGGATTTATATACTTTTTTGATGAGTCCTAATTTATTAAGGTTTTTATGATCTGAATATACTTTGTGAGTATGAAAAATACCTTCTTCGCTTTCAAGCTTCAAACTATCAATAATAGATTCTCTATTGATGATTAACGCACCGCTTTCTTCCAATTGAAGATACAAAGAAGCGTCTTCATCCTTATCAATTCTTTTAATAAAAATGACTTGAGATTTTTTATTCTTTCTTATAATATCAATTGCTAATGAGAGAGAAGCGTCATTAACACCTAAAAAAATATGATTTTCTTTTGATGAGTTCAGCCAAATCTCAATTTTTGTTATCATTCTTTTACCGAAAAGATTTAACAAAATAGAAGTTGAAATGAATACTGCAGATGAACCTATAAATGAAAACCAAAGTAAAAAAGCCGGATTTTCTTTGATTGATTCCGGAACCTCAATCAAATCATTACCAAGCACAAACAAACGACCTGCAGAGAAAATTGCTCGTAATCCATCCGTTATAATACTGGAAATACATGAAACTTTCTCATTACCAAAATGATACCCTATAAAATAAATGGTCCATCCAGCGATAACAGTTAAAGGGAGTAAAAAATATTTGACGAATTGCATAAAACCATTTCGTCTTCTAAAAAAAATAAATAAATAGCATAATATTAATAAAAGAATATAAATACATATTTGAAGTAATGCTTGATTTTGAGTCATAAGTTATCGGTTTTAAAATTATTGATTTAGTAAAGATCGAATTTTAATTACATCCGGATGTGTAATTCCTTCTTTTTCCAGTTCATATAAATCTTCTAGAAAAACTTCTTTATAAGTTTTTGAAATATCATTTGGATACTCTTTGTCTTTTAAGCGTTGATATATTTTTTCTGCATTTTCAAATTTTCCCTGAAAAAGCAGTGTCAGAGCAAGTTTTGAATGTATCCATAGCTGAGTACTATCAGTTTGAATTCCCTTA
>JBMOKG010000029.1:0-56197 GCA_049315385.1 Bacteroidales bacterium
GACATTTTTCTAGAGCTTACGGTGGGTGTGCTCTGCTCATGCAGGGCGCACTCCCCAAAAGCTTCATCAATCAGATGAATATCATCTGCATGAATCCTACTTTTAAAATACTCGAAAGTAGGATCTACTTCTTCAGGATTTACTTCAAATAACTTAAAACAATTCCTTGACCATGTATTTTTTTTAGTTTCAATTTCAAATTCCCAACTTCCCATTTTAGCAATTCCCTGAGACCATTCCAGAGAGGCTTCACTTTCTTTCAAAGCTATCTCCATTAGCTTACGTTCGGTAATATTCTCATGCATTAATACAAATTTATCACAACTTTCTTTATTTTCTTTTAAAGGAAAAATAAGCGCACGTATCCAGGCCGGAGAATCTGGAAATTCAGGAGAAACATCGTGAACATTATAATATAGATCCGGAAAATGAACAACCTCGCCACTTTTAGCCTTCATAACGATTTCTTTCAATTCCTGTGATTTACAGGACAGGTCATCAAAAATGGAAAAATCAGAAGGAGGTTCAACTCCAAAAAGCTTAGTATGAGCAGAATTCGTTTTCAATGTACGCCCTTCATGATCTACAATTTGAATAGAAAGTGGGTTTTTTTCAATAATATCTTGCAACATTTCATCTGATTTTTTACGCTCAGTAATATCCATCATCATACCGGTAATAACATCACCACTTATAAATGAGTTGATTAGAACATCAATCTTCCTCCCCTTCTTCGTAATTAACTCTAATTCATGGTTGTATATTTGTCCAGACTTTTTAATAGCTTCTACTAATTTATCTCTTTCATTTTCATCATTATAGGTACATTTAACACTAAAATTTATTAATTCATCAACAGTATCATATTCTAAAATCTGGCACATGGCATTATTAGCAAATAGCAAATCTCCATTTAAATTTGTTGAGTAAATTCCTACTATTGCGTATTCAACAAGGTTTTTATATTTATATTCAGATAGCTTAAGTTCAGCTTCTATTTGTTTGCTTCTTGCAATGTCTTTTTCATAAGATGATTTTAATTGAATATGCTCTTGTTGCAGTTCGCTTAATGCAATTAATAATTCATCTCTGTTCAAATTTTGAAAGTTCATACTCTTATTAGGTTATTAGGGTTTTAGGCTTTTAGACTTTTAGGTTATTAGGTTATTAGGTTATTGAGTTATTAAGTTATTGATTTATTCGGGTTTTAGGCTTTTATTCAGAAAAATAATTTGTAATTTAAGCATTTTTTAATGTAAAAATAAAGCAACTTCCTTTTCCTTTTTCACTCTCTACCCATAACTTCCCTCCATGTTTTTCTACAAATTCCTTACAGAGAATTAATCCTAATCCAGAACTTAGTTCTCCTTCTGTACCTTTTCTACTTGTATTTACACCGAGATTGAATAAATTAGCCATTAAAATATTATCCATTCCAATTCCGCTATCGGCTATTGAAATCTGAATATCTTTTTCAGGATTAATAATTGCTGAAATTAAAATATGACCGCCTTTAGATGTAAATTTCACTGAATTTGAAACTATATTCCTGATAATAGTCTGAACAATGTTGCTATCTGCAAAAACTTCTAAATCCGATGGAATATCATAGAAAATTTCAATTTGTTTTGTCTGAGCTGTTTCCACTACCATTTCTATACTTTCTTTAGCTAAACTCAGCAAATTAAACCTATCGGGATTGAAAGGTATATTACCTTGTTGTAATTGAGCCCATTCCAGCAAATTTTCGAGCAATCTGAAAAGATTAGTGGCAGATTTGCGCATACTTTCAGCAAATTTTTGTAATTGATCCATCGTAAGACTATTCAATTCTTCAGCAATAATCTGTGTTAAACCCAGAAAGCTATTAAAGGGACTGCGTAAATCGTGGGCAATAATGGAAAAGAATTTATCTTTTGTGGCATTTAAATTTTGAAGTTCTGTATTTTGAAGTATTATTTTTTCTTCTGCTTGTTTGCGTTCAGTTATATCAGTAGAAACCGAAAGAATACCTTTTCTTCCGTTTGGAAGAGTTATTGCATTTTCCCTTAATAATAAAATGCGATAACTCCCATCTTTCCTTCTGCTTAAAACCTCTTCTTCAAGTGTTTCTCCATTAAAAAGACGATGGATGTTTTCATCAACAATATATGTATATTCAGGAGAAGTTAAAATCCTCACATTACTACCAATTAATTCTTCTAAGGTGTAAAGTGAAGTTTTCAGAAACGCTTCATTTGCTTCAAGAATTATACCATTTTCATCTAGCTTCAGAATACCTGAAGGTGATGTTTTAAAAAGTGTACGATAATTAAGTTCACTTTCAAGTAATATCAACTCTGCCTTTTTGCGTTCAGTAATATCTTGTCCTTGTGCTATAGTAGCAATTGGTGAGTGATCATTTGGAGTAAATAAAGTTGCAGAATTCCAAAGCAATGTTCGTACAGTAGTATCTTTGTTTAATATTTCTATCTCTACTGTTTCCCAACGTTCACCGGTTGAAGCTTTTCGTATAAGATCCATTGAAATTTTAAGCTTCTTAGGAGGAAATAATATATCTATTGGTTTTCCAAGAACTTCTTCTTCAGAGCGTCCACTAAGATTTTCAAAAGCATGGTTAAAACGGGTAATTCGTAATTGTGAATCCCAGACAATAATTGGTGCATTAGCATAGTTTAAGAGATTTTCAAGATAAGTATTGGTTTCTTCGAGTGCTTTTTCTATAAGTTTACGTTCAGTTATTTCATGCGAAAGTACTTGTATTCCAACAATTTCAGCGTTTGTGTTTTTTATACTTGTATAATTTGAAATAAAATAATGATCTCCTGAAGCCAGACTTACAAAATCTTCATATTCTAAATTTTTATCAGCTTTTAACACTTCTTTAAAGCGTCTCAAATATTCAGATGCTGCATCTTCACCAAATACTTGCTGTAATGATTTACCAATAAAATCTTCAGCTTTTCCACCAAGATGCTCAAGTGCTTTTTGGTTAAACAACTGAATTTTGCCATCTAAATTAAACACTCCAACTCCAATTCCGGAATTTTCGAGTAAAATTCGATATTTTTCCTCACTATCCCGTAACGCCTGTTCAGCCATTTTACGTTTGGTAATATCTATAAATGAACATACTACCTGTTTAACACTACCATCGGTATAAAATTGAGGTTCAGCATCTACCATCAACCATACCCTGTCATTTAAAAGTGGCCTAAAAACTCCCATAATCACATTCCTTATCGGTTGACGTAAAGCTATTGACTGAGGAACAGGATGCAAAGCTCCCGGAAATGGAGTGCCATCTTCATGAATCACATTCCAATCGGGATCAAAAGAAGTTTTACCTAATAGTTGCTCTTCAGAAATGCCCAAAAACTCTAGTGCTTTTGGATTACTCATTATTATTTCTGCTTTTGAGCCTTGTAAAAGAACTCCTACCTGCATATCTTTTATAAGATTTCTTAATTTCTCTTCACTTTCAAGCAATGATTTTTCAACTTTTTTACGATCCAGATATAGTCCCAACTGTTGAGCAAAAATCTCAACCAATAAATCATTTCTTAATGATTCACCTTTAGACATTACAATTGTAAAATCACCTAATGAAATATCCGCTTTCATTATTTTTACAATTGCAACTTCTCCTAATTTAAAAGTTTTTTCAAGTATCGCAATAATAGGAGAAGAAATTATATTAGCTGTAAGTTCTTGTAAACTTTTATATCTTGTAATATTTTTTCCTTGTATTTTTTCAGCTCGTAACGGATCAAACTTCCATTTTTTCCCAATTAACTTATAACCAATCAATTCAGTTGCTTTTTGAATATGTTCTTTTATGCCTGCAATTGCAACTGTAGTAAAATCCCTGCCGTTTTCATCAAATAAATTAAATGAAAGATATTTTGCACCTGAGAGTGCTTGCATTCCGTCAATAATTTGTTGATAGTCGATTTCAGAATTTTTCTGATCTAAAAATTGTTTTGAGAGATTGATGAGTTGAATTTCAGGACTAATATCTGTAAAAAAAGTTGTAAAGTAAAACTTCTCTGAAGAATTAACCTGAACTTTATACCATCGATCAAGTGGAGCAGAATACTGTTCAAACTCTTTCTCGCCACCATTGATTGCAATTTCACCATAACAGGCAATCCAGTCAAAATCTTCCTGTGTTATGCCGGGAATTACTTCGGTTACTGTTTTATTTATAATCTGCTCAGCTTTAAGACCAGTTAGCTTTTCAAAGCTAGTATTTACATCAATAAATTGATAATCTATTGGATTACCTTTATCATTCAAAATGATTTTATGTAAAGCATAGCCAAAAGGAGCATTCTTAATCAGTTGTTTATAATTTGCTTCCATCGTTCTTATTTTTTAAATGCTTATCAATAATTGAAATTAACAACTCTTTATCAAAAGGTTTAGCAATATAATCATTACAACCAGCGTCCATAGCTCTTTCTCTATCACTAATTAAAGCATAAGCCGTTTGAGCAATAATAATAATATCTTTATTAAACTGCCTGATTTGTTTTGTTGCAATATAACCATCCAAAAGTGGCATTTTTATATCCATCAACACAAAATCCAAATCAGGATTGAGGCGACATTTTTCTACAGCTTCAATACCATTGCCAGCATATAATATTTCTTTGCAATTTGCTTTAAACATCATCCCGATTAACATACATGATATTTCATCATCATCAGCAATTAGAATCTTCAGATCTTTAATTTCTGTTTCCGCTTTTTCATTGATGGTTAAATTTTTAATTGTATCCATATCTTGAACTACCTTATTGCAAGAAATGGTAAAATAAAAAGCAGTTCCATTTCCGGGCTCACTTTCAAGTCTTATTTTACCACCGAGCATTTCAACATAAGCTTTGGCAATAGACAAACCTAAACCAGAACCTTCATAAGCTCTGGTATCGGAAACATCTGCCTGCATGAACCGCTTAAATATTTGCTCATGTTTATCTTCAGGAATGCCAATTCCTGTATCTTTTACATAAAATTCGAGTTCAACTGTTTCTGCAATTTCAGTTTCACGAGAATCAGATATATATCTACAACCTAATTCAATACTACCTTTTTTAGTAAACTTTATAGCATTGTTTATCAAATTTGTAAGTATCGTATTAAATTTATGCCCATCTGTTTCGAAATAAGATTTAGTAGCTATAAGAGTATTGTTCAATATAAATTCGAGGTTGTTGTTTTCTACAATAGGTTTATAAAGCATAAAAAGATCGTTAATTTGCTCATTTACATCTGTTTTTGCTATTTGCAATTTTATCTGAGAACTGTCTATTTGAGATATTTCTACTATATCGTTTATAGTACTTAAAAGCCGGTCGGCACTTTTAAAAATGGTATTAAAATATATTTCTTTTTCAGAAGGACTCACCTCGTCTTCTTTTATTATTGTAAGAAAACCAAGTAAACCATTGAAAGGAGTTCTGATTTCATGAGAAACATTATTCAAAAAAGCTGTTTTAAGCTTATCACTCTCTTCAGCTCTTTCTTTGGCTAAAACTAATTCAGCATCATAGTGCTTGCGTTCTGAAATATCTCTAACAATATGAATTAAACCAACGATTTCATTTTCAGGTCCAATTCTCGGTATTGCTCTTATTTCAAGATATCGGTTGAGATGTGGTTCAAATAACTCAATAGCTCCCGGCAAGCCTCTTAATGCACAATTACAAGTCGGACATTCTGCAGGAGGACATTCAGTACCATGGTAATAAGAATAACATTTTAATTTTAAATGATTTTCTAGAGCAGGAAGATTTAATATTTCTTTTCCAGCTTTATTAGCACTAATAATATTAAAGTCCTTATCATGTATTGTAATAATATCAGTAATTGAATTGAAGGTATCTTCCCAATCATTTTTTGATTGCAGTATCGCTTCCTCAGCACGTTTATATTCAGAAATATCCTGAACCTGCAACAGATAACCATCTATTGTATTCTCATCGGAATTCAACAAAGGTGTAATAATATAATCGAAGTATGCTTTTCCTGTTTTGTTGGTTTTATATTGATGAAGTTCTTTAACTTTTTCAAAATCGAATAATGACTGATAAGATACAGACTGTGCTTTACGCAATCTTTCTTTTTTTCCCGTATCTAAACTAGTACCATCGAAAATATTAAAATTTTGTATTTCAGATATATCTGGTATTCCAAACATCTTTAATGATGCAGGGTTAGCATCAATTTGCATTCCTTCTCTATTGTAAATTTCAATTCCAATGGGTGATTCATCAAATATCGTCCTGAATTTTGCTTCGCTTTCTCTAAGTATTTCTTCAGCTTTTTTTCTTTTTGCCTCTTCTTTTAATACGTTTCTAACTTTTGCAAACGAATAAAAATAGTATGCCATAATGAAAAACAGCAATAAAAAAATAAGAATCAAACGATTCCGTAGCTTAGCCAGAGCAATATAAACATCTTCTTCCTGATAGGAAATAATAATGGTCCAGTACGTATTCCCAATTGTAGTTTTATAAAAAGAGATATATTTTTCAGGAAACTTATTTTTTCCATTATATATTAGGGCTTTATGAATACATTTTGCAGTCCCGAATTTTTCTTTTTTGATATTTTTCAACAATTCAATTGCAGTTGTACCATTTTCTGTGTTTTCAAGAAATGGTTTTCCTTTATGTCCTTTGACAGTACAATATATTTCAATTCCATTTTCGCTAATCAACCAAACGTTACCACTTCCTCTTATCTTAATTTTTCCAAGATATTTTTCACCCAGTCTATCTATCGGGATTAAAATAGCAAGACTGCCAACAAATTTTCCTTCTTTAAATACAGGTACATGAATTGCAATAGCCAGAAAACCCTGAACAGACATAAACACATCACTTATTACCGCTTGATGAGTTGCAATTACCTTACGAACATGTTCCTGATTAGAAATATCCTTTCTAGGGATAGTTTTATTGTAAGGATAAGTAAATAAGATAATTCCATGAGCATCAACACGGGTAATGGCTTCAATGATATTATTGTGGCTTTTATAAAAATCTGCCAATAAAATCTTGCTTTCATCAGTAAAATCTATGACATCATTAAGCTTTGATAAAAATTGCAAATCAGATTGATAATCATTAAAGAAAGATGTAATTCCCTTTGATGCGGTCTCTTCTAAAATTAATTGTTCTGTATTGAATTCTGAAATTGTTCTATTCTTAATATCTTCATAAACCAGATAAAAAAGCAAAAAGAACACAATCAATACGATTGGTACAAATAGATATCTTTTTGAAAATTTGAGTTTTGTCATTTTATTAGTTCGAATATTTATTTTAGTCCTGAAAATGATTATTTAATATTTTTTTTAATTGTTCTAAGCGAATAGGTTTTTTAATATAATCATTGCATCCGGCTTCAGTTGCTTTTTCCCTGTCATTGCTATAAACATAAGCTGTTTGAGCAATAATAATTACGTTTTTATTAAACTTTCTGATATGCTTGCTTGCAATATAACCATTCATATCCGGCATTTTAATATCCATGAGAATTAAATCGATATCAGGTGTATTACGAGCAATTTCTATAGCTTCAATACCTGAACCTGCTTTAAGAACTGATTTGCTATATTTTTTAAGCATTTGTGACATTAACTTCATAGATATTTCATCATCTTCAACAATTAATATTTTAAGTTTTTTAAAAGAGATTAATTCGTTTGAAATAGTGATTTCATCAACTTTTTCATTAAGATTATATGTACGGCAAGGTAAAGTAAAATAGAATGTTGACCCTTTCACAGGTTTGCTTTCTAACCAAATCTGACCTCCCAATAATTCAACATATGCTTTTGCGATTGACAACCCAAGACCACTGCCTTCGTAAGCTCTTGTATCAGAAATATCTGCTTGCGTAAAACGATTAAAAATTAAGTTCTGTTTATCTTCAGATATTCCAATTCCGGTATCTTTTACATAAAATTCTATCTCAGTAGTTTCATTTGAATTTAGATGATCATCTTCAGATGCTAATCTGCATCCTAATTCAACAGTGCCCTGTTTTGTGAATTTTAACGCATTATTTATCAAATTGCAAAGTACCGTATTTAATACACTTCTATCTGTCTGAATAATGAATTGTTTGTCAAACAATGTATTATTCAGAAGAAATGCAACATTTGTATTTTCAAACTCTTTATCATATCGATAAAACAAATCATCAATAAATGAATTTAAATTGAAATCAGAAATCCTTATGTTTGCTTGTCCTGCATCAATTTTGGCTATTTCAACAATATCATTTATTGTTGATAAAAGCCGTTCTGCATTTTTATTAATGATTTGAATATACCGGTCTCTTTCTGATGGCTTTACATCATTTTCCTGAATAATTGAGAGGAATCCAAGTAATCCATTGAAAGGGGTTCGTATTTCATGAGAAATATTTTTAAGAAATGCCATTTTTAAACGATCACTTTCTTCAGCTTTTTCTTTGGCTTTAAAAAGTTCCATCTCAATTTGCTTGCGTTCTGTAATATCGACATTAAAGCCGTACCAGGTAATACTACCATCAGGCAATTTCTCAGGTGATGATCTTGAATAAATCCATTGAATAGGTTTGCCGGGTATTTGTACTCTAAACTCACAACTAAAATATGTCAAATGTGCTGCAGAGTATTCAATATCATTAATCACTCTTTCAGCATCTTCCGGATATATCACTTTAGCTATCGGAGTGAAATCATCAATCACATCTTCAGGAGAGCAACCGAAAATATTTTTAATTCCTTCTGAAGCAATAGGGACGCAATAAGTTCCGTCAATTCTCCTTGTAAATTGATAAATCAAGTCAGGAACATTGGACGATAGCTTTCTAAACTGAATATCTTTTTCGTGAATTTTTTCCTCAATCTGTTTGCGTTCGCTAATATCGCGGGAATAACCGGTTGTGCCTATCACTTTTCCTTCAACATCAATTATCGGAGCTTTAAAAGTCTCAAACCATTTAATAACTCCACTATCCAAAATAGGTTCTTCAATAATATAATGTTCTTTTGAATCTATGACCTTGTTATCATCTGAAATATATTTTTCTGCAAGTTCATTCGGCCAAAAATCGAAATCAGTTTTGCCAATAAGTAAAGCAGGATTATCAATACCAGCGGAGATTGAAAATTTATTATTAACAATAAGGAATTTTCCACTTAGATCTTTCAACCACATTAAGCCTGGTTGGTTTTCAATAATAGCAGATAAGCAAGACTCACGTATTTGCATTTCGTCTTCTGCTTGTTTCTTTTCTGAGATATCATTAAAAGTTCCGAGTACACCTTCTACTTCACCTTCAGCATTCAGTAATGGTATTTTGCTTGTCAGTAAAAATATTTTATCCCCTTTGGAATTTGTTAATTCTTCTTCAATATTTAGTTTTGGTATTTTGGTATTTATTACCTGCTGATCATCTTTTCTGTAATCATCTGCATGACTACTCCAGGATAGCTGAAAGTCATTCTTACCTATAATGTCAGTTGGATCAGAAAATCCGGCATCTTTTGCAAAAGCAGCATTACACCCTAAATATACAAGATTTTTATCTTTCCAGAATACCCTTACCGGAATAGAGTTCATGATTCCTTCAATAATTTGCTTAGAAGACAGCATTTCTTCTTCGGCTCTTTTTCGTTCACTTATATCTCGAACAACTCCGACAGTACCTAAAAACTGCGCATTTTCATCATATAAAATCTGAACATTCATTGAAGCCCAGAATGTACTTCCATCTTTTCTCTTTGCCTGACATATAAAGTCTTCCAATTTCCCAATGGTTGATAATAAACGAATCAGTTCCTCTCTGTCCAATGGATTTGCATATAGATTTTCAGCAGGTAAACCCAGCATTTCATTTTCAGAATTGTAAGCATACATTAATACTGCAGAGGGACTTACCAAAGTGAACTTTCCATTAATATCTACCTGAAAAAATGCATCCTGTAGATTATTAAAAATATTTTTCAGCTTATATTCACTCTCCTTCAATATTTTTTCAGCCAGTTTTTGTTCAGTAATATCCTGATGTGTTCCTGACATAATTAATGGTTTCCCATTTTCATCTCTTTTATTAACAATACCTCTGTCGAGCACCCATATCCAGTTTCCATTTTTATGCTGCATCCTTACTTCGCAATCATAATAATCGAGTTCTCCGGAAAAATGCTTTGCTAATTTCTCAGCTGATATTTTTAAATCATCAGGATGAGTAATTTTCTCCCAAGTTCTAATACTGTATGGTGAAATTTCTTCTATTGTATAACCAATTATTTCTGCCCAACGATCATTAAAAACTGTTGCTCCGGTTTGGATATTCCATTCCCAGGTTGCTGTTTTTGTCCCTTGAATGATAACAGAGAGTCTTTCTTTTTCACTTTTTATTGATTCCTGAGCCTGTTTTCGTTCGCTAATGTCTCTTAATATACCTTCGATATGACTAAGTTTCCCATTTAAATCATAAGTTATTTGAGCTGAAATTGAAGAAAATATTTTCCTACCTGATTTAGATTTAAAATTTAATTCATAATCATAAACTGATCCTAATTGTTTAATTGTATTTAGAAAACGTTCCTTGTCATCAAGATCATAATAATAACTACATACTTCAGTCCCTAAGACATCCTCTCTGCTGTATTCACAAAATTTGCTGATAGAAGGACTGATATCAATAATAATTCCATTCAGATCGATCTGATAAAAAACATCCTGAATATTTTCAAATATTTTACGGTATTTTTGTTCGCTTTCTTTGAGTCTTTGAAGTGTTTCCTGATTTCTCTGTTCTATTTCAATAAATTCAATAGCTTTTGAAATATCATTCGTAAGTAAATCAAGCAAGTTAACTTCATCTTCATTAAAAAAATAAGTTTTATCTGCATAAAGAGAAAATGCTCCGATTACTTTTCCAAAAACGATAATTGGAAATGAAGAAGATGAAAAATATTGATTTTTAATCGCTTTTTCCATCCATGGAATCATATCAGGATTCGCTTCAATATTGGTAACAATTTGGTGAGATGCTGTTTTGAATGCTAATCCGGTAGGTCCTGCACTCAAATGAGGAACACTTAGATCAATATTAATATCTGTAAGATAATCATTTGTAAATCCTGCCGAAGCAACAGGAATAACTTTATGAGTAGTTTCATCCAACAATCCTACCCATGCCATTCTAAAACTACCTTTATCAATTGCAATATTACATATTTCATTATATAATTGTTGTTTATCTTTTATTTTCAGTATCGAATGATTCGTTGTGTTAAGAATTGAATAAAGTCTGTTTAGATTATTTAATTTTTCTTCGTCGTGTTTTCGTTCTGTAATATCCTTATCGGCACCTCTATATCCAATTATTTTCCCTTTCCCATCAAAAACAGGATAGCCATTCGTTAACAAGCATACTCTATGCCCGTCTTTATGTAAATTCCAATTCTCTAAATCAACAATTGAAATATTGTTTTCATAAATTTTTTTATATTTCTCTTTAATATCTTCTTTTTCTTCATCGGGCATGAGATCAAAAGGTGTTTTACCAATTATTTCTTCACTGGTATATCCTAAAATTTGTTCTACTTTACCCGAACAATAAATATATTTTGATTCTTCGTCTACTTCCCAAATCCAGTCGGATGTACATTGCAAGATTGTTCTGTTGAACTTTTCACTTTCCTTAATCAGTTGATTAATTTCAAGTATTTGTATTTGTTTATGACTTAAACCAACAATTATATCAATAAAGCTTTTGACAAAATCATGATATTGATTCATTTTATCTTTGCTCCATATCGGAACTTTTTTCACAGCTTCAATATAGGCTTCTTCATCAAAACCATATTTTTGGGCTTGCATTCTGAAAAAATCAATATCAGGTTCTTCGAGAAAAAATTGCCCGGTAAAGAAATTCCCCAAATGATTTCCATCAATTATTATAGGTACGGCATTATCAATCATTCCATTTGAACAACTATAGCTTACGAAAGGATTCGCTTCATTAATGTGTTTAAGAATATATTGATTACTCTTTATACATTCTTTTTCACAATCAGGATTAGTTCTGTGAAATTCTGTACATATTCCCTGCCATGCTACTGAAGTAAGAATTTTACCATTATTGTCAATAATGGCTGATGGAAAAGAATAAATAACATTCAACTTTTCCTGCAAATCCTGTAGCAAAGGAATATCAATAAAATCTTCTAATTTATAAACCATATATTAGTTTTTTTTAATTATTGGAATTTCTATTCTATTTAAACTTAAACTTATCCATTGACTTAAATTAAATACAAATTCTAAATATTTCCATTCTATTCAAGTCCAGTTTTAATATGCTTATTTATTACTCTTTTCAATGAAGCTGAAGTGTATGGTTTAGAAATATAATCGTTGCAACCACTTTCTAATGCAGTCTCCTTTTCACCATATAATACATAGGCAGTTTGTGCAATTATAATTACCTTATTATTAAATTTTCTTATTTGACGGCTTGCTTCATAACCATCCATAAGGGGCATTTTTATGTCCATAATCACTAAATCTAAATCCGGATTCAGTCTGCAAATTTCAACAGCATCTATACCATTCCTAGCTTTTAATATCTCTTTATCAGCTATTTTAAGAGCTAAAGCGATATATATTGCAGAAGATTCATCATCTTCAGCAATTAATACTTTAAGACTTTCATTCAAATTGCTTATATAAGCATCCGTGTTTATTTCTTGAATATCATTTTCTTTGTCAGATACAGTTCTATTAGGAATCGTAAAAAAGAAAGTAGAACCAACATTCTTTTCATTAGTTTCTTCCTTAAACACTTCTGTAAGAATCTCATGTTTACTTTCTAACCAGATTTTGCCACCAAGCATTTCCACATAGGCTTTTGCAATTGACAATCCCAGACCTAAGCCTTCAAATTTCCTGGAATCAGAGACATCTGCCTGCATAAATTTTTCAAATATAGCAGGTCGTTTATTATCTGGTATTCCAATTCCATTATCTTTAACTGAAAATTCCAGGAAATCATTATTATTGCTAATGTTTAATTCAACATTTCCACCTAAATCAGTAAACTTAATAGCATTATCTAATAAAATGGATAAAATTGTTTTGAGTTTATTACCATCAATAGCGATAGATTTTATATTTTTGCTTAACTTATTATTTAATATAAATTTCAAACTTTTATTAATTGCATTTGATTTATGAAAATTGAAGACTTCTTCAGACAGACTAATAATATTTGTTTTTGATGCTATTGGTTTTATCTGACCTGTTTGAATCAATGAAATTTCTACAATATCATTAATAGTATTCATAAGTTGATAAGCACTTTTGTTGATAATATTAACAAACCTTCCTTTTTCCTCGATAGTAAGTTCATCTTCCTGAATAACTGACAGTAATCCAAGAATACTATTAAAGGGAGTTCTTATTTCATGAGAAATATTGTTCAGAAAAGCGGTTTTAAGTCGACCACTTTCCTCAGCCAGTTCTTTGGCTATTATTAATTCTTCATTTAATCGCTTGTATTCCAGATTTTGTTGTTCAATTTCTGTATTTTTTTCTTCAAGCTCCTGTTGATACATTTTACTTTTTGTTACATTTACACCTATACTTGTGGTTCCGGTTATTTCACCAGTTTCAGAATGTAACGATATATTGTACCATGAAATAAATAATTGCTCACCACTTTTTGTAAGAATTATATTTTCATAATACTTAATAACATTTTCATTTTTAATACTTTGTGCAAAAACATGTAATACTTTAGCAGTTGATTCTTTTGGAATGAATAATTCAAACCAATTTCTCCCGATAATTTCATCTAATGAGTATCCGGTTAAAATCAAAAGGTAATTATTACAAAAAGTAATATTTCCTTCTTTGTTGAGAATGAGAGAAACAATATTTCCGTTTTCAAGCATTTGAGTTAGTCTGCGTTCTGATTCATTTAACTTAAGTTGAGCTTGCTTGTTTTGCCAGTTTTTATATTGTTTAAGCATTAATAACCCAAGTAACATAGTCGACGGAGAATAGATAAATAAAAGTGGCAACGCTATAATCTTAAACGTATTATAAATATTTTCGGCTGGTAAAAGTAAAGTGCAAGCCGCCATAACAGCATGAACAACCAAGCCCATTAATAATAATTCATAATAATATTTTTTAAAGCTCCAGAATGGTCTGTAATATCTCCATAACAATCCAATTCCAGCAGAACTAATGATAACTGCCAGCCCCATCCATATTCCATTTCCTCCGATATATATCCTAACCAAACTACAAATCAAAATTGCAATAAATGTAGGAACGGTACCAAAAAACAAACCGGAGATCGAAAGCATGACCGAACGAGTATCAAAATTAATTCCCGGAACATAAGTCCAGGGAGAAAACATCAGGATTACACCAATTCCACCTAAAATAAAACCTGCGAATATTTTGGCTATAAGTGTTTTTGATTTTTCTTTCTTAACCCATAAATTTTCATAAAGCATTGCAAAAGAAAGCAATATAGCGGTATTTTGCAGCAGTCCCAAAATAATTGAATTCCCCATCTTCTGTAAATTGAAAAGTAAATTAGTATCTATACCTATTAATTCATTCGTAATACATTGATATATAAACATAAAACAGCACAAATGCCATTAACTCATTGCTGTTAAACCTATGAGATTTATCTTTTGATTATCAGTGTTTTGAAACTAAATTTGCGTATTCAAGGTTTATTTGTGCTTTATATGTATTTTTCATTTTTAATTTTAAATATTTTGTATCTAATTCATCTTTTAATAAATTACCCTTTTATAATTTAAGTTAAAAATGAAGTAAAGATAATAATTATTTTAAAAGAAGTCAATGTTTTTAAAAATAAATATTGGATGCTATTCTATCATAAATATATAAAAAATCAAAAGGTTAAAAACAAAAAAGTCTATGAAGTTTTTATTACTTCTTAGACTTTTTATCAGCAACTTATCTGCAATACTACAGATTCAAAATCGAATAATAATTTCTTAATTATCCATAGATTTGTTATTAAAAAATAATTTTCTGACAATATTCCCCTGTTGATTTTTAAGCTGGACAACCAATATTTGAGATTTTGCTTTAATTTCTAATTTATGCAGTTTAGCTCCTTCTATCATTTTTTGCATTAATAAGCGCCCGGTAGCATCATAAACTGAAACTTCGGTCTCTCTGCCTACCAATGATAAGTCAATAATCAACTGAACGCCATCTGTGAAGATTCTGGCAGGAAGTTCGTTGTATTTCGCAGTATTATCAGGTCCGAAATGTAAAATAAAACGTGATGCATCATCATATCTTGAAGACTGAAAACTATAGGTATTTTTAGCCTTAATATTTTGTATAAAGTGTGTAAGTCGATCTTCAAGCATAATCGTTTTAAAGTTTTCTGCATTGAAGTTAAATTTTAGCGTATACTTTCCATCCACACCTGCTTTAAACATAACAGCAACCATAGGATTATCAATAGTATCTGTTAAATACCGGATTGAATAATTATCTCCATCAGAAGGCAAAAAGAGACTTGGCGCTGTTAAAACAGGACTAAATAATTTTGCTGCACCTGAATTGTTAGTATTATAACCAAACTGTAAACGTACTTCATCAGAGGTATTGCCATTTTCTGATTCTACAACCAAACTTATAAAGTCTGGATTAACATCAACTGTATTTTTCAGCCAGCCTCCAGCAGCATTGTGAACCCTTACTGTATTATCAAAACCTATATTTGCTGTGCTTGCTGCACGGACAAAGAAACCCTGCATAGGAGCTATATACCTGCTTACACCATTAGTTCCACTACCTGAAACAGAATTACATACGCCATAATTAGAAGCTGCTTTATTATAAATCCACATATCATAACCACTTCCACTATTAAGCAGGCTAGAACGTAACCAACCCGAAGCAGCTTGCCAGTCGATAGATGAAGGATAAGGATTTCCAATCAGATTATAACCTTTTAATGTATCAACCGGACTCACAGAAGATAATGTATAACTTTGAGCAGCATTGTTTAAATTTCCAATAAATTCTTTGGTAGGATTACTGGCTTGAACAGAATAAAGATACCCACGACCCACCCCAAAAACACTTCCTGGATGTACTGTATTCCAGTTAATTGCTGTTGTTGTGTTGAGTTTGTAAATCCAGCAATTGGTAGCTTCATTCCATAGATAAAGATCATAACCTGTGCCATTACCATAAGTTCCTGAAGGAAGCCAGCTACCACTTATACTCTGAGATGATACAGGTGAAGAAAGAAAATGCCAGTCTTCTGCGTTTCCATTAATATAACGTTGAACTGTTGCAGCAACATTATCGGAAGCATGAATAAGCGAGGCTGTACCTGCTGCATCTGACTGTAGAATAAAACCTGTTGTTCCGGCATTATTAGTCAATGCTCCTGTTACAGTTAATTGTTTGGTCGAAGGAATTGTAAATCGTTTACCGGAATTTATAGTCAGAGCATTATAGACTGCAAAATTAGAATTCAGTGTAACTCCAGCTGCATTATCAATGGTTAAATCATAAAATTTTTCACCAAGATAGCGGTTAGCTTCAATATTTTGAGCTGAATTTCCGGCATAACTCACAAGAGCTGAATTCGTAAATACATCAAGTCGACCAGTAGTAGCTGTTATTGTATTCAATAAACGAAGACTGCCATTCAGTGTTACATTATTTGAATTGTTAATTTCTAAATTATAAATTTCATTATTAAAGAAAGATGCTGATGGTATACTTTGAGGAGCTCCACCTGCAAATTCAACAACAGAATTAGAAACAGATGCATCAATTTGTGCACCATTAGTAAAGTTTAAATTCCCTTTTAATGTAAGTTTAAAACCATTGGTCTCTAACCGATAGGTTGATTGAGCATTTATTATATTTGTAACAGATCTGTTTTGATCCATCCTGCAATGATGCAGAGGAATATCATCAAAAAAGATAGTTGCATCTACCGCTGGTACTGAATTTGCTGTCCAGTTTACAGCTGTGTTCCAATCATCACTTATAGTACCTTTCCATCTGTTTAACAATCGTTCCCAAGCACCCATACTTGGAGTAGTTCTTGCAAAACCACCAAAATCAAAAGTAATACCTGTACCAGTAACACCTATTAAATCAACTCCTATTTTATAATCACCTGAAAATGCTGATCCTGAATTTACAAAAACAGGATTCATATTCATACTATTAACATCCTGGGCTGTTACAACAGGTAATGCTGTTTTATTTACACCATAATAACCTAAAATACCTGCTGTCCCTGAAACATAATAATCATTGTAATCATTGGTTAAAGTTCCTCCTGTGGTAACAATATAAATCGCATAATGCAAATTTGAGCCTGAAGTTGTTGAACGGGCATTTACAAATATATTATTCCTGAAATTCCTTGAATTAGTTGTAACAGCACTATACAATGCATAAGATTTATTGGTTGTACCTGAACCCAAACTTCCACTTATGTAAACTGTATTAAAATAAAGATTGTTATTGTTATTAGCTGCACCGGTTTCGTAAATTCCATAAATAGTCGATTTTGTATTCCCTCCTAAATTAATAATATTATTGTAATAAGTAGAAGCACCCGCAGCTATTCTGATACCATAAATAGAAGTTGTTGTTGATGTAGCATTTACTGAAAAACTATGAATAAAATTACCAGAAATATCATTAGCACCTGTACCGGTAGTAATATACAGACCTACAACAGAATTGGCATTTGAGTTGGCGCCTGTAACAGATAAATTGTAAATAGTATTACCAGATACGCTATTGGCTGCTACACCTCCAGTGAAATAAATTCCATACACATAACCAGCATAAGTAAGAAAAGAATTAGATAAATTAAAAATTGTATTTCCACTTACAGTTTTCAGCGTTGATCCGGTGAGAGCAATACCACAGATAGAAGGAGAAGTGGATGAATTATTAGCATTTGCAATACTAAGATTGCGAATGCTGTTATTACTTATAGTATCAGTTCCAGAAGTAGAAACAATTCCACATATACGACCAGTTGTACCAACTGTTGAATTACTTGTGCTATTTGTAAGATTAGCAATAATATTATTGTTTATCTTAATAATACCAGTACCTGCATTATTTATTCCATATACAGTTTGAGTATTTGATGAACTGGCTGAACTGGCATTAATACTATTTGAAGTTACAGTACTTCCTATTGTATTATTACTTATGGTTGTAGTTCCTGCTACTGCAGTCTTATTAATACCATAAAAGTTACTTGCCAGAGTTACACCATTGGAAACTGTAATTGCGCCAATTTTATTATTTTGACAATCAACTATACCTGTACCTGAAATGTTTATACCATATAAATTCATTCCAGTTGTTGTCGCTGTAACAATAATTGAGTCAATGCCGGAATTTCCTCCAATAGTATTTCCCGAGGAAGTTCCTATATTTACATTACCGGCTGTAATATTTATACCAGTCCAGTTTGCATTCAATGAATTACTCCAGTTTATATTTTGAATGGTATTGTTTTGAATATTTGTAGATGTTGTTATTCCAGTATTTATATTGATAGCGATAAAAACATTGTTAAATGCATTTGTCTTTGTCCAGTATGAACCACCACAAAAAGCTGAATTACCGCCAATATAATTAGAAGAAATTGTATTGTTCAAACCGGATGTATTATTAATATATATAACATTATAGGCAATAGAAGCTGAAGGTATAAAAGTAGCAGTTTCATAAAAGCTGTTAGCTGTAATTGACCATATTGAAGTACTTCCTGCAAGAGCGATACCATTGGAAGCAACTCCCGGATTCAGGAAATTATAAATATTATTGTTTCTTATTGTATCTTCAGTGTTTTCTCTTGTTGCAGATCCAGCAGAATAAATTGCATTGATTGGGCGTCCAGCTGCATCACTTGTAATATTATTATTATCAATAACATTTTTGTCGTTTCCATTTCCTGCTGTAGATGTAGAAAATAATATTACCCCTTTTGTAGTACTGGTTTCAGAACCTTTGATCGTACAGTATTTTATAGTATTACTTTCAGCTGAATTTATAAACTGAATTGTAGAGGATGAAGTACCTGTATTTGTATTGGTTATTACTAAATCTTTTGCGGTACCTGTTCCATTTACACGACCATCAATAGTCACATTATCAGCACCATTTAGATTTATCAGGGTTCCTGCAACATTTCCACTAATTGTAAGACCTGTATATTTTGGATAAATTGTCAAAGAATTCCATGTTCCTGCATTTAAACTGTTATTACCAGTTTCAGCAGTTGAATTTCCCCAGATTTTAATCACTATATTATTTCCAGTCTGTGCTGTTGCATTAATTTTTGAAAATGCATCCAACGCATTGGTTAAAGATGGATAATGTCCATTAGCAGCAGTTGATCCGGAAACTTCAATTATACCATTCAGAATACTTATAACCGTAGAATCTGAGACCACACCACAACCACCTGATGCTGCAATTGAATATAAAACTGTATAATTACCGGGATTACTTGTATTTGGAGTAATATCTCCTGTTGTAGAATTAATTGTTAATCCTGTAGGACTAGCTGTGAAATTGCCTCCACTTGTCCCTGTCAGAGTAACACTCTGAAGTGAAGATAAATAAGCATAAAATGGAGACCCTGAATAAGAAATAGTAGCTGCAGGTATTGTAGTAATTGTTACTGTAGTTGTTGCTGTTACAATATTACAACCACCAGAAGCAGCAATAGTATATGTTACAGTATAATTCCCTGCATTACTTGTTGAAGGTGTAATTTCTCCTGTTGAAGGATCAATTGTTAATCCGGAAGTTGAACTATAAATACCAGTTGTATATCCACCTGTACCATTAATAGTTACTGTTTGAGGTGTAATTAAGGATGTACAAAAAGGAGTACCTGAATAACTTATTGTTGCTGTTGGCAAAATTGTCACAGGCCAGTTAACAATTGTTACCGGACCTGTTGCGCTACATCCATAACTGCCTGCTGATCGGCTTACACGTATCAATACGTTGGTAGTTGCTCCTGTTGTGTTGATGGCTGTGCCAGATATATAAGAAGACCAGTTACTACCGTTGTCAATACTATATTCGTAAGTATCTGATGCTCCAAATGATCCACCAGAGCCAGCAGTAATAATTGCAGTTGGATTATCAAAACCTGCACAAATTGAAGTACCACTAGCAGGTGTAGCAGTATTTAATGTCGGATTAAAGGTTGGTGCTGAAACAGGCCAGCTTACAATTGTTGCCGGACCAATTGCACTACATCCATAATTGCCAGATGAACGACTCACGCGGATCATTATATTGGTGGTAGCTCCTGTAGTATTAATGTTTGAACCAGAAGTATAAACCGACCAGTTACTACCATTGTCAATACTGTATTCATAAGTATCGGTTGCTCCTGTTGAACCACCGTAACCTGCTGTTATCGTTGCGCTTGGACTGTATCCTGCACAAACTGTCGTTCCACTTGCTGGTGTTGCTGTATTTAAAGTCGGATTTACATTTGGTGAAGAAACCGGCCAGGTGCAAATAGTGGTCCATGCTGAATTTGAACAACCATAGCTGCCTGATGTCCTTCGAGACTGAATTATTACACTGTCTGTTGCAGATGTAGTTGTTATTGCAGTTCCGTTTGTATAAGCATTATAAGTTGTTCCTCCATTGATACTATATTGATATTCATTGGCTGATCCTGTTGAACCGCCTAACCCACCGGTACCGTTAACAGTGCCGGTATTAAATCCTGCACATATCGTTGTTCCGCTTGCTGGTGTTGCTGAACTGAGTGTTGGTGCAGTTGGTGTTAAACCTATCGTCCAGGTGCAAATAGTGGTCCATGCTGTATTGGAACACCCATAACTACCTCCGGTTCTGCGTGACTGAACAATTACACTGGTCGTTGCTCCTGTTGTGATTATAGCTGCTCCATTTGTGTATGTATTATAGGTTGTTCCTCCATTAATACTATACTGATATTCATTGACTGCGCCTGTTGATCCGCCTGATCCGCCAGTGCCAGTTATAGAACCAGTATTAAATCCAGCACAAATTGTAGTTCCGTTAGCTGGTGTTGCAGAACTGAGGGTTGGTGCCATAGGTGTTGTTCCGATAATCCAGGTACATATAGTATTCCAGGCAGTTGTTGAACAACCAAAACTCCCTCCTGTTCGCCTTGCCTGTACAATTACACTGTTAGTAGCACCTGTAGTTGTTATAGCCGCTCCGTTTGTATAAACATTATAGGTTGTTCCTCCATTGATACTGTATTGATATTCATTGGTTGAACCTGTTGAACCGCCAGAACCGCCTGTTCCTGTCACAGTACCGGTATTAAAACCAGCACAAATCGTTGTTCCATCAGTAGGACTAGCTGTTCCTAAAGTTGGGGTAACAGGTGTTGAATTTACTGTAACTGATGAAGTTGTTGCAGTTGCTGTTTTCCCTCTACTATCAGTTAAAGTTAAAGCAAAAGTATATATCCCTGGATTCGAAATTATTACAGCAGGATTTTGATATGTAGTATCAGGAGAAAAGCTTACACCAGAAGAAGGATTTGCAGTCCATGCCCAAGTATAAGGTGTTTTTCCTCCACTTCCAACTCCTGTTAAAAATGTAGTGTCACCCTGACAAATACTTGTTGGAGTAAGTGATGCTGTTGCTCTAAGTTTACCACGAGCTGAGAACTTACTAAATCCAGTAAGTCCACTCATACTAAACACATTTGTAGTTGAATCTACAGCACTAAAATCAACCCAGCTAACTCCATTATCTTCAGACTTTCCTCCATAAAGCTCAGTTTCTAATCCGCCAGAATTAATATCACTATTATCATAAGTAAAGCTGATATCATAATTCGAAATATTTGTACCGGTAATAGTCCATGCACGTTTGAGGTAACTGTTGTAATCAACAGATAAATCCTGATTATTTACAAGATTCAGACTAATAGTTCCTGATGTCCCGGAGTTAACCGTTAAACTAACGGGTGAATACACAACAGGATTTGAACTTCCTACAGGAAATAAATAAGTACCTGTATTTGTAAAATTTCGTATTAATTTTCCAGTTCCTTCAGGAATAATCATTTTTGTTTGCCCTAAAGTAGCTGAAACATCATTGTTCAATATCAAATTTGAAGATTCTAACATCAAAACACCGTTTGCTATACTTAATGTACCACTAACTGTTAAATTTTGATTTAAGGTTACACCAGCTGATCTGTTTATAATTAAATTATTAACTGTATTAGCCGTTGGAGTTGTTATAAAAGTTCCGGTTGCTGCTCCCTGAAATTCATAATTAGCTGCACTACTATAAGTATTAGCCATGTTAGTTGAAGAAATTGAACCAAAAACTCCTGTTGCATTAGCTGTAATTAGTTTAGCACCTGAATTAATAATAAACTTTGCAATACCAGCTACTCCACCCGCTTGAGATAAAGTAAAAGATTTTAAATTAAGTGTACCATTTACCGTAAATTCACCTATGAAAGGTATTTGAGAAGTTGCATTTGCAGATACCAATGTAAGATTTGAAACCAATTCAACATAACTTCCTGAATTAACAACAAATTTAACCCATTCTGATCCCTGAGATACAGGAATATTTAAGAGTTGTGTTCCTGTACCATTAAAAGTTATTATACCATTTGGAGCATTACTTCCATTTGTAGTTATTGATGAAATGCCTGCTAAATTAGTAAAGTTTCCAGCAACATAAACAATACCTTGTCCAACATTATCACCACGATTAATATCAAATACACCACCGGTTTGATAATAATTACCACCTATAGTTAAAGTATATCCGGTTGTATTATTTAAAGCAAAATAACCTGCAGTCATTGTAAAATTGCCATTTACAACAATATTTCCTGTATTTGTTATATTATTTGTTGTTTGCCCGACACAATTCCATGTAAAATTCCCAAAAGTTTGATTCAAACCAGTAAGTCCCGTATTAGTTATTCCAGTCACTAAACAAGTTGAAGTTATATCCCAGCTTGCAGTTGGAATTGTCCCTCCATTTAAAATGTGTATATAATTACTATTAGCACCAAATGCTAAAGTTCCTATTGTAGTAACAGTCCCTGAATTTGAAAGAATTCCATTTACAATAAGGTCAGTCCCAATTCCATCATTCAATGTTAGAATCTGATTGGCATTTATATTCACCTGACCTCCTGCATTTATTATAGATTGATCAACAGTAACGGAAGCAGTAACCGTAACAGTATGTGTATTTTGTACTACAATAGATTTTGAAATATTAGTTGGAGTTAAAGTGGCATTAATCCAGTTAGTACTGTCGTGTGAGCTTTCCCATGTAGATATTACATTCCAATCCCCAGTGATTTTTGAACGAAAATAGTCATTAGGCTGTGAAGCATCTACCGGAATTACATTTGTTTCAACACCTGAACTCCATACATTTCCTTTTCTTGTAAAAAACTTAATATAGTATTGAGTTCCATTAATTAAATTAGTTAAAGTTTGAGGAGAAGTTATTCCTTTATAAACTACAAATCCTCCACCAGAGAATGCAGTTCCTGATCCATAACTCAAATTTGCAATGTAAGCAGACCCATCACCAACAGGTATTCCAGATATGGATGAAGATGCTTTAGCAACTATCATAATCTCATCATAACAAATAGATGGATTTATCCATGAAAGTATAGCTGAAACATTGGCTGGTGTTGCAGAAATAAAAGTGACATTTAAAGGAGTTGAAATTACAGGCCAGCTTACAATTGTAGTTGGTCCTGTTGAATTACATCCATTGTTTCCAGCTGAACGGCTCACACGTATTAATACATTGGTAGTAGCACCAATTGTTGAAATTGTTGACCCAGAAATATAAGTGGACCAAGTTGTTCCGTTGTTTATACTATATTCATAAATATCAGCAGCTCCTGAAGACCCGCCTGAACCCATATTTATAGTTGCACTTGGACTATCATAAGCTGCACAAATTGATGTGCCACTGGCAGGGCTTGCTGCATTTAAGGTCGGATTGACAGTCGGTGAAGAAACCGGCCAGCTGACTATTGTTGTTGGACCGGTAGCACTGCAACCATAACTGCCTGCTGAACGGCTTACCCGTATCATCACATTAGTTGTAGCACCGCTTGTACTTATTGCTGTACCTGATGTATAAACTGACCAGTTAGTTCCATTATTAATAGTGTATTCATAGGTGTCAGATGAACCCGTTGAACCACCGCTACCTAGTGTTATCGTTGCGCTTGGACTGTATCCAGCACAAATTGTCGTTCCACTTGCTGGCGTTGCTGTATTTAAGGTCGGATTGACAGTTGGTGAAGATACAGGCCAGCTTACTATTGTTATTGGACCGGTTGCACTGCAACCATAACTGCCTGCTGAACGGCTTACCCGTATCAGCACATTAGTTGTAGCTCCGGTTGTGGTTATTGCAGTACCTGATGTATAAGCTGACCAGGTTGTTCCATTATTAATACTGTATTCATAAGCATCTGTTGCTCCCGTTGATCCACTCGAACCTGATGTTATCGTTGCGCTTGGATTGTATCCAGCACAAATTGTCGTTCCACTAGCTGGCGTTGCTGAATTTAAGGTCGGATTGACAGTAGGTGAAGAAACAGGCCAGGTCACAATGGTTGTCGGACCGGTTGCACTGCAACCATTACTTCCTGAGGAACGGCTTACACGTATCATCACATTAGTAGTTGCTCCCGTTGTATTGATAGCAGCGCCTGAGCCATAAGCTAACCAGCTAGTTCCATTGTTGATACTGTATTCATAAGTATCTGCAGCTCCAGTTGAGCCACCGCTACCTGATATTATTGTTGCACTTGGACTGTATCCTGCACAAATTGTTGATCCACTTGCTGGCGTTGCTGTATTTAAAGTCGGATTTACAGTTGGTAAAGAAACAGGCCAGGTCACAATGGTTGTTGGACCAGTTGAACTGCATCCATAACTGCCTGCTGAACGGCTTACCCGTATCAATACATTCGTCGTTGAACCTGTTGTAGTGATGGCTGCACCTGAAGTATAAGATGACCAGCTAGTTCCGTTGTTGATACTGTATTCATAAACATCTGTTGCTCCGGAGGATCCGCCTGAACCGGCTGTAATCGTGACACTTGGACTATAACCTGCACAGATGGATGTGCCACTGGCTGGTGTTGCTGTGTTTAATGACGGATTGACTGTTGGTGAAGAAACAGGCCAGGTAACTATTGTTGTTGGACCGGTAGCACTGCATCCATAACTACCTGCTGAACGGCTTACCCGTATCATCACATTAGTTGTAGCTCCGGTTGTGGTTATTGCTGTACCTGAAGTATAAGCTGACCAGGTTGTTCCATTATTAATACTGTATTCATAAGTATCTGTTGCTCCTGTTGATCCACCCGAACCTGATGTTATCGTTGCGCTTGGAGTGTATCCTGCACAAATTGTCGTTCCACTTGCAGGTGTTGCTGTGTTTAATGTCGGATTAACAGTTGGTAAAGATACAGGCCAAATACAAATGGTTGACCATGCTGAATTTATGCAACCATAGCTACCTGAAGTTCTGCGTGACTGAACAATTATACTGGTCATTGATCCTGTGGTTGTGATTGCAGCTCCGTTTGTATATGCACTATATGTTGTACCTCCATTGATACTATATTGATATTCATTGGCTGATCCCGTTGAACCACCGCTACCTGCTGTTCCTGTTACAGTACCGGTATTAAATCCTGTACAAAACGTGGTTCCGCTTGCTGGTGATGCTGAACTGAGTATTGGTGCTGTGGGTGTTGTTCCGATTGTCCAGGTACAAATGGTGGTCCATGATGAATTTGAACATCCATAACTACCACTGGTTCTACGTGACTGAACAATTACACTTGTTGTTGCGCCTGTTGTTGTTATAGCTGCTCCATTTGTATAGGAATTATATGTTGTTCCTCCATTTATGCTATACTGATATTCATTGGCTGCACCTGTTGATCCGCCAGATCCGCCAGTGCCAGTTATAATACCAGCATTAAATCCAGCACAAATTGCAGCTCCGTCAACAGGACTTGCGCTTCCTAAAGTTGGAGCAACTGGAGAAGAAGAAACCGGCCAGGTCACAATAGTTGTTGGGCCTGTTGCACTGCATCCATAGCTACCTGCTGAACGGCTTACCCGTATCATCACATTTGTAGTTGCTCCTGTTGTTGTTATTGCTGACCCAGAGGTATAGGCTAACCAGCTAATTCCATTGTTAATACTGTATTCATAAGTATCGGTTGCTCCTATCGAACCACCGCTACCCGCTGTTATAGTTGCATTTGGACTGTATCCTGCACAGATTGTTGTTCCACTTGCAGGAGTTGCGGTATTTAAGTTCGGATTTACAGTTGGTGAAGAAACCGGCCAGGTAACTATTGTTGATGGACCAGTAGTACTGCAACCATAACTGCCTGCTGAACGACTTACCCGTATCATCACATTAGTTGTAGCTCCGGTTGTGGTTATTGCTGTACCTGATGTATAAGCTGACCAGGTAGTTCCATTATTAATACTGTATTCATAAGTATCGGTTGCTCCCGTCGATCCACCTGAACCTGTTGTTATCGTTGCGCTTGGACTGTATCCAGCACAAATTGTCGTTCCACTTGCAGGTGTTGCTATATTTAAGGCTGGATTGACTGTTGGTAAAGATACAGGCCAAATACAAATTGTTGACCATGCTGAATTTGTACAACCATAGCTGCCTGAAGTTCTGCGTGACTGAACAATAATACTGGTCGTTGCTCCAGATGTTGTTATTGCTGATCCGTTTGTATAGGTATTATATGTTGTTCCTCCATTTATGCTATACTGATATTCATTGGATGATCCTGTTGAACCACCTATTCCTCCAGTACCTGTTACGGTGCCGGTATTAAATCCAGCACAAATTGTAGTTCCGCTTGCTGGAGTTGCAGAACTAAGTGTTGGTGCAGTTGGGGTTGAACCGATTGTCCAGGTACAAATGGTGGACCATGCTGAATTTGAACAACCATAGCTGCCTGAAGTTCTTCTTGACTGAATGATTACACTGGTAGTTGCACCTGTGGTTGTTATAGCCGCTCCGTTTGAATAGGCATTATAGGTTGTTCCGCCATTGATACTATACTGGTATTCATTGGCTGATCCTGTTGAACCACCTGAACCTCCTGTTCCTGTTACGGTACCGGTATTAAATCCCGCACAAATCGTAGCACCGTTTGAGGGGGCTGCTGAACTGAGTGTTGGTGCAGTTGGAGTTGTTCCTATCGTCCAGGTGCAAATAGTAGTCCATGCTGAATTTGAGCAAGCAGAACCACCGGTTCTTCTAGCCTGAATAATAACATTCGTTGTTGCGCCTGTTGTAGAAATTGCAGCTCCGTTTGTATAAGAATTATAGGTTGTACCACCATTAATACTATACTGATATTCATTCGCTGCTCCAGCAGACCCACCTGAACCGCCTGTTCCTGTTACAGTACCGGTATTGTAACCTGCACAAATAATAGTTCCGTCAACAGGACTTGCACTACTTAAAGTTGGAGCAATTGGAACAGCAGCTATTGTAACAGATGAAGAAGAAGTGACCAAAGCACATCCTCCGGAAGCTGCAATACTATTGGTAACATTATAAGTTCCTGGAGTAGATGATGTTAAATTTATCTGCCCTGTTGATGAATTTACAAAGTTTATTCCTGCAGTTGATGAAAACATACCGGCTACACCTCCACCACTAAAGGTCGGATTTGGATTTGAAGCATTTGAACAATAGGGAGAAGCTGTATAACTGAAAGTTGCTATCGGCAATGCAGTAATTGTTACACTGCAAGTAACAGGAACTGCAACACATCCACCTGAAGCAGGAATTGTATAAGTTACTATATATGTGCCAGCTGTACTAGTACTTGGAGTAATGGCTCCGGTTGAAGCATTGATACTTAATCCGGATGTACTACTATATATACCTCCCGTATAGGGACCTGTGCCGCTTATTGTAACAGCTTGTGCTATGGAAATTGAAGTACAGTATGGAGTAGCTGAATAACTAATAGTTGCTGTTGCAACATTACTTAAGGTCACAGATTGACTTAAGGATTGAGTACAACTTCCCATAGTAGTATTGACACTTACATCTCCACTTCCTGGAGTTAATCCCCAATTTACACTTATCTGAGAAGTACCCTGACCAGAAGCAATTGTACCACCGGTAACAGTCCAGGTATAGCTAGCACCAGATAATGTCTGCGCAGAATATAATACTCCGGTTTGACCTGTACATGCCTGATAAGGATGTAATATCCAATTTGGGCTTACATTCGAAAGTATCGTTACATAGTAATTCATTACTTTCTGGCAACCCCAGTTAACATCCGTAACAGTAAGCTGATAATTATATGTTCCTGCAACAAGATTATAACCAGTTAGCCATATAAAATTATTAGTTGTAGATCCAGGTACAAAAAGGTTAGATGCACCAGGTGTTATGACTTGCCATGCATAGGAATAATTTCCGCTTCCACCACTAACAGTTGCTGTAACAGACTGTAAACTATATTGACATAACTGAGTGGGAGCATCATCAAGAATTGATAAATCATTTCGAACATTCACAGTTGCAGTTCCTGATTGAGACTGCGAACAGCCTGTAGCTCCGGCAACATTTACCAAAGCATATATATATGTACCAGAAACACTGGTAGGTACTGATACTGTTGTACTATTTCCTGAGGTGGTGGTAACAAACTGATTAGCACCTCCATTAATAGTATATGTAAATGTATAAGGAGCAACAGAACCTGCTCCGGTAAAAGTAATATTTGGATTTCCTGCATTCAGGCAAACAGTGTTAGTACCACTAATACTAGCTGTAGGTATTGGATTAATTGTAATTGAAGTATTGGATGAAACTATAGCACAGCCCCCAGAAGCTGCAATTGTATTGGTTATGGTATATGTACCTGTAGTACTGGTAGCTATATTAACCTGACCAGTTGAAGTACTTATAAAGTTTAAACCAGCTGTTGAAGAAAATAAACCTGCAACTCCTCCTCCACTAAAAGTAGGACTTGGATTACTTGAATTGGAACAGTATGGTGTGGAAATATAACTGAAAGTAGCTATCGGTAATGCTGTAATAGTTATTGATGTTGTCACTGGAACATTAGAACAACCTCCGGAAGCAGGTATAGTATATGTTACTGTATAAGCACCTGCAGTACTTGTGCTTGGAATGATAGCCCCGGTTGAAGAATTAATACTTAATCCGGCTGTACTACTATAAACGCCACCGGTATAGGCTCCAGTACCGCTGATGCTTACAGCTTGTGGAGAACTTAATGAAGTGCAAAAAGGTGTTCCTGTATAACTTATAACTGCGGTTGGAATTATTGTAACAGGCCAGGTCACAATAGTAGTTGGGCCTGTGGCACTACAACCATAATTTCCGGCAGAACGGCTTACCCGAATCAATATATTTGTAGTAGCAGTTGTTGTATTGATAGAAGCACCTGATGTATAGACAGACCAGCTACTTCCATTATTAATACTGTACTCATAAGTATCAGTTGCACCTGAAGAACCGCCAGAACCAGCAGTTATAGTTGCACTAGGATTTGAACCCACACAAACAGAAGTACCGTTAGTAGGTGTTGCAGTATTTAAAACAGGATTTACAGAAGGTAGTGAAACAGGCCATGTACAAATAGTGGTCCATGCCGAATTTGAACATCCATAACTGCCTGCTGTTCTGCGTGACTGAACTATTACACTGGTTGTTGCACCTGTTGTTGTTATAGATGTTCCGTTTGTATAAGCACTATAGGTTGTTCCGCCATTGATACTATACTGATATTCATTGGCTGCGCCTGTTGAACCACCGGAACCTCCTGTTCCTGTTACGGTGCCGGTATTAAATCCTGCACAAATCGTTGTTCCGTTTGCTGGTGTTGCAATACTAAGTGTTGGTGCTGTCGGAGTTGTTCCTATAGTCCAGCTACAAATTGTTGACCATGCTGAATTTGAACAACCATAGCTGCCAGCTGTTCTGCGTGACTGAACTATTACACTGGTTGTTGCACCTGTTGTTGTTATAACTGCTCCGTTTGTATATGCATTATAAGTTAATCCTCCATTAATACTATACTGATATTCGTTGGCTGCTGCTGTTGAACCACCAGAACCTCCTGTTCCTGTGACAGTTCCTGTATTAAAACCAGCACAAATTACAGATCCGTTTGCTGGAGTTGCGGTACTTAGTGTTGGTGCTATCGGTGTTGTTCCAATTATCCATGTACAAATAGTTGTCCATGCTGTATTTGAACAACCATAACTACCAGCCGTTCTGCGTGACTGAACTATTAAATTGGTTGTTGCACCTGTTGTTGTTATAGCTGCTCCGTTTGTATAAGCATTATATGTACTGCCTCCATTAATACTGTATTGATATTCATTACCTGAGCCAGTTGACCCACCAGAGCCTCCTGTTCCAGTTACGGTGCCGGTATTCAAACCTGCACAAATCGTAGTTCCGTCAACAGGACTGGCACTTCCTAATGTTGGAGCAACTGGTGTAGAAGAAACAGGCCAGGTTACTATGGTTGTCGGACCCGTTGCACTGCATCCATAACTTCCAGCTGAACGACTTACCCGTAACAAAACATTTGTCGTTGCTCCCGTTGTAGTGATAGCAGCACCTGAGGTATAAGCTAACCAGGTTGTTCCGTTGTTGATACTGTATTCATAAATATCAGCTGCTCCGGTGGATCCGCCTGAACCGGCAGTAATTGTCGCACTCGGACTATAACCTGCACAGATAGATGTGCCACTGGCTGGTGTTGCAGTGTTTAATGTAGGATTGACTGTGGGTGAAGATATAGTCCAGCTACAAATAGTTGACCAAGCAGAATTTGAACAACCATAGCTGCCAGCTGTTCTGCGTGACTGAACTATTACACTGGTTGTTGCACCTGTTGTTGTTATAGCTGCTCCGTTTGTATATGCATTATAAGTTGATCCTCCATTAATACTATATTGATATTCATTGGCTGCTGCTGTTGAACCACCAGAACCTCCTGTTCCTGTTACAATACCAGTATTAAAACCAGCACAAATTACAGATCCGTTTGCTGGAGTTGCGGTACTTAGTGTTGGTGCTATCGGTGTTGTTCCAATTATCCATGTACAAATAGTTGTCCATGCTGTATTTGAACAACCATAACTACCAGCAGTTCTGCGTGACTGAACTATTACACTGGTTGTTGCACCTGTTGTTGTTATTGCTGCTCCGTTTGTATATGCATTATAGGTGGATCCTCCATTAATACTATACTGATATTCATTGGCTGCTGCTGTTGAACCACCTGAACCACCAGATCCGGTTACTGTGCCGGTATTAAATCCTGCACAAATCGTTGTTCCATCAACTGGACTAGCAGTAGCTAATATAGGAGCTACAGGAGTCGTTCCGATTGTCCATGTACATATAGTTGTCCATGCTGAATTTGAACAACCATAACTACCTGCCGTTCTACGTGACTGAACAATCACACTTGTTGTTGCACCAGTAGTTGTTATTGCTGAGCCGATAGTATAAGTATTATAAGTACTGCCTCCATTAATACTGAATTGATATTCATTAGCTGAACCTGTTGACCCACCAGAGCCTCCTGTTCCTGTGACAGTTCCTGTATTAAAACCGGCACAAATACTTGTTCCATCAACCGGACTGGCAGTAGCTAATATTGGAGCTACAGGAGTCGTTCCGATCGTCCATGTACAAATAGTTAACCAAGCAGAATTAGTACAACCATAATTACCAGCAGTTCTGCGCGACTGAACAATCACACTATTAGTTGCTCCTGAAGTAACTATTGCAGCACCGTTTGTATATGGGTTATAAGTACTGCCTCCATTAATACTATATTGATATTCATTAGCTGAACCGGTTGACCCTCCAGAGCCTCCTGTTCCTGTGACAGTTCCTGTATTAAAACCGGCACAAATAACAGATCCGTTTACAGGACTAGCTGAACTTAAGGTAGGTGCAGAAGGAGTTGTGCCAATAGTCCAGGTACAAATTGTACTCCATGCTGAGTTTGTGCAAACTATGCCATCGACTCTTCGTGATTGAACAATTACACTGGTTGTTGCTCCAGTCGTGTTTATTGTACTTCCATTTATATAAGAAGAATAAGTACTTCCTCCATTTATACTATATTGATATTCATTAGTTGCACCGGAATATCCACCAGTACCCCCAGTAGCTGTGACTGTTCCTGTATTAAATCCTGAACAAATAACACTAGCATTTGCAGGACTTGCATTACCTAAAACAGGAGCAACGGGAGTTGGTGATATTGCTATAGTACGATCTGATATTGCAGCACAACTACCTACAACATTTGTTGTTAATCGAAGAATTACATTACCGCTATAATTAACAGCAGGAGTATAAGTAACTGTTGCAGGTGTGTTAGTTTGAGCCGTTGAACTTAAAGTTCCACCTCCTGAAATTATTGACCATGCAGCAGTAGTAGCACCACCACCGAAACTAGCTCCACTCATTGTTATAGCGGAAGGACTGGCTGATTGACAAGCTGTATTTGGACCTCCAGCAATTGAATAATGAGCAGAAACAGTTATAGTTATCGGAGAAGTATAAAGTGAATAACAAATAAGCCCTCCACTTAATGAAACAGTTCTTCTTTTATAACTTGTAGTAGCAGTCAATGCTGGTGGAGAGTAAATTGCTGCTGTTGCTCCATTAATAGTTACATAACTTCCACTTGCATTAGTCTGCCATTCATAGGAAATAGTTCCGGAACCGGTTCCTGCAGTTATTGAAGTAAGTGTAGCTGGAGTAATACCACTACAAATTGTTTGTGAAGTACCTATAGATCCCGCAGTTACCGGAGCATTTATCATAAGGGTTACAGTATCAACTGCTGAACAAACCTGTTGAAAATAAAGATCATCCAATGCAAAATCATTGCCTGATGCTACTGTATTTTTATTTATCATAGATAATACCGCAGTTGTACTTGATCCTGAATTCCAGTTATAAATAAATTTCTGCCATAAACAAGTTGTACCTGTAACAGTATAAGGCACTCCAACTGGTGACCCATTTACATACAACTGAAGTTGAGAAGGATTTTCTGCAACAACACTTTGTTCCCAATAAGAAAACTGATAATCGGCTCCTGGAACAACATTAACAGTTTGAGACCAAATTATAGCATCTACAACTGTTGAAGCATTTAAAACCAATTGCATTCCGGTTCCTGATGTATGATCAACACAAGGAGCATAGTTTGGATGTCTTGACTGAGGGTTAGCAACAACTGCATAGGTACCTTCAGGATACATACCATTAGAATTGGCTGCTGCAAGCGTATAAGAACTGGTAAATGCAGTATTTCCTAATTCAAAATCACCATTTGTCACAAGATTAATTCCACTTAAAGCACTTCCTGTAACAGAATATAAACCGCTCATTGCAGATGTAACATTTGCAACAACAGGATTTTGACTAATAGAATAGAAATTATTCGGACCTGCCCAGTATTGATTCATAGTATTTATACCTGAACTTGTTAAAGTAAAGGAAGAATCACCACAATAAACACCGGCTCCACCTGCAGTAATAGAAACTGAAGGTATAATATAAGCAATCACCGGACTTCTTGATGCTGAAGTACAACCATTAGAGGTAGTTGCATCAACATAATAAGTTGTAGTTGAAGATATGTTTGGTGTTGTGAAAATATTACCTGTTCCCAGAGAAGTACCACCAATGGATACATTGTACCAATTTATAGTTCCAGAAGATGTTGTTGCACTCAAAATAACTACACCTGATGCACATCGGCTACCAGGAGAAGTTCCGGTGATAATACCGGCAGAATTTACCAGAAATGCACCGGATACTGAGGATGTTGCCGAACCACAACTTCCACTGACTATACAATAGTAATATAATGTTCCTGCAATACTAGTTTGTGGTAAATAACTGTTTGTTTGTGCACCATTTGCAGAACCTAACGATGTACCCCCACTTATACTGGCTGTTGTATTGCTATACCATTGATAACTTAAACCTACTCCGGTTGCAGTTACTGAAATTGAAGTAAAATTACCACCAAAACAACGTGTTTGTGCTGCGGTGGATTGGCTATTGATTACAGTCGTTGGATTAACTATAATTGCTCCGGAAATAGCAGTTGTAACAGGGGTACCGCAACTTCCACTTACAATGCAATAAAAATAACGTGTTGCTGCTGAAACTGATTGTGGAGTATATGAATTGGTTTGAGCTCCATTAGCCGACCCAAGTGAAGTTCCTCCGGAAGTGCTTGCTGTTGTATTGCTGTACCATTGATAGCTTAATGCTGCTCCGGTTGCTGTTACTGAAATACTGCTGAATGTTCCACCAACACACTGTGTTTGTGCAGCAGTCGACTGAGAACTAATAGCTGTAACGGGATTAATTGTAACTGTTGTGGAAGTTGAATTAGCTGAACTACAGACTCCATTTGTTACTACAGCTCTAAACTGTGTTGTTTGAGATAATGCACCAGAGATATAGTTGGCTGAAGTATTAATAATATCTGTCCAGCTTGAAAAAGGACTTACTGAATATTGCCATTTTGTTATTGTACCAGTATACGCACTTAAAGTAAGTGTTCCACTAATACTCCCCGGACATATCAAAGTTCCTCCGGTAACAGATCCACCGACAGAAACCGGATTGATTGTAATCGAAGAACTGCTTACTGCAGTTCCTGCCGGCGTAATTACACTGATTGTACCCGTTGTTGCAGTAGCTGGTAAAGTAGCTGTAATCTGTGTTGAATTATTTACGGTATATGTTGCACTAATATTATTTATTTTTACGGATGTTGCACCATTTAAGTGAGTCCCGTTGATTATTATTGAAGCCCCAGATCCATAACAAACAGTGGATGGTGAAAATCCACTAACTGTTGGAGTAAGGTCGAGATTGGTTACAGAAACATCATCAGGATCAATCCCATCATAATCTGCATCAGAACTACTTGCAGCATCCAATATAATATTATACATAATATCACCATCAACCAAAATATCATTTACACCGGTAATAGTAACAGTTTGAGGTGTAGCCCAGTTAGTTTTTGTAAAAGTAAGTGTAGCTGGAGAAATAGTTCCTTCAGAAAGATCATCAGAAGAAACTGGAATCGTAACATTAGAAGAAGGCTGAGTTAGCAATACAACAGTAAAAGTTGCAGTACCACCTGTTTCTGTGGTTGATATCCCAAAAGTAGGCATTACCGATATACCCGGTGAATCATTGTCTATATTTGTTACAGTAACGTCATCAATTACCATTCCACTATATTTACCATCAGCACTTGAAGCAGCAGCTGTTAAAATATTATATAAGATATCACCATCATTAATATAATCATCAACACCTGTAACAGTTATTGTTTGTGGAATATTCCAGTTTGTTGAATTAAAAGTTACAGAAGAAGGTGAAACGCTCCCTTCGGCAGTATTATCAGATGAAATTGCAATTGTAACATTTGCAGTTGGTTTTGAATCCAAAACAATTGTAAAACTTGCCTGACCTCCCATTTCTGTCGTAACAAGTCCACTTATAGGAATAACTGTTACTCCGGCGATATCATTATTATTATTAATCACCGGTATATCCGAAAAATTTATGTTATTATAGTTAGCATCAGTACTCACTGCAGCTGCAGTTACAATAGAATAACTAATATCACCATCGTCTTCTAAATCATCTATACCTGTAATTGTAACTGCTTGAGGAACATTCCAGTTAGAAGCAGTAAATACAACTGAAGCTGGAAAAACTGTACCTTCAGTTAAATCACTGGATGAAAGAGCAATGCTTACATTTGCAGTTGGAATTGTATTTAGTACTATCGTAAAATTATCAGTGGTTCCATCTTCACCTGTGGTTAATCCGCTGGCAGGATCAATAGTGATTCCAGCTATATCATTATCATTATTAATAACTGAAACATTAGATGGATTTAATCCGTTATAATTAACATCAGAACTGGTTGCAGCAGCTGTAATGATAGAGTAAGTGATATTTCCATCGATTGAAAAATCATCAACTCCGGCTATAGTTACGATTTGGGATGTGTTCCAGTTAGCCGTTGTAAAACTCAGTGAAGCAGGAGAAACAGTTCCTTCATTAGTGTTACTTGATGATAGAGCAATATTCACAGTTGACAAAGGTTGTGAATTTAAAGAAATAGTAAATGTAGCTGTTCCTCCTGCTTCTGTAGTAATTAGCCCAGTAACAGGTGTAACATTAATTCCGGCTACATCATTATCATTGTTAGTAACTGAAACATCTGATGGATTAAGACCATTATATAATAAATCAGAACTACTGGCAGCGGAAGTAATAATTGAATAGGAAATATTGCCATCTACAACAAAATCATTTACACCGGTAATAGTTACTGTTCGGGGAATATTCCAATTTGCAGCAGTAAAAATCAGTGAAGAAGGTGAAACAATTCCTTCATTCGTATTATTTGATGAAAGACCTATCGTTACATTAGCACTCGGTTGTGAAGAAAGAACCACAGTAAATGTTGCTGTACCACCGGCTTCTGTCGTAATCAAACCACTTATAGGAGTAAACGTAAATCCTGCTACATCATTGTCTGTATTTGTAACAGACACATCAGATGGATTCATTCCGTTGTATATCAAATCAGTACTGCTTGCATTTGATGTTATTACGAAATAAGAGATATTACCATCAACCACAAAATCATTGACTCCGGTAATAGTAACTGTTTGAGCTGTATTCCAGTTTGTAGAAGTAAAAGTAAGTGAAGTTGGTGAAACACTTCCTTCATTTGTATTACTTGAGGTTATTCCAATCGTTACATTGGCAGTTGGTTGTGAATTTAACTTTAAAGTAAATGTTGCAATACCACCAGCTTCAGTTGTAGTTAATCCGCTGGTAGGTGTAACTGTAAAACCCGCCACATCATCATCATTATTTATGACTGAAGCATCCGAAGGATTCAAACCATTGTAGACTAAATCAGAACTGACAGCAGTTGCAGTAATTATAGAATAAGCAATATTTCCATCTACTACAAAATCATTCACGCCTGTAATCGTTATTGTTTGAGCTGTATTCCAGTTTGCAGAAGAAAAAGTAATTGAAGACGGGGAAACACTTCCCTCACTAGTGTTACTTGAAGATATTCCAATTGTTACATTTGCTGTAGGTTGAGAATTTAGCTTTATTGTAAATGTTGCAGTACCACCGGCTTCAGTTGTAATTAATCCACTGGAAGGCGTAACTGTAAAACCAGCTATATCATCATCATTATTTGTTACTGAAACATTTGCCGGATTATATCCGTTATAATTCACATCAGTACTGGTAGCAGCTGCAGTAATAATAGAATAAGCAATATTTCCATCTGCAATTAAATCATTTACACCGGTAATTGTTATAGTTCTTGGTGTATTCCAATTTAAACTCGTAAAAGTAACAGAAGAAGGTAAAACAGTACCTTCATTAATATTACTTGAAGAAAGAGCAATAGTTACATCAGCAGATGGTTGTGTATTAAGTGCCATTGTAAAAGATGCTGTCCCACCTGCTTCAGTAGTAACCAAACCTGAAGTTGGAGTTATTGTGACTCCTGCAGCATCATTATCATTATTGGTAACTGATACATCTGCAGGGTTTATCACATTGTAATTGGCATCACCACTACTTGCTGTAGACAGAACAATTGTATATGCAATATTGCCATCAATAATAAAATCATTAATCCCGGTCACAGTAACTGTTTGAGGTGCATTCCAGTTAGTTGTTGTAAAAACAAGTGAAGATGTTGAAACAGAGCCTTCAGTTAAATCGTTGGACGAGACTGCTATACTAACATTTGATGTTGGCTGAGATGTAAGAACAACTGTAAAAGTTGCAGTACCTCCATTTTCAGTTGTATTTAGTCCGGATGTAGGATTTACGGTTATTCCAGCGATATCATTATCATTATTAGTAACAGAAACGTCCGCTGGATTTAATCCATTGTAATTAATATCAGTACTGCTGGCTGATGAGGTTACAATAGTATAAGCAATATTCCCGTCTACCAAAAAATCATTAATCCCGGTTATTGTAACTATTTGAGCTACATTCCAGTTAGCATTATTAAATATTAAGGATGAAAGAGATATAGTTCCTTCATTTGTATTACTTGATGATAAATTTATACTAACATTTGCTGAAGGCTGTGAATTAAGCACAACCGAAAAACTCGAAGTTCCTCCGGCTTCATTGGTAATCAAACCACTTGTAGGAGTAACTGTAAAACCGGCTATATCATTATCATTATTAATAACAGAAATATCTGAAGGATTTAATCCATTGTAATTAATATCACTACTTATAGCTGCATTTGTAACAATTGTATAAGCAATGTTTCCATCAATAATAAAGTCATTTACTCCGCTAACAGTAACAATTTGTGCGATATTCCAATTTGCAGTTGTAAAGATAATTGAAGTCGGTGAAACATTACCTTCATTTATATTGGATGAAGAAAGATTAATCGTCACATTATTTGTCGGTTGCGATTTCAGCACTATTGAAAAACTTGCAGTTCCACCAGCTTCAGTTGTAATAAGTCCACTTGTAGGCGTAATTATTATGCCAGAGGTATCGTTATCTGTAATGTTAACTGTTGCAGTTGAAGGAGTCCCAACTGCATATCCAGTTCCTGCTTCAACTGTAATTATCACTGATTCTGAAGCTTCTACAATATTATCATTAGTTACGGTAACAGGAACAGTAATTGTATTCTGATATGCAGGAAAGCTTGCAGTTGTATTAATTGTTGTGTAATCTGTACCATTTGTTGCAGTTCCTGTAATAGTAAGATTTATTGTTCTGGTTACTGTAAATTGCTTAGAGGTTGAAATAGTAAAAACTCCATTACTTCCACCTTCTGCTGCTTGTGTTGTAGCTGTTATAGTTATACTGGGCTTCTCACCTATCGCAAAATAACCCAAAGCCGAAACAGCATCAGAAGTAATTATATTACCTGAAGGTGGATTATTACTAATTCTATCATAAGTACCTGTTAATGTAGAACTTTGACCGATAGCATCTTCAACAGCAAGTCCGGTTTCAATTAAACTAACCTGAGTATTTGTAAAATTACCGCTACCAGATGTTATGCTTGAATTCCAATAACGGTTTGTATTTAATGTTGACATCCCAACACCGGGAATTCCTCCACAGTTAGCATCAAATACTTCGGAAGTAATTACCACATTACCACCCGAATTAGTATTAGTATTTACAAAGCTTAAAGGATTATAGCCTGACTTTCCAATGGGAAAAACATAAGTGCTGTTAATAAGGTTTGAAGGTAATGTAAGTGCCATAGGACCATTTACATACCTGGAAGTTGAATATCCATAAATATTTGAGGGTAAAGTTCCTGTAACAATAATTTTATTAGAAGAAGTAGTAGTTAATATACCATTAGTAAAACTTAAATTGGTAGTGTTTACAATACCATTTAGAGAAACACCTGCTGTGTTATTAATATCCAAAGTATTAAAAGTAAAAGTAGGAATTATCTGAGCATTACTTCCGTTAAAGCTGACAGTACTAGTTGTAATTGTATATGAATTTGTTCCCGGTGTAAATGTTCCGGCTATGCCAATAGTCCCGCTTGAAGCCAGTATCCTTGAACCTGTGCTGCTACTAGTCAGATTATAATAATTGAAAGCTTGTATTGTTTGAGAAACAGAACCATTAAAATTAACAGTATTACTTATTGCAGTTGCTGTCATTGTGGAAATAGATGATGTTCCGCTAATATTCAAAGTAGCAGTTGCGGCTTGAGTTAAACCACCAGTTCCGGTAAGAGTACTAGTTACTGTCAGAATATTATTATTAGTATAGGACCCTGTAATAGTGACATTTGGAATAGAAAGTGTTCCTGTGAATGTTTTTGAAGTTCCTGTGAATGTATGAATTCCTGTACTAGCAATAAATGTAGCATTATTTTGTAAATTACCGGCAAAATTAATAGCAGCAACAGCAGTTTCACTCCAGATACCACCGGAATTTATTGTAACATCCCCGGTAAAAGACTTATTTCCGGTATTTGCAAGAGTCAGCGTTCCACTTACTGAAGTCGAACCAGTTACATTTAATGTATAAGTGTTTGTTAATCCGGTAGCAAATATCGTTCCTGAACCTACAATCAGACTTCCACCTATACTGAGTGCTGCAACGGTTGTTGCACTTGCAGTTCCGCTAAGTGTTAAATTATTGGATATGTTAGTTAGTCCTGTTATTGTTTTTGCAGAAGTGCCGGAAAGTATAAGATTATAATAAGTTGTAGCTTTTACAGTCTGTGTACTATTCCGATTGTAATTTACCGTATTTGGATTTGCTGTAGCTGTTAAAGTTCCTGTAGTTAAAACAGCATTACCTGCATTTAACGTAGAATTTGCAGCATTGAGCCATGTTGAACCAGTAACAGAACCGGTTAGACTCCCAACAATATTGACTGTATTATTGTTAGTCAATGTTATTGTTCCTGAAATTGCAACGGTTCCACCGAAAACTAAAGCTGAAGAACCACTAATGGATTGACTATTTGTATTAAAAGTAGATGTTCCGGTACCGGCATTAAAAGTTCCATTATTTGTAATCCCACCTCTGAAAAAGAAAGCCGGATAAACAGAGCAATTCCAGCTACCACCTGAGTTAACAGTCACATTGCCATAAAAAGATTTATTACCGGTAGCTGATGTTGCAAAATTTAAAGTTCCGTTGATAGTTGTTGCACCTGTAACTGTTAATGTAACTCTTTGTATACTTGCAGTTGTACTCACAGGTACAGTGAAAGCACCAGCAACATTCAAAACACCTGTACTTGAACCACTTAACGTTCCACCACTTACATTCAAACTGCCACTTACACTTAAGGTCCTCGCATTTGTCCATGTAAGTATACCATTAATTGTAAGATTGTTACATGCCCCTGGATTGGCATTCATTGTGTAATTACTACCTGATCTGATCCATACATTTTTTGAACTTGTAGGAACCGCAGTAGCTGTAGTAGCTCCGGTCCAGCTACCATTTGTCACACAGATTACCCAGTTAGAAGCAGTATTCCAATTATACGAACCAGTAGTATAACGAGTTCCATAATCACCGACAGTCTGTCCAAATCCTTTATTACTAATTCCCGACAAAAAAAGCATTAGTATACATGCAACGAAATATATCGTTGAAATACTTAGCTTTTTGATAGAAATTATCTTTAACATAACTGTTAACAACTATTAGTATTTTATTTTATATCGTTACAGTATTTTATATTTTTAGTAATAGTTTCTTAAACTGTATATTAACAATATAAATTAGATTTAAGCAAAACACCGTAATGATGCAAATATACAATTATTTTGTTAAATTTCAAGCGTTTTAATATTCTGGAAGATATTATATTTTAAAAAACAAACTATAAATTCTTTACAAGAATAATTAAGTTTTTAAAAAAAAAGAGAAAGGCTTTTCAACCCTTCTCTTTTTTGGAGTAATTATATTTAAAATTAATTATAAGCAACTGTTACATTAAATGTTCCTGAATAAACTGCAGCTGGTTGACCTGCAGCTACGTTTAATGTACCTCCTATAGTAAAAGAGTCAGCACCTGATCCATTTAAAGTTCCTGTAAGTCCATTTGCACCAGCTGAAGCTGTACGTGCAAGCAAAGCATTGATTGTCATGTCCTGAGCTGGAGTTCCATTACTTACAGTAATTGTTGAAGGTAATGTAATTGCATAAGTTGTACTTATTGCACCTCCTACATTATAAGCCGCATTAGCTGCAGTTGGAGTTTGTGCTGAAAGATTCACACCACCTGTAGCTGATCTTACACCTTGAGTTGACAATACACAAGTTCCCGGACTTCCTGCCAGAACAGCCATAGTACCAAAATGCAAAGCTGAAGTTTCAGTAATTGAAATCGGAGCAACTATTTTAGCTCCTGCAGTAGTATTCTCGGTTGCTTGAGCCATTATCTTTGTCGTGAAACCGGCGAAAAACATTATTGCTAAAATAATAATTAATTTTTTCATCTCTTTTGTTTTTAATTTGTATTGTTAATATTTTTAATATAAAATCACATTCACATATATGCAATTTTTATGCCAAACTTTACAATTCTTTGTTTTTCTGCAAATTAATCAAATCAACATTTTGAAGTTTTTGAAATATTCTGCAATAATGAAGAGCCATTTCAACAAGTATCTAAACACATCGGTTTAATTTATTTCTCTAAGGCAATTCTAAAATATATCTTGTATTAAAAAATGATTTCTGAAAACTAAGTTTTTTATAAAAAAGGGAGGAATAATTACAAATTAAATCAATAAAATTTAGTTTGATAAAATTAAGCTAATATTAAAATTATGAATCAATTTAATGAAACCATAATAAGTCTAATGGAATAAAATGTGAATATTTATTGCCTTTTTGAAATAGTATTATTATTTTAACTATTTCTATTCATCTGATTATAATTTTTTATCTATCTGATTTCTAAATCTTGATTTATTTAAAACCTTCAAGGATTTGAAAACCTGGAAGGTTTGCTGGAATAATCATTCTCTTGAGTGTCAATATTTAATTGTCATGAATGTTTCGTTTATATTTAAATTTTTATTCTGATTAATTATTGTTATTTCTTAGAGGCATAATTACATAATAGTAGTATTTAAATAAAATCAAGGATTACAATACAATTGATTTTAATCCAAACCTAAATCAATACATTTTTTTATTATAACATATGGGAAAATCTTTTATATTTGTAGTAATTTTATTTAAAGTAACATGAAGGTTTTCAAATTTGGTGGTGCATCAGTTAACTGTGCTGAAGCTGTTAAGAATGTAGCAGAAATACTTAGAAAGTTTAATAATGAAAAAATCCTGGTAGTGGTTTCTGCAATGGGTAAAACAACCAATGCACTGGAAAAATTAACACTTGCATATTTCAATAAAAGCAATGAAACCAAAGCTCAGTTAGAGGAAATTCAAAAATATCATTTTCTAATTACAGAAACACTTTTTGCAGATAAAAATCATGAAGTTTATAGTGATATTCAACTAATATTCGAAGAATTAAGTTTCAAACTTATTTCACATCCTTCAGGAAACTTAGATTTTGAATATGATCAAATAGTTTCTAATGGTGAATTAATATCAACAAAAATAATCAGTCATTTCTTGAACCTAAAAGGTATCAGTAATCAATGGATGGATGCACGGGAAATTATAAAAACAGATTCAAATTATCGTGAAGGGAATGTAAACTGGCAGGAATGTATGCACAAAACTAATAAACTTGTCATCCCATATTTTGATGATTATTGCAAGGATACACATTTAGTAATAACTCAGGGATTTATTGGCAGTTCTCCGGATGGACATGCAGTAACTTTGGGTCGTGAAGGATCAGATTACTCAGCTGCAATCTTTGCATTCAATTTAAATGCATCTGAATTGGTAATATGGAAAGATGTACCTGGTTTACTAAATGCAGATCCAAAATTTTTTGATGACACCCGTAAACTGGATGCTATTTCTTATCGCGAAGCTATTGAATTAGCTTATTACGGAGCTACTATTATACATCCAAAAACAATAAAACCTCTTCAAAATAAAAACATTCCTTTGTATATTAAATCTTTTCTCCAACCTGAAAAGGAAGGAACTTTAATTTCTAATCAGGAAAATACAGATGATCTAATTCCATCCTTTATTTTCAAACAAGATCAGGCATTAATTTCAATTTCCCCGAAAGATTTCTCTTTTATTGCAGAAGAAAATCTATCTGATATTTTTGGCATCTTTTCTGAAAACAAAATTAAGATTAACCTAATGCAAAACTCTGCTATCAGCTTTTCTGTATGTTTCGACAGCAATACGACACACTTTGATACATTAATAAAAACCCTCCAGGAAAACTATAAAGCACGATACAATCTTCAGCTCGATTTAATTACCATTCGCCATTACAACCAAGCTACAATTGATAAAGTTGTAGATAATCGAAAAATATTATTGGAACAACGCAGCAGAACTACAGCACAATTGGTAGTAGAAAATCCAGCATAGGCTTTTCATTAATTAAGAATTAGGAATTAGTATGGTTTGAAATTGTTATGCTGGAAAGTAAAAAGTGAACAGTAAACAGTTATCAGTTAGGTTTTATTTTTTTCAAACCTGACTGCAGTCAGGCAACTTTTTCAAATTTTCAAATTTTCTAGTCTTTAGCTTCAAAACTTAGATTAAGATTACCTTTGAAATTAACCGCAACTTTGATTGATTCGGGAGTCAGATAAATATTCTCAATATATAAGTCTTTCAATTGACCATTCAATAAAATATTTTTATTTATATAGTTATTGGTTAATTGTTTTTGGATAAGGACTTTCGATTGGGAAAGCCTATCACCTATAGGAAAAATGAGACTGGGTTCTATCATTTTAATAAATCTATTATGTAATAGCCAGTTCGCAGTTTTAATCAATGTGTTTTTGGTTTCTAATTCAAAGTCTATATCAACAATCCTAACTGTGGAATTAGCGGAATCATAAACAGGTTTTCCTGTAAAATAAATAATACCATTCAAACTCCCAGTCAGGGTAGCTCCAATTATCATTTTATTATTACTTCCGTAAACCTTGATATCAATAACAGTTATTGACTTTTTATCCTGCGTAAAGGTTTTTCCTTTTAAGTATTGTTTAGCCAATGTATCCGCTGATTTGTAGGAAATATCAGCCATCAAATTGATAGTAAAATTATTATCCAGCGTTTTTACAATTTTATAATCGGGTAAACCAGCATTTGGTATAACTTTAGGTTCGTCACCCATATAAGATTCAACCAAAGATTTAACGCCCATTGAAATTTTGACTTTGCCATTTTGACTTACAATTGGTGTTGAAGATATTTCCTGAGGATTCAGTTTCAACCACAGATTGTAATCATTATTTATTTTTATCGGTTTTTGCATAGTAAGCCAGATATCCTGAATATACTTACGTAAAGAAAATTTTTGTTGAATAGCTCTGTCAATTTCATTGCTTACCAATGTTTGATTTTTCTTTAGGATTGAACTTGCGATAAACTTTATGGGAACATCTATAGGACCGATTTTGATTACAGGAGTACTTAACCATTCAAAACCATCAGAAACTGTATAAGTTGTTATGGTCCAATCCTTATTTACAAATAATGTAGTTTTAAATTTCAATGCTATTTCAGCATTTATTTCTCTGTAATCAGAAATATTCACGCCCAGTATTGCTTTGCTAAAGCCGGCTTTTATCCATAATTTCAAAGGAATACGATAGGAAAGAATATTATTTTCATAGTTAATATAAAAATCTTCTTTTTTCCAGGCTTTCACCATCAGATTATCATTATTATTATCTTCAAGGCTATTATCTTCATATATCAATCCACTAAACTTTTTATTGATGCTATTCTGAATATCTATTAAATTTATATAAAACGGAAGATTAATTACCGAAGGTTTTGGCCTGTAATCAGGAGCAGTATATACTTCTTCGGGTCGGGTAATTTTCAGAGATTTACAACTAAATAGAGATACAGCTGTAAAGAGCAGAATAATAAAATAATTTAATTTAAAAAGTTTTTCCATCTCTGTATTTTTTATAAAGCAAAAATAGAAAATTAAATTAAATTAAAATTTCAAATTTTTGATTAAGATTTTAATAAAAAATCTGTCGGGTTAAAAAAAATTTTATACATTTGCAGTCTGTTGGGGCGTTAGCTCAGTTGGCTAGAGTGTCAGACTGGCAGTCTGAAGGTCATGGGTTCGACTCCCATACGCTCCACAACAACAAGTCTATAAGGTCTGCTAATCAATGATTTAGTAGGCCTTTTGTCATTTTTAAGCAATTTTTAATAATTAAAATTATTATCTAAACAAAATTGAAAAGAAAGCAAATTTTAAAAGCATAGATTTATTCTAGCTTTATCTAATTTGTATCAATATTTGAGAGTAATAAATAAGCCTTTTCTGCAGCGAGTTGCTCTGCAGCTTTAATTGAATAATCCTGACCGCTGGAAATAACCTCACCATCTATAGTCAACTCAACTTTGTATTGTTTTGTATATCCATTTCCTATAACATCCACAACATTGAACCCTACTGTTTTCTTTTCTCTCTGTGTCCAGTCAATCAGTTTACTTTTAAAATTCCATTGTTTATGTTCCAGTTCATCAATATCGAGATGTACCTGTATGATACGATGAATAATAACTTTATGTGTAAAATTAAATCCTTTATCAAGATATATAGCTCCGATAAGGGCTTCAAAAGTATCACCTTCAATAGAACGATAGAGATTGTTCGACTCATTGTCACGTTGAATCAGGTGATGAAGTCCCATTTTTTTGGAAAGCTTATTTAAATTGGCCCTGCTAACAATTTTCGAACGTAATTCAGTTAGAAAACCTTCATCATTATAAGGATATTTTTTAAAAAGATAGTCGGCAACTACAGTACTTAAAATTGTATCGCCTAAGTATTCAAGCCTTTCATTGCTTAATTTTACACCTTTGCGGGTTTCCTGTGAAGCGGATTTATGTAAAAAGGCCAGCTTATAAATAAAAATATTCCCGGGATAAAACCCGAGAATATTCTTAATAGATTGGTACAATTGCTTGTCCGCAGAAAAATAAGCTTTAAATATCGATAAAAATGTCAAAACTTTTTAGCGATTGAATTTTTTAAATATAAGTGAAGCATTGTGACCACCAAAACCAAAAGCATTAGTTAATGCAGCATTTACAGTACGTTTAACAGCTTTGTTAAAAGTAAAGTTTAATTTTGGGTCTATTTCGGGATCATCAGTAAAGTGATTGATAGTAGGAGGAATAATGTCATTCTTTACTGCCAGAATAGTAGCAACTGCTTCTGCAGCACCGGTGGCACCTAATAAGTGACCGTGCATTGATTTGGTTGAATTAATATTAATTTTATAGGCATGTTCTCCAAAAAGCCTTTTAATAGCCAACGGTTCTACTATATCACCTAAAGGTGTAGAAGTTCCATGAGTATTGATATGATCAATATCTTCTGGTCTCATACCTGCATCTTCCAATGCTGTTTTCATTGACATATAAGCACCACGGCCTTCAGGATGAGGAGCTGTCATATGATAAGCATCAGCAGAAAGTCCGGCACCTGCTACTTCACAATAAATTTTAGCACCTCTTGCCAAAGCATGTTCTAATTCCTCAAAAATAAGCGCAGCACTACCTTCTCCTAATACAAAACCATCACGGTCTTTATCGTATGGACGTGAAGCGGTTTTAGGGTCTTCATTGCGGGTTGATAACGCCTGCATAGCATTAAATCCACCAACACCGGCCTGAGAACATGAAGCTTCTGAACCACCGCAAACAAATAAATCAGCTTTACCCAAACGGATATAATTAAATGCATCTGCTAAAGCATTAGCTGAAGAAGCACATGCCGATACTGTTGAAAAGTTTGGCCCTTTAAAACCATTTATGATAGATATATGTCCCCCAGCTATATCGGCAATCATTTTAGGAATAAAAAATGGATTGAACCTTGGGGTTCCATCACCTTTTGCAAAGTCTGATACCTCATTATAAAAAGTGGTTAATCCACCAATTCCTGATGCCCAAATAACACCGGCACGGTCAAGATCAATTTTTTCAATATCTATTCCTGAATCTTTAATCGCCTCATTTGATGAAACGATTCCATATTGTGCATATAAATCAAACTTTCGAGCTTCTTTTCTGTCGAAAAAATTATTTGCATCAAAATTTTTAACTTCACAAGCAAATTGTGTCTTAAATTTTGAGGCATCGAAATGGGTGATAAAATCAGCACCACTTATTCCATTAAGCAATGCATCCCAAAATTCAGGGACAGTATTACCTAATGGAGTAAGCGATCCAAGACCTGTTACAACAACTCTTTTTAACTCCATCTAGAAATGAAATTTATTTAGTATTGTTTTCTATGTATGCAATAGCATCACCAACAGTGTTGATTTTTTCAGCTTGATCATCAGGAATTGCAATGTTGAATTCTTTTTCTAATTCCATGATTAGTTCAACTGTGTCAAGTGAATCAGCACCTAAATCGTTAGTGAAACTTGCTTCAGGTGTAACTTCGTTTTCGTCAACGCCAAGCTTATCAATGATGATAGCTTTTACTTTTGTTGAAATTTCAGACATTTTTTTTCTATTTTGGTTAAACGTGGGTGCAAAGTAACGAATTTATTGAACGACAAACAAAAAAAAAGATGTTTTTTTACTAACAAAAAATGTTAATTGTCTTTTTAACAATTATTTACACTCTTTCTATTCAAGATATTTTTTCATTATTTCAATTTAAATTAAAAAATAATTACTTTTGTATATTAAAAATATCAATTATCTTAATGGAAAAGAAAAATAAATATTGCCAAAGTTGTGGAATGCCTTTAAAAAAAGACCCTAAGTTTGGTGGAAGCAATTCAGATGGAAGTATTAATTTAAAATATTGTAGTTATTGCTATGAAAATGGAAAGTTTACACAAGCTAATATTTCAGCTCATGAAATGCAGGTTTTTGTAAAAGAGAAAATGAAAGAGATGGGATTTCCAGGATTTCTGGCTGGTTTCTTTGCAAAAGGAATCCCAAAATTAGAAAGATGGAAACAATAATCAATGTATATTCAACAATTATTATAAGTCATTTTTATTTTTCAATCAAAACAAAATTATTCATTATCTTAATAAGTTAAATGATAAATATTGCCATTCTAGCTTCAGGAAGTGGAAGCAACGCACAACGGATTATTGAATACTTCTCGGCTAATACTAATATAGTTTTTCCATTTATTATTACAAACAAAGAAGATGCTTTTGTAAGAGAAAGAGCAAAAAATCTGGGGATAAAGTCTATTTATTTAAGTAAAGATGAAATTTTGCAAACAGATTCTTTATTAAATTTACTTAAAGCTAATAAAATTGACTGGATTGTTTTAGCCGGTTTTTTATTACTACTACCTTCAGAAATTATTCATGAATTTAAAGATAAGATTATTAACATTCATCCTGCTCTTCTTCCTAAATATGGTGGTAAAGGAATGTATGGCATGAGGGTGCATGAAAAGGTGATTGCTGAGAAAGAGAAAGAAAGTGGAATTACAATTCATTTTGTTAGTGAAAGATATGATGAAGGGAAAATTATATTTCAGGCTAAGTGTAAAATCGACATAAATGACAATCCAATGACATTAGCTGAAAATATACATTTACTGGAATATGAATATTTCCCTAAAGTGCTTGAAAAATTGATATTTAAATTATAGTTTCTTCTTCATTTTTATGGGTTCTTTTACTTCCTTCGTAAATTTCAAATTTAGCAAAACGACATTCCAAAGGACCATTAAAAAGTATAATTTTCCGTGTTGGTCTCAATCCAATAAATTTTAATGCATTCATATCTGAACTTATTATCCAGGCATTGTATCCTTTATAATTCTTCTTCAATCCATTCCCAATTTCCTGATACAACTTAATAATATCATCAGGAACAATACGTTCTCCGTAAGGTGGATTACAAATCATTACTCCGCCTCCTTCAGGAGGAATCTGTTCTTCAAAAGAACTGATCTGAAATGTAATATCTTTATGTAGTTTGGCAGACTTTGCATTTTCCATTGCAATTGAAATACTTTCTCTTGAAATGTCTGATCCGACTATTTCATTTTCAAACTCATATTGCATTGATAATGCTTCATTTTTAATATTTTCCCAAAGCTTAACATCAAAATCAATCCATTTTTCAAAACCAAATGATTTACGATAATATCCAGGGGGAATATTATTTGCGATCAAAGCTGCTTCGCAAACAATGGTTCCGGAACCACACATAGGATCAATAAAATTTGATTTCTTATCCCATCCGCTTAACAATATCATTCCTGCCGCAAGAACTTCACTTATAGGTGCTGCACCGGTTTTTATCCGATATCCTCTTTTATGCAATGAATAACCTGAACTATCAATAGAAACATTACATAAATTTTTAAAAATATGAATATTAATTCTTACATCTGGATTTTCAGTATCAACACCTGGACGTTTTTCGGTTAAATCTCTGAATCGGTCAACAATAGCATCTTTAGTTTTTAAAGCAACATAGTGAGAATGATTCATAACAGAAGCATTAACTACAGCATCTACAGCCAGAGTTCCACTTTCATTTAAATAGTTTTCCCACTTTATCTCATAGATTTTTTTATATAAATCTTCTTCTCTTCGAATATAGAAACTTGAAATAGGTTTTAAAATATGCAAAGCGGTCCTGCACCAATAATTAGCTTTATACATAATAGAAGTATCACCCTTAAAACTAACAGCTCGGCTTGAAATCTCTATTTCAGTTGCACCTAAATCATGTAACTCTTCAGCAAGAATATCTTCTAAACCGGTCATGGTTTTAGCAACCATTTTGAAACTTTCTTCCATTATTCTATTATATTTGTAACAATTTATTTATGAAATTTTGCTTGTCAACGATTACTCTTGTATGTAAACCACTACCAATAATTCCTTTTTCATCTCTGGCATTAACTTCAAATACTAATCTTTTGCCATCAACGGTAATTAATTTCGTATCACAACTTACTTTCATCCCTAAAGGTGTTGCTTTCAGATGTTTAATATTTACTTCAGTTCCTAAAGTAATCATACCTTCAGGCAGATAAGATTGAATACTTAGCTGAGCAGTATTTTCCATAAAAGCTATCATTGCCGGAGTAGCAAAAACATCAATCAGACCTGAACCATAATATGAAGCTGTATCTTCTGCTTTAACTATCATTTCTTTTATTCCCAAAATCCCAATTTCTATACTTTTTACCATTTCAGTATACATTTAAATTTAAATTAAACTTTTAAAATTACAAATATTATGAAATATGCTGAACTTAATTTCTCTTTTGCTTAAAAAGAAAATCAAGATTAAAAAAAAAGCTTCTGAAATAGAAGCTTTTTCTGAAATAAAATTATTTAAACTATATTGCATTCATTTACAAAAATGAATATAAACATAGTTTTATTTTTTACCAGTACATGTTTTTGAACAACCTGCTTTTGGTTCACATTTTGCATCAGCTTTTGCATCTTTTTTTGCATCACCTTTACATGATTTTGCATCTCCTTTGCAAGCTTTTTTATCACCAGCACAACATTTTGCATCTGCTTTTTTATCACCAGCACAACATTTATGTGTTGCATCTTTACTTGCTTTATCAGTTACAGATACAGCTGCTTTTGTTTTATCCTGTTTAAAATTATTTGCATTTGCAGTAAAAACAAAAAGGACGAATGTTACTAAAGAAATTGCTACGATTAATTTTTTCATTTTTTAAATTTTTAAATTATTCTACAAAAATAGTATTTTTAAAAATACCCGAACTGTTATTTATAAATTAATAGTGTTAGAATATTGTTAACGTATATCTAAAATACCATCAAAATCTATTACCTTTGATTTAATATTTTTCTAACACTAAATATTTTATAAAAAACAGCACAAAATTACGGAAAAAATTTATTAATATTGTCTTTTGATCTAAAAAACTTTGAATGAATAAAAAAATTATTTCTATTATTACTATTATTTCAAGTTTATCACTCATTGGAGTTGTTGTAATTCAATTACTTTGGGCTAACTATGCACTAGAATTAAGAGGAGAAATATTCAATAACAGAACCCAGGTATTTTTAGAAAAAGTTGTTTCTGAAATAACTAATAATGATGAATGTGAAAAATCTGCTTCACAATGTCCACTAAAAAATAACAAAAATCATACTTCTTGTGCTAAGATTTTTGTGAAGATTCATAATATTAATTTACATAAACTGGATTCTATTATGAAAACCGAGTTTTGTGAAAGAATGAAAGTGAACAAAGATTACGTTTATGGAATCATTGATTATGAAAATAAACAATTAATAACATGCTCAAATAAAACATATTACAAAGAATTACTCAACACCTATCACACCTATCCTATTCCTTGCTTTACAGACAATGAAAATAAGTATTTGGGCATTTACTTTCCTAATCAACAATCCTATATATTAAATAGAATGATTTTCCTTTTAATAATTTCTACCGTATTTTTATTAGTAGTTATTATAAGTTTTATACTGACTGTATTCATTTTGTTAAGACAAAAAAAACTATCAGAGATAAAATCGGACTTTGTAAATAATATGACGCATGAGTTCAAGACTCCAATATCCACCATTTCGCTTGCAAGTGAAATGCTTACAAAATCTTCTGTCCTTGAATCTAAAGAAAAAATCCTGCAATATGCTAATATAATATTTGATGAAAATGCACGTTTAAAAACTCAAGTTGAACAAGTTCTGCAGATATCTGTTTTAGATAAAAAGAAATACAAATTACTTAAAAAGGAAATTGATGCTCATGAAATCATTGAAAACGTTGCAGAAAATTTTCAATTAGTTGTCAAACAAAGAAATGGTACAATAAATTTAGATTTAATTGCAGAAAATTTTCATATCTTTGCAGATCCTATACATTTTTATCACATAATATCAAATTTAATTGACAACGCTATTAAATACTCTACTGAAGCACCTATGATAAATATCTCGACTAAAAACATTAATAACGGTATTATTATTTTAGTTGAAGATAATGGAATTGGAATTAGTTCGGAAAACATAAGCCATGTATATAAAAAATTATATCGTGTTCCTACAGGCAACATTCACAACGTAAAAGGATTTGGATTAGGTCTGTATTATGTAAAAACAATGGTTGAAGCACACGGAGGTAATATTAAATTAAAAAGTGAAATCAAAAAAGGTAGTACATTTGAAATATTTTTCCCATTTAATCACAATATAAATATATAATAAAATCATGAAAAAGTATAAAGCCAAAATATTGCTAGTAGAGGACGACCCAAATTTAAGTTTAATTTTGGTTGATTACCTTGAATTGCTTACTTATGAAACAGTTTTATGTAAGGATGGCGTTCACGGTTTAAACATGTTTAAATCTACTCATTTTGATCTATGCCTATTGGATGTAATGATGCCAAAAAAAGACGGGTTTACTTTAGCTGAAGATATCAGAAAACTAAATCAGGAAATTCCGATTATTTTCCTTACAGCAAAATCGCTGAAAGAAGATCGCATCAGAGGTTTTAAAGCAGGATGTGATGATTACATTACTAAGCCATTTAGTACTGAAGAATTAAGCCTTCGTATTGATGCTATTCTTAAAAGATGTATGATAAAAAGCAACCTTTCTGCTATTGAAAAGCAAATTGTTTTTCAATTAGGAATCTTTACTTTTGATTATACAAATATGACTTTAATATCTCCTAATGTTAAATATAATTTAACCCGCAAAGAAGTTGATTTACTTAAAATGTTATGCGATAATAAGAATTTATTGCTTAAAAGAGAAACAGCTCTAAAAACGATATGGGGAGATGATAATTATTTCATTGGCCGTAGTATGGATGTATTTATCACAAAATTAAGGAAATATCTAAAAGCAGATCCTAATATTTCTATCACTAATATACATGGTGCCGGTTTTAAATTAGAAATTGAAGAAACCAATTAAACCTTTTGTATAATTATACATCTAACTTTCATTATTAATTTAAAAATAGAAATATGAAATTTACAAAATTGCTTAGCCTGCTGATCGTATTTACAATGATAGGATTATATACGACATCTTGCAAAAAAGACAGTAAAGATGAGAAACTTCCTGATTCAGCATCAATGCAACAACTTGCTCAAGACGAAGTTGCAATTGAATCTTATTCTAATGAAGCATTGGAAGATGCCAATGAAGTTTTATCTAAAAACAGTTTGAAAAGCATTTCTGCTCTGCCATGTAATGCAACAATCGATTCTGTTTTAACCGGTGATACTATGACATATACTGTTACTTATAATGGATTAAACTGTAATGGTAATAAATTTAAAACAGGGCAGATGATATTCAAAAGAAAAATAACTGCTCCCTGGTCTCAAGCCGGTACATCGGTAACTTTGCAATTTGTTAATTTCAAAGTTACTAAAGTTTTAACTCAAAAATGGATTATGCTTAATGGTATTAAGACTTGGACTAATGTTAGTGGCGGATTAATAAAAAATCTTGGCAACGGTACAACAACATCTGTTGTTCATACAATTATCGGATCACTTCAAGCTACTTTCAGTGATACTACCAGCAGAATCTGGAATATAGCCCGCAAAAAAACATTTACAGGTATTTATCCCGGAGCACTTTTGCTGTCTATTGAAGGATTAGGAAACTCAAACGGTTATAATAACCTCGCAACATGGGGTATTAACAGACATAATGAAAACTTTTATACACAAATAAATCAAGCTGTAGTTTTAAAACAAAGTTGTGGTTGGGATCCAATTTCCGGCATTAAAGTTCATCAGATTCCATCAGATAGCAAATCTGCAACAACAACTTTTGGATTCGACAGCAACAATCAACCTATCACAGGAAATGCCTGTCCAACACGTCTTAAAATTGATTGGGTAAAAGGTAGTTTTTCCGGTACCTTATTTCTTAATCTTTAATAAATTAATTTATTAAAAAAAGCTATCTCAGAAATGAGATAGCTTTTTTTTTGCTTCAATGCGTTTGAAATACTTAAGATAAAGTCTCTCTACTTTTTCACGAGCCCAAGGAGTTTTACGCAAAAAAACAAGACTTGACTTAACACTTGGATTCTCACGAAAACATTGAATATGAATCAATTCACCAAGAGTGTCCCAGTCAAAATAAAAGACTAAATCATTTATAATGTTTTCTAATGTAATCCCATGTAAAGGATTATTTTTTTGCAAATTTTCCATGCTAACTATTTATTCAACTTTAAACGAAATCCATTTTGATACAAAAATAGTTAATTATACGTATCTTTAATGATGTTTTTTTCTTTTGACAGAAAGCAATATCAATAAATCATACATCTGTATCAATAATAAAAATCACTTTATTTAAATAATGATCTTGAATTTTTTGTTATTATTTGTTTAAATTTAATTTTTCTGTATTATCTTTGTCTTAAACTTAACAATCAATTTTATGAAAACAAAATTATACTTTCTTATGTTTATGTCGCTTTTATCAATACAAGCAAGCGGACAACGATTTGGGCTTAAGTTTGCTTTGAGTAAACCTGAATTGAAATTAGAAAATGTTAATCAGGATAAAAGTCAATTATATCAGGGATATCAGATTGGCTTTTATGGAAGATCAGATAGTAGGATTTATCTTCAACCAGAAGTTTATTATCATAAAAAAGAAGGTAATTTTTTAAACGAACCAGGAAAGATAGATTATAATCCAAACATTAACATTTATAACCAATCCATTACATTACAAACATTAAATATACCTTTGATATTAGGATTAAATGTAGTTAAGCATAAAAACATTACAATACATGGCTTTGGAGGAGTACAAGCTTGTGTTGTTGTAGACAACAGTATTTCAACGAAGCATACCTTTTCACCAATAACTAAAAGTAATATTGAAAATATAACTGTTAAATATTTTTACGGTGCCGGAATCGATTTATTCTTTCTTTCATTTGATGTAAGATATTACATTGAACCAACAGGGGCTATTAATTCAACAGGAAATGATATTTCCTTTCCTCTGTTAAAGAACTATTACACATTTAATATTGGTTTGAAATTGCTAAAATAATCATAGCTCTAAAAATTCATATTAATATAATTCTATCTGAAATGAAACAGAATTTTACAATTTTCCAATCCTTATTAATATTTAATTGTATCATATTCAGAATCATTCATTTGAATTTTATTGATTATTTTAAAGTTTTTTTTACCTAAATTCAAGTAATTAATGCAACTTTTACGAGGAAAATAAAGTTTAAAATA
>JBMOKG010000187.1:0-3828 GCA_049315385.1 Bacteroidales bacterium
TTATTGTATTCACTGATACGGAATCTGCAATTTAATGAATTGATATTCGGAAAAACCCAAGAATAACTTCCATCATTTTCTGTTGGTTCTACTACATCTGTCCAGCTTGCTCCATTATCTGAAGTAAATTCAATCTTTACAAAACTTGATGTCAAATAGCCACTGGTCCATTGAATAGTGATTGAATTATTGACATAAGTTGTAACATTTGTATTTGGATAGGTTACGGTAATATATGGTTGTGGTGGTGCAATGGTAAAATTGGCATTGCTCACATCCTGAATACAGCTATTGTAATAATCTTGTATTTTAACCAAGCTCGTTGTATTGGGGTTATTTGGAATTGTCCACGAATAGGATGTAGATGAAGTATTGGTATTTAATGCAGTCCAGCTGCTTCCGGCATTGATGGAATAATAAACCCTGTAATTGGTAGTCGTGGGTTCCGAAACCCAGGTAATATTTTTGGTAGTTCCAACTTCCCAACTTTCACCACCATTGGGCGACGTTATAATAATATCATTGTTCTTTATCAAAGTAAAAGTAAAGTCGCTTGAATCCTTAATATTGGCATTGTTATAATCCTGAACTTTAATCAAACAATTATTTGAAGTTGCCACATCCACCACTGTTGTCCATGAATAGGAAGTTGAAGATGTATTGCTTAAATAATTCCATAATTGCCCATTATTGGTTGAATAATAAATGGCATAAGTACCCGAAGCTCCTCCTGCTGCCCAGCTAATAGTTTTTGTGGAACAACCTTTCCATTGTTCACCACCATTGGGTGATGTTACGGTGATGAATGGTGGCAAAACTTTGAACACCATATCGCTTTCATCTATTATCGAACTGTTAGTATAGGCACTTACTCTAAACTTACAATTTTGTGAATTAATATTCGGTAGTGTCCAGGCATAAGTTCCGTCATTTTCAGTAGGGCTTACTACGGTTGACCAGGTAGCTCCGTTATCTGAAGTAAATTCTATCTTCACATAATTATCGGTTACATAAGCTGTGGACCATTGAATTGAAATGGAGTTATTGGCATAAGTAGTTAGATTGGAATTAGGATAAGTAACTGTAATAACCGGTGTAGGATTGGTAATGGCAAAATTAGCATTGCTGATATCGAATTTGCAGGTATTGTTATAATCTACCACTTTTATCAAAGCATTGGGTGTGGGTGAATTTGGTACCGACCAACTGAATGTTTTTGAACTCGTATTTGAAATAATACTTGCCCAACTGCTTCCACTGTTTAATGAATAATAAACAGCATAATTTGTTGATGTTGGTGCTGACACCCACTCAATATTTTTGTATGTTCCTGCTTCCCATTGTTCTCCGCCATTGGGCGAAGTAATAATAATATCATTGTTTTGATTGATGGTAAAGTTGGCATCACTCGAATCTTTTAAAGCAGCATTATTATAATCCTGAATTTTTACCAAACAAGTGATTGAAGTCATATTCGGAATTGGATTCCATGAGTAGGAAGAACTGCTCGAACTGGTAATGTAATTCCAACTTAATCCGTTATTGGTAGAATAATACAAACCGAAAGTGCCGGAAGTACCGCCCGATGACCAAGTAATATTTTGTGTAGCACAACCCTGCCAGTTTTCAAATCCATTGGGTGAAGTAACGCTTATATAAGGTGGCGCAATGGTAAAAGGGGCATTGCTTTGGTCGTAAGTATTCGGATTGGATAAATCAGTAACTTTTACCAAACAATTGGTAGAATAAGTTGCGGGTACTGTCCAGCTGTAGGAGCCTGAATTAGATGTGGAGGTTACAATGGGTATCCAGTTGTTTCCATTGTCGGTTGAATATTCAATTTTCACCAAATTAGAGGTAATATAAGCACTCGACCACGAAATGGTATAGGCATTGTTTGCATAAAGTGTATTTCCACCATTGGGTGAACTTACCGTAATGGATGGTGTTGGAGGGGTAATTGTAAATAAATTATTACTGATATCAACCATACAACTGGTATTAGTATGGTCCTGAATTTTTACTAAACATTGTGACGAAGGTGTATTGGGCACCGACCAGTTATAGAGTTGTCCGGTAATATACTGATTGCTTATAATGCTGGTCCACGAAGAGCCTGCATTGGTTGAATAATACAAATCGTAATAATTAGTGGTTCCGTTGGCAACAAACGTAATGTTTTTATAACTTCCGGCCTGCCAACTTTCGGCACCATTGGGGGTAATCAGCAACAAAGGAGCGGTAATTGAAAAAGCATTATCGCTCATATCGTTGGTAGTTGGGGTATTGGAATCAATTATTCTGATTTTACAATTGGTTGAGTTAATATTAGGAACAATCCAGCTATAAGTGCCGTTGGTGATGTACAAACTACTGGTTACCGAAATCCAGCTTGCGCCGCCATCGGTACTGTAATCGATAGTGTAATTGTTTGAAGTTCCTGTGGCTGTCCAGGTGATTGATTTCTGGGTACATCCTGCCCATACTTCGCCTCCGTTGGGTGAGGTAATGGTAATTGTTCCTGCTTTTACTGACAATATTGCTAACGAAAAAGCAAACATGAATAGTATTAATTTTCTCATCATTGTAATAATTTTTGATTTTTTACAAAATAGTTGTGCTTTATTTTCAACCAACTTCTATGATAATCTTATCCAAAATAATTAGTTAATTTGGGGGCATGAAATTACAAAAAATATCAATAAGTGGGTGGTAATTAACAGGATTTTCTTTTTACAATATCAAATACAAAAAGCCAATACAAATTATTGACAATAAGTATAATATTTCATTATTTATGAATAGTAAAAAGTTATCAATCTATAATACAAGAAGCTGAATACATGCAGTATATATAAGATAGTTAGTAATTAGAATATACACAATATTACGCCTTTATCATTAATAACCTGAGTTCGGGATAAGAGCTATAAACTAAAAACTATTGAAGTACCACCTTTTCAACTTTTGTAAATTTATTATTTTTAATTTTAATAAAGTAAAGTCCTTTTGGATAAGTATTAAGATTTATTTCTTTAATTAAACGATTGTTACAGTTGTAAATAAAATCAGAATAAATAGTCTTACCTTGCAAATTAATAAGTTGCAATTCAGATTTTTCATTCAAGAAATCTATTTCTATCGAAATAATTCCTCTTGTAGGATTTGGATAAATCCTATAAACAAATGAATTATAGATTTCGTTAACACCTACAGCTGAGACATAAATAGGATAAATAGCAGATGACAAACCATCACCACATGCATTATGTCCCTTAACTGTTAAGTTTCCTGATGTTGCATTGTTAGCAAAGTTGATTATCACACTATCAATAGTAGTTGTAGAAGATGGCATAAAAGTAACACCTGTACCTGAATAACTCCAAATATAGGTAGTTGCATTGTTAATAGGTAGAACAGAATATAAAACATTATTTTCACTTATACTAACACTATCATTATTTAATGATGTAATTAGACCAGCGATATCTGGTAAAGGATTTAATGTAATTGTTAAAAGCGAAGAGTCTCCTATTCCACATAAATTACTTCCTTTTACAATAAGATCTCCAGACATGGCTGTTGTTGAAAAATCTATTGTTATACTATTGCTTGTACTTATGCCATTTGCACCAATTGGCAATGTCCATAAATAAGAAGTTGCACTAGAAATAATTGGAATCGTATATGTTACAGATGTTTGCCCTTGACAAACTGATGGTAATCCAGATATGATTCCAGCTGTTGCTGGTAAAGGATCTACGCTAACAGTGATTGTAGTGGGATTTCCAACACAACTTCCTGTTGTTGAAGTTGGCGTAACGATAT
>JBMOKG010000188.1:0-3813 GCA_049315385.1 Bacteroidales bacterium
TTACATTACGGTTGACTCTTCAAAATATGTAGTTTGTGGTGGAACATTGATAAATATTTTAAACAATGGTGATGGTAGCAAGACTTTTCATTGGAAATTTAATAATTCCATTCCTGCTTATCTGGCATCGGTAGCTGTATATAATTATGTGGCAGTAAAAGGTGTTTTTCAAGGGATGAACGGAAGCATACCAACTGCTGTTTATGTACAGCCTGCTGATACAAATAAAGCAAAAGCATCATTTATTAACTTGAATAGTGTTTTACAAACTTTTGAGCATTTTTGGGGACCCTATCGATGGGAAAGAGTAGGCTACGTTGCCACTACATTGGGTGCAATGGAACATGCAACCAATATTGCTTATCCTGCAGCTTCTATTGATGGTACACTTAGCGATGAATATTTATTGGCGCACGAACTCTCCCACCATTGGTTTGGCAATTTAATAACATGTAGTACTGCCGAGGATATGTGGATTAACGAGGGTTGGGCTACTTTTAATGAGGCTTTGTATAAAGAAGGCGTGTATGGCAAAAAAACATATAAAGATTATTTACGAACAAAACTTAAACGAGTATTACAAACATGCCATATTGAAGATGCTGGATATAGAGCTTTATATGGCATTCCAACTAATTATACGTATGGTGAAACAGTGTATCAGAAAGGAAGTTGCGTAGTACAAAGTTTACGTGGTTATTTAGGTGATAGTTTGTTTTTTGGAAGTGTAAAACAAATGCTCAATCAATATGCTTATAATAATATTTCCACTTCAGAGATGCGAGATTTTATGAGTAATCATACAGGTGTGAATTTGTCTGATTTTTTTAATTTTCATGTTTATAATCCCGGATTCACACATTTTTCAATTGATAGTGTATTTAGCTACTCTTGTCCAGCTAATCATTGGGTGTATGTTCGTCAAAAGCTGAAGTCAGCTCCTGTTTTTGCCAAATCCAATGTAGTAGAAATTACTTTTATGAATAATAATTGGGATAAATATACCGACACTATCCATTTTGATGGAGAGTACGGTAAAAAAGCTTTTCAAATGCAATTTATCCCTACCTTAGTAATGTTGGATATGGAAGAAAAAATAGCTGATGCAACTACAGATAGTTATGAGATTATTAAAAATACAGGCATCGTTGATTATACCGAAAGCCTTTTTCAGTTAGATGTACAACAAGTAAATGATTCTGCTTTAGTTCGTGTAGTACATAATTGGGTTCAAGCAGATGGTTTTAAAACACCAAATACAGAAATAAAAAGGATTAGCCCTCTTCGTTATTGGTTGGTTCAAGGTATTTTCCCTAATGGATTCAATGCAAAAGGAAAGTTTCTTTACAATCGAACAAATTCTTTAGATGGTGCATTTTTGCCTATTTATCAGTCAATAGATTCGTTGGTATTATTATATCGCAAAAATACTGCCGACGATTGGCGTATTGTAAACTTTGTAAATGAAGATGATGGTTTTTCGGGCAGTTTAACAACAAATAATCTTCAGCAAGGCGAATATGTATTGGGTATTGGCAAACCTTTTCAATCGAGCTTAAACGAAGTATTGCCTGAGCCTAATGAAAAGATGAATATTTTTCCTAATCCTAATACTGGTGAGTTTACTATAAAACTAAACAATGTAAATGAAGATGTGAATTTATCTATTTATACTCCATCGAGTTTATTGGTTGATAGTTTTCTAATTGCCAAAGAAAATTCAAAAATATACCATAAATGTAAAACAATAAAAGCAGGAAACTATCTGGTAAAACTATCTGCTCAAAATGGTGATATAATTGCTACCGAAAAAATGGTAATTGTAAACAAATAAAAATATTGAGACATATATACTAATTACAGATAATCAAACATTTATTGTCTTATACATTTTTATTTTACAAAATAGGTAATTTCTATTGTATCTTTACAATATCATTCTTAAAAATCATTTATAGTTTTTTTAGAAAAGATCATATGAAAAAAAATTAATAACTGTCATAAAAATCCTTATTATGATAAAAAGATTATTATTGATTGTTACAATATTATTATTGATAATCAACGTTCGAGCTGCATATTTTGAAAAATTGCCTTATATTATCAAACAACCCGATGGAAAAACGATTAACTGTTTTGTTTCTGGTGATGAGTTTTTTAATTGGATTCACGATGAACAAGGTTATACAATAATTCAAGCTCCCAATGGATATTATTACTACGCAGTATTTGATGGTGAAATATTAAAACCATCCAGATACATAGTAAACAGTGTTAATCCAGCAAGAGTTGGGTTGAAAAAATGGGCAAAGATATCAAAAGCAGAATATCAGCGAAAATATGATGCAATGTTTGCTTATAAGTTTGAAAGTAATAAAAACACTGGCCCAAATAAAGCACCACATTCAGGCATAATGAATAACATTGTCGTTTATATACGCTTTTCGGATGATACCGAATTTACAACAACGAGACAAGTTTATGAAGATAAATTTAACCCATCAACAGGTGTTAGCCTTAAATCTTATTATAAGGAGGTTTCATATAATAACCTTACCATAAATAGTACGCATTATCCTGATTGTGAACTATCCACTAATTTGTCATATCAAGATTCTCACTCTCGAAATTATTTTCTACCTTACAATGCAACCACAAATCCAATAGGTTACAATGGTGGTGGAAATGGAGAAGAGCGAAGAATTAGAGAACATCAACTGCTCGTTGATGCTATAAATTGGATAAATATCAATTCACCTGTTCATTCATCCTTAAATATTGATGGAGATGGAGATGATAATGTAGATAATGTTTGTTTTATAATAAAAGGTAGCAGTGGTGGGTGGAATGATTTATTGTGGGCACACCGATGGACTTTGTTCAGTCAAAATATTTATATTAATGGGAAAAAAGTATATGATTATACTTTCCAACCCGAGGGTCAAGTAGCAGTTCAAACAATTTGTCATGAAATGTTTCATGCGTTAGGTTCACCCGATTTGTATCACTATACTTCTAATGGAATTGCGCCCGTTAGTTCCTGGGATTTGATGGAAAGTGGAGGCGGACACATGTTGGTATACATGAAATGGAAATACTCCAATCATACATGGATAAACACTATACCCGAAATAACAACTACCGGAACTTATACTTTAAATCCTGTTACTTCATCTACCAACAATTGTTATAAGATAGCATCCCCATTTTCTACAAATGAATATTTTATGATAGAATATAGAAATAAATCAGGAACTTTTGAATCTAACATACCTGGTTCAGGCTTAATAGTTTATAGGATAGACGAAAGCGTAAGCACAGGCAACAGAAATGGGCCACCTGACGAAGTTTATGTTTTTAGACCTAATGGAACAATTAGCTCAAACGGAACTCCAAGTAACGCATTTTTTTCTTCAACAGTTGGGCGAACTGCTATAAATGATACTACAAATCCGAAATGTTTTTTACAAAACGGAACAAAAGGTGGTATAAACATATCAAATGTTTCCACTGCTGGAACAACGATATCTTTTAACGTAACATTTCCACCCCCATGCAACTCACCAGCAATTCAAGCTTCTGCATTTACTTCTTCTGCACTAACAAATAATTCAATGACTATTGGTTGGACAAGAGGCACCGGCGATTCTGTATTAATAATTGCAAAGGCAGGAAGTGCAACTACCATTTTACCTTATGCAGGAAGCTCTTATACAGCCAATGCCATTTTTGGGTTAGGAACACAATTAGGAACAGGGAATTACGTGGTATATAACGGAACAGGAACATCTGTAAACATAACAGCACTTACAC
>JBMOKG010000088.1:0-16934 GCA_049315385.1 Bacteroidales bacterium
TATAATATGTTGTCATTCTGAGTGAAGCGAAGAATCTACATATTTTTATCGGACAACAATGATTTGTAATTTTAATTTAAACCAGAGTTTTTGAAAATGAATTATTATTGTCAATTTCTAATTTTTTCTGGAAAATATATATACTTAACGAGTATAATCAATATCACATCGAAATACTTAACATAATTTATAAAAAATAATTAATTTTGTTAGCACTAATTTAAAATTCAAAAAGATGCAAAAAAAATTTCAATTAAAAGCTGTTCTTCTAATGAGTTTGATGCTGGTATTCAGTTTACTGATACAAGCACAAAAGACTTATAAATTCGAAACAGTTTCAGGTGATCCGTTGAAAGCAAGAATTTATACACTTGATAATGGGTTAAAGGTTTATATGACAGTATATAAAGATGCACCTCGTATTCAGGCCAATATTGCTGTTAAAGTTGGAAGTAAAAATGATCCAAAGGAAACTACCGGTTTAGCTCATTATTTTGAGCATATGATGTTTAAAGGGACACCTAATTTTGGTACATCCGATTGGACAAAAGAAGAGCCAATGATAGCTGAGATAGAAGCTCTTTTTGAAAAATACAGATTAGAAAAGGATAATACAAACAGAAATCATCTTTATCATCTGATAGATAGTATTTCTTATGAAGCTTCTAAGATTGCAATTCCGAATGAATATAATAAGCTGATGAAAGCAATTGGATCTCAGGGAACTAATGCCGGAACTTCTAATGATTACACAGTTTATATTGAAAATATACCATCAAATCAATTGGAAAATTGGGCTATAATTGAAGCAGAACGATTCAGTCATCCTGTACTACGATTATTCCATACAGAATTAGAAACCGTATATGAGGAAAAAAACATGTCACTAACCAATGATGGCCGCAAAGCAAATGAAGCCATGATGAGTGCTTTGTATCCACATCATCCTTATGGTACACAAACAACCCTGGGTGAATCAGAGCATTTAAAAAATCCTTCTATGAAAAACATCAGGGAATTTTATGCAAAATATTATGTTCCAAATAATATGGCTGTTGTATTATCGGGTGACTTTAATCCTGATGAAGCAATCCAATTCATTGATAAATATTTAGGTAAATTAAAACCGGGAAATCCTGAACCATTGACATTTATACCTGAAAAACCAATTACGACTCCGGTTATCAAGGAAGTTGTGGGTTTGGAATCAGAAAATGTGAGATTAGCATGGCGTTTTGGAGGTTCAAGTTCAAAGGATGCAATGATGATAGATATGTTGAGTAAAATGCTTTCGAATGGTAAAGCTGGTTTAATAGATGTAAATATTCAACAAAAACAAAAGACAATGGATGCCGGAGCCTATCCTTATCAATTGGTCGATTACTCTTCTCTGATAATTTCAGGAAGTCCAAAAACAGGACAAACATTGGAAGAAGTAAGAGATTTATTATTACAGCAAGTAGATTCTTTGAAGAAAGGCCGTTTTTCAAATTCATTATTGCAATCTACCATCAATAATCTGAAATTAAGAGAGCTGAAACGATATGAATCTAATTCAAGCAGAGTGGAAGCTATGTCAGGTTCATTCTTAAACGGTAAATCATGGTCAAAAGTTGTAAATTATATCAATGATTTAAGTAAAGTAAGTAAACAGGAACTGATTGATTTTGCAACAAAAAATTTAAATAACAATTATGTCATTGTTTACAAACGTCAAGGTAAACCTGAGGATGTTGCTAAAGTGAACAAACCTGCAATTACACCGATTTTTATTAATAGAAATTCAGAATCTGATTTCCTGAAAAAGATAAAAACAAATACTGTTAAGGAAATAAATCCTGTTTTTTTAGATTATAAAAAAGACCTAAGTATAATAAAAATCGGCAATACGAATTTGCTTTATAAAGCAAATACAGAAAACAATACTTTTAGTTTGTACTATTACTTTAAAATGGGAAGTAATAATGATTTAATGATGGATTTAGCTGTATCTTATCTCGATTATTTAGGAACTTCCAAGCATTCTCTTGAGGAGATTAACCGTGAGTTTTATAAATTAGCTTGTAACTTTAATGTTTCTTCAAATGAAGATGAAATTTATGTTTCTATAAGTGGTTTGAGTGAAAATATGGAGAAAGCTTTAATTCTGGTAGAAGAATTGCTGGCTGATGCAAAACCTGATCAGAAAGCATTGGATAATATGGTGAATGACATACTTAAATCCCGTAATGATGCAAAATCGAATCAACAAAGCAATTTCAGGGCATTGGTTGATTATGCAACTTATGGTGAAAAATCTCCTGGAAAATATATGTTGAATGAAAAAGAGCTAAAAGAATTAAAAGCTGTAGATATGGTTCAAAAAATTAAAGGTCTATGTCAATATTCACATGAAATACTTTATTACGGAAATCAGACTACTGCAAATTTAAATACATTGATATTAAAATATCATAAAATGCCAGCAATGTTCAAACCATACTCTCTTCCTGTAAAATTTTATCCTTTAGAAACGAATGAAGAGAAAGTTTTTTTTGCTGCTTATGAATCCAAACAATCATTTTTGCAAACGATTTCAAAAGGTGGTCTTTACAATGAAAAGCTGATCCCTGAAGTAAGTTTGTACAATTCATATTTTGGAGGTAGTATGAATGCTATTGTTTTTCAGGAATTAAGAGAAAAACGTTCATTAGCTTATACTGCACGTTCTTCTTATAATTCACCCTCTGATGTTGATCAGTATTACATTAATACTGGTTTTATTGCTACTCAGAATGATAAAGTTATTGATGCTTTGAATGCATATAATGATTTATTCAATAATATGCCAGAATCAGAAAATGCATTTGCTTTGTCGAAAGAATCGATTATAAGTAAAATTAATACTGAAAGGGTTACTAAAATGGGTGTTATCTGGAATTATCTAAATGCAAGAAAGTTTGAACAAAACTATGACATACGTAAGGATATTTTTATAAAAACAGCTACAATGACACTGAATGATGTAAAAGCTTTCAATACAACCTATATAAAAAATAAGACCAAAAGCTATGTGGTATTGGGAAAAGAAACTGAGATGAAATTTGATGAATTAGGAAAATTCGGAAATCTTAAAAAGCTAAGCCAGAAAGACATTTTTGGGTATTAAACTTCTCAGAATAAATTTTGTTTAAAAGCCGAAAGATTATCTAGTTAACTTTCGGCTTTTATTTTAAGGTATGAATAGATGAAACATTATTACCCAACTACATTGAAACACTAGTGTATAAATGGAGATTAGTGTTAAGTAGTTTTGTGAAAAAATAATATTCAATAAAATAAACTGAAAATAAAATTGATACTCACCCAAGGTTAGAATAAATTTTTTGTTGAAATATTCTTGAAATTAAATTTGAAAATAGAGGGTTAAAAAATAATATCCGATGTTCTTATAACATTACTTTTGTGTAATTTACGGTCGAATATATATGCTTCAAACTGTATTGTATCAGTATGAAGATATGGAAGCATTAAGCCCACATCAATTTTTGTTTGTAACTCGCCTTTTAATGATCCATTGGCACTTACCGGTTCAATGTATGGTATTCTGTATGGAAAAACAATAGTGTCATTTTGTTGAGTAGTCGGGTTAAAAACAATTAAAGGCACATATTTACCATTAATCCTTTCGTAAATATGCAGATAAAAGTTATTATAATAATAACTGGCTGTATCAAAAGGAGGATAATTATCAGACTGTTTTAATCCAATATCGCCATCACCATCGGTAAATTTAAAAACAAAGTACCCTTGTTGTAAGCCAGAATTGTATAAAAATTCTTTGTACTCAATAGCCGGAATAATAGGGTATTCCTTTTCTTTAGTGCAGGAAAATAATACCATTAATACCATTAATACAACAAAAAAATTTATCTTTGACATGAATTTGATGATTTACTTTTTTTGATGATTCAAACAAAAACATTCATATTGTAAAATTACTAATATATTCATTCAACAATACATCAGTTTTAATGTTTTTTAAAAAACTAAACAAGACTATCTTTTCACAACTTACTGTTTCTGAATTTAACGAAACTGCAATAGAAATATTTCATTATCAGTACAAAAATAATAAAATTTATCAAGAATTTGTAAAACTTAATCATATTGATCCTGAAAATGTTACTTCTTTAGAAAAAATACCTTTCTTGCCTATAGAATTATTTAAAAATCATATTATAGTCTGCGGAGATGAAATTCCGGATGATTATTTTGAGAGTAGTGGAACTACAGGAATGCAAAGAAGTAAGCATTATGTTAAATCTTTGGCTGTTTATGAAGAAAGCTTTCTAAACGGATTTTCTTATTTTTACAGTAATATAAGCGATTATTGTTTAATTGCTTTATTGCCAAACTATCAGGCGCAAAAGCATTCATCTTTGATTTTTATGATTAGAAAGTTGATTGAACTTACAAATCATCCTGATAGTGGCTTTTATCCTGATAATATGAGAGAATTGTCCGTAAAGCTTATTGAATTATATAAAGCAAAGCAAAAAACCATTTTATTTGGCGTAACTTACTCTTTGCTTGATCTTGCTGAACAATATCCTTTAAAAATTCCGGAAACTATTATTTTTGAAACTGGTGGAATGAAAGGAAGAAGGAAGGAGATGGTAAAAGAAGAGTTACATTCTATATTGCGGCAAGCTTTTCATGTAGATTATATTCATGGAGAATATGGAATGACAGAGCTATTATCTCAGGCTTATTCAAAAGGAAATGGGATTTTTAATACACCTCCCTGGATGAAAGTTGTTATAAGAGATATCAATGATCCCGGAAGTCATCTGGATTTCAATAGAATTGGAGGAATTAATGTTATAGATCTTGCCAATTATAATTCTTGTAGTTTCATTGCAACACAGGATCTTGGAAAGCTATATAAAGACAATAGTTTTGAAGTCCTTGGCAGATTTGATCATAGTGATATTAGAGGATGTAATCTTATGGTGAGTTTATAAGTCTATTTTTTATTAAAATCGTAATCTTTGGATATTTGCGTTTACAAATGGGAAAAAAGCTTAATAACTTAAATTCTAAGATATAAAGTAGAAAAGCTTATTTTCGTGAGATTGTGACTAACTATAATATTACCAGTTTTTTAGTGTAAGTGGACTTATCGAACTGGAATTTTATGAAGTAAATTCCTTTAGTCAACTTTTCGTTTTGTACATTAAATATTTGTTGACTATTACCTTTTTCTTTGTATCCTTTTTCGATAATCTTAACTTCTTTTCCTGTTAAGTCGAATAGTCTGATGTCAATATCAGCAGCTCTGTTGAGTGTATAAGAAACTGAGAATTGACTGGCTGCAGGATTAGGGAAAATCTTTATACTTTCGCTTACCGGAACAATTTTTTCAATACTGGAAGGATTGAGGTTTCTTAAGGAATCAATATAATTTATGGTCGTTGTAACAGTAGGAACAATTCCAAAAGAAGTTTCAACAATTTCTAATAAAGGTATTCCATTGTTTTTACCTACCCATTTATATTCTATAATATTTCTTATAATTGCAGGAATTGGAAAAGGAATAGTATCTAAACTCAAGCTATCTCTTTGGAAAATAACAGATTTTATTCTTAATACCGGAAAGCTTCCGTATGGAGTTGTTAAGTTTCCCCAGCCATCTACAATATTTTTGCGTGTTTTCTGTTCATTAAAATAACCTAAAGTAGGAATGCTAATAGTAGCTACTGAAGCTGATGAATCAATATTTCCAAAATTCAAAGGGAATTTATATAAACGATCCGCAGTATTGTATTTCAAAGGTATTGGAATAGAATTGATTTGAGCTGCATAACCAACCAGACTAAAGGCAGTTGTGCTTTTCTTATAAAAATTATATACATTACTCATTTGAGCAATTAACAGATTGATATTTGGTTGTTTTAAAGCCTGATCGGCACTGGTAATATAGGATGGATAATAATAAACGGGAGTAGAAATTACACTTACAAAAGTATCCACTGTTTGGTTAACAGGAACAAGTGACGAAAAATCCCAGATATGATTTGCTCCTGTTAATGTATAATCGATAGTTCCTGTAGTTAGAGCTGTACTTTTATTTATCATATTGCCGGCAGAAGTCATATCAGTATTGGTCACTGTTATTTGAGAAAATGAAAAAAAACTGATGTTTCCTAAAAGCAATAAAAGAATAATTATTTTTTTCATATACATTTTTATTTATAGTTGTACAAAAATAGATTTATTTTGCTCTATATTAGAAGAATTAAGAAAATTTAACGCTAATGCTGATTTCAATATATATTTACATCAAATTTTGTGCCGAAGGAAAATAGTTTTTTTTGCATCTAAAAGATTAATGGATAACTTAAAGAATATTCTGTAGTTGGGGAAATAAAAAATCCCATTTTGAAATCATACTAATAAATCCCTGATTAAATGGCTTATTCCATAAATAACAATTTGACTTTTCGACAAATAATGGAAGACTACAAAGATAAAGTGGTGAATACTTGCTATGGGTTTTTGTTGAATCGCGAAGATGCAGAGGATGTTGCACAGGAAGTATTTATTGAAGTCTATCTGTCTTATCAGAATTTCAGAGGAGAATCTAGTATTGCAACATGGATTTATCGTATTGCAGTTAATAAATCACTTGATTTATGCAGGAAGCGGAATACTCAAAAAAGGATAGCTTTCTTTAAAAACCTGATTCGTATTGATGCAATTAATGCTAAAGAAATAGCAAATACTGATAATGATGCTTTATCAAATATGGAATTACAGGAAAGAACAAAAGCATTGTATCATGCATTAGATAAAATTCCTTCCAATCAACGAATTGCAATAACACTTTCTAAATTTGAGGATTTGTCAATGCGTGAAATTTCTAAGGTTATGGATACTAGTGAGTCTGCAGTTGAATCATTGTTGTCCAGAGCAAAAGCTAATTTGAAAAAACAATTGAAAAAATATTACAGTAATATTGAATAATAGAGGAAAGGATTTTATACAAAATCACGTCTATATCAAAACAAGGATATGAAAACACAAAAATATATAAAAGAAGCTGAATTAACTTATGCAATGATGGATTCGCTTGAAAAGGTGAAAGCAACTGCTTTTTTTGAAACCCGTCAATTAGCTTATATTGATGCTAAATTGCAAGCAAAGAAGGAAGTATTAAATAGGCAAACTATATTAAAGCCTGCATTTATCGTTTTTTTAATCATTATTAATGTGGGTATTGTTTTTTCTTATCTGCAACGGGTAAAATCTTATACAAATATAAGAAATAGTGCTATGATTGAACTTTCTGATAATTATATGCGAAGTAATGATTATTATTTAAGTATTCATAAATAAAATGATGGAGGTTATATGAATTATTTTAAAGAAAAAAAAATTGCATTCTGGACAATAATTATATTGGTGATTCTGAATATTTCAACTCTAAGTATGATGTGGATACACAGACCACCACATCATCCACCTCCACCTCCACATTTGGGTAAACTAATTCCGGATTTGATAATAGAAGAATTAAGATTAGATCAAAATCAAAGACTGGCATTTGATGAGAGTGAACAACAGCAAATGAGGAAAATTAATCCATTGCTTGATAGTTTACATCATTCAAAACAAAACTTATTTCTTTCAGTATTCGAAGAAAAGATAGATACAGTAAAAATGAATGCAAATATAAATCAGATAGGAAGAATTTCTGAAGAGATTGATAAAGTGACTTTTTTTCATGTAAGTGAGTTGAAAAAAATCTGTAATCCTAAACAACAACAAATGCTGGAAGAATTATTCAGGGATATGGGGAAGCATAGAAGAGGAAAGCGTGAAAGCGAACTAAGCGAATAAGGCGAACTAAGCGAATAATGCGATAGAGGGACTAAGAGACTGAGAGATTCTAGAGAAAGGGGAATTTAGCGAACTGAGTGAATAAGGCGAATAAAGCGATAGAGAGACTTAGACACTAAGCGATAATACGATCAGAGGGGATTTTGTCGAATAAAACGAACGAAGCGAACTGAGCGAATATGGCGAAAAGGGATTTAGTTACCAAATACAATCATAAATTTTTACACTGTGCTTGTTAGTCTGAATTTTTGAATCTTTTTCTTGAATTTTTGAATCTTTGAATGTCTTTCTTTGAATTTTTAAATAAATTTCAATATAATAGATAACCTAATAAATTTAACACCAATGAAAACAAAACAGATTTTAATAGTTATTGTGATGCTCGTAATGGGATTGCAAACAGCTTTATTTGCTCAGGAAACAAAAACCAAACCGTCACATCACGGATTTCAACCTAAACAAATGAATGGACAAGACGGTGATGAATTAAAAAATCTTCCTATGATGCCGCCACCGCCACCACCTGTACTTCCCGGTATTCCTAACTTAACAAAAGAACAATCGGAAAATATTCATAAACTTCAGATAAATGTGGCTCAAGCTAAATTCCCATTAGAAAACAGTGTTAGGGAAAAAGAAGCCAGACTTCATACCATTTCAACAGTTAAAGTGCCGGATATGCAGGCTATTGAAAAACAAATTGATGATATTTCATTAGTTAAAGTTCAACTTGCAAAATTACAGGCTGCACATGATCAGGAAATCCGTAAAGTGCTGGACGATGAACAACGTCTGATTTTTGATAATAGACCTCCTATGTCTCAACCTTTTTAGTTTATAAAGTATAATTTCGAGCATAAGGAATTGTTTTCTTTATATTTACACTGACTCCGTCCTTTTAATTGAGACGGAGTTTTTTGTGCTTGCTTTTATCAGAGATATAATTATTAGTGTAAGGCTTTTATTAGCTAGCTACTCAATTAACTATTCATTCCAAGATTTTTGGCGAAACCAGGGATAAAGCAGGTAGTTTTCGTAAATATAGTATTTTTTTTCATGAAAATTATAAAGAACATTAAATACAAATTCTTGCATTTCAAATAGTAACTGATGTTGTTCAAATACATTTCGCCCTTGTTTCAATACAAATTGTCTTTGTTTCAAAAGCAAATCATGCTGTTGAGTGACAAAGTGGCAGTTTTCGAATAGTAAACAGCGTTGATCAAATATAGATTGTTATTGTTTAAATATAAATAGATGTTGTTTAAAAAGCAAGAATTACTTTTTAAATACAAAGTGTAGAAAATTGGTAACTTTGCTGCCTTAAAAACATGAGCTAAGACAAATGAAACATTCCGGACAATAAAAATTTGACACATAAGCGAATGATTATCTCAAAAAACCTTCCAGATTTTCAAAATCTGAAAGGTTTACTTTAAATCAAGTTAATGAGAAATACTAATAGATAATAAAATATAAACAGATAAAAAAACAGAACGCTGATGACAAGTATTCCATAAGGAAAGCACAGATTAAACTGATTTAAAATCAGTCTGCATCCGCGTTATTGATGTCCTGTTAAAACATTAAATCAAAAAATATTAGTTTTTGTAACAATTTACAAATAACTGAATATTAATGAATAAATAGAATATGAAAAGATGAAAGAAAAGATATGGAATAAGGATTTTTTACTCCTTATCATATCAAATTTTTTGATGTATATTACGTATTATGCTGTTATTTCAGCTTTACCTATTTACCTGGTTAGCGAACTGCATGCTACAAAAGCACAGGTGGGTTTGGTGGTTGCTGCTTATACACTGGCTTCGGTAATGATACGTCCATTCTCAGGTTTTACACTGGATAAGTTCAGCCATCGCATGATTTTTTTGCTTGCATTGCTAGCTTATTCTGTATTGTTTATCGGTTATCTTTTTGCTATCAGTATTGCAGCATTAATACTTCTTCGTTTTGCACAGGGATTAAGCTGGGGTTTTTCTACCATAGCTGCTTCTGCGGTTGCCATTGATACTATTCCTGTATCCAAAAGAGGGGAGGGGTTGGGGTATTTCGGAATGTCCACTACGCTGGGAATGTCGGTTGGTCCTGTTGTTGGTCTTTTTATCAGTCATCACCATGGGTATTTATCCATGTTTGTTTCCGGATTTTTTATCAGTTTGGCCAGCCTGGCTGCAGCTTATGCTATACATTTACGAAAAAGGTATCTGGTGAAGAAAAGGACTGAATTCGACTGGAAATATCTCTTTCATAAAAAATCAATACTTCCTTCGCTGAATGTTTTAATTATTATGATGGCTTATGGTGGTTTGCTTTCTTTTATTGCACTTTATGGCCGTGAAATCGGGATTCAGAATACTTCTCTCTTCTTCCTTATATTTTCAGTTGGAATTGCTTCTTCTCGAGTAGTTGCTGGTAAAGTGTTTGACAGGAAAGGACCGCGTAATATCATAACATTTTGTCTGATACTGCTGGTTATTGGTTTCCCGTTACTTGCATTGGTAACAAATGCAATAGAATTCTATTTATCGGCTTTACTGATAGGCTTTGGAATTGGGGTTGTTTTTCCTACATTTCAGTCGATGGTAAATATGCTGGCCGATATAAATCACAGGGGGGCTGCCAACTCAACACTATATACTGCCGTTGATATTGGGATGGGTTCCGGAATGATTATTGCCGGACTTATAGCCCAATATATTTCAATTTCTGCAATCTTCTGGATGAATACTATGATTTGTTTTGTTGGTTTACTGTTCTTTAGATTATTTGTGATAGGATCTTATGAAGATCAGAAGTAGATAATAAAAACTTTATTATCAACAAAGTGTGAGTTTTTTAGTAGAACTTTGTAATAATTAATTTAATTCTGCTTAACTAATATAGATTTAATACTATTTGCATTATTTGCTTTTTTTGCTCAACAGCTTATTGAATATATATATTTTAAAATTTAAATGATATATATCTAATTATCTGTATTTTAGGTATAATATAAAATAATACAGACCATTTTATAATTAATTTTGACCATTAAGCCAAATTTTATGTTCTAAACTGTTATTCATATCTTCTGTAAAATATTGATAGTTTTCTGATAAAATTCAGAATATCAGTATACTGAACTAATTATAAAATAATATTTTAATTTAGTTCGAATTATATTTGTTTGCAGTTCAATTAATTATATTTTTTGTTATAAGCTAAATGAAAAAATATATAATTTATTTAATTTTTGTAATAGCACTTTTTTGAAAATCAACAGTGTTTTTAAATTTTTTCAGATACAAATCTTAGTAAAAAAACAAGCAATTTTTCAAGCAATTTTACAGCTATGACGTAAATATGACGAAATTTTCCCAATATTGATATAAACAACTCAATTACTGATACTAATGGTGAGTAAAATAAACATAAATAGTGACGTAATTATGAGATAGGATTTTTTTTGCTGTTAAGTATTGCTTAATTTTGCGATTCGCAATTAACTTAAATACTAAGAATGGAGAAAAAATTTACATACGTAGTTATCGATGATGATATTCTTGCACATAACGTTTTAGATAAACTAATCAGCAAATTTGATTTTCTGAGTTGCATTGGTTCTTGCTATGATGGTTTCGCCGGCATGAGTATGCTTATCGAAAAAAAACCCGATTTACTGTTTTTAGATATAGAAATGCCGGGTATGACTGGGCTTGATTTGTTAGAAGTCATTGATAAATCAGTAAAAGTAATTGTGGTCTCTTCATTTTCTGATTATGCTGTTGATACATATCTTTATCAAAATGTTTGTGGTTTCTTGAAAAAACCTATCAGACCGGACGCTTTAAGTAAAACCCTTTCAAACGTATTGCAATTAATAAGCAATAGTGAAACTACGAAAGAGCAAAAACCAACTCTTAGCAATTCTTCAAATTTCCTTTTTGTTAAAGGTAGTTTTAGTGATGAAAAACTATATTTTAATGATATTTTAATGTGCAAAGCAAATGGGAATATTGTAGATGTTGCAAGAGATGATAATAAAATATTCAGGTACAATGCATCTTTAAAAAAGATTACGGATACTTTGCCTACTGAAGATTTTGTAAGAATAAGTAAAAATACTATCATTTCTATCCGTAAAATAAAATGTAAAAAAGGAAATGATATTGAATTAATAGACAATAGCATACATCCTATTGGTATGGAATATATTGAACAATTCGAATCAAAATATAATTTTCATTTTTCTAATAATTAATTTTCTTTTGAAATTGAAATTATGAATATATCTCCTAAAAATACTTCCCCAATTTTTAATTATGCTGAGTTATTTCAGAAAGCATTATTAACTGCAGATATCAAAATACTTAAGACTATTCCCAAAAGTGATCTACATAATCATGCTCCGCTTGGAAGCCGGTTAAACGACTTAGAAAATACTATCGGTAAAAAAATCAATCCACCTCCTGCTTCACTTAAAGATATTGCAGAATTAGATAGCTATATTTTCAGCAATTTACGCAAACACATTGTGAGTCTGAAAGGATTGGAAACAACACTAAGACTTGCTTTCAGGCAAGCAAAGGGAGATGGAATTAAAAAACTGGAAATGAGCATCGATTGCTTTTTTGTTCCATTTTTTAATGATAAAGAAGCTGGATTTATCAAACTATTGCAGAAAATTCATCAGGAAGAAGCAGCTGATATCCAATATAATCCTGAAATAGGATTTAGCAGAAACATAAAAATTGAAGATGCTGAACGATTAATATTACCTTGCATCGAAAGTGCATATTTTAAATCAATTGATCTTTATGGAGATGAACTCTTCAGAGATGCAAAATACTATAAACCAATTTATAAAGTTGCTAAAAATTACGGATTAAAACTTAAATCACATGCCGGTGAATTTGGGGATGCCGAATCGGTTAGGTACACAGTTGAAACTTTAGAATTAGATGAAGTACAGCATGGTATCGCAGCTTCTACTTCTCAGGATGTTATGAAATGGCTTAGAAATAATAATATCCGCCTGAATATTTGTCCAACCAGCAATATAATCCTGGGCAGGGCAGAAAGCCTAAATACACACCCAGCCAGAATTCTGGCAGATGAGGGAATTAATATTACTATAAATTCAGACGATATTATGATTTTCAATCAGTCTGTCTCAGAAGAATTTCTAAATTTGTATCAGGCAAAACTATTCAGTGTCAATGAGCTGAATATCTTAAGAGAAAATAGTATAAAATAGCATACCTCTTATTACTTTGGCAATACCAAGATTAAATATAGTAGTAAATATGTAATTGCTTTCTGTTAGTCACATACCATTTATACAATAAACTAAATATATATAACATTTTAGACTGTAATAGCTGGTTATGCTGGATAGTAATCTATTAATGATAATTACTAAATTCGTCTTAACAAACTATTTCTCAATAGGCTGATAAGAAATCTCCAAAACCCTAAATCGGTTTAATAAAATTCTTATTTTTACCAACTCATTTTATAATTTTTATACCATTGAAAAATACTATCTTCATTGCACTTTTATTAAGCTATTTAGCTTCTTTTTCTCAGGAAAAACATTTTATTACTGACGAAAAATACCGCAATCAGACCTATCAAATGTTTGAAAAGCAAAAACAAATTGCATTAAAAAGAAAAGATGCATTGTTTGCTGTTTTTAATCAGAATCTAAGTCTGGAAGAACGTGAAGCACTCACATTCTTATATGCATATATGCCTTTAAGTGATTTAGCAGATTATCAGGGCGAATTTTACTTGCAAAGTGTTAGAACAAGTTTTGAAGCAAGAGATGCTTTTTTATGGGGAAAAACGATACCGGAATTGATTTTCAGACATTTTGTGTTGCCATGTCGTATCAACAACGAAAATATGGATACTGCCAGAATGGTATTTTACAAAGAATTAAAACCAAGAATTGAACAACTAAGCATGAAAGATGCTGCGCTTGAAATAAACCACTGGTGTCACGAAAAAGTTGCTTATCAGGGCTGTGATGCCCGCACAAGTGGCCCATTAAGCACAGTCAAGAATGCATTGGGCCGATGTGGCGAAGAATCTACTTTTACTGTATCAGCTTTACGGGCAGTTGGCATTCCTGCCCGCCAGTGTTACACTCCCCGCTGGGCACATTGCGATGATAATCATGCATGGGTAGAAGTCTGGGTGGATGGGAAATGGCATTTTCTGGGAGCCTGTGAACCTGAACCTGATCTGGATTTAGGATGGTTTGCGGCACCTTCCAAAAGATGTATGATGGTAAATACTACCGTTTTTGGATATTATTTAGGAGAAGAAGAAGTGCTTCAAAAAGATGAACGTTTTACTAAAATAAATTTATTAGCCAATTATGCACCAGTTAAAACTGTATTTGTAAAAGTAATCAATACAGCCCATCAACCAATGGATAGTGTAAACGTAGAATTTCAACTTTACAATTATGCAGAATTTTACCCTATTGCTGTTAAAACAACAGATAAAAAAGGGCTGGTTTCATTGAAAACAGGATTTGGTGATTTGTTAATCTGGGCCAATAAAGGGAATGTATTTGGATTTAAAAAACTTACTGTAGAAAATACAGATACCTTAACAATTATACTGGATAAGAAACCTGGCAGTAATTACGCTCTGGATATCGATTTAACACCTCCGGTTCCGCGTGAAATAGAAGTTAAGGTGAGTGAACAGGCCCGAGAATATAATAATAACAGATTAAAATCAGAAGACAGTATTCGGAAAGCGTATGAAAACACTTTTATCGACAGCAATTTCGCTGTGATTATTGCTAAAAATAATGGATTGGATATTGAACGTACTCAAAAAATCTTTCAAAAAAGCAGAGGGAACTGGCTTACAATACAAAATTTTTTAAACCAATGTAAAGCAAACTATAAATATTTAAGTTTACCATTATTGGAATCCATTTCCGAAAAAGATTTACATGACGTAACTTCTGATGTATTATATGATCATTTATACAATGTTAAATTTAATGAGAATTATGATACTTCAATAAATGTAAATTATATCATCAATCCAAGAATAGGTGATGAGATGATTAAACCTTACAAAAGCTATATTCAGACGATATTTTCAGATAAAAAGAATTTAGATGTTACACAAATTACAGACTGGATAAAAACAAATATTAAAATTTACAATGCTGCCAATTATTACCGCTTACCAATCACACCAAAAGCTGCTATAGAATCAGGATTTAGCGATGCAGCTTCAAGAGATATTCTTTTTGTCGCAATTTGCAGAAGTTATGGAATCCCGGCCAGATTAGAACCGGCTACTAAAGTTCCTCAGTATTATGATAAAAATATCTGGAACAATCAGATTTTTGTTAAAACCAAAGAACTTAAAACTTCAACTTCAACTCTGATTTTAAAAAATGATATTTCTAATGGATTAATGAAACCTGAATATTCAACACATTATACCATTGAGAAGTTTATTAATGGTAAATATGTTACTCTTGATTACGAAATGGACAGTCATTTGAAAACATTTCCATGTCAGTTAAACCTTGAAGAAGGAGATTACCTTCTGGTTACAGGAAATCGCAAACAGGATGGTGCTGTGATGGCATCCCTGTGTTTTTTCAGTCTTAAAAACGGACAACGTTTTGAATTACCAATTAAACTTAGAAAATCTAAACAGCCTGCTAAAATATTAGGGAAAATAAGGAATAATATTGAGTTTGAAGAATACAATAAATATTCAATAATCAATTATAAACAACTAAAAAGTAAGAATACTATTTTTATCTGGCTAGAACCTGGAAAAGAACCCACTAAGCATGCTATTGTTGACATCAGCAAACTCAAAACTAATTTCGAAAATTGGGGTGGAAATATAGTATTATTACTCCCTAAAAACTTCAATAAAACATTTGACTATCAGTTAATCAGCGATATGCCAAAGCAATCTATACTGCTCAATGATAAAAATGATATTTTAAAAGAAATGGAAGCTATAGCAAAGTCTAGATTCAATGAAAATTTACCTCTTATCATTGTTGTGAATGAAAAAGGAGAAATTATCTATTTATCCAATGGTTACAAAATTGGAATAGGCGAGCAATTACTAAAACTTTTTTAAAAATATTTTTCGAAAATTTCAATAACTTTGCAGTCAAATTTCCAAATCATGAAAAGAATAGTAGTTTTATTACTGGCAATTATAACATTATCGGCTTGTAGCGGAGAAATCAAGGAAATAACCGAAAAATATCCAGATGGCAAACCTAAAGTGATTACTTTTTTTAAGAAAAAAGATGACTTAAAGGTAAAAGTCAGAGAAATTGGCTATTATCAAAGTCAGAAAGAAATGTATAAAGGCAGTTTTGAAAATGGAATCCGATCAGGAAAATGGACCTATTGGTACGAAACAGGTAAAATATTTGCAGAAACTGAAGCAGCAGTTTCAATTTCAACTCAACAATGGGAAATTTTAAAGCCAGATCAATCTCCTTATATGGATAAAATTTATAAAATATCAGTTACTGAAATTTATTCAAATGGTTCTCCTTATCATGTAATTTATACAAAACCAGGTGAAAAAATGACCACTGAAATTTTCTTTTATCCTAGTTATAAAATACAAATGTTAGGTACTTCTATCAATAATCAAAGAGAAGGAAAATGGAGTTATTGGTATGAAAATGGGAATCTGTGGAGTGAAGGCTATTATAAGAATGCTGAAAACGATAGTATTAGAAGTGTGTGGTACGAAAATGGAAATAAACGTTATGAAGGTTTATACCGAAATGGAAAAGAAGCCGGGAAATGGAAATTTTATGAAGAAAAAGGACAATTGGCTAAAGAAGTAGACTACGACACAGTTGGCAAAAAGCAAAAATAATATTGAAACAATCAACCTGTCTAAATATATCTTACTTTCTAATAAACCTAATTACGTTAAATTAATTTCAATTCGAACCCAATTAATTTATGCTGAATTCAAGTCACAAATGCAACTTTTTGGTTAAACAAATTTAGAGTTAA
>JBMOKG010000089.1:0-16480 GCA_049315385.1 Bacteroidales bacterium
AATGTCTATTAGTATATATTAACTCAAATATAGCCTAATAAATGTCCATTATACCGAAAATTACTTAAAATAATATGATCTATTACGTGAAAATACGTATAAATTTTAAGCTTTATTATTCCATATCTTCCAGGCAGCTTCAGCTTGAAAATATAGCATATCTAAACCATTTTGAGTTTTCGCATTTTGTTTTTCCCCATTTTTCAAAAAAAGAGTTTCTAAAGGATTGTAAATCAGGTCGATTAACAAATGCAAAAAAGTCAAGTAAGAATAAGGAATAGCTGGACAATTGTCCAGATTTGGGTACATTCCAAGAGGTGTTGTGTTGATAATAATTGTATGGTTATCAATTATTTCACGAGTTAATTCATGATAAGAAATAAAATCAGTTTGTAATTTTCGGCTGACGATTGTATGTGAAATTCCATATTTATTTAAAACATAAATAACTGCTTTTGAGACACCTCCTGAACCAAGTATCAATGCTTGTTTGTGATGAGTTTTTAAAAGAGGGAGCAATATTTTTTCAAAACCTATAACATCAGTATTATAACCTTTTAAAAATGGTTTACTGTTTTTTATACTGATTTTAATGGTATTAACTGCTTTGATGCTTTGAGAAACTTCATCCAATTCATCAAGAAAAGGAATGATTTTTTCTTTATAAGGAATAGTAACACTTAGTCCTTTTAAATCAGGTTCTTTATCAAGTAGATCTTTTATTTCATGAATAGATTGAAGTGGAAATAATCTATATTCAGAATCCGCAATACTTTCTTTTTTGAATTTTTCTGTAAAATATTTTGCAGAAAATGAATGTGATAGCGGATAACCTATAAGTCCATAAAGATTCATCAAATAATTATTGTTTTGGTAAAAATTGAAGGAAAGTATCGCCTCTCAATCCCATACGGAGCGTTTCCAAAGCTATAACTTCATTTGGTGCAATATTGCCAAGGTTAATATTGGTGCCAAAATGTTTTATAAACCAAACTTGTTGGGATTTAAGTGGGGCTTCCCAAATAATTTTATGAATGGGGATTATTTTTAATATTTTATGAATCAAATTAACATCAGCATTTCCTTTTGGATCATAAATGCCTACAGTTCCACTTTCACGGGCTTCTGCAATAACTTTAACTGAACCGGCCTGTAGTTCTTTTTGCATCATTTCAGCCCATTTATCAGCTGAGATAATAACACTAGCATCTTTAGATCCTACTTCAGAAATTACAGTATTATTTTTGGCTAACTTATTAATATACTTGCATTTGTCGTCATGATGCATATCCATTGAGCCATCTGAAACTTCCACAGTATTAATATTTAGTTTTTCAATAAATTTCATGAAATCATCAAATTTATTGCGAATTACAAATGCTTCAAACAATGTACCACCAAAATAAACTTTTAAATTATTCTCATGATAAAAACTAATTTTTTCTTTTAGATTATTTGTAAATAAGGATGTTCCAAATCCTAATTTGACAAAATCGATTAAATGGCCGGCTGTGTAAATCATATCTTCGGCTTCTCTTACACTAAGTCCTTTATCCATGATCATGGAAACTCCATTTTCACGAGGCTTTGCAGTTCTTTCGGGTAACTCGAAAGGCAATTCTATTAACATATTAATTGGATCTGTTTTGGTTTTCTATATCAGTTCTAAATTGCTCAATAATATCAATAAAGAATGATTCTAATTTTAATTCTGAAATATAATCGAAAAAATCACTTAAAGGCTCCGAATCAATTTCTAAAGCTATTGCAATTGTAATATATGCAGTTTTTACTTCACGGTTAAGTAATTGATAAGCAGCTAATCGATAATACAATTCAACATTTTTAGGCATAATATTGAGTCCTTTTGATATGACTTCAATAGCAGCTTCAATATTACCATCATCACGTAATGAATCTGAATAATCTAGCCAGGCATCAGTAATTGTTGGATTTTCTTTAAGTATTTTTGTGTAAATTTCGTTTGCGCCTTCCATTTTTTCTTTATGAAGGATTTCAGCTAGAATTAAATAATATTCTGCATTGTCTGCATTTAAAGAAATTGCTTTTTTAATATCATTTATACTCTGATGAACTTTTTTTAATTCATAAAAAGAAATTCCTCTACCTAACCATGCATCTGCAAAGTATTCATCTTGTTCTATAGATCGGGTATGATAGTCAATAGCTGCATTGAAATCTTCCATTTTTTCATAACATTCACCTATATAAAAATAGGGTATAGCATAATTTTTGTCTAATTCTAATATTTCGTTATAAATATCTATTGCTTTTACATACTCTTCCATAGTAACATAGGTTGCAGCTTTGCTGTATAATGCAGAAGAATTAAAGTCATCAATAGCTAATGCATAGTCAAAGGACTCGATGGCTTTTTCGTACAAACCATTTGTATTGAAAGAGGTTCCCAGATTTACCCAGGCTGCATAACTATAAGGGTTTTCGTTTAAATAAGTCTTGAAAAAATCAATACTTTCATCGTTACGTTTTGCAAATTCAAAACTCAAAGCCAGTTCATACAAAACCATTTCATTTTCAGGAGAAATTTCCAGCGCTTTTTTAAGGTATTCAATAGCTTTGTCATAATTTCCCAGATTTTCATATTCAAAAGCAATATTAATATATACTTCGTCTAATTCTTCAGCTCTGTTGATAGCTTTATGATATTCTTCAATTGCCTTTTCGTATCGTTTAAGCTGACTATAGATTGCTCCTTTAGTAAAAAAAACATCACTGTTGTCAGGATCCATTCCTTCTAATTTGACTAATAATTCCAGTGCTTTTTCAGTATTATCTGCATAAGCATATAATTGGGCTTTTTTTAATAAAATTTCAACAGAATCAGGATGTTGACTTATTGCTTGCTGGATAAGTTGATTGGTGTAAGCAATGTTTTCGTTGTCAATATAATAATCAATTAATATTTCATACTCCTCCACATCAAAAAAGAAAGATTGATTAAATTTGAGCTTTTGCTCGAATTTATCAACTAAATCTTTGATTTCATTATCATTATAATATTCAAAATTGTCCTCCATCTTCCAGTCATTAAGTTGACAAAATTACTACTTTTTAAGGTATAAATGAGCAACTTTGTTTTTTTTATCAACCTTTTAAAGTTAATAAATTCATTTATTTTCCTTGAGATTAATAATTTAAATTATAAACTGTTGTATCAAAAGGGGCACAATAAACAGTCGTTTCAAAAGGGGTTGTTATACCTGCTTTTTTGACGATCCATTTTATTTTTATATCCTGAGCTCCAAAAGTTCTGCATAATACATTGTTTTCATAATATTGGCCGGTATAGTTAATTGGAATATTATTGCAACAATTAGTTCCGTTTGGTTGTGTATTTGTAAACCAATAACTGATATAATCCGTATTATCTATAAAAGATACATTTTTTACATGTAATTTAAAATAAGCTTCAGGATAAATTGTATAATTAAGATTATGAGTACCTACAGTAAGGTTCTCAACAGAAATATCATTTGTAAGACTAAAGTATTTAGCTTTATCAACCGTTATTCTAAAACCTGCATCTTTAGCTTTAGTGATTTCTAAACTGTAATTTCCATTGGCATCAGAAGTTGTGGAAGTTAATGCAACATAATTCGGATTATAAGTTCCACTTTGAATTCTGCTTGACCAAAAAGTAACTTCTGCATTTGCAATAGCTATTTGCTGATTGGCATCCATTATTTTCCCCTGTACAAGAATATTGTTTCCGCTGTCTTTTTTACATGCATTAACAAGGCTGAATAAGCATACAATAATTATAATATTTATGAAGAATCGCATATCTGGTCTATTTATATATATAACAAAGATACGAAAATATTTATCTAATTATTGTTTAAAAGGAATTCTTTATTCTTAAAGTAAACTTAAATTAGTTTACAAAAACAATATCTTTTGAGAGAGAACCATATTTCCATTTTGTAATACACCATAATAAATTCCTTTTGGCAGATGGTTAGGAATCCATTTAATGCTATGATCTCCAGCGTCTAGTTTTTCATCAATAAGTATACATACTGTTTTTCCTGAATTATCCTTAATCAGAAGCGTAATATGTTGCATATTATCAGTAAGATGAAACCGCAAATTAGTTGAATTTGAAAATGGATTAGGTGAATTTTGCTCAAAAAAAACAGATGGATTTTTTTTAATATCATATATTCCTAGCGGACTTCCAGCTTTAACCCATGCAGTATAGATTATTTCTGCAAGTTTATGAGATGCTTCTTTGAACAGAGGAATTGTGAAATTTTTAGTATTATCCCATAGAGCTAGTGTATAAGCTGATGATGATGTACTTCCTCCTGCAGCTGTTTTTGCATTATTATCTGCAATTAAGACAGAATCTTTGTATTTTGAATTATTATATATATAGTCAAATACATATTGATTCATGTTTTGAATAACATTGAGATTCGTATCACCTGAATACACTATCATACTATTATAAGCACCTATCATAGTAGATTCATAACGTGAATGGATTCCTGAATTGCCGGTTAATTGTCCGTCATAATTTTTTGTTATATGCATAGGCATGTGTCCGTCTGCGACATAATGACCTAAATCTGATGCGGTCAAAATCGCTTTTCCAAAATCATTACGCTGGAAACATTTAACCAATGTGTCATAAGTTGTTACAGTAGCCCAGGGTAAAATTCCATAATCAGTTACAGTTGAATATCCATATAAATATACAATTGAATCCCAGGTTTGAGGAATGCGATGCTGGGTATTAAAAACAGCATATTCGTCTATATCTATATAATGTTTTGGTGCCTCAGTAGGATCCGTATCTTTACGATTATCAGCATCTGTTGAATGCAATTGCAATGTAGGTGCCCATGATAAAAATTGTGACATTTGATAATTAAATGAAAGAGAAGCGTTAAGGTTTATTTTTTTATGACCTGTTGCACCCCAACTCATAAGAATAATGGCTAAAATTGTGAATGATAAAATAGTTATGATTTGTTTTTTCAATTTCTTATTTTTTGTAATTTAGAATACAAAAGTAAGTCAAATTAATAAATTAAGATGTAAATAATTGTTAAATCGGTTTTTAGCTTTAGAAAACAAATAAAGGATAACTTAAAATACTAAACTTCTCCTTACCTTTGCAATCTTATAAAATAATGATTAAATGAAATTTGAAGATTATCAGCTTACAGCTCAAATAAAAAACAATCTTGCCGAAGCAGGTTTTGTTCGCCCTACAGATATTCAGTTTAAAGCAATACCTCCTGTATTTAAAGGAGAAGATGTACTGGCAATTGCACAAACCGGTACCGGTAAAACTGCAGCATTTGCAATTCCTGTAATACAAATGTTACAGGAAAGAAAGAATACCAGACAAAAGAAAAATATTAAATGTATTGTTATGGTTCCAACAAGGGAACTCGCTTTGCAGATTTCAACTGTTTTTAATCAATTGGGACGTAATACTGGTATTAAAACTTTTTGTGTATTCGGTGGGATTGAACAGGATCAGCAAATTGCACAATTACAAAGTGGTTTGGATGTACTAATTGCAACTCCCGGAAGAATGTTTGATTTAGTAAGCCAGGGTTTTATCAAATTAGACGATATTGAAATTTTAATTCTTGACGAAGCCGATCACATGCTGGATTTAGGTTTTATAAAAGATATCAGAGATCTAATCAGGTATTTACCTAAGAAACGTCAAACTTTATTCTTTTCTGCAACCATTGATGCTGATATTAAAAAATTAGCATACTCATTGGTTGATAATCCTATACGTATCCAGATTTCTCCAAAAGATCCTGTTTCAAAAAATGTTGATCATTCAGTTGTTTATATAGAAATGGATGATAAACGTTTTTTCCTGGAAAGACTCATTAAAGAAAATCCCGATAGTAAAATATTGATTTTTGTTCGAACCAAAGTTAGAGCTGAAAGGGTTTTTGATGCTATGTTACGCGTTGATATCGATGCTAAAACATTGCATGGTGACAAAGACCAGAAAGAAAGATTATATGTTCTTAAACAATTCAAAGAAGGAAGTTTAAAAATACTTATTGCAACTGATGTAAGTGCCAGAGGGATTGATATTCCCGATGTAGAATATGTAGTGAACTATGATTTACCTGATAAAGTTGAGAATTACGTGCATCGTATTGGCCGGACTGGAAGGGGAACGAAAAGAGGAAGTGCCATTTCATTTTGTAGCACTGATGAAAAAGAAATTTTGGATGAAATTGAAACTTATTTAGGTAAGGAAATCAAGGTTGTCAAAATCAAGAAATCAGAATATCAGGATACTATTGATTTTTCGGGAGAAACTATCAGCGATTGGAAAACATTAATGAAAACCGCAGCTGAGACAACAAAACCCTATCAAAAGAAAAAGAAAAAAAGGTAGTATAAAATTTTGTTTCAAATTAAAATTTATGAAGCAAAAAAATAAAATTCAATTTTATATATTGCTATATTCAACTCATCAACAAAAAAATGAGAATATAAAGAGTTTTTATCTTTTGAAAATACTGTAATTTAAAATTAAATTTACACTGTCGCTTTTGAAAATTTCTTTATTGCAAATTTATATGATATACAAGCCAATACAAAATATACTACCATCTGAATTAACATAAATCCCCATTCTGAAGTTAATTGATTCATGCCAGCACCACAGATTCGCATACGGATATAAATTGGAATCATAGAAGTACTTGGAAAAACGTGAGCTAAAGTGTATAAAAAAGTAGGAATACTTTGAGTCGGCCAGGAAAGACCACTCAGAAACAATACAATAGGGGAGAGAAATACCATGAATAACAATGAATAAGTTCTTTCTCTGAAAAATACACTGATTGCCAATCCAAGAAATGAAACACTTAAAAGATAGGGGATAAGGATTAGAATACCATTCCATAAACTTCCATTATCAGGCAATTTTAACCAATGATGTAAAATTATCATACAAAAGATAGCATTCAACAAATAAATTAATGTGTATGCTAGAGATTTACCTATTATAACAGGAATACTTCCCCATTTTTGATTAACTTTTTCATGGATAATATGGAATAAATTCCTTTCACGTTGTGTACCTCCCATCATACCTATACCAATTAATAAGGTTTGTTGTAAAATTAAAATAATGATACCTGGTAAAACAAATGAACCATAACCTCCTGCTGGATTGTACAGGTTTTTGACATCTACTTTTAATGGGTCTTGTTGATCAAATGCCTGTTCAAAGGTTTTTCCTTCAGCCAGCATTCTTTTTATTTCTATTCCACCACTCAATGTTCCAACTGAATATACGACTCCTGCATATACCTGTTTGTAAAGTAAAAAATAACTTGCATCACTATATACAACTACATTGGTTTGGTGACCACTTAAAATATTTTTTTCAAATTGTGATGGAATCAACAATACACCTTTTACCAATCCCTGATAAAAAAGTTGTTCTGCTTCTTTTAAACTTTGTGGTTTATAGGATACTTTTAATTGTTCAGAAGCATCTGCCATTCTCCCTGCTTGCCTGCTTAATGCAGAATGATCTAGGTCAACAATTGCTACCGAGATGTCACGAACCACTTCTTTTTCATAAGCAATAGAATAAAGTAATGGGTAAATAAACAATGCTATCATAAAAATTAAAACAGCACCAGCATCTTTAAAAATAGCTTTCAGTTCATTTACAAAGAAATAAACAATTGATTCTAATCCATTTATTATTGTATACCACATAAAAATTCACTTAATATTTTCCCCAATGTTCTTTGTTCTGTAATAAATGATTTAATCTTGGGATAAATAAAATTCCAAGAATTATAAAAGCCAGTAGTGCAAACATGGGCGCAATACTATTGGCAGTTGGTTCGCCTCTAAGTGTTTGACCTGCAAAAATTTTAAGCCAATACGTTAGAGGGAAAACCTGAGCAAAAGCTTGCCCGAATGCAGGCATTCCTGAAATCGGAAAAGTTAATCCTGAATAGGTTAATGCAAGCATAGAATAAGCACTTCCTATTGATAAACTTAATCTTAAATTCGAGAATAAGCCTAAAAGGAAAATTGAAAAAAATTGATAACTTAAGATTAATAGAAATTCACTTATAATAATAATATGTAACTTCCCATTGAGTGGTAAGCCAAGATTATAAAATAAAATTATATTCATAAAAGACGCAACCATTGTAAAGATAAATGTATAGGGGAGTATTTTTCCGCATAATGCATAAATTATATTTCCATTGGCTTCTGCCAACCATTTTGGACCAGTACCTCTAAGTAATTCTGATCCTATAGCATGAGTAGTTCCTAAAAGAGTAAAAACAATCAATATAACGGGCATTAAACCAAGAGTCAGAAAATATGAATAGCTAATATATGGGTTAAATAAAACAACTGAATGAATTTGAACAGGCATAATTCTTGAAATTGCTTGTCTTTGAACGAATCCTTGTTGTAATTGTTTTTTGAGTTTAATTCCTGCAGAAAGTGTTGTCATTGCTTTCCTGATTCCACTGTTCAGTAAACCGGCTTTAACAACATTAGCATTGTTTAAATATAATACAATAGTTGAACTTTCACCTTTCATGATTCCTTTTTCTGTTCCATCCGGAATAAACAGTATTCCATCTGCCTTGCCTTTTTCCATTGCATTTCGTGCATCTTCAATACTTATGTAACTTCTATCAACAACTGCAATAGAAGTAGCATCTGACATACGTGAAATTTGTCGTGATAGACTACTATGATCTTGATCAACTACTGCTAATGGTAAATCATGGGGAACATTAGCTGAAAATATTAAAATAATTATCAAAAAAGCAACTAAAGGTCCAATAAATGTGAGCATTATTAATGCCCATTTACTTGAGATCCTTTCCAGTTCTCTATTTATCACCCGTCTGATTGGATGTTTATGTGTCATAAACTATGTATATAAAGCTATAAATAAACTTGAGGAATGAACTTATGTCCTTAAAGATGTTTCTAAATACGAGGCTATCAATTCTTAATTTATTTTCCACTAAGCTGCTTCCAGTCCACCAAAGCACTCATACCTGGTCTAAGTCCTTCTGTTTTTTCAACAGGAACAGCATGTACTTCAAATGTTTTCATGTCGAAATCTCCAGCAGTTTTTGTAGCGTTCCATGTTGCGAAGCTTCCTAAAGCATGAATATATGTGACTTTTAATTTTACTACTTTGTTTCCTAAAGCAGGAAAAGCAGCCATAAACTCACTGCCGTTTTTAATTGAAGCCAGTAAATCCTCCCTTAAATTGAAAGTAATCCAGCTATCATCGAGTCTGGCAATAGTAACCACAGGAAATCCAGCACTTACTAATTCTCCTGTTTCAGCAATAATATCAGCTACTTCTCCATCTACAGGAGCATAAATGCTGGTTTCTGATAAATAACTTTCAACTTCATTCATTGCACCTTCAGCTTTTGCAACCATTGCTTTAGCTGATTTTTTATCTTCTATCCTGCTTCCTTTCTGTGCTTTTTCCCAGAGTGCTTTTGCTGCATTTGCAGTCTCAAGTGATGCTTTATAATTGGTTTCTGCTTCATCTCTTTTTTGAGCTGGCATTACTCCTTCTTTGTATAAATTATTTATTCTTTCAAATGTTTTTTGGGCCAGTTCATAAGCGGCTTTGGCTTTTAAATAAGAATTATAAGCAGCTTGAATATCTTCAATATCTGCACCGAAAATAGCTTTACTGTTCTGAGCTTCTGCTCCTTGTAAAGCAGCATTCGCTTGTTGTAAGCGGGCTTCTATTTCAGGGCTTTTTATGGTAAACAGCAATTGACCTTTTTTTACTTTATCACCTTTATGAACTGCAAGACTATCAATACGTCCAATAAGTTTTGAAGCAACTTTTACTTGTGTCGCTTCTACTTCACCTTGTACTTCAACAGGTTGAGGCCTACTAATTATCCATGTTGAATAAATTAGAAAAATCAATAAACTACTTATACCTATTGCAGCCAATAAATTTCTTTTTTTAATGAATGATTTAGTTTTCATAATTTTAAATTATTATTTATTTTCTAATTGATAAGATGCTGTTTTTGTTGACGGGTTTCTTTGATATAAGGTAAATTGTTCTGAAATACCTGAGAATTCTAATAATTTTGAGAGTGTAATATCATATTTATACATTGATTCTAATCTTTCAATTAATATTTTGGAAAGTGCAAGCCGGGCATCTACAACTTCTGTAGAGTTGGTCATTTCTTCCTGAAATCCTTTTTCTCTTACTCTTAAATACTCTCTTGCATACGTTTCGGCTGTTTCTAAATCAGTAAGTTGCTCTTTGTACATTCCTAGTTCCTGGTATAATTTATCAATTACAGTTTCAATATCTGAAGCAGCTTTCAACTGATATTCTTTTACTTGTTCTGTTTTTAAGGATGCTGCTTTTATTTTACGGTATCGGGAAGCTCCGTCAAATAAAGTCCATTTCATTCCTACTCCTATCATCCAGTCAGGAGTATATGGCGAAAGATCTTTATTTATAATATCATACATTCCAGTTATAGCTACTATTGGGAAATAATTTGATTTTTCTGCATTATAATTTTGAATGGATAATTGTTTCTTTGCTTCAACCTGATGTAGGATTGGATTATTTCTTTTTGCCAGATTTTTAAAATAGTCCATATTTTCAATTGTATCTAAATAGAAAAGTAATGAAATCGGTTCTATTTTCGATTCATCCTCTTTAGCAAGAGTATTTTGTAAAGCCTGATTTATAATTGCTGAAGATCGCCTCGATTTATTAAGTTCTCTTTCAGCTTGAGAATAAAATACCTTGACATTCAACACATCTGCATTCGCAATCAATCCTTCATGTTCCAATTTAATTGCATCCTGCAAGTGTTTTTCCATACCTTTTAAAACATCTGTTCTAACTTTCTCCGCTTGCTTTGCCAGGCATAAACCATAATAACGTTCAACCAATTCACTCATCAATTCGCTTTCTTTCTGACGTTCTGCTTCATCAGCATCTGATAGTTGGATATTAGCTGCTTTATTAGCTGCTCTTATTTTTCCACCTACATATACTGGCCAGTCAAATGTTGCATTTATAGTTCCGAATTGCTTTTTTTGAATCAATTTATCCCATTCTCCATTTTCAACGCTACTAAGTCCATCCTTCATTTTTGCTCTTATCATTTGTGTTGCGATATTATCAGGTACACCCGTTACAGAAAAATTACCATAAGTTCCCAAAGCCTGATAAAGTGGAACAATTGCATCTTTAACTGGTGTTAAATCAAGGTGAAGGTCTTCAGACATTGCCATATATTGTGCCGAAATCCCAAACTTAGGTAAATACAATCCTTTTGCTGCCTTTACCAATTCTTTTTTTTCTTGTTGTAAATAATTAGCTTGTTTGATGACATGACTTTTTTCTTTTGTTATTGCTACTGCTTGTTCAAAACTTAATTTATTACTTTCATTTTGTGAATATAAACCTGAAAGATTAAATATAGAAAAGAGTACAATTATATATATTGTTTTTAATCTAATTGTTTTCATTCGTTTGATTTGATTTTAAAGAGTTGATACACAATTTTAAAACTTCATTGATTTCTTTTTCACCCAAAGATGAGTTATTAAAAAAGTTTTTCAATCTTAAGTTGATAAACTGAATAGGGTAGGCAACACCCATTAAATATATTTCCTCTGCAGTTACATCTTGTCTTATTTGATTTTTCTTCAGACCAATTTCATTAATTTTCTGACATAAATTATATATTCTCTCTCTCTGATTTTCAATCAAATTGAAATTATAATCATGCATCAATACAAATAAAAATTTTATTCTTTCCGGTTCATCTTTTGCGAGTGTAATTAAAGATCTTATTATTTGTTCGAAAATTTCCAAAATACCATGATTATTATTTATTAAATTTTCAATTTTATCAGCTAATTCATTCACATTTGTGAATAATAAATCACTCACTAATTCATTCTTACTACTATAAAATCTGTATAAATAACCTTCAGCTACTCCGGCATTTTTTGCAATCTTTGAAATTGAAGCACCTCCATACCCATTGCTTACTACCATTTCCAATGTTGAACGTTTAATTCGTTCTAATTTCATATCATCTATTATTCTTGCCATAATTTAATTGAATAAGTATTCATTCATTTAATGGCGGCAAAATTAAATAATATTTATTAATAAAAAAGAAAATAATAAATATTTATTTAAAGATTGATTAAGAGGAAATTATAATTAAGTATGACTTAATTTAAAAGAAAAAAACTGGAATAATATTAAGAGGGTTTCTGAAAATTAGATTTTTCGAGGCAAACTAGATTTAAAACCGCAGTTTGCTATTGTAAATGAGGATTTTAAAATTGAAGTTCAACGATGAAAAAGCAATTTTAGAAGTCCCGTTAAAAAATATTTCTATTTGTAATAGATTAAACAGCCATAACAAATCCTGGAATTTCTTTAATTATTCGATATAAATCATTCATTTGCTTTTCTGTTTCTACATTTAATAATACAGTATAGCTCAAATATTTTTGTTTTTTGCTTTCAGTTACATTGATTTCATTATATTGTAAACCTGCATCTTCAATAGCAATTCCAATATGAGTGCGATTTACGATATCAGGAAAAGTATTATTGGTTATTATTTTAAAATTGATAATAATAGGAAAATTTATTTTACTTCCACAAAATGATTCTTCTTTAATGTTCATTTCTTTTTTTGCGTTTTATGTTATTAAATTTAAAAGAGTTTTAAATAGTTATGATAGTTATTGTTATAAATAATCAGTTGCATTTTGATCTTTATTGAGAAAAGGTGCAATAGCCCTGTCATAAATTCCATGTACATAAGAAATTGCCATTCCGTAATTAGTAACAGGAATACCAGCATCTACAGCTGGTTTAAGTCTGTTAATCACTTGTTTCCTTGTTAGTACACAACCACCACATTGAATAACTATGGCATATTCTCTTATATCGTGAGGTAGTTTACTCAATCCGCTTACTACTTCATATTCCAGCTTTTTACCAGAGAAATTAGTTAGCCAGCGTGGAATTTTCATTCTTCCGATATCATCGCAAGATACATGATGAGAACAGGATTCTAAAATTAGTACTTTATCTCCATCTTTTAATTTAGCTAAATGAGGTGTTCCTTTAATATAATTTTCAAAATCACCTTTTTGTCTGGCCAATATAATACTGAAACTGGTCAGAGGAATTTCTTTAGGTACAGATGCATCAGCTTTCAAAAAAACCTGACTATCAGTAATTACCAGTTTAGGTTTAGGTTCCATGCACCGAATGTATGTATCAATTTCTCTATCTTTGCATACTATTGCAATGCCATCATTATCCAATATATCCCTGATTACCTGCACTTGTGGTAAAATAAGCCTACCTTCTGGCGCTTCTATATCAATAGGTGTGATAAGTAAAACTGTATCACCATAACTCATCAGATCACCAATAAGTGATTGTGAGCTATAAGCAGAAACAGGCATTAATCTTTTTATTGTTTTTATAATCAATTCTTTGTTAGTTGATTGTATTACACTAAAATCAATAACAACAGATTTATATTCATTTTCAAGTTTCGATTTCAATTCTGCATTTAAAGTTGAAATATCTGATTTATTATGAATTATGAAAAATGGAATATCATATTCATTGAAAGATGAAATCAGTTTGTACTCTTCTTCATCAAAATTATTAGAAGTAATCAGTAAAATAGCAAAATCTACGGTTTTTAAGATTTCAATAGTTTTAGCAATACGTTTTTGTCCCAATTCTCCAACATCGTCAATACCTGCAGTATCGATAAATATTACCGGTCCTAAGCCGGGTATTTCCATTGATTTTTTTACAGGGTCGGTTGTGGTTCCAGCTAAATCAGAAACAATTGCAATTTCCTGTCCGGCCAAAGAATTTATCAGTGAGCTTTTCCCATTATTTCTTCGACCAAATATTCCTATATGTGGTTTTGCATTTTTTCCTTTACTCATAATTTATATTCTAAGCAATCTGGTATTTTTTTATTATTATAACACTGTATTTTTGTAACTTAAAGGATATTAAGTGCTTAAAATGTCATCCATAGAAAAACCTGTTTTTGTAAGGTTTTCTGGTTTCAGAATTAGATGAATCTTTTTGTCTTCCAGAAATTTCAATCGATGATTGGCTTCAAAAACATCTATATTTTCAATTTTCATCAAATTTGCAAGTTCTGCAGCTTTATGATAACCAATATAAACTGACAATGATGTGGTTATAGCAGGGCTATTAAACAGGCGTTTTTGAGCTTGTATTGAGTTTATCTTTAAACCATCAAATATATTATCACAAATAGTTTGGTTAGCTGCAATCAATAAATGTATACTATCAAGCATAGCATGACCAATCATTGGCAGATATGCATTTAAATCAAGACAGCCTCTTGCTGATAATGAACATATCAGCATGTCATTCGCATATATTTTTTGTGCTGCACTAATAACAAATTCAATAATAACAGGATTTACTTTACCGGGCATAATACTACTTCCTAATTGTTTCTGTGGTATGCTGATTTCTTTATTAAAAGCTAAATCAGATGCCAATAAGCGTATATCTGAACAAATTTTTTCGAGATTAACTGCATGGGTTTTTAGAATAGCATGAACTTCAACCAAACTATCAAGATTATTTGTTGCATCTGATAAATTTTCAGAACGACTAACAGCTAGTTTGGTAATCTTCTGTAAATTACTAACAACTTCCATAATAAAAAAGCGTGGAACTCCTATACCTGTTCCAACAGCACTTCCTCCAAGATTTACAACTTTTATTCTTTCAAAGCATTTGGATACTCTCCACCAGTCACGTGAAAGTGCTTCACTGTAAGTACTGAAAAGTTTACTGAAAGAGGAAGGGACAGCTTCCTGCATCTGTGTAAATGCAATTCTTAAATCGTTGCGACTGTTAGCTTCAGTTTCTTCAACTTTTAAACGTAGTTGATTTATACTGTTTTCTAAATCAATAAGTAAATGCATAACAGCTACTTTTAATGCAGTTGGAATAACATCATTTGTTGATTGATAGATATTGGCCTGTTCTATTGGATCAATAATTTCATAACTTCCAATTGTTTTGTCTAATTTCAGTAAAGCAACATTTGCAATAATTTCATTCACATTCATATTAATACTGGTACCTGCACCTCCCTGAACCGCAGGAATAATGAAATTATCAAAGTATTTACCTTCTGCCACTTCGATAGAAGCAATGATAAGGGCTTCTATAATTTCATCTGAAATTAAAGTAAAAGGAAGCTGATCAGCAGTATATTTAGTAGATAATGCTTGCTTAAAACTTTTATAAGTAAGATATGCTGCTTGCTTAACTTCTCCAACTGCTTGATACCATGATTTATCGAAACGATTGCTATCAGGAAAATTTTCTTTTGCCCGCAAAGATTGTATGCCGTAAAGTGCATTTTGAGGTATCTCCTTACTGCCAATAAAATCTGTTTCTATCCTCATTTTTTTTTTATTATGCATACAAAATTAAGCAAATGTTTGAATGTAACAAAAGTTAATTTAGTGATTTTAAGTTTAAGTGTTTTAAAACTATTCGATATAAAATTATAATTTTTTGTTTTAGCTATGTTTTTTAAAAAAACTATTTATATAACTATTAGCTATATTTTAGCTAAATAATGCGATATGTTTTATGCAAAAAAACCTGTATATAAAATATACAGGTTTCAAAAAAATATTTAACAAGAATGTTTATTTTATCAGGCTCAATCCTTCCAATGCAGAAGCATCATTTGAATGATTCATTAATGCTTTGTTAAACAATACTTTAGCTTCACGTGTTTTTTGAAGAAAATAATTACACCAGGCATACATTATTAATGCATCGTAATCAAAAGGATATAAATTAGTTATTGTTTCAAAATATTTAACTGCTGACATATAATTTTTTTTGCCATAAAAAATTAATCCCATTCTGTAATTTGCAGTATAGTTTTTAGGATCAATCTTTAAAATTTCAATATATTGAGTTTTAACTTGTTCCCAATTGCCTAAAGCTGCTGCAGGATTTACATAACCCAATTTAGCTTCTATTGATAAGGGCATCAGTTTCATTGCTTTCTGGTAATATGTTGTAGATTCTGTAAATAATCCTGACATATAGGTTAACCAACCTAAACGTAAGTTGATTTCATAAGATTTTTCATCATATACTTTTTTTAATGCATCAATAGCTTTAGGATATTCTGCTTTAGTTTCGTGTTGATAGCTAACATAAAAAGCATCCTGAATTCCTTTATAGTTTTGAGCATAACTATAAGATGTAATAAATAAGCTTATTATTCCAAGTAAAATTGTTTTTTTTAAAGTGTCCATTTTATTCCTCCGATTATGGTATTGTTTTGATAATTAATTGTATTTG
>JBMOKG010000090.1:0-16459 GCA_049315385.1 Bacteroidales bacterium
TTTCTGTATAGGAAAGTAATTACGAAACTTCAAATGAAACAAAAAAAATTATCACAAAACCACCAATGTCGCCCCGATTGTGGAGCATGCTGCATTGCTCCCTCTATCTCCTCTCCTATTCCTGAAATGCCGGAAGGAAAACCATCCAATACCAGATGTATACAGTTATCTGATGATTTCCTTTGCAAACTATTTAATCAGGCAGAAAGACCAAAAGTTTGTATTAATTTTAAATTTGATGCTATTATTTGTGGCGAATGCCGGGAAGATGCAATGAAAATAATGAATGAGCTTGAATCAATTACAGATTAAAAATTACATTTTTACATAACAAAGTTCAATAGAACTGAATGCGAATTTAACGGATAAATAGAATTCATTTATTCATTTTAAATTATCGGATTTTCAAATCAACAAATTACTATAGTTTCAAAACCTTAAAGTTGTTAAACATCCTTTGTTAATAATTATATTTTACGTCAAAAATAAATTGGACATAAAAGCGTAATTTTATAACCAATTTCAATTATTACAACCATGCGTAAAATAGTATTAATAATCACTTTACTCTTATTATCCGCTGTGTATTTAAATGCACAAAAAACAGCTATTTACAAACAACCATCAGCCTCATACAGGGATGCTATCGAGCTGTTTGAAAAAGAAAAATTCGGAGCTGCCAGAGAAATGTTCAGTAAAGTAATTTTACAAATCAACGATTCTAAATCAATTATTACTGCTGATGCTACTTATTACTCTGCAGTTTGTGCAGCAGAACTTTTCAATAAGGATGCAGAATATGAACTCATAAGTTTTATCAGCAATTATCCTGAAAACTCAAAAATAAACCTCGCATGGTTCCGTCTGGGAAGTTATCAATATGCCATTAAAAAGTACAAAGCCTCAATAATTTCCTTTGAAAAAGTTGACATTTATGATCTTTCAAACACACAACTTACAGAATATTATTTCAAAAAAGGCTATGCCTGTTTTGTAAATCAGGAATTTGAAAAAGCTAAGAAAAATTTTACTGAAGTTAAAGATGGGAAAACACATTTTGCAGCACCGGCTGCTTATTATTATGCCCATATTTTATATCTGGAAAAGAATTATCAAACAGCACTTCAGCATTTTGAAAAACTTACAAAAGATGAAAATTTTGGTGTCATTGTTCCTTATTATATCACTCAGATTTATTATCTACAAGGGAAATATGATGATTTATTAAAAGTTGCTCCGGAATTATTAAAAACCTCCACACCAAAAAGAGCTCCGGAAATAGCCCGTCTTATTGGAGAATCCTATTATAAAACGAATCGATTTACCGAAGCTATACCTTATTTGCGTTTGTACCAGGAAAAAGCAACTGTACATATTGAACGACAAGACAATTATCAATTGGCATATGCCTACTATAAAGCAGGATACTGTGACACCGCTATTGTTGAATTCAAAAAAATGATCAATGAGAACGATACCCTTACTCAAAATGCCCAATATCATCTTGCAGATTGTTATGTTAAAACCATGCAAAAGAAATTTGCCCGTACTGCCTTTTTAGCCGCTTATAAATTAGGTTTCGACAAAACTATCTCTGAAGATGCCTTGTTTCAGTTTGCCAAACTTTGTTTTGAACTTTCGATGAATCCATATAATGATGCTATAGAATCTTTTAACAAATATATTAAGGATTATCCTAAATCATCCCGTATTGACGAAGCAAATACTTATCTCGTAAATATCTATCTTTCAACAAAAAATTATAAAGATGCCTTGAATTCCATTGAAAGTATCAAGAAAAAGGATGCCCGTTTGCAGGAAGCCTACCAGAGAATTGCTTTTAATCGAGCAGTAGAGTTATTTAATGAAGGTAAATTTGGAGAATCACAGCTCCTATTCAAAACTGCCATCGAAAATGATTATAACGATCCTTTGGTCGCACTAAGTTACAACTGGATTGGTGAAGCCTTTTACCGTCTGAAAGATACAGATAATGCTTTGAAATCATACAAAAAATTTCAGGTATCATCAGGAGCTTATAGTTTAGCAGAATACAATACATCTAACTATAATATCGGCTATATTTTTTTCCATCAAAAAAACTACACTGAAGCATTAACATATTTTAAAAAATTCAATCTGAATGCTAAGGAAGAATTACCAACACTTAGAAATGATGCGTTATTGCGTACTGCTGATTGCTATTTCATTTCAAAAGAATATGCGAATGCTATTGAGAATTACGACAAAGCTATTGCTTTAAAACAAGCTGACAATGATTATGCTTTATATCAAAAAGCATTATCACTTGGTGCTCAGGGAAAATTTGAAGCTAAAACAACTACACTTTCTATTTTGGTGAATAATAATAAAAAATCAACCTATATTGCAGCAGCCATTTTTGAACTGGCAGCTACCTATCTGATTTTAGAAAACAATGAAAAAGCACTTCAGTATTACGAAGAAATTACAACAAAATATCCCTATAGTTCTTATGCAAGAGAAGCTTTACTTAAAATTGGTTTGATTCAATACAATATGAGACACAATGAGCTTGCAGTCCAAACACTGGACAAAGTAATTAAAAAATACCCGGGAACTACAACAGCCAAAGAAGCATTGATTACCATGAAGAATATTTATGTTGAAATGAATAAAGTTGATGAATTTCTTGAAACTGTTAAAGCTTACCCTTCTGCAAATATAAGCAACGAAGAACAGGATTCTATCACTTATATTGCAGTTGAAAACCGATATATGGATGGCGAATGTGAAAAAGCTATTGCTGGTTTTGGCAATTATATCAAAAAATTCACATCAGGTGTTTTTCTTGTTGAAGCTAATTTCTATAAAGCTGAATGTGAATATAAATCAGGAAATTTAACAAATGCCTTAAGCGGATATGAGTATGTACTTACAACTCCAAAATGTAAATTCTCTGAAAAAGCATTACTCAATTCAGCAGATATTGCTTACAAACAAAAAAATTATGAAAAAGCATTAAATTATTATTTACGCCTGGATACAACTGCAGAATTTAATAACAATATACTTACTGCTCGTATTGGTATCATGCGTAACAGCTATCTGATGAACAAATACGATATAGCAATTGCTTCTTCTACACTTTTACTGAATACACCGAAAATTTCAAATGAATACATTGATGAAGCCCATTATACTATCGCCAGATCTGCAATGGCTATGGATAGCATTTCTATGGCACAAACAGAATTTGTAATTCTTTCAAAATCAAAAAATGGAGAAATCAGTGCAGAAGCTAAATACAATATTGCATTGATACAGTTTAAAACCGGTAATTACACAAAAGCCGAAAGTATCATTTACGAGTATATAAGTGCAGCTCCTTCAAGCGAATACTGGCTGGCTAAGATATTGATTTTATGGTCTGACATTTATGTACAACAACAGAATTATCCACAAGCCAAAGCTACATTGCAAAGTATTATTGATAAATATGAAGGTGCAGATCTTGTGAAAATTGCCAACGATAAATTCAATGCTATACTTGCAATGGAGAAACAAGCAGAAGAAGCCAAGAAAAAAGAAAAAGAGGATAAAGAGAAAGAAAATGAAATCAAAATTAACTTAGATAAAAATTCCGATAACTCTACACCTAAGATTAATAACCAGGATTTTTAATCTTAGCTCTAAACTTTATTTAAAATTAAAAAATTATGACAATGTCAGGAAAATATATCAATTCAAAATTAATTTATCAAACAATGCTGATGCTGAGTTTTGGTCTGCTAACTACCAATTCTTTTAGTCAGGTTGATGATAACAAAAATGAGGTTACAGTTGTTGCAGCTTACGAACCTACAATCTCAGATGCTTTCAAAATTAATTTCAGCCCTAATATAAAAGATTCAGTATTTGAACAACCTAAATTCAGTTATGGAATCCAATCAACAAAAATTGCTACAAGCTTTCAGATTGAACCCATCAAACCTGCAGTAATTGTGGGTGACCCTATTGTAAAACTATATAAAAATCTGATAAAAGCTGGATTTGGTACTTATGTTACGCCTTATTTTGAATTATTTGCCAATTCGGTTAGATCAAAAACTTATGCCATTGGTTTACATGCAAAACATCTTTCTTCAAGCGGTAGCATCACAGATTATTCAAACAGTAATTTCTCCAATAATGAAATTGAAGTATATGGAAGAAATTATTTCAAAAAAGCGACAATAGATGGGGAGTTATTTTTCCATAGAGATGCTGTACATTATTATGGCTATAAACCAGCAGATTTTCCTTTATTTAACGAAGATACTTACCAACGCTATACATTGGTAGGTTTCAACACTGCTTATACCAGCAATTATTTAGATTCCAACAACATAAATCATCAGCTTTCACTTGGATTTTACAACTTATCTGATTACTATAAATCACATGAAAATAATATAAAATTAGGAATTAATCTTGATAAAAGTCTTCAGATTTTTGATTTTACCGATCAGCAAACAATCGGAATAAAAACCAGCCTTGATTACTATAATAACGGAGGCGATTTATTGCCATCCGGCAACAGTATGATCTTGGATTTTAAACCATTTATCAGTACTAATTTTGGTGAATATATGTTTTCTATAGGTTTAGATGCATGTATTGCAACCACAACCGGAGTTGCTTCTAAATTACATATTTATCCTAATATTGAAGCAAGTTTGTCTGTTATTCCTAAGATTCTGAAAGTATATGGAGGATTTACCGGAGGTTTGAACAAAAACAGTTTTAAATCTATTTCTGACGAAAACCCATACATCGGCACAATCGCTCCTTTAGGATTCTCCAATAAAAAATTTGAAATCTATGGCGGCATCAATACAAGTTTAACCAAAGCAATTGATTTTAATGCCAGTATATCAAATGCTACAACCGACAATATGCCATTGTTTGTAAATGACACCATGAATATAGCACACAATAAATTTACGGTGGTTTACGACAACGTAAATTTATTAAAAATAAGTGCAAGCCTGCTTTTTAAATATGACGAAAAGATGAATATCACACTGCAAGGCAATCTCTATCGTTATTCAACAGATCAGGAAGCAGAAGCCTGGCACAAACCCGGTTTTGATGCATCACTAACAATGCGTTACAATATCAGCAATAAAATTATTTGCCGGGCTGAAATTTACACTTTTACCAAAATGTATGCAAAAACCTATGTAAATAGCATCATGAAATCAGAAACAATCAGCGGTATGTTTGACGTAAATTTTGGACTGGAATACCGTTATTCTAAAATACTTTCCGGCTTCATCAACCTTAACAACTTAGCGGCCATGCGTTACCAGAACTGGTATAATTACCCCAACCAAAGATTTAGTCTGATGGCTGGAATTACTTATGCATTTTAAATACTTGATGCCGTAATTTGCAGTAAATAATTTAGGTACAAGAATATAATGAAAAGAAAACCTTGTTTATTAAAAATAATCTTCGCTAGACTTAGAGCGTCTCGCTACGACCCAGTTAATATAGAAGAAACTATTAATAACTTTAACTAAAAATCTTAGCGGGACGCTACGATTAGCCAGGCAAGACGATTTATTGATCGTTACATTCCTTCGCTCGGCTTAGCGTCTCACTACGCTCCTGTTTAGCAAAATTTAAAATCATAAAAACAAAGCTTTTTATGCAAGATACAGTTTATAATTATTATAATACTAAAATATTAGCACTAGAAACTGATTTAAAAAAAATCAGAACAACAATTGCCTGGCTTTACTTTGCCCGATTTGTCACATTTATTTTAGTAATTGCTTTTATTATCCTTTTTATAAAATATAACAACAACTATCTGTTCCTGGTATTTTCATTTATCAGTTTAATAATCTTCCTGATAATTGTAAAATTCGACCTGAAATATTCATACAAAGAAAAATTTCATTCCAATAAATTGAATATCAATCAGAATGAACTGAAATATCTGAATCATCAATATTTAGATAAACCAAGTGGGAGCGAATACACTTATCTAAACCCTCATCTTGTCGAAGATTTTGATATTTTTGGAAAAGGCTCTCTGTTTCAGTATCTGAACCGTTGTTCTACAAAAATTGGGAAAGACAAACTGGCCAATGATCTATGTTGCGCTGAACGAAATATTAATATAATATTTAAGAAACAGCAAGCCATTAAAGAACTTTCAGCGAAAACAGATTTTATGCATAACTTTCAGGCATATGGATTATTCATATCCGAAAACGGAAAAGAAATTGAAAGTCTTGAAAACTGGTTAAAAGAATCCACCGAAAAATTAAAGCTGTTAGATTTGATTATCATAATAATTCCATTAATAAATCTGATTTGGTATACATTTTTAGCTTTCGGTATTTTCTCTTTAAATTCGCTAAGTTTACCCATATTATTGAGTTTAGGTATAGTGGGAATGAACAGTAAGAGAATTAGCAAAGCTCATAATAAATTAGGCAAAACAGCTAAAACTTTCGAAAAATACACCAGCCTTATCCGTCTGATTGAAAATGAGAACTTTGAATCAGCATATTTATCAGAATTACAACATGAATTAAAGGGAAAAGATGAAAAAGCCAGCAATTCATTAAGATCACTTTTTAAATTACTCAATAGTTTCGACATACGTTATAACCTCATCGTATCCTTTCTTTTAAATACAATACTGGTATTTGACATTCAGGTTTATTGCCGTATGGAAAAATGGAAAGCTAAACACAAAAACAGAATAAAATCCTGGTTTTCTACACTTTCACAAATAGATGCAATGATAAGCTATGCTAGTTTTGCCTATAATAATCAAAATGAAGTTTGCTATCCACATCCTTCCGATAAAGAATTTCTGTTTGAAGCTGAAGAAATGGGGCATCCATTGTTACATCCTTCCTTAAGAATCAACAATAGTGTTCATTTTAGCGGAACACCATCTGTAATGATTATTACCGGTGCAAATATGGCTGGCAAAAGCACATTTTTGAGGACAATAGCAGTTAATCTATTACTAGCAATGAAAGGTGCTCCCATTTGTGCAAAAAGTTTAGTATTCAAACCCTGCGATCTTCTTTCAAGTATTAAAATCCAGGATTCACTGGCCAATAATGAATCTTATTTCTATGCAGAATTAATAAGATTAAAAGCTATTATTGAACATGTTAAAGCACAATCCGACACTTTTGTTGTTCTTGATGAAATACTTCGTGGTACCAATACTAAAGATAAACAACTGGGTTCTCTTGGATTGATTGAAAAACTGATTAGCCAGCATGCAATTGTAATAATTGCTACTCACGACTTAAGTATAGGTGAATTAGAAAATAAATATCCAGATATTGTTAGTAATCATTGCTTTGAAGTTGAATTAACGAATGACCAGTTGATATTTGACTATAAACTAAAAAAAGGCATCAGTCAAAAATTAAATGCCAGTTTCCTGATGAAGAAAATGGGAATTATAAATGAAGAATGATATAGTCTGAATATCCTAATACAAAATTAATAGCTGAAAAAAATCATTTTTAAATTAAATGTTTAATAAAATTTTCATAAAGTGAATTCATCGTTATTACTATTTTTTAAGCAGAAATTGATTGTTAATAAATTATAACTTTAATTATTTATTAACAATTTAGCATAGAAATAAGATTTTAAGTTTTTTCATTTGTATCTTTGTTAGATAAAAATATATTTATTTACAAAAATTAAGTTATTATGAAAAAACAAGTATTCTTTTTATGTATGGCTTTATTATTTTATGTAAACAGTAAAGCACAAATTACCCTTTACCAATCAAATACCAATTTTACAACAGGTATATACACACCCGTAGGAGCCAGTCTTACCGGATTTACCTTACCAGCCGCTGGAACAAATAAGGTTTGGAATTTCTCAAACTTAACAGCTAGCGCTACAAGTTCTTTTTACCATGTTACGCCATCCAATATAAATTTTCCGTCAGCAACTTATGCTGATACCAGTAATTCTGCTTTATTTGTACCTGGCTGGTATTATTATTATGACAGTTATACGCAGGTATCGGCCAATGGTGTTAATACATTGGGTTTTACGCTTAAAAATCAACGTTACGGCATTACATTAACGGGAAACCCAAACGATTCCTGTATTTTTCTTAGCCAATACTGCATATACAATAGTCCTTCTTATGTGATGCCTTTTCCAACAACTATGAGTACTTCATGGAATTCATCAGTAAGAAGTCTGGTAAAATTTGATCTTACAATTGCTTCGTACGGTTTAAGCAATGCACCATGTAATAAAGTAACAAATACGGTAAGAAAAGATACTGTGGTTGGTTGGGGAAAAATGAGGGTTCCCACTGCTTCGGGTGCAAGTATAGCTTACGATGTGTTAATGGTAAAAAGGATGACAGTTCAAACTGATAGTTTTTACATGAATGGTGTTGCTGCTCCTGCAGCATTACTCACTGGCTTTGGAGTAACTCAGGGTCAATCAACTACAGATAATCGCTTCATATTCTGGAGAGCTATGGCAAGATATCCATTGTTAATGGTTAATTTTGGAAGTAATAATTTCACAACCGCTTCAAGTGTTTATTTTGATGGTGCAGCTCAGTTTGACCCAAGCAATATCAGTGATATAAATCAGAATACTGACTTTATTATTTATCCTAACCCAAACAATGGTAATTTTTCAATTAAACTCGATTTGCTGGAAAATGAAACATTTAGTTTAAGCATTTACAATATTTTAGGACAAACTGTTCATATTCAAAAACTAAATTCCACAGATTTAAATTCTCAGCAAATCAGCCTGGATAATTTGAATACCGGAACTTATTTTGTAAGTTTAGTTTCTGAAAACAAAAGGTTTACTTCAAAATTATTAATAAAATAGTATGTTTTTAATATAAAAAAAGCTGCTTTCTTTAGCAGCTTTTTTTATATAACTATCTTAATGATATTTCTTTACACCGGCTTTTATTTCTAAAGGCAAATTATTCTCAGCAGGAGGTATCGGACAGGAATATTTATGATTATAAGCACAATATGGATTATATGCTTTGTTGAAATCAATACGTATTTTATCCTTCTCAGGTATTTTTAATTCAATATATCTTCCGCCACCATAAGATTCGTCACCATTGCTGGCATCGGTAAATGGTAAAAACAAATAATCCTGAAATCCTTCTTTCTTCATCAGATCCAGGCTCTGGTAAATATTCAGTTTACATTTAATGTTCTCAAATGTAAAAATAGCTTCACCATATTTAACATACATTGGAGCTCTGCTAGTTGTTGTTTTCATTGGGAATGGATTTTCAAAAGGCGTCCTGATAAACGCTGCTTCAATACGAAACACACTATCTATAGGGAAGAATTCCAGTCGTTTGAAAGTTTTCAAATCCTCTTTCAGTAATGGTGATTTAATCGAATCTGAAAAGTCAGCATTCATTTCCTGTTGAAAGGATAGAATTTCGCTGAAATATGATTGAGAAAATGAAAATTTTAGCACAAAAATAAGTGACATAATAAGCAAAATCTGTTTCTTCATATTATTTATAATTAATATGTCAAAAGTATACATTTTTTCATACGATTTAAAATCATATTTAAGAATTCATGAAAAATTTAAAATTTGTCATCTTGTTTGAAAATCTACAATCAAATTTAACCTTAAGCGTAATGGATTGTTCTTTTATCAAATAAAATATAATTTATCAAAATTCAGCTTTATGTAATTTTTTAAATTAGATTTGCTAATTAATATCCGGAGAATTTAGACCTATGAATGCAGAAAAGAAAAGATTAATCAACAGTATAATTTTTCCACTTGCAATGCTAATTATTATATGGTTAGTAAAGTTTGTTGAATATATGCTCAACACCAATTTCGATTTTTTGGGAATTTACCCTTTAAAAGCAGAAGGTTTACCCGGTATTATATTTTCACCTTTCATACATGCTGATATTAAACATTTGTATGCTAATTCTATACCTCTTTTTATTCTAGGTACTGCACTTTTCTATTTTTATAAAGATATTGGCTTTAAAATTTTCATTTCTATCTATCTCACCACCAATACCTGGGTATGGATAATGGCTCGTCCGGCATGGCATATTGGTGCAAGTGGTATAATTTATGGATTAGCTGCATTTATCTTTGTAAGTGGTATTATAAGAAAGCATACCCGTTTAATGGCACTTTCAATGTTTGTTCTTTTTATTTACGGTGGTTTAATCTGGGGTATTTTCCCTAATAATTTCCAACAGGAAATTTCCTGGGAATCACACTTAATGGGATTGATTGCTGGTATTGTATATGCAATTTACTATAAAAAAGAAGGGCCACAAAAACATGAGTATCATTGGGAAGAAGACGATGAAGAGGATGATGGATATTATTTAGTGGATGATATAACAGAAGAAGATAATAAATTGAATAACTAGAAGTTTGTATTTGTAAATAGTTTTAAATTAATATAAAGCAAAACTATCATTTTTAAAACTTAAAAATCATGAAAATATTAGCTGTAGAATCAATCAGAGCTGCTGATGCTTTTACGATACAGGATGAGCCTGTTTTATCAATAGATTTAATGGAAAGGGCAGCATCAGCCTGTATGCATTGGCTAAATTACAACCTTGATGTTTCCAGAGGAATAAGTATATTTTGCGGAATGGGAAACAATGGCGGTGATGGCCTGGCAATTGCCAGAATGTGTTATAGTTCTGCTAATCCTGTTCAGGTAATTATCATAAATCATTCAGAAAATAAATCTAAGGATTTTGAAATAAATTTGAATCGTTTAACAGCATTAAATGTTACTTTTTTTGAAATAAATTCAATAGAAGAAATCCCAGTCATCCCTGAAAGAAATATTATTATAGATGCTATTTTAGGCTCTGGTTTAAATAAAGCTACTGAAGGCATTATTGCAGAAGTTATTAAATTTATCAACGCTCTTTCAAACGAAATTATAGCCATTGATATTCCTTCTGGTTTATTTTGCGATAAATCGAACGATTCTGAAGACACTGTAATAAAAGCAAATACTACACTTAGCTTTCAGTTGCCTAAGCTGGCTTTTATGTTTCCTCAGAACAATCAATATATTGGAGAATGGAAATTATTACCCATCAAATTATCAGCCAGCTTCATCAAAACTGCTATAACTAAAAACTATTTAACTGATGATGCATTAATCGAAACAATCTATCATCCGAGAAATAAAACAGCTCATAAAGGTAATTTTGGCCATGCTTTACTTATATGCGGGAGTATGGGAAAAATGGGTGCAGCTGTACTTTCTGCCAAAGCATGTCTGAGAAGCGGAGCCGGTTTACTTAGCTTACACTTACCTAAATCAGGACTTGAAATTCTACAAACTGCGGTTCCTGAGGCCATGTGCGAACCAGATTTTAATGAAAAAATATTTACAAACATCCATAGTATTGATCAATATAACGTTATAGGGATTGGATCCGGAATTGGAAAAGATATTTTAACTCAAAATGGTTTCAAAGAATTACTTCTTCAGTATAAAAAGCCAATGGTAATTGATGCAGATGCAATTAATATAATTGGTGAAAATATAGACTGGCTTAAATCAGTTCCAAAATACAGCATATTAACACCACATTTTAAGGAGTTCGAAAGAATAACAAAAAAAGCTGTAAATGATTTTGAACGCAATCAGCTGCAACGGGATTTATCTGTAAAACATCAGATTTATATTGTTTTAAAAGGAGCACATACTGCAATTACTACGCCTGAAGGTGATTGTTATTTTAACAGTAGCGGTAATCCTGGAATGGCAACTGCAGGAAGCGGAGATGTATTAACAGGAATTCTTACCGGCTTGCTGGCGCAGAATTATACACCATTGGAAGCTGCAATATTAGGTGTCTATCTTCATGGTAAAGCAGGAGATTTGTATGCTGAAGAATTTTCAGAAGAGTCCCTTATTGCCGGAGATTTAATCGGCAATATCGGAAGTGCTTATAGGAAAATCAACCATGATTTCACTATGACAATAAAATGAAAATGATAGTATTCTTTACGGGACTTCTAAAAATTGCTTTTTCTTCGTTGAACTTCAATTTTAAAATCCTCATTTACATTAGTAAACTGCGATTTTAAAATCTTGTTTGCCTCGAAAAATCTAATTTTTAGAAACCCTTTTAAGAAATAACACATATAAACTTGATTTATCTTGTTGTAATGTGTTTCTGGCATTAATTGATATACTTAAAAATTAATTGCTTATTTTTGCACTATAATCCAATTATGTATGGAACATTTAATTCTTTATTCCTTTTTATTTATCACTGTGATTGCCAGTGGTTCTACTCTCTTCCTTTTTAAAACGGAAAACCCAAAAGTATTAAAACTACTATTGGCTTTTAGTGGAGCTTTTTTATTAGCAATCAGCTTTTTAAATTTAGTACCTGAAATATTCACTAAAGGAAATGCCAACATTGGTGCTTTTATTCTGATAGGTTTTGTTTTACAACTTTTGCTTGAACTACTGACAAAAGGTATAGAACATGGACATGGACATGCACATGAATGTATTGAACAACACAACCATCAGGAACATTTCCCAAAAGTTGCACCTATTGGTTTAATGATAGGAATTTGTATTCATGCATTCTTAGAAGGCATGCCAATTGTAACAAGTTTTAATGAACAAGTTCAACATTCGCTCACTGTTGGTATTATCATCCACAATATTCCGATTTCAATAGTATTAATGAGTATATTTCTGCAAAGAGGTTTAACAAAAAAACGAGCTTTGTTATATTTAGCTTTTTTTGCACTCATGACTCCAGCCGGTTCCATGACGAGTAATTTGATAAATTCGGAAATGACAGGTAATTTAAGCAACTATTTTGACATGATACTAGGTGTGGTTGTAGGTATTTTTCTGCATGTTTCTACTTCTATATTATTTGAAACCAGCGAAAATCATCAATATAATATACAAAAATTTGTAACGGTTTTACTTGGGATTGGAATCGCTTTTTTAATTCCAATGCAGTAGGAAAAAGGGTTAAGTGTTAAGCTATTAAGTGTTAAGTTATTGAGTTATTGAGTTATTGAGTTATTAAGTTATTGAGATATTAAGTTATTGAGTTTATTTAAGTACTCCAAGTACTCCAAGTACTCTAAGTACTCTAAGTATTCTAAGTACTTTAATCACTTATTAATTATCCCTCAAAAAATGATAAATTAGAGATGAAACTATCAATTATTATTGTTAATTACAATGTTGAATATTTTTTGGAACAATGCTTGCATTCTGTTCAGATTGCCTGTGAGCATATTGAAAATGAAATATTTGTAGTAGACAATAATTCTGTAGATGCTTCAGTAAAAATGCTGAAAGATAAGTTTCCAACAGTAAAATTAATTGAAAATAAAGACAACAGAGGCTTTTCCAAGGCTAATAATCAAGCAATAGAGCTAGCAAAAGGAGAATACATTTTATTACTTAATCCTGATACGGTTGTTGAAAGTGATACTTTTGAAAAGACAATTCAGTTTATGGATGCTCATCCGACAACGGGTGGACTGGGTGTTAAAATGATAGATGGACAGGGAAATTTCTTAGCTGAATCCAAACGTGGATTACCCACACCCGAAGTTGCATTTTATAAAATATTTGGGCTGGCTAAATTATTCCCTTATTCAAAGAAATTCGGGAAATACCACTTAAGTTATTTAGATAATAATCAGACCCACGAAATAGAAATACTGGCTGGTGCTTTTATGCTGATGCGTAAAAGCGTATTAGATGAAATTGGCTTACTCGATGAAGCTTTCTTTATGTACGGTGAAGACATTGACCTTTCTTACCGTATCATCAAAGCTGGTTATAAAAACATTTACTTTCCCGAAACAAGAATTATTCATTACAAAGGAGAAAGCACTAAGAAAAGCAGTGTAAACTATGTATTTGTTTTCTACAATGCCATGATTATTTTTGCTCAGAAACATTTTTCGCAAAAAAATGCCCTGCTTTTTTCAATACTTATCAATACAGCAATTTATCTAAGGGCTTTTTTAGCAATTATCAAAAGGGTATTCAGCAATCTATTATTGCCTGTGCTGGACTTTCTAAGTATCTGGGGTGGAATCTATTTACTTAAAAACTATTGGTCTCATTACTTTTTCTCTACTGATTATGATTATTACCCGATTGAATACATTCTTCTGGTAGTACCCGCTTATATTCTGATTTGGTTACTAAGTTTTTTCTTTGCCGGAGGTTATGAAAAACCACATAAATTAAGCAAAGTATTCCAAGGAATTGCCATTGGAACTGTAATTATTCTGGTGATTTATGCCTTACTCCCAACTTCATTCAGGTTTTCAAGAGTGATGATATTTCTGGGTGCAAGCTGGAGTATGCTATCAATGCTGATATTGAGATTTATTTTTCATCTTACAAGAATTAAAGCCTATCGTTTAGGTGAAAATATCAATAAAAGATTTGTAATTGCAGGAGATGCAGATGAAGCCGAAAGAGTTGCTGATTTGCTAAGAAAAACCAATATTAATCCGGGATTTATCGGACTGGTTAATACAACTACACTATCAAATACGCAGAATTTTATTGGTAATTTATCTCAAATAAACGATATCATCGAAATCTATAAAATTGATGAAGTAATCTTTTGTGCAAAAAGTTTATCAGCTTCAGCCATCATCAGCAATATGTCGGAACTCAGAAACAAAACCATAGAATACAAAATTGCTCCTCCTGAAAGTTTATTCCTGATTGGAAGTAATTCCATCAATACTTCAGGTGATTTATATATTATCGATATCAATACGATTAACAAACCACATAATCAAAGGAACAAAAGATTACTGGATACAGTTTTTGCATTGTTTTTACTTAGCACCTCCCCTGTTCTTCTCTTTATCCAAAAATATCCTTTTGGTTTCTTAATCAATATTTTAAAAGTACTGTTTGCTCAAAAAACATGGGTAGGATATTTTATCTCAAAACATACAGATCTTAAAATGCTTCCTTCTATCAAGAAAGGAGTGTTGACTCCCTGTGATGTATTGACTAACAAAACACTGAATGAAGAAACCACAGAAAAACTCAACCTGCTTTATTCCCGCGACTACAAAACGATGAATGATGTGAGTATCATTCTTAAAAACATCAGAATATTAGGAAGATCATAGTCAATTACGAAATTAAAATTACTAATTACGTTTGTAGAAATTGCTTTTTGAATACTTAACAGGGCAAAATTCTTTTCCTAATTAATCTATATATCTATTGAGACGATATATAGATCTTTTTAAAATTAAAAGAGCAATCAAAACAAAACAGCCAATAGCTTTTAAACTACCGGCTGTTTTTTTGTGAACTGTAAATTAAATCTTTGGGAATTAAATTACATACTTTTAAAGAAATAATATTTATTGTATAATCAGCTTTTTAATTTCAGAACCATCCCTGTTAGTAAGCTTCATCACATAAATACCATTTGAGAATTCTGATAAATTAAGTATCGTTTCTTCCCCGTTCCAGTTAAATTCTCTCACAAGCATTCCCTGCAAATTGTATATTTTTACAACAGCAATAGTATTGAAACGTTTGCCGGCAGATAAATTAAAAATACCTTTGGAAGGATTAGGATAAACATTCAGATTAAAGAAATCCATATTATCTACTGATAATGCAGGAGGAACTCCTCCGAAATAAGTAACCAATGTACCGGCTACCATGATGCGTGGATTTTCAGTATTTGAACAATCAGTACAGGTAGTACCAGTGATACAATTTGGATTTTGAGCACTGCATAAATCTACATAAGAGGGTGAAAATTCATACTTTAAATTTACATCATTCCCGATTCTTGAGGAAACGTCATAACGGGAAAGCATTGGAATTGATCCAGGACACCAGCCTGCACGGTTGTATTGCCAGGTACCGCTTTGAGGCATACATCCTGAAGGATTTGGGTTGCAGGTTCTCCAAAGATGCTGAGTAAACGCAACGCTTCCATTAATTTTAAAATTATGGGTAGCATCATAAAATTCAGCAGCATTCCCGGTATTATTATCACCCCATCCATGTCCTGAAGATAGCACCCTTAAATAAGCAGCCGTAATATTAGTATCACTTAATTTCAACTGACGGACTTCGACGGGTTGTAGTGCAACACCTCCGGAAGTCCATGAGCCGAAAGGATAAGATCCTAACCATAATTTGTCCATCCAGGAATATTTATATGTTGGCGTTCCTTCTTTATAGATCAATGAGATTGTTACTTTTGATTTCCCGGGAAAGTTTGCCGAAATATCGACTTTACCTTGTAATTGAGATGCAAAATCAGTTACATCAATACTATCTCCACAAGCTGTTGCATAGGGTGTAATATATCGTAATAATTCAATCCATTCCCCATTGGCACCTCTGATATTTAGGTTAGCTATTACA
>JBMOKG010000030.1:0-54107 GCA_049315385.1 Bacteroidales bacterium
TATGTTTATGGTGATGCATTATTTATGCACCTGACTTATGAAAATTACAGCACAAGCGGTTATTTGGATTCATTGGCTAACTGGATGAATACTCAGGTAAAAGCTAACCCAACAGTAAAATGGAAAATCGCAGTTTATCATAAAACAATGTATACAGGAAGTTCAAGTCACCAAAGTGATTCAGATGGTAAAACAGTTCGTTTGAAAATGGGACCTGTTTTTGATAGTTTAAAAATAGATTTAGCATTACAAGGTCATGATCATATTTATGAAATCATGGGACCAATAAAGAATGTTACATTAATTCCCGGAGCAGTTTCTAACCAAACAATTGTAACCACAACTATAAGAGACAATGTTACCGGAAAACTCGGTGGTACTTTTGAAGTAAAACAAGGTACGTTGTATTTCTTAAATAATTCAGCTGGAAGAAAAAAATATGAACCACGTTCACAGGCTCAAATGGCGGCAGTTGAAGCAGGTCTCGGCGTTACAAATTATTTTGGTATGTTTTCAGGAAGATTTGGTCAAACAGGCGAACCTACTTTCAGTAACATAACTATCAGTACAGATTCTATCAATATCTCTACTTACACTGTTGATAGTGTAGGAAATTCAACACTTTTTGATGCTTTCAAAGTTGTTAAAACTACTCCTATTGATTCTATACTTCAAGTTGTTAGTACATTTAATCAAGCTGATTATACCGTACCAAGCTGGACTTTATTCTTAAGAGCTCAAAAAGCTTTAATCGCTAATAAAGATTCTGCAAATTATGCAAATATGTTAACTACGCTTGCTAAGATGAAACCATCATCAATGCCTTATAACATTGTAATGAATCTTAATAAAGATCCTAAAACCAAAATGGCATTCAACTGGTTTACCAATGCAGGTGTAACAGGTGGACAGGTTCAGATAGTGGCAGGTAATGCAACAGATACTTTAGCATTTGCAACTCCATTTATGGTAGTAAATGCAAGATGTGATTCTGCTAAGAACCTTAATTATAATGTTAGCGCTAACGGTTTATTAGCTTTAACAGGACTTCCTAATAATACCAAGATGTCTTATATGTTTAATAAAGCATTGGCAGAAGGTTTAACACCAAATACCCAATATTCTTACAGAGTAGGTAAAAATGGAGCATGGAGTGAAATTGGAACTTTTAAAACTGCTAAGGCTACTAAAGAGCCATTCTCATTTGTATATTTTACAGATCCACAGGCTAATACTGATGCAATGTTTTATATTTCTCAAAAAACAACCCATGCAGCTCAAACTATGTATCCAAATACAAACTTCTGGTTAAGTTGTGGTGATTTAATTGAAACTTCAGGAACTAATAATTCAGAATGGGAATATGAACAATTCTTTGAAACACAACAGGATATTTTTATGAAAAATCCATTTGTAACTGTTGAAGGAAATCATGATATATCATCCAATAAAAACTTTACCTACCACATGAATACAGATTCAGTTGCATTTGACTATGCTAAAGCAACTGTACCTGGTAGCGTTTATTCTTTTGTATATGGTGATGCTTTATTTATGGCTTTAACTTATGAAAATTACAGTACTGCCGGTTATTTAGATTCATTGGCTAACTGGATGAATACTCAGGTAAAAGCCCATCCTGAAGTAAAATGGAGAATAGCTTTTTATCATAAAACCATGTACACAGGTAGTGGAAGTCATCAGAGTGATAGCGACGGTAAAACAGTTCGTTTGAAAATGGGTCCAGTTTTTGACAGTTTAAAAATTGATTTGGCTTTACAAGGTCATGATCATATTTATGAAGTTATGGGACCTATTAAAAATATTACATTAATACCTAACGCTGTTAGTAATCAACAAATAGTAACAGCTACTCCACGTGAAAACGTTACAGGTTTATTAGGTGGTACTTTTAATACCAAGCAAGGTACACTCTATTTCTTAAACAATTCTGGAGGAAGAAAAAAATACGAACCACGTTCACAGGCTCAAATGGCAGCAGTTGAAGCTGGTCTTGGTGTAACCAACTATTTTGGTATGTTTACCGGTAGATTTGGACAAACAGGAGAACCAACTTTTAGTAATATTACAGTAAGTACTGATACTATTACAATATCAACATATACAGTTGACAGCGTCGGTAATTCAACACTTTTTGATGCTTTCAAAGTTGTAAAATCTGCGCAGGATAATACATGGAACGGAAACTCTGGTAATAATTGGGACAAAGCTTCAAACTGGTCGGAAGGATTAACTCCTACTCAGGATCAGAATGTAATAATACCTACTAATTTAGCTAATTATCCAACTGTTAGTTCTCCTGTTATTATCAATAATTTAACTGTACAATCTGATTCAACAGGTACAGCATCATTATTAGACAATAGTCTTTTAACCATTAATGGGAATTCAACTATTAAATGTTACATAAGCGGAAACAAATGGCATATGATTTCAATACCTGTTCAGTCATCTACTTCAAGTGCATTCTACTTAGGAACTGGACAAGCAAGTATTTATGCTAAAGGATTCAGCAATGGTAGTTGGACAAGTCTGATTACGAATTCAACAACTCCTCTTCTTCCTTTAAAAGGTTATGCTGTTTGGGCTGATACACAAACCAATTCAACTCCAAATCCAACGTTAACATTTACTGGTGCTCTAAATACAGCTAGTCAAACTTTACCTACTGAAGCAGGTTGGAATTTCATCGGAAATCCTTTTGTTTCTGCTATTGACTGGAACACACTGAATTTAACAAATGTGAATGGACAGGCTGTCAGAGTTTGGAATCAGACTTTACAGCTTTATTCAACTTATAGTGCAATTGGTGGTAGTGTGAATGGTGGTAATCAATATTTATCTCCAATGCAGGCTTTCTTCGTTAAAGGAATGAATACTGATGGTGTTGTATTTTCAAATGCAAACAGAATCCATAATCTTCAACCTTTACAGAAAAGTACTAATTCAACTATCAGTAATTTATTAAAAGTAAAAGCTCAAAAAGGTACATATACTGATGAAATTAATGTCGTTTACAACACTATTGCTACTAATGGATATGATGCATTATATGATGCAAATAAATTATTTGTAACTGATAATAATATCCCTCAGATATATTCTATAGCTAATAATAATGAATTATCAATCAATGTATTTGGTTCTTTACCTGCAGCTATTCCTTTGAATATCAGATTAGGTGTTGCCGGAAATATAAATTTAACTGCATCTGATATAAATAGTTTTGATGCAAATATTTCTATTAAATTAGAAGATATTTCTACCGGAAATATTCAGGATTTACGTCAAAACCCGATTTATTCATTCAATGGAACAATTGGTGAAAATGCTAACAGGTTTGTAATACATTTCATGATGCTACCTAATTCGATTAAAGAAACTAATAATACATCAAATACAAGTATTTATTCTTATGAGAATACAGTTTATGTAAATTCAGCTGAAGTAATTAAAACAATTGAAGTATATAATATGCTGGGTCAGCTAATTAAAAGTAAAGTTGGAAATAATAATAAAATTAATTCTTTAAATTTAGAACATTCAACTGCTTATTATTTGGTTAAAGTTATAACAGACAAAGCTATATATACTAAAAAAGTATTTATAAAGTAAAATACCAAACTAAAGAATCCTTTTATATAAATAAAAGGATTCTTTTGATTTATTAAACATTTAATAATAAACTAATATAAAAATAATAATTATGAAAAATTCAATCAAAAAAATCATAGTACTTTTATTTCTGATATCATCACCGATTTTGTCAAATAATTTAGTTGCTGATGAACAGCCACCTCATCCTGGAGATAGTCCAGTAGGACAAGGTAATCCAGTAGGTAATGGTGCTCCAATTGATGGTGGCTTGAGTATATTTATCACTATGAGTGCAATATACGGAGTAAAAAAAATAAATAATTCATATAAAAAGCAGGCTGAAATAAGCCAGTAGTAAATTCAAATTTAAGCGATTAACAATAAATGAATAAACTGAAATTATCAAACAGCTTTGTCATATATATTTACTTCTTTACAACAGTATTTTTTAATTTATTGTTAAATCGCTTTATTCTAATTATTCAAAAAAATTAAAGTTAAATGAAGATAATAATTCTAGCTATTTTAATTACGATTTCCACTATAAGCTTAATTGCGCAACCAATACCACCACCCGGAAGTGGAATACCTGGAGCTGGTCATGGATTAAATGGAAACCAAGGTAATAATGGAGCTCCTATTGATGGAGGCTTAAGTATATTATTGTTCTTAGGAACAGTCTATGGAATCAAAAAAATACACATATCAAATACAAAACAATTGGATATCAAATAGATATAAAGAAATAAAAGCGATGAATAGTATCTGAATAGTCTGAAAATCATGAGAAACAATTTTTTAAAACTAAGATAGCCATGAGAATTATTTATAATACTATTTTATCGCTTCTTTAAAACCTTTGAATTAATAAATATAAAAAACAGGAATTTTGATTTTTATTCAGAAAAAAAAATTCGCACTACCTCCCTTGTTTGTTCCAAACAATTATTAACAAATCCTTTGTTTATTGCCCACGAAAAAACAAAAACTCCCTAAAATGGGAGTTTTTATATATTTCTAAATTATATTTCTGGTTGATACATTAAAAAGTAAAAAATAACATGTTTTTATAAATCCTTATTACAATAAACAATAAAGTATTATGCCATTCTAAATCTAGAATTTTTGAATTTAATCTTCCCAAATTGCAACCAATAAATATTCATCAGGGTGATTGGTATCAGATTTATCAAATACATATACATAAAGCCCTTTTCTATAAAAGAAAAACAATGAACTTTCACTAACAAACTCAATATCGTTTTCATATAAAAATTTCTTAGTTATTATTCCGCCCTTTATTAATTGGTTTTTATTTTTCGTCATTGTTAGTAGTTTTAGCAAACATAAAGCTTATACATTTGGATTCAACTGAATTACTATTAATTAATAAATATCTCTATAAAACAGAGTATAAAACAATTTTCAACTTTTGTATCATAATATTAAATTTAGGTGTCAATACAAATTAAATAAAACAGGGAAAAATTCACTTATATTTCACAAACGCTCCTCCTCTGATTCAAACTTAAGGCATTGATTAACTATCTGATATTCTATTTATACAAATCCTTAGTTACAATTGAATATTTCTCAAAATTATTTTTCATTGAAAATTCTGATTTTAATAATAACCTTTTTTATTACAGTATTTTTACCAGATGAAAGCCCATAAGTATGTGCTTCTTTTGGAAAAAATATTATAAAGTCACCATCTTTAATCGTTACAAACTGACCTTCTCCTTTATAAAACGTTGTATCTTTCTCTGGTAGGTATTCACTGGTTTTTTCAAGATCTGAAATTTTTGATATTCCAATTCTTTCTTCACCTCTGAATATATAATGAATAATAGCGTATTGCTCATGAGATTCCCATTGAATTTCAGAAATTGATTTTGGAATAAATTCATCAACTATTGCAAACATTCTATCTCCTTCTATATCATATCTTCCATTTTCAAATATTGAGAAATCATTCTTTTTCAAAAACCTTAAAGCTTTTATAAATCCTGAGTTTAAATATGAGTAATTTTGAATCTTTGATAGATTTGATAAAATCATAATTTTGAATTCAATTATTGTTTTGTGCAATGTAATTACTTTCTATAATATCATAATTTGATATTACATTTAGTTCTTAAAAATGACAATCATTTCGCACAACTACACTACTTTTTTTAATATATTTAGAGCTTTAAAAGTTCAAAAAATGCTAAAACTCCTATGATTAATTTTAAATGAAATGCAAAAATATCAAGACAATATAACTTTACAGTTAACTTAATATTAAATCATTTTTAATTTTTAAATCATTATTAAAACTCAAAATCGTTTCAAACCACTTTTCAAAACCAAATCACATTTGTCGATCAATTACTTAATTAAACAATATTCTCTTTTGTCAATGAATTTAAAGTTTTTTTAAATACTAAAGTTTCAAATGTTAGAATTTAATCTTAAACAATATTACAAATCCAAGTTTTATTAAAAGCATTGTAATCATAGTTAATCCAGACATTTTTATTTAAATGTATTGGTAAGTATAAAACTGAAAAATTAAAAGCAAACATTTTGTATTCTCGGTTAAACAAAAAGATCTAAGTGAAATAAATAGTAATTTTCATTTTTTGTTGCTTGTACACGAATTATTTACTTTAAATTAATTAATTAATAGAATTATAATATCCATTAAGTTCTAAATACCTAATTTCGCAAATAAAAATGAACTTATTTTTTGTAGTATTCGCAGCTCTTTTTTCTATCATGAATCCTTTAGGGACAGTTCCTGTTTTTCTGGGTCTTACAAAGGAAAAAACGAAGAAAGAAATTATCAGCATTGCATTTTATGCCTCTTTAAATGTTTTTATTATCCTTTTAATTTCATTCTTTTTAGGAAAGTATTTGCTGATATTCTTTGGAATCAGCATTCAATCACTAAAAATTGCAGGAGGAATGATAATTACAACCTCAGGATTTGCATTACTAACCGGTAGTTTTTCCAGACACAAAGGAATGAAAAAATCTGTAGAGGTAGACGCATCAAAACGTTCCGACATCACATTAACACCTTTAGCAATACCAATGCTAGCCGGCCCCGGAACAATTTCTTTATTGATAACTTATAATCAGACATACAATAGTATAGAAGAAATAATAATATTATCAGCAGCGATGCTTTCTATTTCCATTTTAACCTTCTTTATACTAAGAAGTTCAAATATCATAGTGAAATTTTTGGGTGCTTCAGGATTAAATGCTTTATCCCGAATCATTGGTTTTATTGTTATAGCTATAGGCGTTGAGTATATTTTATCAGTAATACTTCAAATAATGAAACACTAATAAAATTATCCTAACACAATGTAAATAAAAAAAATACAGATTAATAAATTCAAACCTTACTCAATATGGAAAAAGCAATTATAAACAAATCGCTCATCAACATAGGAGTTTTAGTTATTCTAATAATACTTCAACATTTGATAAGGATTTTTGAAGTAACAAATTTTTATATTACGATAACTGTTTATGGTTTAGTACTTATTTCTTCAATATTATATTTTTTACAGCTTTTTTCAAATTTCGGGAAATATCTGAATATTGAAAATATCAAGGCTCAAATTTATGGTCTTATTTGCGGTTATTCAATATTGTATATATCTACTGTAGCTATAATGGTTATAAACAACATGGTCTTAATTCAAAAAATGAATGATCAGGAAAAACCATTGTTAGTTGGATTTGGTATTTTATCGACAATTGCCCTTATTTTTTTAATTGTAGAATATTTTTTACTTGGAATTAAGTTTAGCCGTAGAAACAATTTAAAACAAATCAGATTATTGGGTTATTCATTGTTTTTAGTTCAGATTTCCTTAATTGGTGTTGGGATTTTTTATCTAAATAAATCACTGAAGCCATTTATACATGTTTTTATAATTTTTGAACTCCTTCCCTATTGGATAACCTCTAACATCTATTTTAAAATCAGATATGCTGAAAACACAGACAATGAATAATTGATAACTTATTCTTACTCAATTTTTTAATTATAAGTAAGAAAGAATGAAATAGGATTTTAAAATTAAATAAATTCAAATTATTCCATTACAGACATTAAGTTAATAAACCAACTTTAGTTGTGAATACAATTCGTAATAAAAAACAACAAACATCTGTCATTTTCAGATAAAATAACTTAGTTTTGTATTTAAATATGCATTCAACTACTAAAATACAAAATTTCAGTGCAGCTATCCTTGCCGGTGGTAAAAACTCTCGTTTTAAAGGAATCAATAAATCTTTTCTAAAATTTGAAGATCAATATATAATTGACAGAATATTGAATATTCTGAGTGAAATTTTTTCTGAAATTATTATAGTAAGCAATCAAAAGGAACTTTACAACTATTGCACCAAAGCCAGGAAGATAAGTGATACTTACACTGAAATAGGACCGTTGGGAGGCATTCATGCCGCATTACAAAATTCAAGTTTTGAAAATGTATTTATTGTTTCCTGTGATATGCCATTTCTGAATAATACATTAATTATGAATCAGATTGACTTCCATAATAAAAACAAATCAGATATTACAATTCCGGTAGTTAATAATTTCAAGGAACCATTACACGGAATCTATAATAAAAACATTCTAACAACGCTTGATAATTACATACTTACATCAGGTAATTATAAAATAAGAGGCCTGTTTGAATTGGTAAATGTTGCCTATTTTAAAGTAAAGGATCTAGAAGAGAATATTTTAGCTTTTACAAATATAAATAATCCGGAAGATTACAATTATTTTTTAAAGAAATCAAAAAATGAAAACAATCCAACTGACCAAACTGACCAAAGCAGAATTTATTGAAATAGAAGATATAATAGCTGAAGAAGTTGATTTCATAATTAATACAGGAAAGAATCAACTACTAAAGTTAATTTGCACGCCTGAAGCATTAGAAGAAATGGTTGTTGGACATTTATTCACATCAGCATTTATTGATTCTATGCAAGATATTATTTCATATAAAATTGATTACGAAACATTTATTTGTGAATGCAATCTGGTTGATAAAAAGTCAGGACTTAAAATCGGTAATTCCAGGTATACAATACATAGCACGGATATTTTAAGATGGATGGATAAATTTACACATTATTCTGAAAAATTTCAACAAACAGGTTGTTTTCATAGTGCTGCAATTGTTGAAAACAATGAAATCATAGCATTTTATGATGATATTGGCAGACACAATGCAATCGATAAAATCATTGGAAAAATGTTATTGGACAAGAAATCACTGGCAGACAAGGTTCTCTTAACTACAGGGAGAATGCCTGTTGAAATTCTAAAAAAAATAGTCAGAAGTGGAATTAAAACTATTATTTCAAAAGCTCCTCCAACTTACCAATCCGTTTTAATTGGCAAACAGCATGATATTACGATTATTGGATTTGCAAGAACGAATACAATGAATATATACTCTGGAAAACAGAGAATAATAATTTAATTAAAGATGTTATTTTTTGTAAATTTATCATTTTAAAATTTCAGTTAAATGAATATAGAAGAAATACTTTCGAAATACAAGCCACAAAAGGAGAATCTATTACAAATCCTTCATGAAATTCAGGATAATCATCCACAGCATTATCTAACTGAAGATGCATTGTTAACAGTTGCAGGATATTTAAAAATGACCATGAGTGCAATTTATGGTGTTACAGGATATTATTCCATGTTCAGTACAAAACCAAGAGGAGAATTCATTATTCGTATCTGTGAATCACCTGTTTGTAATATGTTTGGATCTAAAGAAATTACCAATAAACTTAAGGAATTACTTCAGATTAATATTAATGAAACTACATCAGATGGATTATTTACACTTGAAATGAGTGAATGTTTGGGTTTATGCGGGAATAAACCCTCAATGATGATTAATCAGGAAACATATACCGGATTAAATGAAGGAAATATCGAATTCATTATAAATGACTTACGCAATAATAAGAAAAAAGTATCATGATAACAGAAACCAGAGTCGCACTTAAAAATTTAGGAAAAATTGATCCTGAAAGCATAGACGATTATATATTTCATGGAGGTTATCATGCTTTGGCAGAAGCATTGGATATGCAGGCTACTGCAGTAATTGAAGAAATAGAGAAATCAGGTTTGCGTGGCCGGGGAGGAGCTGGTTTTCCTACAGGAATCAAAAACAGATTTACATCTGAATCATGTGATGATTGTGAAAGATATGTGATTTGCAATGCTGATGAAGGAGAGCCAGGAACCTTTAAAGATCGGATTATCATGGAAAATGATCCTCATTTGCTGATTGAGGGAATGCTTATCAGTGCTTATGGTATAGGTGCAACTAAGGGTTATATTTACATTCGGGCAGAATACTATCTGTCAATCGAAAGACTCAAGAAAGCTATTGAAAGTGCTTATAACAGAGGCTATTTAGGTAAGAATATTTTGAATTCTTATTTTAGCTTTGATCTCGAAATAAAACCCGGTGCAGGTTCTTATCTTTGTGGTGAAGAATTGACCCTCATGGAGTCTCTTGAAGGAAAAAGAGGCTATCCCAGAATAAAACCACCTTTTCCTGCTGAAAAAGGATTATTTGGAAAACCAACATTAATCAACAATGTAGAAACCCTTTCACATTTTCCTTCCATTATTATCAATGGGGCAAAATGGTACAGCAGTATGGGCAATGAAAAATCAAAAGGGATAAAGATATTTACTATAAGCGGGAATGTAAATCAACCTGGATTTTTTGAAGTTGAATTAGGCGTAACATTGAGGTCATTAATTTACGATTTGGCAAAAGGAATCAAAAATGGTAAAAAATTTAAAGCTGCATTATTGGGTGGTGCTGCCGGAACTTTTGTGGACGAAACAATGCTGGATGCAGTGATGGGATATGATACCTTAAAAGAGAAAGGAGCAACACTCGGTTCCGGTGCAATAATTGTTCTCGATGAAGAACAATCCGTTTATGAAGTATTATACAGTGTATTAAAGTTTTTTAAACATGAATCCTGCGGAAAATGCATTCCATGCAGAGTAGGAACTATGCAACTCCTTTTACTGATGGATCAATTGAAAACAGAGAACAATAAATTATCAATCATACAAGAGCTATTATTACAATCAGAGTTAATGGCAAAAACATCACTTTGTCCACTTGGCCAGTCTCCTGTATTAGCAATAAGAAGTGCTATCAGATATTTTGAAAAGGAACTTCTTTATCACTTTAAAAAGCCGGAAGCCTGAATTTTGAAGCATAATAGAAAAACATTGTAAATCAAACTGTAAGTTAATGAAATAGTCATTTTTTGTATTTAATACTCATTTAACAGCAATTTTAAAATATGTCAGAACTTGTTAAAATTAAAATCGATGGAAAGCAATACAGTGCTGAAGAAGGAGCTAATTTACTGCAATTTGCTAAAGATAATGGAATCCCGATTCCAAGTTTGTGTTATCATAAAAAATTAACACCAACAGGAGCCTGTCGTTTATGTCTGGTTAAAATTAGTGGAATGAACGGTCTCATTGCGTCATGTTCACTTCAGGTAAAAGAAGGAATGGAAGTTATAGCTTTTGATGATGAACTGGAAACCAGCAGAAAATATATTCTCGATTATCTTGTTTCTGAACATAATGAAACCAATGATAATAGTTATCCTGATGAATTTCTGGATTTACTGAAAAGATATAATCTTGAAGACAAAGCAAACAGAAAATACCCTTCTGTGCTGAATTTAATGAATTATACGATTGACGATAGCTCTCCAGTTCTGACTTATGATGCTTCTAAATGTATTAAATGCTTCCGTTGTATAAAAGCATGTGATGAAGTGCAGGGTAAAAATATATTATCTTTCAACGACAGAGGAATTGCATCTTATATTATTGGAGGATTTGGGATATGGAATCAATCTGAATGTGATGGATGTGGAGAATGTATCCAACTATGTCCAACAGGTGCTATCGTTGAAAAACCTCATCGATCAGAAATCAATCTTCATAAAATCGATAGAAAAGTTAAAACTACTTGTCCTTACTGTGGTGTAGGATGTCAGATTGAGTTATTTGTTCAGGATAATAAAATTCTCCGTTCCAATGGTGTTGAAGCAGTATTACCAAATGATGGAAGACTCTGTATCAAAGGTAGATTTGGCTATGATTTCGTCCAAAGTAAAGAACGTCTGACCCAACCTCTGATTAAAAAGAATGGAAAGTTTGAAGTTGCAAGCTGGGAAGAAGCTCTTGATTTAATTGCCACTAAATTTAATGAAACAATTCAGAAACACGGGAACGAAGCCCTTGCTGGCTATTCTTCTGCAAAATGCACCAATGAAGATAATTATATATTTCAGAAATTTATCCGATGCGTTTTTGGAAACAACAATATAGATTATTGTACACGTTTATGTCATGCATCTACTGTTACAGCAATGTTACGTTCTATAGGAGACGGTGCCGGCAGTAATTCAATTGAAGATTTTGAGACGACTGATTGTTTATTGGTTTGCGGGAATAATATCATTGAAACTCATCCCATAACAGCTACTTATGTAAAACGGGGAATCAGTAAAGGCATGCAGGTAATTATCATTGATCCTAAATGGACTCCTTTAGTAAAATATGCAAAAATCTGGTTACAACCACGTTTAGGTACAGATGTAGCATTATTAAACGGGATGATACAATATATTATTCAAAATGATTTGATTGATAAAGAATTTATTGCTTCAAAGATAGATCGAGGATGGGAAGCTTATGAAGAATTAAAGAACTTATGTAAGAAATATACACCTGAATATGTTGAGAAAATTACAGGTGTCGAAAAAGATAAACTTTTTGCAGCTGCAAGACTTTATGCAACTTCACCGACTTCAATGATTGCAACAGGAATGGGAATGAGTCAACAGATTACAGGAACCAATAATGTATTCACATTGATAAACATGATGTTGATTTGCGGGCAGATTGCGAAAGAAAGAGCGGGTATTGATCCGCCCCGTGGACAAAATAACGTACAGGGGGCTACAGATGTGGGGGCTTCACCTATCAATTACCCGGGTTATATTCCAATTACTGATGACGAAAACAGAAGAAAAGTTGCTAAAATATGGGAAGTTCCTTTTGAATCTTTATCTGCAAAACCTGGTTTAACTACTGTTGAAATTTCGCAGGCTGCCTATTATGGCAAAATAAAAGCCTTGTATATAATGGGAGAAAATCCTTTGGTTACAGATCCAAATCTGAACCATGTAAAACAAGCATTTAGTAATCTTGATTTTCTGGTGGTACAGGATATTTTCCATACAGAAACTACAGCTTATGCTGATGTAATTTTGCCGGCAGCTTCCTTTGCCGAAAAAAACGGAACTTTCGTTAACAGTGACCGTAGAGTTCTCAGAGTTAGAAAAGTAGTAGATACTCCTGGTGAAGCTCGTCAGGATTGGAAAATCATTCTTGAAATAGCAAAACGTATGGGTAAGCCAATGAAAACTTATGCTAACGAAGCTGCAATATTTAGTGAAATAACAAAAGTTTGCCCTATTATGAAGGGAATTAATTATGAACGCATCGAACATCAGGGTATTCAATGGCCTTGTCCGGATGAAAACCATCCCGGAACAGCTACTTTATTCCTTGAGAAATTTAACACACCGAATGGTAAGGCAAAATTGAATCCTGTAGAATTCTCAATTCAGCTAGAAAAAGTAAGCATTGATTATCCCTTCTTGTTAAATTCAGGAAGAATCTTATTTCAATACCATTCGGCTACAATGTCTCGTAAAAACATTGCATTAAATGCTTTTGCCAATTCATCTTATGTACTTATGCATCCTAATGATGCTATAAAAAACAATCTAATAAATGGATGTAGAGTAAAATTAAGTTCATTGAGAGGGGAACTCCAAACTACTTTAAAAATAAGTGATGAAGTATTGGAAGGAGAACTCTTTATGCCATGGCATTTCAGTGAATCTGCTGTAAATAATTTAACCAGTGATGAACTGGATCCTTATTCAAAAATTGCAGCATTTAAGCTAACTGCCTGTAAGGTTGTTAAAATTTAAACATTGATATTCTTTCCAGATTATTTTCAATGAAAGTCTATTTGGAACAAAATCATATTTTTTTTAATAACCTAAAAGTAAACAAAATCGAAGATAGACTGTTTTAAATAGTTATTAAAAATAACATTTTAAATTAAAAAATAAACAATGAATATTTTAATACTAATTCTCTTATGTATAATAGGGTTGATTGCAATTTTACTAATCCTGGCTCTTTTTGTAAAACAAGATTATTCACTTGAAAGGGAAATTAAAATCTTAAAGTCTAAACATGAGGTATTTGACTATATTAAATACTTGAAAAATCAGGATAATTATAGCAAATGGGCAACAATGGATCCCGAAATGGAAAAAAAATACATTGGAACTGATGCAACAATCGGTTTTGTTTCAGCCTGGGAAAGTAAGAAAAAAGATGTTGGGCAAGGGGAACAAGAAATCATTAAAATAAGAGAAGACGAAAGAATTGATTTTGAAATACGTTTTATTAAACCTTTTAAAAGTATAGCCGCAGCATATATGACTACAGAAACTATCACGGATAAGCAAACAACTGTAAAATGGGGCTTTAAAAGCAAATTCAAATACCCTATGAATCTAATGCTATTATTTATGAAAATGGACGATTTAGTTGGCAAAGACTTTGAAACCGGTTTATTCAGATTAAAAGAAATTCTTGAAAGACAATAATGTTATGTAATAGTTTAAACTCATATTACTTTTTAGAAAAGTGTGCAAATGTAATCTGAAATCTAAACTATTACAATTCTTTTTATTTTTACTTCCGTTTATAGACTTATTAAGCTGCTATTTTAACGGAATATGTATGAAAGTCTGAAGTTTATCTACTTTGGTTTTCTCAGGATTGTTCATATATTTATCGAAACATGGTTCATCTCTGAGCTCAAAACCGGATGTTGGCAACCAATTGCGATAAATCTGATTGTAAGCATCGCCAAGATTACTATAAGCTCCGACATGTTTAAAAATTGCATATTTACCGCCTGCAATTTCTTTTACTCCTATTTCGCCTTCTGGTTTTACATCTTTCTTTACGGTTACACATGCATCATATCTGCATTTGTCAGCCTCGGTAATGCTAGGATCATCATGACTTAAGCCGAGACTTTCCATTCCAAAACTATAAAGTTTCTTTTCTTTAATAAATGCCCATAGCTTTTCCCAAGCTTTGGCTGTTTTTTCACCACCATAAGCTTCAATTACCTGAATATAAACAACTTTCTTGCTGCTAATTTCTTTAATTTTTGGTTTAAGTTCCATTATTATTAAATTTTGTATGTTAATAAATTGATGAATAATATGATTATTTACAGTACTGCTTCTGAATTCTTGTGGCGAAACACCAAAACGGCATTTAAAAGCTGTGGAAAATGAAGCTGGTGATTCATAACCTATTTTCCAGGCAATATCGCTGATAGCTTCCTTGCTAAATTCCAGTAAACGTGCTGCAATTTCAAGGCGTATCCTTACAATATAACTACCCAAAGCTTCTCCTAAGTGTGCCCGCATTATACGATGGAAATGAAATGTGGAAAAATTGGATACATCAGCAAGTCGCTTTAAGTCCAATTCCTCACCAAGATGATTATTAATGTAAATTAACACCTTATTGATGCGTTCATGATAATCTTTTAGTGTTTCCTTTTTATGATTCATTTCTATCATTTTCTATCAACAAAAGTAATACAGTTTTTCCGGAATGACTTTCTATATCTTGCTAAATATTATTCTTTGTATAAAATTTGTAATAACAATTTTCTAATATTTACCATTTCTTGATTAAAAAGCTGAATTTTTATATTTATATCAACCTATAAAAAAATAAAGGATAGTTTGGCTGTAAAATGCATAAACCAGAAATGAAATCTTGAATAGTTAAATTTGCTATCGTTTGTAAAATAATGCATCTGATAATCATTTTATTAAACCACTAAACTATAACAATAGATTTATAGGTTAGCTAATAAAATATCAATACTTATTTAAAATACTAACAGTCAGTATTAAAAATAGATTTTTTAAATACTGACTGTTACCAAAACTAAACTTTTATTATTAAATCTTTGGTTATAAGTTCTCAGATTAGAATCAAATATTATGCTTCAGTTGTTGAATGTCCACATCTTCCTTTCCATTCTGCTTTCATCTTCTCCCTTTCATCAGGGTTCATTTGCATCCATTTCATGTGCATATCATACATATGAGTATGAGATTTATGGTGAGAATGTCCGCTCTTAAAGCTTCCAAATAATATTTTTGAAATCAATAATATTCCTATTGCTTGCCAGAATGTAATAGCACCGACACCTATTACCGAAGGTAATATACTATTCCAAAGGAACATAAGCAGACTTCCAAAAATGAATACTCCGGCTACTATTGCCAATGGAATAAAAATAACACGTTTAATCCAAAAATTCTTTCCTCTTTCTTTTCCACAACATTTCATTTTTTAAATTTTTTAATTGTTAATAATTCTCGTAAATATTTTGAAGCTTTTCTCGCAGCTGCGCAACTGCATAACGCTTCCTTGATATGATCGTTTTAATACTTTCACCGGTTTTAGTCGCTATCTCTTGCAAAGTAAAATCTTCCATTTCATTCCAAACAAACACTTCCCTTTGCTTCTCAGGTAATTCGCTTAAAGCCATTAGAAACATTTCCCTGAAATATGCGTTTTCCATTTCTGTTTCAGGATTCATATTATCGATTAGTAAGCCGGCAGGGAATAAAATTTCTCCATCCTCATCTAAATAAGAGAGATCTTCTAATGATTGTGGTTTTTGTTTCCGGTTTTTATCCACAATACTGTTTCGGCTCACCCTATAGAGCCAGGAACTCAGTTGTTCGATTGGTTCGATATCGATGATAGCAATTAGTTTGTACCAAACATCCTGTAAAATATCTTCTGCATCTTCATCATTTTTAACGCGATTGCGAATAAAATTGAATAAACGCTTTCCATAATTCTTTACAGCATATTGTATATTTTGCTGTTGTTCTGCCATCGGTAATGCAATTAAATCGTCCATATATTAAAGTAGACGAATGAATAAAGAAATTACTTTAAAAAAATAATATTTTTTTACACCTTAAATCCGAACAAATGTGACTAACTCGCTGATAATAAACCCGAAAGACCTCTAAGACTTGTCAGGTTTGTCGTTTGATTATTAGTGTTTTAAAATTATATTTGTAGATTTAAGATTACAACAAAAAAATTAATTTTAAAACTTAACTTAATAATAAAACCATTCAAGAGAGCTTCTTTATCAAACTAAAATAGGCTGCCTTTTTGAGACAGCCTATTTATACTACTTACAAATTGGTTTTTAACTAACTAAAAGATCTTTTACAAATGCAGCTACTATTTTATTGTCTGCTTTTCCTGTCAACTCTTTTCCAGCCAAGCCCATTACTTTACCCATATCGCGCATTCCAACAGCTCCGGTTTCCTTAATAATCTTAAGAATTATTTCTTTTATTTGATCTTCGCTCAACTGTTCGGGAAGGTATTTTTCGATGATAGAAACCTGAAACATTTCAACATCATACAAATCATTACGATTTTGCGACTTATAAGTTTCTGCTGCTTCTTTTCTCTGTTTGATAAGTTTTTGCAAGGTTTGCAATTCTAATTCTAAAGGTACTTCTGCAGTTGTTGTGTCTTTACCGGTTTTAATCAGTAATAAAGCAGCTTTTACGGCTCTCAATGCTTCCAGCTTGTCTTTATCCCGGGCAAGCATTGCCGCTTTTATATCATTATTAATTGTTATTTCGAGACTCATAATATTTAATTAATCAACGTTATCATGCAAATAAGAATTATTAGATTTAATTTCCACCTTTTTATCATCATTTTCAGACAATGTAAAACGGGAAATCTCAGATTCTGAAGAAAGAGTTACATTGCTCAATACTACATTTCTACGTACATAAGCAGGTGAATTTTCCAATTCAGAAAGACCTTCAGGTGTTCTTAGCTTAGTGCTTAAATCTTTTAAACGCTGAATACGTTCATTCGATTTTTTGTCAATTTCAGTCTCTGTAATATCAGATTCTTTAAATGATGTATCCTGTTTAATATTTACAACAGTCTCTGTTTTTGTTTCTGGTTTTGTAAATACATAAAATTCATCTTCATTGCCTTTATTTGGTTGAGAATAAGATGGCTGTTTTGGTTCTGGTTTTGATTCGGTAGTATTTTCTATGGTAAATATAACAGATTCTTTGACTTCTGTTTTTTCAAGGATTTTTATATCATTTAAAAACTCTTCTTGTTGGGTTTGAGATTGAGGTGTTTCAACTTTGGTTTCAATGGGCTTTTCTTCTACTTTTTCTTTTTCTAAATTATGAACAATTTTTTCAGGAATACGTGGAGAATCAAAGTCTATTTTATGATTTTTATCGAAACCAGTAGCAACTAGTGTAATTGAAAGTTTATCTCCGAGAGAATCATCAGTACCGGCACCCCAGATAATATCAACATCAGGGCCTGCTTCTCTTAAAATAAAATCAGTAATTTCAGTTATTTCATCCATCGTAGCTTCGCTGCTTCCCGATGCAAAATACAATAATATATTTTGTGCACCTTTAATATTATTATCATTCAATAATGGAGAATTGATTGCCATTTCAATGGCATTATATGCACGATTTTCGCCTTCAGCTATTCCTGATCCCATCAAAGCAACACCGCTTTTTTTCATCACTGTATTTACATCTTTAAAATCGATGTTTACAAATGCTTTTACAGTTATAATTTCAGCTATTCCTTTAGCAGCTGTTGTTAAGATATTATCTGCTTTTTCGAAAGCCTTACCGAGCGGAAGGTCACCAAATTCCCTTAATTTATCGTTTTTGATAATTAAAATGGCATCTACATGTTCTCTTAGTTGTTTAATACCTTCTTCTGCTTGCAATATTCTTTTTCTACCTTCAAAAGAAAAAGGTAAAGTAACGATTGCAACAGTTAATATTTTATTTTCATGATCATCAGAAATTTCAATTTCTTTAGCTAAAGCTGCTATAACCGGAGCAGCACCAGTACCTGTTCCACCACCCATTCCAGCTGTAATAAAAAGCATTTGTGTGTTTTTCTCAAGTATTGCTTTTATTTCGTCCGCTTTTTCTTCAGCAGCTAACTTCGCAACAGATGGAATATTACCTGCACCCAATCCTTTTCCTAACTGAATTTTAATTGGAATAGGACTTGCATCCAATGCCTGTGCATCGGTATTGCAAATAATAAAATCAACTCCATTGATGCCTTGATTATACATATAATTTACGGCGTTACTTCCGCCACCACCAACTCCTATAACTTTAATTATTGAAGATTGATTTTTTGGTAAATCAACTTTTAGCATGCTCATATTTTTTATTTATTATTATAATTTCTTTATTTCTTTTTCACTTTCATTCATGCATTTTATATTCTATTGATTAGCTATCATTTATAGAAAATAAAATATTTTTAGAATTATATTTTTAGCCACGATAAATTTATGGAATAATTCTAATGCATTGTTGAATAATAATATTTATTATTCAACAATATTTTGTTAATTACTTTACATCCTCGTCGAAGAATCTTTTAAATTTATCAATAAATCTCACATTAGATTCAGGCTTGGGCTTTTTGGGATTTTTCTTACCTTTTACTTCTTTATCAGTTTCTTTTTCAGATCTTTCTAATCCTTTTATTACAAGTCCAACACCTGTTGAATAAATTGGATGTGAAAGACTTTCATTTGAATTACTGGATAAATGTTCATTAGGATACCCAATTCTTGTATCCATCCCGGTCATAAATTCTGTTAGCTGTGCAATATGCTTGAGCATTGCACCACCTCCGGTTAATACAATTCCAGCTATCAGTTTCTTTTCATAACCAGAACTTTTTATCTCATACATTACATGCTCTATTATTTCTTCCATTCTAGCCTGAATAATATTAGCAAGATTACGGAGCGAAATTTCTTTAGGTTGTCTTCCTCTCAGACCGGGAATTGCTACAATTTCTTCTTCCTTATTTTCACTGGCTAATGCAGAACCAAATTTGATTTTTAAAGCTTCCGCCTGACTCTTAATAATTGAACAGCCTTCTTTTACGTCTTCAGTAATAATATTGCCACCTAAAGGAATAACAGCAGTATGGCGAATAATTCCATCCTGAAAAATAGCAACATCAGTAGTTCCTCCACCAATATCAACCAATACAACACCAGCTTCTTTTTCTCTTTCTTCAAGAACCGCTTCCGCTGAAGCTAAAGGCTCTAATATCAAATCTTTAACTTCAAGATTGGCTTTTTTAACACTTCTTATAATATTTTTGATTGAAGCAATTTGCCCGGTAATAATATGAAAATTAGCTTCCAGACAAATCCCTGAAATGCCTATTGGTTGTTTTATACCTGGTTCATTGTCAATAATAAATTCCTGAGGAATTACATCAATTATCTCTTCACCAGGTTTCATTACTAATTTGTGCATGTTCTCTATCAGTAAATCAAGATCTTTCTGCGAAATTTCCTCATCTACAGAATTTCTCATAATATTACCTCTTTGCTGTAAACTTTTAATATGCTGACCAGCAATACCAACATATACTTCTCCGATATCAACACCGGATGCTGTACTTGCTTCCTGAACAGCTGACAAAATTGATTCAGCTGTCTTTTCAATATTAATCACAGAACCTCTTAAGACTCCGATTGAATCGGTTTTTCCGAAACCCAATATTTCTATTTTGCCGTGGCTGTCTTTCCTGCCAATAATAACAGCTATTTTGGTTGTACCAATGTCTAAGCCGACTATAATTTCACTTTGACTCATATATTAAATTGTTTTGTTGTAGATTAAAAATTCAGGATTTTATTTTAAAATATTTTTTGTACAAACCACTTGGTTTTCATAGGTTAGATTGATTAATTTATATTTGTCCCAACCTAATTTATTAAATGCTTCTTTATAGATAATCAATAACTTATTAAATTTTTCTTCAATATTTTCCGCATTACCAAAAATAATAATCTGTTCTCCTAATTTAGGAATTAATTCTATTTCTGAGTTTTCATTCATATAAATCTGTTCAATCTGAGCCTTTAAAAACATATTCTTACTAATATAATCTGCCACTTTATAGATGCCGTAAAAAATAGAATCTTTCATCAGGTTTAATGTATCATCCCGTTGATTCAAATCAGAAGGTGAAAATAATGAATAATAAGCATTGATATTCCCGGTTGCAATCACAACATTCGCTGGATATTTATTATTAATTGGCATTTTAACTCCTAAATTATCTAAATAAAATTGTTGATTCATTTTATTAATAATCCTTACTATTGCTTTTCTTTGGGTAATATTAATTTTCAAAATTCCATCCATTGTTGTAAAAACATCTGCATCTATTATATATGGGTTTTCTTTGATAATATTCTCTATTAAATTTTCATTAATTTCCGATATCTTTTTCCCTTTAATGGAATCATTTTTCTGAATCAAAAAAGAATTAATATCTTCAGCTGTAAAAAAAGGATCAGCACTTGCATAATTGATGTCAATTTCTACAGCTTTACAGGTTCTATTCTGATGAAAGATTCCGGAAAAAATCAAGCCTGCAATTAAGCCAACTATCAGTATTACCCAAATAGATATTATTATTATTTTCTTCATGATTTCAGCATTTTTTCAATGGGTTCAACTAATTGATCAATATCTCCGGCACCTAATGTTAAAAGCACTTCTGGTTTTCTTGTTTTTAAAAAGTTTAGAATTTCATTTTTTTGAAGCAAAAACTTGTTTTTTTTATTAATTTTATCCAGTAGAATCTTTGAAGTAACTCCTGGAATTGGGAGTTCACGTGCCGGATAAATATCAAGTAGTATAATTTCGTCCATCAAATCCAGACTTTCAGCAAATTCATCAGCAAAATCTCTTGTACGACTGAACAAATGTGGTTGAAAAATACCAGTTATTTTTTTATCTTTAAACAGATTTCTGACAGAATTTACACATGCCTTTAACTCTTCAGGATGATGCGCATAATCGTCTATATAAACCAGATTTTCAGTTCTGATTCTTATATCAAATCTGCGGTTTACACCTTCAAATCCTGCAATAGCATTACGGATTTCTTCTTCATTAACACCTGTTATCCATGCTATTGAAATTGCTGCTATTGCATTTTCAATATTATGCAAACCAGGATATCCCATTTTTACATCTTTAATAATACCATCAGGATGTATAAAATCAAAATAATAATATCCATTCTTTATTTGAATACCTTCTGCATGAAAATCCGAATTTCTATCTAAAGAATAGGTATAAACTTTAATTTTTTCAGGTAATTCTAATTTAAGATCTTTCTTAACAATTAGGATTCCACCCTTTTGAATCTGTGAAATATAAGCTTCAAATGAAAGTTTTAACTGTTCTTTGTCACCATAAATATCGAGATGATCAGCATCAATTGAACTAACTACTGCAATATAAGGATGTAACTGAAGAAAGGAACGGTCAAATTCATCAGCTTCAATTACAACATAATTACTTTTATCGGAAAGTAACAGATTACTATTGTAATTTTTGGATATGCCACCCAAAAAAGCACTACAATCAATGGAAGATTGTTTCAATAAATGAGCAGTCATGGTTGATATCGTTGTCTTTCCATGCGTTCCTGCAATCCCGATTCCTTTATTCTCTTTTGTAATTAATCCCAACACCTGAGAACGTTTGTAAATGACAAAACCATTTTGTGTAAAATAAATAAATTCTTTATGATCTGATGGAATCGCTGGTGTATAAATAACAAATTCAATAGATTGTGGAATTTTATTTACATCTTCTTCAAAATGAATAAACATACCTTCCTGTATCAACTGATTTGTTAAAGGAGTTTGAGTTTTATCGTAACCATGCACTTCGTAACCTTTGGCATGATAATACCTTGCCAGAGCACTCATTCCGATGCCACCAATACCTAAAAAATAAATAATATTTTGATTCCCAACTTTCATAAAATTATATTTCAGTAGTATCATAAATTGTTAAAACATCATCCAAACAATGAGTAATTCCCTTTAATCCGATAACAGTGAGGGTTAACAGCACTGTTTCTTTAACTTCTTCGCGACTTGCACCAGCTTTTTTTGCCATAGGAACATGAAATTTTACAGCTACAAAATCACCACTAACTATTTTCATTCCTATGTATAATAATTGTTTACTTTTAGAATCCAAACCCTGAGATTTAATCAATGATACTATCAGTTGATTATAAGCAGAAGCTACTTCAGGTGCTTCTTTTTCAAAAATTAATAAAGGATTCTTTTCCATTTTTTATATCAATATATTATTCATGACTAAGACTTTATTTTCGCGATCTCAATTACTATATCTGCTATCTTTTCTGCTGCATCTGAAAATGCAAGTTTTTTTATATTTTCCGACAATACATTCCTTAAATCATTATCTAATAATAATTTGAAAAGCTTATCATTTAATTTTGTTCTGGCTTCAATATCCTTTACTAAAATAGCGGCATCTTTATTTACCAAAGCCATTGCATTTTTGGTTTGGTGATCTTCTGCTACATTTGGAGAAGGAATAAGAATAACCGGTTTTCCAACTATACATAATTCAGAAATAGCAATAGCTCCTGCTCGCGATATTATTACATCTGCGGCTGTATAGGCAAAATCCATCTGATTAATAAATTCAAAAACTTTAATTCCTTCTTTTTCAAATTTAAAGGTTGATATTTGGGCATCATTGTAATAATATTTACCAGTTTGCCAAATTAACTGAATATCATCATTAACAAATTGAGGTATCATTTCCTGAATGCTTTCATTGATAGTTCTTGCACCCAAACTACCGCCAATTACAAGAACTGTCGTTTTATTTGCATCGATGCAAAAAAAATCAGCAGCTTGTTTTTTATCAATATTTAAATCTACAATATTCTGACGAACAGGATTTCCTGTAAGAATAATTTTGTTTTTAGGAAAAAACTTTTCCATCCCTTCATAGGCCACACAAATTTTATTTACTTTAGATGCAAGCATTTTATTTGTTATTCCAGGAAAAGAATTCTGCTCCTGAATTAAAGCGGGGATTCCTTTAAATGCAGCAGCTCTCAGTGTTGGCCCACTTGCATAACCACCAACTCCAACAACTACATCTGGTTTGAACTCAGAAATAATTCTTCTTGCCTGTAATAAACTTGACATTACTTTTAAAGGAAACAATAAATTCTTTATCGTTAATCTACGTTGCAATCCACTAATCCACAAACCTTTTATCGGATAACCCGCAATTGGAACTTTTTCCATTTCCATTCTGTCTTTGGCTCCGATAAACAATATATCAATATCTGCGACTTTATGCTTTAGAGCATTTGCAATTGCAATTGCAGGATAAATATGTCCGCCTGTACCGCCGCCACTTATGATTACTTTCATAACATTAATTTAGTTCGTTACTGGATTTACTATAGTTTCAACTTCTTTACTGATAGTGTTTCCTACTTTTGGTTTATCTGTTTTTTCTGTTTCTTCAGCTTCAGTTTCCGCGCTAACACTCAACATAATACCGATTGCTATACTTGTAAACCAGATTGAAGTTCCACCCATACTAACCAATGGCAGAGGTTGACCTGTTACAGGAAATATACCAACTGCAACAGCCATATTTATAACGGCCTGAAAAACTAAAATCAAACATACCCCTATTGTTAAAAATGCAGCAAAACTTCCGGGACTTCTGGATGCAATCCGCATTCCTCTATAAAGCAAAATGAGATAAAGTAATAATATAAAGACACCACCTAATAAACCATATTCTTCAAGAATAATAGCATAAATAAAATCAGAATATGGATGTGGTAAAAAATTTCTTTGTGTACTATTTCCAGGAAATTTCCCGATAAGTTCTCCACTTGCAATTGCTATCTTTGCCTGATCTGCCTGATAATTTGCATCGCCTTCTCCATTTTTAAAATTTTCAATACGATTTTTCCATGTACCAAATCGTCCTACTTGCGGATAATTATAAATAAGTATTAAAAATAATATAATCCCCACTACTCCTATCCCAATTAAAGAAAATATATATTTCAGATTTATTCTCCCAATAAACATCAATATTACTGAAGTGGCAAATAATATCGCAGCAGTTGAGAAATTAGCCGGTAATATAAGACCGCAAACAACTGATACAATTGCTATTATAGGTAAAAAAGCAGTTTTAAATTCCTTAATCTTATCTTGTTTTACAGCTAATAAACGTGCAACAAACATTATCAATGCAATTTTCGCAAAATCTGATGTTTGAAAAGTAAGATTTACAATTGGTAAAGTAAGCCAACGATTGGCTTCATTGATATTGGTTCCTGTTGCCATAGTAAAGAGCAGCAATGGAATAGCTATTAAAATAGCAATCTGAGAAATTCTTGAATAATAGGTATATTTAACCATGTGGGCTAAATACATCAGAAAAAAACCGAAGACCAGAATACCAAAGTGTTTAAACATATAATATTCAGTATTCCCTTGCTGATATTTATATGCTAATGTACCTGTGGAACTGTAAACTGATAACAATGAAAAGATAGAAAGTATTACAACTACTATCCATATTACTTTGTCACCTCTTATATTTTTCAGTATATTTCCCATTTCTTTTTAAAACAATTACAATGAATTATAATTCGTTGACTGCATTTTTGAATTGTATTCCTCTGTCTTCAAAATTTTCGAACAAATCAAAACTTGAACAACAAGGAGATAAAAGAACTACATCATCAGATTCAGCTAAATAATATGCATTATCAACAGCCTCTTTAGCTGATTTGGTTTCTATAATTACAGGAACTATCCCTGTAAATTCTTTTATAATTTTAGAATTATCTACACCCAGGCAAACAATCGCTTTTACTTTTGATTTAACCAACTGTTTTAATGAACTATAATCATTTCCTTTATCTTGTCCACCAACAATCCAAATAGTAGGTTTTGTCATACATTCCAATGCATACCATGTTGAATTTACATTCGTAGCTTTAGAATCATTAATAAATTCAATCCCATGAACCTTTGCTATAAATTCCAGCCTGTGTTCAATATTTTCCATACTTGAAAGACTGTTTTTAATGATGCTCTTGCGCACATTTAAAATCTTTGAAGCCACACTTGCCGCCATTGAATTGTAAATATTATGACGTCCCTGTAATGCCAATGTTTCTAGTTCCATGTATGTTTTTTTTGTATTAATAGTAAGTATTATATTTTCATTTAGTAAAAATGCTCCTTCTCCAGAAATAGTTTTGAGTGTTGAAAATGAATATTGTTTTGCCTCTAACTGATAATTTCCAATGTTCTTCATTGTAACCTCATCATCTGCACAAAAGATAAATGCATCTTTTGCAGTTTGATTTTGGACAATTCTGAATTTTGATTGTATATAATTATCAAATTGATAATTATATCTATCTAAATGGTCCGGTGTTATATTTGTAAGTATTGCAATTTCTGCTTTAAAATCATACATCCTGTCTAACTGAAAACTGCTTACTTCAAGAACATAATAATCGTAATCATTTTCTGCTACCTGAAGTGCAAAACTTTTCCCGACATTTCCGCCTAATCCTACATTGAGACCCGCATTTTTCAAAATATGATAAGTTAATAAAGTAGTGGTAGTTTTCCCATTACTTCCTGTAATACATATTTTTACTGCTTTTGTAAACCTCGCTGCAAATTCAAGCTCATCAATTACAGGAATCCCTTTAAGCTCAATCGCTTTAATAATTGCTGCTTTATCGGGTATTCCAGGACTTTTAATTATTTCGTCCGCATTTAGAATAATCGATTCAGTATGCTTTTCTTCCTCAAAATCTATTTCAAACTTTAAAAGAACGTTTTTGTATTTTTCTTTAATTTTTGCAAAATCTGAAACAAAAACATCAAAGCCTTTTTTCTTTGCAAGAATAGCAGCGCCAACACCACTTTCTCCTGCTCCAAGTACTATGATTTTTCTCAACAGCATTTTATCTTAATTTCAATGTAACGATAGTAACAACTGCTAACATAACCCCAACAATTACAAATCGTACGACAATCTTAGGCTCAGGATATCCAAGTTTTTGAAAATGATGATGTAATGGTGACATCCTGAAAATTCTTCTACCCTCTCCATATCTTTTTTTAGTATATTTAAAATAGCTTACCTGCATAACCACAGATAGATTCTCAACTACAAAAATTCCACATAAAATAGGAATTAACAACTCTTTACGGATCAGTATTGCAAGTACGGCTATTATACCTCCAATAGCCAAACTTCCGGTATCACCCATAAATACCTGTGCAGGGTAAGTATTGTACCATAAAAAACCTATTGTAGCACCAACAAAAGCACTGATAAAAATTGCCAGTTCTCCTATATTAGGGATGTACATAATATTTAAGTAATTGGCAAAAATTATATTACCTGAAATCCAGGCCAATATTCCCAAAGTAGCTCCAATAATTGCAGAAGTACTGGTTGCAAGACCGTCTATACCATCGGTTAGATTTGCTCCATTTGAAACCGATGTAATTATCAGAATCACAATAGGAACAAAAATTAACCAGGCCCAATTCTTATAATCTTTTCCTGTCCAGGCAATTAATACAGAATAATCTAATTCGTTATTCTTTAGAAAAGGGATACTTGTCTTTGTTGATTTTACAGATTCTTTTACAAAAACTTCTTTTGCTTTTTCGTAATTGGCTTCATTTAAAATATTGTGAGATTTAACAAACTGACTGTCCTGAACTTTCTCACGAATTACAATACCATCATGAAAATACATGGTAAATCCAATGATAAGACCCAGTGTAACCTGACCTAAAACTTTAAATTTACCGGCAAGTCCTTTTTTATCTTTTTTAAATACTTTAATATAATCATCCAAAAAGCCAATAACGCCTAACCAAATGGTAGAAATAATCATCAGGATAACATAAATATTATCCAGTTTTGAGAACAACAAAGTAGGAATAAGTATTGATCCTAAAATAATTAATCCACCCATAGTAGGAGTTCCTTGTTTTTCTTTTTGGCCATTTAAACCTAAATCCCTTACAGTTTCACCTACTTGCTTTTTGGTTAAAAATTTAATCAGGCTTTTACCAAAAAGCAATGAAATGGTTAAAGATGTAATTACAGCCATCGCAGCCCTGAATGAGATATATTGAAATACTCCGGCACCAGGGAAATCAAAAGCATTGTCTAAATAATTAAATAAATAGTACAGCATATCTATTGTTTATAAAAATTCAGTTAATATTTCTTTGTCATCAAAATGATGTTTTACTCCTTTTATTTCCTGGTATTTCTCATGTCCTTTACCGGCTACCAGAATAATATCACCGGATTTTGCCATTACACAGGCAGTTTTTATAGCTTCTTTGCGATTAATTATTGTAAGTACTTTACGTTTCTGAGTAATGTCAATACCAGCTTCCATTTGCTTTAGAATATCCTCAGGGTTTTCGTCACGTGGATTATCTGATGTAAGTATCAGCATATCACTCATCTCACAGGCAATTTTTGCCATAACTGGTCGTTTTTGAGCATCCCGGTTTCCTCCTGCTCCAACAACAGTTATTAGTTGTTCGTTTTTTGTACGAATGGTTTCAATGGTCTTTAAAACATTTATCAATGCATCAGGGGTATGAGCATAATCTACTATTGCAGTAATATTATTTTTTGATTTTATATACTCAAATCTTCCTTCTGCTGCATCGAGATTACTCAGAAGCTTTAATACTTCAATTTTATCTTCACCCAGAAAAATGGCGACAGCATAAACTGCAAGAATATTATAGGCATTAAAACGTCCAACTAGTTTCGTTGAAATTTCTAAACCATCTATATTCAGAAACAATCCTGTCAGTTCATTTTCAATAATTCTGCATTTAAAGTCTGCCATAGTTTGCAAACTATATGTGAATTTGGAAGCTTTTGTACTTTGAAGCATCACTTTTCCATTTTTATCATCAACATTAGTCAATGCAAAAGCTTTTTCAGATAGATTATCAAAAAACAATTTCTTTGCTTTAATATATTCAGCAAAAGTTTTATGAAAATCAAGATGATCGTGGGTAATATTACTAAATACTGCTCCTGTAAAATACAGTCCTGCAATACGGTTCTGAATTATTGAATGAGAACTCACTTCAATAAAACAATGACTACAACCTTTTTCAAGCATTTGACTAAGCAAAGCATTTAATTGAATCGCATCTGGAGTTGTATGTGTAGATGTTATTTCTGTTTCATTAATCCTATTACTAATAGTTGAAAGAAGGCCAACATTATAACCCAATCCTCTGAATAAGTTAAAAAGCAAAGTAACGGTCGTAGTTTTGCCATTTGTTCCGGTAATGCCAACTAATTTAAGTCTTTCCGATGGTCTGTTATAAAAATCTGAGGCAATTTCGCCCAATGCAAAACTGCTGTCTTTAACTTTGATATATGTAATATCTTTTTGTAATTCTTCGGGTAATTCTTCACAAACTATCGCAATTGCACCTTTCTTAATAGTATCTGCAATATACAGATGACCATCTGATTGCGTTCCTTTTACTGCAATAAAAAGACAAGCACGCTCAATTGTACGGGAATCAAAACTTAAACTTTCAACAATAAGATTTTGATCGCCAATAATTTGAACGACAGCTGCATTATTTAATATTTCTGATAGTTTTTTCAAAGCCTTAATTGTTTTTTATTGTTTTCTTTTCTGTCTTTTTATCCGCCTTTTTTACCACTTTTTTCTCTGTCTTTTTTTCAGGTTTTTTTTCTGATTTCTTTTCAGTTTTTTTAGTAGTATCAGTCTTTTTTACAGCCTTTTTTACTTCCTTTTTCTTTGACTTATCATCCGTCTTTTTAGAAGATTTTGTTTCAACTTTAGCTTTTGGTTTTAAAGCAGTCTTTTCTTTTTCCTTCGTTTTTTCCTTAACTTTATCCTTAGATTTGGCTTCCTCTTTAACTTTCACTTTTGTTTTTTCGCTATTAACTACTTTTACATTCAGTTTACTCTTATCAACAGACTTTTCCTTAGATATTTCTTTTGGCTTTTCCTTAGGTATTTCTTTTGGAATTTCAGACTTAACAATTTGAATATCAATCACTGAAGCTTCTTTGTTTACAGTATCTTCTTTAATAATAGGGGCTGTTTTATTAGAAGTAAGTATATTCTTAAAATTGTAAGTTGCATTATTCAATGTGAGATTGATTAGCTGTCCTTTTACGATTTGAGTACCTGCAAGTATTGATTGTGAAGCAATTTTCCCTTTTCCGGTAATGCTAACTTTCATCCCTGATTTTTCCAACAGATATACTGCTTCTTTTACACCCATTCCTGTAACATCAGGAACGACATTTATTTTTATATTTTTAGTTATATATTTTTGCAGACTGTCTATCTTTTCAATTGTAATATACTCAGCATCTGTATTATTTGTAGCAAATGGCAAATTTAGGTTGGAATATATGGTAAATAATTCTTTTTGATTACCAGATGTTACAAATGGAATTGCAATTTTATTATCTGCTTTTTTAATTTCCTGATGAATATCAAGCTCCGTTGCGTATACTTTATCTGCTATTTCTTTAAAAACAGGTGCTGCTATAGCTCCTCCGTAATATTGTCCTTTAGTTGGATTATTCACAATCACTATACAGGAATATTTTGGTTTATCTGCAGGAAAATAACCCACAAATGAAGCCCTGTAAACTTTACTTTCTTTATCTTTTCCGTAACCAATTTTTGCTGTTCCGGTTTTCCCTGCAATTTTGTAAACAGTATTTAATAAGTGTTTTGCAGTACCATGTGTTACAACTCCTTCCAGAATAGCTTGAACTTTATTCAACGTTTTCTCCGAACATATTGATTTATTGATAACAACAGCTTCCTTTCTCTCAATTAGTTTTCCTGTTTGAAGAATTTCTTTAACAAATAATGGTCTTACCATTTTACCTTGATTTGCAATTGCATTATACAAGCTAAGGGTTTGTAAAGGGGTGAGTTGCAATTCATAACCAATTGCCATCCATGGCAGTGAAGTTCTTGACCATGTTGGATTTTTTGTATTTTTTATAAAAGGAAGTCCTTCTCCTTTCAGATCAATACCTAAAGGTTTATTGAGCGACATCCCATACAAATAATCAATATATTTTTGAGGCTGATCCCTGAAAGTTCTGTACACTATTTCAGAAATACCAACATTAGACGAAACTTCAAATGCCCTGGCAAGTGAAATTCTTCCGTAACCCTGTTCATGTGAGTCCTCCATAGTTCTATCGGCATATATTGTCTTCCCAGAATTTACAATTTCATTGGTGTCAAATTTTCCTTCTTCCAGCACTGCTATTAAAGAAGCTAATTTAAATGTTGAACCAGGTTCTGCACTTTCCCAGATTGCAAAATTGATATCTTCACCATAACTTCCATCTTTATGGCGCTTTAGATTAGCAATAGCTTTTACATAACCTGTATTAACCTCCATCAGGATAGCACATCCATGATCGGCTTCATTGGAGTCAAGGCATCTTCTTAAAGCATGTTCAGCAACATCCTGAATATTAATATCAATCGTTGTTACAATGTCTTTTCCATTTTCTGGTTCTATCTGGTTGTCACGCTCAACAGGACGCCAGATTCCGTTGGCAATTTTTCGCATCAGCCTTTTTCCACTTACACCTTCCAATTCTTTGCTATATGCACCTTCGAGTCCTACATATAAATTTTCCTTTATCTTTTTGTATCCAATAGTTCTGCTTCCTAATTCTTTGAAAGGCATTTTACGGTAGTCTTTTTCTTCAACAATAAATCCACCTTTATACTTTCCTTTTTTAAGAATAGGAAAAGTTCTCATTCTTTTAAGTTGCATATAATCAATATCCCTGCGAATCAAAAAATCTCTATCCTCTTTTTTCCTGCCTGATAGCAATAGATTTTTAAATTCTTCTTTGCTCTTATCAGGAAAAAGTCTGCTTAAGCTATCAGCCAATGCATTTATATAAAGTTTAAAAGTATCTCCCTGAATTACGGTTTTATGCAAATCCATTTTAACATCAAAAATTGGAATGGAAGTAGCCAGTAAATTAGAATCCGAAGAAATGATATTACCTCTGATGGCTTCAACACTTTCATAACGTAAAGTAAGATTTTCGGCACGTTTACGCCACATATCACCTTCAACAAACTGAATTGTAACAACTTTATAGATGATTACAAGCGCAAAAACAAGCACACCAATATAAATGAGCTTAATTCTCCACACTATGTCTTTGTTTTCATCTTTCATTTTGCAAAGTGTATTTAATTGGTTTTATAAAAAAACTTCTGTGGTGGCACTGTTGATTCTTTGATTCCTAAAGTATCAAGTTTGCGTGCAACTTCCGATTGTTTGCTGCTATACATAAAGTCTGATTTCGTTGTAATATGTTCGAATCTCAGCTCTTTTAATTCTTTTTTCAGGCTATACATTTCTCTGTAACTCTTTATGGACCAATAATTATTTGCAATGTAAGCCAACATTAATACTGTAATTAATAATCCAAGTGGTAGTAATTTAATTACCCCTTTACTTGTAAGAAAAGTTCCTTCAAGAACTTCATTGACTGCATTGCCGATAGTTGTATTTTTGGGTGTTGGCAAATGAAGATTCAGCTTAAATTTCTTTTTAGGCTTTTCCTTGGACTTTTCCTTTTCGGCTTTTGGCTCTTTGATTACGTTTTTACCCATATCAAATTTTTTCAGCGATTCTTAATTTTGCACTTCTCGAACGATTATTTCTTAATAGTTCTTCCTCTCCAGGACATATTGGTTTTCTGCTTATTAATGTATAGGGAGGAAATGTGTTTCCATAAAAGTCTTTCTCAACTTCACCTTTAAAATTTCCTGATTTCATATAATTCTTCACCAGTCTGTCTTCTAATGAATGATAGGAAATTACAACTAGTCTTCCGCCAGGCTTCAAACATTCAGTACTTTGAATCAATAATTCCTTCAACACTTCCAACTCTTCGTTCACCTCAATTCTAACTGCCTGAAAAAGCATGGCAAGGTATTTATTTTCAATTTTCTTTGGGATACATGTTTTGATTGCATCAATAAATTGTTCTGTATCTGTTATCTCCTGAGTTTTGCGATATTCAACGATGGTTCTGGCCAGCTTCCATGAATTCGGAATTTCACCATATTCCTGAAAAACCATTTTTAATTCTTCTTCTGAATAATTATTGATGACATCTTTTGCCGATTTGCCCTGATTTCGATTCATTCGTAAGTCAAGCTCGCCTTTATGGCGGGTAGAAAAACCTCTTTCCGGAATATCAATCTGATGTGACGAAATACCCAAATCAGCTAAAATTCCATCTACCGGAGTAGCTGCATATAATTTCAGGAAATTCTTAAGGAATTTAAAATTGTTGTTGATGAGTATAAATCTTTCGTCATCAATGGCATTAGCTAATGCATCATCATCCTGATCAAAAGCGTAGAGTTTTCCGCTTTCGTCAAGATGTTTCATGATTTCCCTTGAATGACCTCCGCCACCAAAAGTAACATCTACGTAAGTTCCATTGGGTTTTATTGATAAGCCTTCTATGCTTTCAATTAATAAAACCGGGTTATGATACATTGTTTGCTATTTATTCGTTTTCGAATTGTCCTATTCTTTCATTAGCATATGCAACATAATCCATTGTTGAGTTATTAATTTCATTGTATTTTTCAACATCCCAAATTTCGAAGATATTTATTCTGGATACCAGAATGATGTCTTTGCTGATACTCTTAGCTTTCTTCTGATCGCCGGGAATAAGAAGCCTGTCGTTATTATCAAGCTCTACTTTGTTCCCTTCTGATAGCTTACGAATAAGAATGATATCTTTAGGATTATATGGATTAAGTCGTTTTCTTATTTTTTCAATTTCATCTTCCCAAACATCCATTGGATAAAGCTCCAGATAGTCGCCATAGATGCTTTCGCGCATAACGAAACCACTATCAATCACACTGATAAGCTGTTTCTTTAAACTGGAAGGAAATTTAAACCTCCCGTTTGAGTCCACTGTGCAATAATCTTTACCTATGACTTTCAGCATTTTCTACTATGATATTTGAGGATGTAAATTTACATTAAAAAACAATATAATCCCTTTTTGTTAATAAATTTTCCATAAAAATCCAAATAATCCCATTTGTAATTTTTTATACGCCTATTTTATCAAAAGGTTACAATTGATTATTTATTAATATAAAATACTGTATTTGTGATTTTTATATTTTATTTTAATAACAAAATATTAGCTTTAAAAGAAGTTTTTTTCATTTTTTTACTAAAAAATAAAAAAATAAAAAAAATAAAAATTGTTCATAACTTTGGATGAAATCAAAAAAATTGGATGATTTTTTTATACAATCCTTTTTAAAAGGAAAATATTTTCAGATTATAGAAGTCTTTTTTCTATTCATGGCAAGAAATTATTTTTGAAAATAGAATCACTTCTTAAAATGATCAATTTGGATTGAGCCTAATAAATTTAACGATGATTTAATAATAAATATGGGTTTTTTAGCTTGTTTTTTGTAACTTTGTAGCTAATTTAACTAAAAAGAAAAAGAAATTTGGAGCATACTGAAATCAAAGCATCAGAAAAACTCATTGATTTAGAACGGATTATAGGTGGAAAAAATCCACGTATCCTTAAATTCATTCCCCGGTTTGTTATGAATTATCTCAAAAGGGTAATTCATGTTGATGAGATAAATGCAGCTATTTTCAGAAATCGTGATAAAATAGGACCAGAATTTGCGACTGCAATCTTAGAAGATTTTGGTGCCATTATCAAAGTTAGAGGTTTAGAAAATATAGCTGCTGACGGTAGGTACATACTTGCATCCAATCATCCATTAGGTGGTTTGGACGGACTTGCACTCATTAGCAGAATTGGTGAACGCAGAGAAGACATTCTTTTTCCTGTGAACGACCTTTTGATGAATCTCCAGCAATTGAAACCAATTTTCGTACCTATCAACAAACATGGAAAGAATACTGATAATGTTCAAATTCTGGAAAAGGCTTTTCAATCAAAAGCGATGATGTTATTTTTCCCTGCAGGATTGGTTTCCCGCAAACAAAAAGGAGGCATTATTAAAGATCTGGAATGGAAAAAAACATTTATCACTAAAGCAAAGCAATACCAGCGAGATATAATTCCGGTATATATTGATGGTGTTAATTCAAACTTTTTTTATAATCTTGCTAATTTCCGAAAAAAAATAGGATTGAAAGCTAATATTGAAATGCTTTATCTGGTGGATGAGATGTACAAACAGAAAAGCAAAACGATAAATATTATTTTAGGGAAACCAATCTCATACCTTAGCTTTGATAAAGAATTTAATGATCAAAAATGGGCTGAAAAAGTAAAGAATCATGTATATTCACTTGAAAAAAACCCGGAGAAAGCATTTAATAAATAAATCAGCTTAATGAATTAGAAATACGCAAATATATGAAAAACATAATACCTGCTATCGAAAAAAGTTTAATTAAAAAAGAATTAACGGAAAACAAATTTCTGAGGAAAACCAATAACGGAAACAAAGAAATTTATATTGTAACTCACCACAATTCTCCAAATATCATGCTTGAGATAGGTCGTTTGCGTGAAGTTAGTTTCAGGGATGCAGGTGGTGGCACCGGCAAAGAGATTGATATTGATGAATATGATACTTCAGAAGTCCCTTATCAGCAATTATTGGTCTGGTGTCCTGAAGATCAGGAAATTATTGGAGGTTACCGTTTTATAAACGGTGATAAAATAAAATTCGATTCTCATGGCAGGCCATTTAGTGCAACAGCAGAACTTTTTCATTTCTCAGAACAATTCACACTGGAATATTTACCGTATACTATCGAATTAGGAAGATCATGGGTACAACCTAATTATCAGCCAACCTATAATATCCGCAAGGGTTTATTCTCATTGGATAATTTATGGGATGGCCTGGGAGCTATTACACTGGAATATCCTGAAATGAAATATTTTTTCGGGAAAATTACTATGTATCCTCGTTTTAACATTACTGCAAGAGACATGATACTTTTCTTTTTGAAAAAATATTTCCCGGATCCTGAAAATCTTGTTTATCCTCATCATGCCTTAAATTTAGTAACAGATCTGGAGGAACTTGATAATACATTCCATTCTAAAAATTACGATGAAGATTATCGAATTTTAATGAAAAATGTCAGGAGATTTAATGAAGCAATTCCACCATTAGTGAATGCTTATATGAATTTATCTTCAACCATGAAAACATTTGGCACTGCAATCAACCATCATTTTGGAGAAGTAGAGGAAACAGGTATATTAGTGACAATTAATGATATATACGACATAAAAAAACATCGCCACATAGCTACTTACCAAAAAAATATATAAAATGCTGATAAAAGAAGCAATTTTCGTAATCAGCAATCAGAATATATACAAGTGTCCGAAAACTGATTTACCCGAATATGCATTTATAGGTAGATCTAATGTTGGTAAATCATCATTAATCAACATGCTGACTGCAAATAATAATCTTGCAAAAACATCATCAACACCTGGGAAAACTAAACTTATCAATCATTTTTTGATTAATAAAACCTGGTATATTGTTGATTTACCGGGTTATGGTTATGCAAGATCTTCCAAAAAAGACAGATCAAACTGGCAGAGAATGATAGAAGATTACATTGAAACCAGAGAAAGTCTGATGACAACATTTGTATTGGTTGATTCAAGGATAGAACCTCAAAAAAAGGACATTGCTTTTATTCAATGGATGGGAGAACATCAATTGCCTTTCGTAATAGTTTTTACAAAATCCGATAAAATAACGCCCAATCAATTAGGTCACAGTGTAAGTGTTTATAAAAATGAATTATTAAAACAATGGGACGAATTACCTGAAATGATTTTTAGTTCTTCTAAATCAATGATGGGAAAAGATGAAATTCTTAATTATATAGAAAAAACAAATTTATTATTCAGTAAACAATAAATAATTAACTGATTTAAAATCGCTTATAATTTATACACAATATTAATCTTAAAAAAAATGCTGACTTTAAAAAGTCAGCATTTTTTAGTTTAGATTATTGAAGATTATTCATCATCTTTTTCCTGTTCTTCGTAAGCTTTGAGTAATGCTGTCTGAACATCAGCAGGAACCTGTTGATAATCTGCATATTTCAATGAATAAGTAGCTCTACCGCTGGTTAAAGAACTTAATGAGGTTGAATATTTATTCATTTCAGCTAAAGGTACTTTAGCTTTAATTATCTGATAATTTCCTTCACTGTCCATGCCCATAACAACAGCTCTTCTTCCTTGTAAATCGGTCATAACATCACCCATTCTTTCAGATGGGACAATTACTTCAACATCATAAATTGGTTCAAGAATTTTAGGGCCAGCTAATTTAAAAGCTTCTCTAAAAGCCTGACGACCTGCTAATTTGAATGAAAGCTCGTTTGAATCAACAGGATGCATTTTACCATCATACACATTTACAACGATATCACGAGCATAAGAACCAGTTAAAGGACCTTCTTCCATTTTTTCCATGATACCTTTTAAAATAGCAGGAAGGAAACGTGCATCAATAGCACCTCCGACAATGCAGTTGTTAAATATCAATTTACCACCCCAGTTTAATTTTTCTTCAGTTGTTGCACGAATAGGGAATTCAGTCTGATTAGCCATACCTTCTGTGTAAGGTTGAATCATAATATGAACTTCACCAAACTGACCTGCACCACCTGATTGCTTTTTATGACGATAGGTTGTTTTAGCAGGTTTTGTAATTGTTTCGCGATAAGGTATTTTTGGAGCGATGAATTCAATTTCTATTTTATGTAATGTTTCAAGCATCCATTTTGCAATATTCAAATGTAATTCACCTTGTCCGCTTAGAATAATCTGTTTTAACTCTTTTGAATATTCAATTAAAATGGTTTGATCCACTTTGTGCATTTCATTTAATACAGCACCTAATTTTTCATCATCAGCCTGATTTTTTGCTTTTATAGCAGTTCTGAATTTAGGTTCAGGGAAAACGATAGGAACAATAACATCTTCTGAATTTTTACCTGCATTTAAAGTATCATTGGTAAAGCAACTTTTAAGTTTAATAGTTGCTATAATATCACCTGCAACTGCTTTGGTTAATTTCTCGCGATTTTTACCTGCAATTGAGAAAATCTGAGAAATTCTTTCTTTAGAACCATTGCTTGCATTTACCATATCCATTCCTTCGGTAATTTCACCGGAATATATTTTAAAGAATGAAATTTCACCTAAATGCTCTTCAATTCCTGTTTTAAATATAAAAACAGAAGCAGGATTAGTTGTTTTGTATTCTAAAACTTTACCTTCAACAGTTTTTGCATTGTGTAATTCGTTAGGACAAGGAGCATTATCAGTAATAAACTCTAATAAACGCTGTATACCCATATTATGTTTTCCACCAACACACATAACAGGAAACATTCCTCTGTTTACAATACCGGCTTTTAATCCTTTTTTTAGTTGATCCTCTGTTAAAGTTCCTTCTTCAAAGAAAACCTCCATTAATGCTTCGTCTGCCTCAGCAGCATTTTCAATCAAAATACCTTGTAATTCTTCAGCTTTTGCTTTTTCTGATTCAGGAATATCTAATACTTCAGGAGTTCCTCCATTTTCAGGAAATTTAAGCATTTTCATTTTCATCACATCAATAATCGCATTGAATCCTAAACCAGGATTAACAGGATACTGGCAAATTGTAACACTATTACCATAGGTTTGTTTTAACTGACGAATAATTTCATCAAAATTGGAATTTTCATGCTCTAAATGATTGATCGCAAATATCACAGAGGATCCGTTTTGAGAAGCGTAACGCCATGACAAATCAGTTCCTACATCAATCCCAGTTTGAGCATTAATAACCATAACAGCTGTATCAGCTACTTTTAAAGCAGCAACTACTTCACCAATAAAATCATCAAAGCCAGGAGCATCGATGATATTAATTTTATAACCGTTATGTTCAATATATAATAAAGTAGATGAAATAGAGTTCTGACGTTCCAGTTCTATGGCTCTGTAATCAGAAACCGTATTTTTGTCGTCAGTTGTTCCACGTCTTTTAATTAAACCACCCTCGAACAACATTGCTTCTGCAATCGTGGTTTTCCCTGATTTAGCACCGCCAACCAGGGCAATATTTTTGATCTCGTTTGTCTGGTAAACCTTCATGTTATATTAATTGATTAATTATTAAGTTCCAAATTGGTTGGCAAATATATAAAAAACTGCTTAATAAATAATAGGTGTAATTTAATTATTTTAATAATAATTAAATAAGCATACAAGCTAGCAGCTGAAAATTCTTATTTTTAATTTGAAAATTCGACATCTGCAACCATTTTACGGATATGTTCCCAGGTTGGGCTATCCATTTTTGCACCTATAACTTCAATAACCTTTCCTGAAAGTATGGAGCCTATTTCACCGCATTTTTGCATTGATAAACCCTTTACCAGCCCATAAATAAACCCTGAAGCATAAACATCGCCTGCACCGGTAGTATCAATGCTGTTTGCTTTAATTACACCAATTGTATAAACAAAGTTATCACGCATAACAAGAGAACCATTTTTGCCTACCTTTACAACTGCAATTTCACAATCTTTTGCAATTTCATGCAATGCTTTTTCCGGCTCATGTCCTGTGAAAGCTTTTGCTTCTTCTTCATTAGCAAATACGATATCTACATAATCTCTGATAATTTCTTTCAGAAAATCAATATTTGCTTCTACAACGTTGAAACTAGCCAAATCAATGGATACCTTTAATCCTTTTAGCTTGGCTAATTCAACAGCCTTTCTGATCAAATCATGATTTTGAACCAAATACCCTTCAATATGGAAATAATCAAACCCATCGAAAATTGCAGGAGAAAGATGATCTACAGATAATTCGATGGCTGCACCAAGAAAAGTTGCAAATGTTCTTTCAGAATCAGGACTTATCAGAGCGATTGCTCTACCGGATTCATACTTACCTTTGAAAAGTTGTGGCTGTATATTGTTTTTTTTCAAATCTTCATGAAAAAATAATCCAAATTCATCCTCACCTATGGTTCCGATAAAACCAGTTTCTATCCCTAAACTTGCCAATCCATGTATAGTGTTAGCAGCTGAACCGCCCGATGATTGCTGCTTTGGGAGATGATGTGTACCTTTAGAAACTATTTCTGCTGCATCTTTGTCAACCAACTGCATACTTCCCTTTGGAAGATTAAATTCATGTAATAATGTATCGCATTCCAGACGTGTCATGATGTCTACCAATGCATTACCCATTCCTAAAACTCTTGTCATATAAATATTTTAAAAAAATTTTTGCAAAGGTATTGTTTATTTTAAAACTTTGTATAATTTTGCAGTCCAAATTTAACACAACAACGTTCTTAATTTTGTTTATCAAAACAAAATATTAAATAAAAATATTTTCCTCCTTAGCTCAGTTGGTTAGAGCATCTGACTGTTAATCAGAGGGTCTCAGGTTCAAGTCCTGAAGGGGGAGCTCTCAAAATCAAGCACTTACATCTCTTTTGTAAGTGCTTTTTTTATTCCTGTACATACAATTTGCATACAACTATTGTCTACTTTTAAATCATATAATATTGAATTACAGTCAATTAACATTTGCAAAGTCGCAAAATTATTTTTGAAAAATGCCTTAGTTTCTAACATTTTAAGAGTTAAAATTTGAATTTCCATAGCTTTTTTGTGTATTTGTTGTTTTAGTTTATTTGCTGTTTATTAACTCCAGATTGACGGTAATAACTTGCATTAGTGATAGAAAATTTCCACCGCAATTTCCGCCACAGTATATAAATATATCAAGAAAAAATTAAAATCTTATGCCCCAACGAGCAGAATAAATTGTTTAGCGTAGCGGTTTGCAAGGCTGCAGGTCATTTTTTTTATCATTAAATAACAAGTGAATATTTATAAAGAAAAAGCTGTTGTATTTATTAAACAGCTTTATTGATAAGATAATAAAAAAAATGAATGCACCCGAAGGGCTTGGCCTTGCAAAAAACAATTTATGAAGCTATATTTGCATAGAGATTTTTATTTTTTTATAAAAAACAATAAATTACTTGAAGAGCAAACAACTCAATTAACATTACGAGCGTTTTGTATCCAACATTTTTTATATAAAAATAAAACATCAAAACGATAAATTGATAAATAGCTAAAAAGCTCTAACAGCACGAACTAAGAATAAAATGCTCTTACCGTTGTCGTACGTACCGCCGTCGTCGAAGCTGAAGTACCATGCGTTGTTATTGCTATACTCTGACGAAGACCAATAAATATTTTTAGCAAGAGCTGTTGTTGCAGCATTACCATCGCTATCGAGGGCTTTATTTACTTCATATTTAGAAATATACAACTTATTTAATTGATCAATTGTTGGCAGATACCAATCAGAATAAACGCCAGTGCCATAATTAACATTCGTGTATGCATCGCACAAACCGGCAGCATATGTAGATCCGGCCCCTGCCTGTGTAACTATTGCAGTAGTGTTTGCCTGACCATCCCAATCACTTATAGCTCCGGGTGCAGGCACTGTGGTTGATTGATACGAAGTTTTAGTCCAATTTATTCCTAAGCTAATACTTATCATGCTGCAAATAAGACCATGGCTTCCTGTTTGGTCAACATAAAATACTACACCACCACCATAAAGTTCGCCTACATAATGGGATGCCCCACTACCACCTGATGCGTTTACAATGTAAGGGCTTGCTGTTGTTCCTGACCCAGTAACAGTTACATTTGTACCGGCTGTTATTTTGGTTTCTGAGCCGTCAATACCATTAACACTATCAGCTTTTTTTGCATTCAAAGCATAAGGTACGCTTAAAAACTGGCTAACTCCTGTGATGGTATAAGTTGTTAAAGGTGCAACTATAGCTGTTTTTGTTTCAATAAAATAAGAATTGTTTGCCCAGTTAATAGTGCTAAAACCTGTACCTCCTCCTATTTCAATACTTACCATACCATTGGCATTGGTGATTGGCGTTTGAGTTTCGGTGTAAACAACAGAACCGGTTGCGGTACCTTGGTGGATGTTTATTTGCATTCCGATTTGAGTATTTGTTACTAAAACACCACTGCTATTGCGAATTACAGCCTGATAACTCATTTTTTGTGGTGCTTGTGACCACACTGTTGCCGTTAATAATACGGCTACTAAAATTGTAAATATTTTTTTCATACGATTCAGTTTTTAATAATTTTAAACGTTTTTACTTCTTTGTTTTCTTGAGTAACTTTCAGAAAATAAGTTGAATGTACAAGATTGCTTATAGCAATGCTTGTTTCGCTGCCTACAAGCTTTTTTGTTTCTAAAAGTTTCCCATTGATGTCGAAAAGCTGATAACCCATTGATTGGATGCTGATCGTAGTCAAAGCATCAAGCTTTAGAATTATAAAATTAGTTGCAGGGTTTGGGTAAGCTGTAAGAATAAGATTAATTCCTTTGGCTTCTTCAAGACCTGAAACAACTGAAATTACAAACGGCTGTTGTACACCTTGTGCTACTGAGCCATTTGTTCCTGTGTTGGTTGTGTAAACAACCTGACCAATGGAATAGCTCACATTGCCTCCGCTTCCTGAGGCATTACCACCTGAGGCGTTAACGCTTAATTGTGCCCGTAGACCTGACAGCCCTATGCCAAACAATAATACGAGAATTAATTTTAATTGCTTGTGACGCATATAAAACTCCTTTTAAATGGTTAATATTTATTTTAAATGTATGATTATATTACCGTATTGTTATCACCTTACCAATTAACGCTAACGATAATACATATGGCAAACTCTTACAAAGCAAGTTATTTAAGGTGGATAGGTATGATAAATGACATATATTAAAAAAAAAAAAACAATTTTTGCAAAACTGCTCCTCACGGCATTAATAATATTTACTAACGTTGCCTTGTACTTTAATTATTCTAGTTATAATTATTGCCATCGAAATAAACCCGCATCACAAGCAAACCATTAGTTAAATGATGGTTATCACTTCCATTGATTTCGTACATTACACAATCTATACTTGCATTAATAATGAGGGTGTTTTTACCGTTTATCACTTCAGAAACAGAACTTAATATCTTTAACTTTGATGCTGGATTAGTTGCATTTGAACTTGAAGTACCATATGCTTTCAACCATGCTCCGTTAAGAACACCTAACTCAACATCCACTCCTGTTTTAATATCTCCTGTTATCTGATATGTACCTGTTGACAGCATACTGGTAAATGCAGCTAATGGTAAAGTGGGAAGCCCAACAGAAGGGTTTTTCATTTTATAAATGCCTTTACTGATTGAAAAACCGCCAATAGGACCTACTGTTTTTTCTTTTATTCCAAAAGTATAGTAAAAACAGCTTGTATCTTGAGGAACACTTCCAACACCATAAGAATGGCGACTGGAAAAGTCTACAAAGGTATACCCGCCAACAGTACCCGGTTTTATACTAACCGGAGTACCATCAAGTTTTCCGGTAAAACTTACATTAACAACTGTAGGAGGTGTTGGCGATGAGCTGTCATCCTTTTTACAACTGCTGTTTAAAATCAATGTTGCCATAACGAACATTGTAATAATTGAATACTTTTTCATTTTATTTGGGTTTTGGTTAAGAAATTAATAATTTATTATTTATTTTAAAAGCCTGTGAAAAAATGCATTAATATTAATGTTTCCACTATAATATTTTTTTAAGTTGGTAAAAATACTATTATTTCAATAAATACTGTTAATTAAATAACAATATTTTAATGTAAATATATTTTTTAATTAAAGAAGCAGATTAATATGGAAAGCCTTTTTATAATTGCTAATTGTAAAATATAAATTATGAGGTGAATAGGAATATATTAATTATTTTTTAAAAGATTTTTGTTGCCGGATGTTAGTATGTTCATTAGTTTGCTGAGGATGGGAATGGATGTTATTTTATAAATCATTTATACCTATAAAAATAATAAATAAAAATGAATGCACCCGAAGGGCTTGGCCTTGCAAAAAACAATTTATGAAGCTATATTTGCTTATAGATTTTTATTTTTTAGATATAATCAAAGACACCTTTAGAACTGTTTTTGCTACTTTCCATTAATTGTAAGTTTGTTAAAGAGGAAAGTAAAGACATTTCTGCCTTAATGTCTTCTAAACTAATTTCATTAATAAAATTAGTATGAAAAACAATATTGTAAGCAGATTTTAATTTTTTGATATTAACTTTACCCGGAATATGTTTCTTCAATTCCTTTGTTATTTGATTAAATGTAACAAAACGGTCAATATTTTCATTCATTATATTTAATAATGGTTTTTCATGATCTAAAGCTATTTTACTTAGTAAGCTTACAGATAATGGTAATAAAGATTTGTTATCTGAGTCCTTTGTAAAAAGAGATTTTGATTCATTATTAAAATGAACAGAAATTGAATTATTAACAATTTCTAATTTAGTAATTTTTTTTAATTTTATAGTACCATCTTCATGATGAACATTTACTTTATCAAGCAATTCGGTTACCCAATTATCAAAATATTCTTTGCTTCCTGTATAATAGAAATATCTTTTTATGAAACTTATAGGATAAAAAATTGTATCGTAATAGCGGTCTTGAGTAATTATACGAAATTTAAAATTTTCATATAAATCTAACTTTGAATATACCTTTTTAATAGTACTCAAATTATTAACCTTTTTAACTTTGCTTTTATCAGCTTTTTCTAATTCCTGCAAAAGCTCTTCTATAGATGGCAGTACAAAATTGTTTAATGGAGATACTGTATAATTAGAATTTATTGCTGAGGTGATATTTATATTTTCATCTTTTTTTGATTCAACATAATAATATAAAAATTCCTTATACTGATAAAGACCACTTTTCCAATTTTTTATATATTTTAATGAAGAATCTAATATCTCATTAATATTATCTAAAGATAAGAAACTTAACATTGCATCAATTATAGTAAGTATATCCTGAGAATCCCCATTATTAACGGCAAATTCCAAGACACTAAAAAAATTAGAATTATCATAAGAATCATTTCTATTAATCTTAGTATACTTATCAACAGCAGCAACATAAATACAATATGAATTTGCTGTTGGCATAGGTAATTTTGCTTCATTAACTAACCATATTAAAAATTCATCACGTAATAAAAATTTGTTTTTCATAATTTAATTTTTTAAAATAATATTAATTAGTTAATAAATAAATGATTACATTGATTTTTAGCCAAAATCGTGGTAGTGCTTTTATGTGTAACAGGACAAATTAATAAATCAATTTGAGATTCCAAAGTTAACATTTCATCATTAACTTTTAGATCTTTTTTGTACACTGTTTTTTTAACAAAAGATAAATAACGTAAATCAATACATTCTGAAAATTCTATTGTTACAGATGATAATTCCTTTGTCAAAAAGAAGACTAATTGATACTCATTTTCTATAAATTGGCCATCTTGAAAAAATGTCAAGCCAATACATATCTCGTTATTAAAAATAAATTTGACCCAACGGTCTGGAATAAAGATTGTTTTCATAATATAAGAATATTTTTTTATGATTTATAATATTCTATATATCCATATTATTTCCAAAAAATGGACGTTTTTCAAATTATTTTCCAAAAAAACGAATATTTAGATTGATTCTAAATATTTGTAGCTTATATTCAGTGTTTTAAACAAAATATTGGGGATATTTTAGAATATCTAATATTTTTTGAGTCAAATAAGTAAATTATTTTTGAATTGAATTGAAATAATCTTTTTTAAAGAAAATTGATGATAATTGAATGGGTGATCAATTAGCTATTGAAGATAAGTATAAATATTATTGTGAGGAGATGAAAAAATGATAAGCAATTTCAAGCATTCCAACCACCAAAATAAGTATCATCAACTGCATAACTACTGCTCATATCTGCATAGCAAGCATCGTATTGGCTATTGGTGTTGGATGTTGATCTGTTGTTGACAAGGCCATTGCAGGTATAGAAGCCAGCATCGTTGGCATCTGCAAAACAAAGGGAAATTTTATCGGAATAAAAGAAAGCAAAGGTGCATAATGTGACATATACATTGTTTATGAAGGTACTGTAGCTAAATCCATATTTTAAAGATTCGATACTACCATTAGAAATATTTTTACAGGTATCAAATGCAATGGTTTTATTGAAGCAACCACCAATGATATTAAAATTTGAGATTTCACCGCATTTTTTGAATATTGTACCAATTGCGTTAAAACTAATAGATAGGTTTGTTAAACGATTTGATTCGTCAATTAGCACACCGGAAAGTGTTTCGTCTGTTGAAACAACTTCAATATTCACATTGGAAAAGTTAGTGCAACGGTATAAGGCTTTTGAAAAATTGCTTATTTTAATATTATTACCGCTATTAAAATATTCAATAGCTTTGAGAATATTGAGATTATCGGAAAAAGAATTTCTTATTGAAACATTTTTGATGTACGACTTTATGTTATTTTTTATTGCTGATATTACAATACCCTGATTAGTATCTGAATATTCTCCCTTAATTTCAAATGAAAGGTTTTCAAAGAAAATGGTATTATTAAAAAATGAATTGGAATTGCTCTGTATCAATGTATCTTCCCTGGAACAGCCTATGATACCCAACACAAATTTAGCTTCCAAGTCAATTAATGTATCAACTGCATAGGCACCGGGTTGTAAGATTATTGTTTTTGGATTTGCATCGTGGTTATATAAATTATTGATTGCTGTGTTTAGATTGCCATGTTCTGCTGCATTCAAAACATAAATTTTAATACCTGGGTAATTGTACAAAATGTTTTCGGATGAGGTAAAGGCAGTGTCAATTTTAGCAAAGGCTGAAGCATGCAAGGAATCGAGTGTATCTGCATTAGCAACAGTATCACCATCCGTTAAAAATCTGAGCGTAACTCCAGCATTGTTTTTTGTATAAAAGCCATCTGACTTTGCAAACAAGGCTCTGAATCCTGATGGAATATTCTCAGATAAAGAGGCTAATTCCTTAAATACTTTTGTGACTAAGGTCTTCATTTAAAAATTATTTACCGATGAAAACAATATAACCTGTAATTGCTGAACTGGCAGACCATGTTGTGTCACCTGTGGCAGTTGCGACGACAATATCAACTTCGATAAGGCTTGCATTACCGGCAGTTATTTCAAATACCTGAACATGGGGAGCAGTGCCACAGCCATGTGTAGCTGCGGTTATTGTACCAGTAGTTGTAGCAGTGATAGTGCCTTTATAATAATTGGTTTTTAGAGCTGCTTTAGCATCAACGTAAGTTCTGACAGCTTTTTGAGTTGCTATTTTAGTATCTAAACTTGCATTAAGGGTTCCATCAGTATCAATTACACCGGATTTAAAGTTATCCGTTTCAAGGTTTGAAACAGTATTGTTATCGGCATCTATGGTTTTATTGGTTAAGGTTTGTGTAGCTGTAAGTCTTGCTACACTTGAATTAACTGCAAAAGAATTACCACTTAATGACATCCCATCCCCTGCAGCATAAGTGCCTGCACCGGACATCTGAACAAATGAAATTGCAGTTGTACCTATGGTAATAGGTAAATTGGTATTACAAGTCCATTGTGTATCGGCCTGAGAAGTACCATCCTGAACCATTACAGTTGCATTGACTATTTTTGCTGCAGTATCATTATCTGTTGCTCTTGTCCATGCACCGGAAGCTACTAAATATATTCCATTGGCTGAAGAAGTTGTCTGGTTTTTGACCAATACTCTGTCGCCAACAATTACAGCAACGCCATCAATGGTTTGTGTTGCAGAAAGTGTAATATTTGTAGTAGTAGCTAATCTTACACTTTCTTTCCAGGTAACACCTGAAACTTTATTATCAACATAGGCTTTAGTAGCTTTTTGTGATGCAATTTTAGTATCGCTATTGGCAGCAAATGCTGAATCAATATCTAAGTCAGCTGCTTTTAACTGTGCATCATTGGTGACATTACCTAAACCAACCTGAGATTTTGTGACTGAATGTGGATTGGATGTACTGTCGATATGAGCATCAATAGCCATGTGACCATGCGTGAATGCATATCCACCTAAATCATCATGCTGAATATTCATAGGATCAACACTAATGACAATGGTATTGGTATCTGCTTTTAACACACAATCTATTGAGCCATCAGCACCAGCCTCAATTGATCTGAATTGCAATATCCCTGCATTTACACCTTTGTAAACTTCCAAGCCACTTCCCACACTGCTGACATCAGGGGTTGCTTTACAACTTATCCATGCGGAACCATTATAATAACGGAAGCAATTTAAGGCTGTATCGTAGTAAATTAAACCACTTACCGGTGAAGCGGGAGCAGCGGCCAGTTTCTGAACTACTACATTCTGGATTTCGTTTTTATTGAAATCGAGAGAGGTTTTTACTTGTTTGGACATGGGGAGTTGGTTATTAGTTATTGGTTATTAGTGAAGTAAGAGTACTTGGAGTACTTAGAATACTTAGAGTACTTAAAGTTGAAAGACAAGTTGGAGAATTTTTCATAATAGAACTAATATTGTTATTGATTGGCACTTCGACAGGCTCAGTGAGCAGTTTAGTTGCAGACTATTTTGCCGGAGGTTTCGCCGGTCCAGCTGACGTAGGCTGTGTTTCTATCTGTATAGGTAACCTGAGTTATTATTTGTCTGTTGGTGCTATCCAATACCAATATACTGGGATAGCGGTTTAGATTATGTCTTACTGTAACTGATTCGGTTGTATTAAAATTTGTTTCATATTCATCACTTACACTTGATGTTTCATAACTTTCGAGGGTGCGGATGATAAATTTCTTTTGTGTATAACTATAAATACAATCACCATCTTTGGTTGTCTGGAAAATCCATGATGTACCATTCCATTCTGCAATAGAAAGAATGGAATTACCAGCAATCATAAAATATCTGTCACTAATAGTCAGATTTTCAACAGGAAGTTCATTTGCTATGGAAATAACAGGCTTTTTGATATAATTTGGATTCAGATTATTTTTCAGATTGGTAAAATTTATTTTCTGCAAATGCCCTGATTCAGTATCTATAATTGAGAAAACATCATTATCTGCAAGCACTGGTTTTTCAGTGACATTTTTTATCTGATCTTCCAAAGAAGAGGCATCGGTATATTGTGGAACTGATGTTTGGAGGAGGTTGTATGATTTTGAAGAGCCCATTTTTTTTGAATTAGGAATTATACTTCGACTACGCTCAGTAGCCAGATTAGTTGGTTAGGTAGGTGTAGTAATTAAAACTACCTGAAGTATGAGTATTTAAGATTAATGTAAAGCGAATATAAGCTGTGTTAATGTTGAAAAGGTTGATGGTTACTGAAGTGTCGGTCATTTTCAAATCAATTAAAATAGGATTACCTGATGCATCAACTATATCATCAAAATTAATGTTATCAAGGGATTGCTCGAATTTTATCTTTGCATTGTTAGTGTTGAGGTCTTGATAAATCAGCTGTATTGATAGATTTTGTTTGTCGATAACAGAGAATGATGGAAATGAATAGGCTACACCATAAGTGTTTGGCCAAAAATGAGATAAAAAGGCAGTTACCGAAAATGAAAGCGGCACAAGTTTTTTGGTAGTGTTCATATTAAAAATCCAGATATTAGTTTGTTGTTGTTTATTGGTAGCGGTATATAATTGGCTTTGACATATACTGATAATTCAGATTTTTTCTGCTCTGCTATTGAAAGTATTTCTGTGGCTACTTCTTTCAGATTTGCTTTTGAATCCTGATATTCCAATGGAATGTAAGAAGTGCTTTCGAGTACCAATTGATTCAGATGTAGATATTTTACATAAAACGCTAAACATGGTTTGATGTAGGTTTCAATTAATTCATGATAGGTTTCGGGATATTCAATCAGAAGATTATAAACTGCAGGTGTAACAGCCGGAATGATGTATTTGGTAATGGCTGTGGAGATTATTTCATCCTTTAATTCAGTTTCTTCAAATGAGCTGATGAAGGAGAGTTGTTTTATTTCTGATTTCGAGATTGGGAACATAATTTTAAAATTGACCTCACCTAACCTCTCCAAAGGAGAGGGATTAGTGAAGTGGGATTTGGATAATAATGTGCTTTATATACATAGCGTTGGCTACTGAGGGATTGAATTGTCTTTGTTGGCATTGAATGTGTTTTTTAGTTCGACATAGAATTGCTGTTGGCGGGGATCTGATTTGTCAAATTCCAGGCCTTGATCTCTTCTTATTTCCCAGATGTATTTTACAGGATTTATTCTGGATATGGGTGATTCGTTGAGAAATTGCAGGGAATCGGGGTTGAAGTTAAATTCTTTAAAAATCCTTGATAATAGTCTGATGTATTTGGACTGATAAAAGCTGATTGTAGTATTCAAAGCAATTTCATATTCATTGATAATACGGTCGGTATCAAAGCCGGTCTTTTCGACATAAAAACTACAAAGGGTTTTGAACCAATTGTGTATTGAGAGTAAGTGAGTATGAGACAAATTGTATAGTTCCATCCAAGAGCCATCCTGATTCTGGGCGAATTGAAGGTATTGTGCTGATTGTGTAGATTGGCCTGGGGCTAAATCTTTCAGATATTGGATAATGAGTTTAGAACTTTTTCTTGAATTTGCTCCTGTGAAGTTTTGAAATTCTGTCTGTAAGGCTTCTGCTTCTGTAATATCATTAACTCCCGGTATTACTAATAAACCTGATGCATTGAACTGATTTTCCAATCTGCTTTTGTTCCATTCATCAGTTAAACCGGATATAATTACAGATTTTAAACCTGCATACCAGGTAGGTAGTCCATAATAAAAAAATTCAGGTTCGTATTGTTTGATATGGACTATACTCCGGTATAAGTTGCCTTCTCTTTTGAATTTAGGATAAACAGGCAAAGTAATTTTGTTCTTATCCTTTTTACCTTTGTAGTTTTCCCAATCGGGATGTATGATTACCTGCAGTCCATCATCTGATAATCTACATTTAGAAGCGTCCTGATGGTAAAATTGCATGAAATTTTTGTTCTTATCAGTAACCACTTCAAAGAAAGCATTGCCAATATTTAGTTCATCGAAAATAACCTTGTACATTACATCCCTTAAATCTTCAAAATTGTTGTTTACTGCTATGATGAAATCAGATAGCTTTTTGTCTGTTGAGGCAAAACCCTTGCCGGCAATATAAAATGCCTTGGAGTTTAATATAGAGCGGTGCACGGCTACTTCTCTCGACAACTGAACGATTTGACGTGGCAAAAGATTATCTTCTCCGAAAGGGATAAAATCCTGGGCGTTGTTCAAATCGATGAAATCGGATTTGAAGAGGTTGAGGAGAGGATTGTAGTTGTACTCGAACAATTTCATTGTTTTGGCTGTTAGGTGTTTAGGCTGTTAGGCTTTTAGGAAAGGACCTCATCCCCAACCCTTCTCCTGAGATGAGAAGGGAGGAAAATAGGTATGAATATCAATATTAATCTTCAAAGCCGGCTAAGACGATTAGTTCTTTGTGGAAGTAAGCGGTTTGGGCTTTGTACTGGACTCGGTAACGGCGTTGCTGGATGTCGGGATTGTACCAGGTTTCAATCATTTCAGAATCTGAAGTACCATCTGTGCCGAAAAGTAAGTTCTTTTGTGTGGTTAAGATTGCTCTGTGTGGGAGTAATCCATTGAAAGATGAAGCAATCCATATATCCCAATCGGGTCTGATAAGAATTGGAATACCTTCGTAAGATGGGACTTTGAAGCCGTTTAACATCACTGAATCAGCTAAGTCAGTTCCACGTTTCTTGAAAGTATGTACCAAATTTCTGTACATTGAACGGGTTAACATAAATACAGGGTTAAATTCTGTGAGTTCAGGAAGCATGTTGTCAATCATGGCTTCGAGGGTTGCGTCTGTTTCATCCACTGCCAATGAGCCGGGTTTTACCGCTGTGATTAAGCCGGATGAAGCAAAAGTACCAGTACCTGTTACTGAATTGGTTAATGCAAAGTCCTGACCTGCATACTTTGAAACTACTTTGATTTGAGCACCTGATGGATTGGTTACGATAACTCCGTTGATACCTGCTCTTGTTTCAATAGTGGCTTTGTGTGTAGCTAGCCAATTGGCAACGGTTGTATTTGCATTGGTAGCATAAGCCTGTTCATACAATACGCCATTGACCGTTACACCAATTTTGGTATCGGTACCGGCAGTATAGGTTAAGATTTGTTCTTTTTTTACAGCAGAAGTTGCAGTCTGGATTTTTACATGCTGAGAAGCCGGAATTGTACCATTTGCAATGTCTTTCAGGAAATGGGTCATAAATCCGGTGTAACCGGAATAGTTGTCGTCGATAGCACCATTTGGTTTGGATGTAACCAATGCTTCATGGTCTGGATCTGCAAAAAACATCTGACGAACTAAGTCGTTTTGTCCTGCCTGAGCGATGATAGGCAGCATGATTTTGTTCCAGATGTCAGGGTTTTTCATTTGTTCAACATCATCTTCCTTGTATCCTGTGGCTAATAGCTGCTGAACAATGGCTCCCCAGAAATCACGACCATTCTGTTGAAACTCTATGGCCATCGGTTTAACTGTGATGTCCTGATAGGTGAGTGTGAAAGTTCCGGTTGGATTAAAACCTGCGGCAACTTTGGGTTTGGTGATCATTGAAGGACGGGAAATCTTGTTTAGTTTCTCGGTACCTTTAATGTCTGTTCTTACTGTGACAGCTCCACGTATGTCTTCTGCCATAAACATTGGATCAACAAAATATTCTGAGATAGATTGTTTGAAAAATTCTGGGTTTGTAGTTTGGGTGAATATTGACATTTTTGTTTAGTTATTAGGTTATTTAGTTATTAGTTATTTGAGAAGTAAATTGAAAGGCTATTAGGCTGTAGGCTTTTAGACTATTAGGCTTTTAAGTGTTGTTTTTGAGTTTCATACGGTCCTGGTAGGGTAATTCTTTTAGGAGTAGTTTGCCGGCGGATTCTTCATCGGATAAGTTCTTGTTGATGTTGAGTTTTGGGTCGGCAAGATTAGGAGGAACGGATTGGCCAGCACTTAATTCATCAATCTTAGATTGAAGGGCTTCGGCTAATGTGATAGATTCGGATAAGTTGGATTGTAATTCTTCTATCAACTTATCTTTGATGAATAGGTCAGTTTGTAAAGTTTTTAACTCGTCTTTACTTCGACTAAGTTCAGCATTAACTTTGTCAGCTGCATAGTTTGGTGGAATGATGTTGTTCTGTTGAAAAAAGTCATAGATCTTATCTTTGAACTTTTTAAATTCTTCAGGAATTGGCATATTGTTGTTGTTTAGGTATTTGGTTAAAAAGTCAGTGAATAAAAATGGATTGTTTGATAGTGCATTTAATAATGAAGGATTCTCATTTAAAAATGATGTGGCCGTAAATGCCCAGTCATTTGCGTGGAACTGGGCAAACAGGCCGTTAGTTGCTGCCGGTTCATCAACAAGGTCGACAGCATGGAGTTGTTCAATAGTAGCGTAGTTGCGTTTTTGTTCTTTGTCAGAAGCAGCGTCTTTTTCAGAAAGTGTATTTACCTTACCACATTTGAATGCGATAGATGATCCAAACATGTCGGGGTTAGTTGCTGCGAGTTCAAGGATGTAATCATAAAGGTTACCGTTAGGTGAGATTTTGGCCGACTTATCTAAATAGAGGTCTGCCAATACATTGGTTTCTTCTTTATGGAAATTCTTATAACGACCTATATAAGTACCTAAGGCTGTAGAACACATATTGGGATGGCCAAAACGGGCTTTTATACCTTTGGCGTTTTCGTTACCTAGCATAGCTGTATTCTCTAAAAATTCCTGATTTAAGAATAGGTTGTGTCCTTTGGCTTCTCCTTCCTGAACGACAAGGACGTTGTGAATTATGCCATTCTCTTTATCAATAGATGGTGGAGAGGGTTGAAAAATTGTATTTGTGCTGAGGTAGTTCATAATAGACTATTAGGTTTTTAGACTGTAGGCTGTTAGGGAATTAAAAAGGATTAGTTTATTTTACTTTGGTGGCAAGGTCGTTGCCGGGTTTGAATTTAATAATTTTTTTAGGAATTG
>JBMOKG010000189.1:0-3606 GCA_049315385.1 Bacteroidales bacterium
ACATTTTTCTAGAGCTTACGGTGGGTGTGCTCTGCTCATGCAGGGCGCACTCCCAACGTAATGCATCTATTAAACAATTTATAGCTTCTTCCTGATCACCTTCATTAGATAGTATTTGTCCCTTTATCCTATGATATTCTGAATTACTTGGATTTTTTTCTATCAGTTTTTTAAGGATAGGTTTAGCTTCATTATACATCCCTTTTTCGCATAATGAAACTACTTTTTTATATTCTTCGTCTTCTTTTTGTATCGCAGGAGAATCAATATCAATTATTACCCAACCATTTTCAACACTAATTTTAGGTATATGGGAACCATAAGTGTAATATTTTTCCAGATTAGCAATTAAGGTTGGAGTATCATTAATATCAAAATCTGAAAAAATTGAATAAATGAAATCATCAATCTTGTGTATAATTTTCATAAAGAGTATTTGGTTTAATACTTTAAATATTATCTTTAATTTTTAGATAATTATTAAAGGACAAATTTAAGAATTTATTACAAAAAAAAGGAATAAGTTTTTTTTAAATAATAGTTTGATAAAATGCTGTATTCAAATCATAGATTATTATACTATTATAAAACAATAATATTTTAATTATTTAGGAAACACCAATCGAAAACCTGTATCTATAGATTTGTTTTTTGCAGAAGCTAAAAATCTACATGCTGAATATACAAAATAGACAAGAGTTTCCCAACTACCACCTCTTAAGACTCTGAGTGCACCAGATGATGGTCCTTTGGGGTTAGTGACGGATTCTGATGAAAAATCACTTAGAAAATCAGTACACCATTCATTGACATTGCCGTGCATATCATACAGTCCCCAGGCATTAGGTGGAAAACAGCCAACGGGCATGGTTTTACCTCTGAAATCTTTTGTAACTTCAGTATTACAAGGATCGCCACCTCTGAAATTAGCCTGCAAAGGAGTAATTTCCATACCAGTATTAAATTTGGTAACCGTTCCGGCACGGCAGGCATATTCCCATTCGGCTTCTGTGGGTAAACGACAACCCATAAAATTAGCAAAAGTGATGGCTTCATATAAGTTTACATTGATCACCGGTCGTTTACCCCTGCCCCAACCGTTGTCATCCGGCTTTTCCTGTCCAGTGGCTTCACAATACATATCGTATTGTTCAAAAGTTACGGCATATTTACTCATCATAAATGCACTTAAATATACCGGATGTTGCTCGTCTTTGTCCTGGCCGTTTGCTTCACCTTTCAGGCTTCCCATCATAAAACGCCCTTCAGGGATACTTACCCATTCTATAACGGGCTTACGGATATACACCAAAACTGAAGGAGGATAGTTTTCCTGTTGAATGTTTTCTTCATGATAAATAATGTTTTCCATATTTTTTAAATTTAAAGATTGATATATTATTTAAGTCTAAGGCTGCAATTAAAGTTTTTCGTTTTTTTACTGCTGTAAACTTAAAAATGCTCGCCCTATATAATACAGCAACCATCTTTCAGATTAAAAAGATGCAGCTTCTTACAAAGAATTTAAAGTTAAATATGGAATTTTAGAGATTGAAGATTAATTTTATCTTCTCAAATTGGAAATCTTCTGCCGGAAATGAAAGTTAGCTTCTCAGATAGCAAATCTTCTGCTTGGTTTGCAAATCTTCTGCTGTAATTCATTTATTTCCATGCAAATGTACTCAATATTTTTATAGGTTTTACATTTTCCTAAAAATAAAAACCGGTAACTTTTCAGCTACCGGCATACAATTTATTCACTCCTTATTAATCAGATAAAAAGTAATAGGAATTCAAAAATATTAAAAAGGAGAATTGATCAGTAATAAAATACTGTTATTATTTCCATTTATGAAATTTTGGAAATTTCCATTTTATGATCTTGAGAATGCAAGTATTTCTCCGTAGATATTTTTATTTGCTTCTCTAAATGCATCAAATATTTTTAATCTTGCATCATATTGTTTCACCAGGCCTCCTTCACTTGACAAATACAAATAAAAAATCAGGTTTTAACCTAACAGAATATCAAAAAAGTAAGGCTATAGACTGACTATATTTAAATTTATAAAAATATAGAATTAATTTATTATTTAATTATCAATTGATTGAATGAAATATTTTGAAAGAATTTAAAATAAAAGGATAAAGCAAAAAAAACTTTATCCGGTAATACAGTATATTACTATCTGTTCATTTTTATCTCTTTGTCAATAAGTTAAATAATTCTTCGTTAATATAGTAATTTCCAGTTCCTAATTTCTCTTTTCGCAACATTTTATCATCCGCCAATTTATTTAAATAATTCGCTGCTGTTAATCTTGATACGCCCAAATCATTTACAACAAATTCAATCTTAGTATAGGGATGTTTGAATAAATTGTTCAATAAATCCTGACTGTAAAATTTGTAATTATTCCGGAGCCTATGCTTATAAACAAGCATTAACTCTTTAATTTTAATAATCAATTCAATTGTTTCTTTAGCAGTTTGTTCAACTCCCTTTATCATAAACAATATCCATTCCTCCCATAAATCCTCATCTCTAACTTTTTGCAAAAGCCGGTAATAATCAGGTTTGTGTTTGATTATATAATTACTCAAATATAGAATCGGCAACGATTGATATTTTTCCAGAATTAAGTATAAAATGTTTATAATTCTACCAGTTCTGCCATTTCCGTCATAAAAAGGGTGAATACTCTCAAATTGAAAATGAATAATTGCCATCTTGATCAATGGATCACAATCCTGCATTTCTGAATCATTAATGTATAGTTCTAAATTTGCCATTAGACCCATTATTTCCTCATAATCCTGAGGTGGTGTGTAAATGGTCTTACCTGTAGCTGCATTTTTCAATGCAGTACCAGGCAATTTCCTGAATCCGGCATTATTATCCTCTAATACTTCTTGAATCTGCAGAATACTATTGTTTGTCAGTAATCCAGTCTTTGTGATAAGTTCAAATCCTTTTTTCAGCGCTGAGATATAGTTCTGAACCTCCTTTGCCTGAAGCGATTTAAAAACGGCAAGATTCAATTCAGATTTGTATAAATCATCATGTGTTGTAATAATATTTTCAATAGCAGAACTGTCTTTTGCTTCTTGTAGTCCAAGTGTATTAATCAGGATATTTTGATTTGGGATTGTTGATGCAATTCCTTTTAACTCAGCCAAAGCAGCATGAGCTGCAGGTAAAGCTTTTAATACCTTTTTAGTTTCTAAATCTACGCTTAACGGTAATTCATTTAATCCCCAGTTTGTCATATGTAAAGAATTTTAAAAAATCCATACAAAGATAATTCATTTTGTAAAGAAAATCGAAAAATCTTTACATTTACAAACAAATCAGTATAGAAATTACGTAAATATATACACAATTCGCAGTCTTTGCATTGGTAGTAAGATTAATATACGTTTGATAAAATCAAACCTTTACCTTTATATTTTTTATTTTTGCTTGAGCTTTGAAGACAAGCTGGTAATAAAAAACAAAAACCGGTAACTTTTCAGCTACCGGCATACAATTTATTCACTCCTTATTAATCAAATAAAAAGGGAAAGGATTCAAAAAAAGGAATCCTTTCGGATTCCTTTTTTTAA
>JBMOKG010000091.1:0-16108 GCA_049315385.1 Bacteroidales bacterium
CAGGCTGTATTTATGAAAGACCAGTGGGATTTTAATATTTCTTACAATACTATTATTAATAACGATGGAGGAGGTGTAAATACCGTTGCAGTGCTGAGAGGAATCTGGCTTAATGCTAGTTCATTAAGAGCTAGTGGTACTATTAACAATAATACCATTACCCTTAAATTCGGAGGGACTACAACTAATGTAAGTGCCATTGAAAACGGTGCGGGTGGTACTGCGGCATCTAATACCATTAATATTAATAACAATATTATTCAGAATTGTACCAACCCATCAGTTACAACAGGTGTATGGTATGGTATCTGGAATAATGCAGCCAGTTGTTCAAACCTGAATATTAACAATAATACTTTCTTAAATAATACTACAATCGCAACCTCTGGATCCGTCTATTTAATTTATAATAATGGCAATGTTCCATCATCTGTTAATATAAATAACAATAATCTTAGTCTCAATTGGACTACTGCAACTTCTGGAACATTATATGGTATTTACAATACTACAGCTACCGGAAGTGTTAATATTAATAATAATTCCTTTGCAAACCTCACCAGACCAGGAACAGGTCCGGCCAATCTTATTTATAATACTGCTGCAGCAACCGGAATTGGACTCAGTATCAGCAACAATACCTGGACAAACCTCTCTCTTGCAACAACAGGAAGTGTTTATTTTATATATAACAGCAATTCTACCCAGAATATGACCATTAACAATAATGCAATAGTGGGTACTTTTACTAAAACCGGTGCCGGCGGTACTGTATGGGGTTATTATGACTTCGGCTCTCCTGGTGGTGGTACTGCTACCCTCAGCAATAATAAATTTTCAAATATTACTTTATCCGGAGCTACTATTTTTTATGGGATACAACATTATACAAGTACTTCTCAGAAAATGCTATTTTTAAATGATACTATTTCAAATATTACAGGTGGTAGTTCTGCTATGTATGGAATTTTCCAGGGCTATGGTGCTGCCGGTAGTGAAGTAAGTGGAAACGTTGTATCAAATTGGACAGGTAGCAGTACAATGTATGGAATCCAGGTTGGTAATACTTCAGCACCTTTAGGTTTAAATGTCTATAATAATGTTGTTACAGGGTTAATCTCAACCGGTGCAGTAACTATTTATGGTATCTCCAGTAACCTGGGTACATTGAACCGTATTTATCAGAACAGAGTTTACAACATAGAAGTAAACAATGCCTCCGGTATCGTTTATGGTATTTACCATGGAGGTGGTACATTATCTTATATTTACAATAATTTTGTTTCAGACCTGAGAACGCCTATAGCAACCGGTGCAAATGCCATTGCAGGTATTTATATTTCCGGTGGAACCACTGTAAATGCCTATTATAATACTGTTTATCTGAACGCTACAAGTACAGGTGCAACATTTGGAAGTTCAGGATTGTATAAATCCAGTACAACTAACAGTGATATCCGAAACAATATTATCATCAATAAATCAAGTTATGGTGCCACCAGTGGATTTAACGTTGCTTTCAGATGGTCTGGAGCTTATAATGCTACTTACTATAATGCACTTTCAAATAACAATGATTTTTATGCAGGCAGTCCATCTGCCAAAAATTTAATTTTCTATGATGGAACCAATTCAGATCAAACAATTGCTGCTTTTCAGGCGAGAGTAGTTGGAAGGGATGCTTTTTCTTTCAGTGAAGCTACAACTCCATTTGTAAATATTTCTTCAACACCTTATAATCTTCATTTAAATACTACTTCTTCTACTCAATGCGAAAGTGGTGGACAGGTAATAGCAGCTTATGCAACTGATTTTGATGGTGATACCCGCTCAGCAACTTATACTGATGTTGGTGCGGATGAAGGTAATTTTGTTATTAATGATCTTTTCGGACCAACTATTACGTATACTCCGGTTACAAATACAGGTTATCCATTTAATAACCTTGTGGCTACAATTACAGATCCTAGTGGTGTTCCTAATTCAGGTGGTCCTGAAATGCCGGTTATTTACTGGAAAATTGTCAATCCAGGTTTTACTCTGGCTACTTCTACCAATCCATGGCAAGCTTCTACTTCGAATTTTATGAGCGGTAGTCAGTATTCATTCGATTTCGGAAATACTGCAGCTGTTGGTGATACTGTATATTATTATGTTATGGCTCAGGATATTTTTGGAAATGTTTCAGCAAATCCTTCAACAGGTATTGGAACAATGACAGCTACTCCTCCTTTGGCAAGTACAAATCCAACAACCTTGTTTAAATATATTCAATGTCAGGCTATTTCGGGTACTTATACCATTGATATTACCAATGCAACCGGAGGTTTAAATTTCCAGACCTTTACTGAAGCCGTTAACTTTTTGAATACAGGTGGACTTGTTGGTCCTGTTATCTTTAATGTAATGACCGATCAAACCTGGCCAATGACAATTGGAACAGCTGGTGGTTCTGCTCTTGCAATTACAAATTTAACTACAAACGCAACCAATAATGTTGTATTTCAAAAATTCGGTACTGGTGTCAATCCTATATTAAGTGTTACCGGAAATTCAGGACAGGAAGCTGCTATCTGGATTAATGCATCCGATTATATTAATTTCAATGGAATTGATATCGTGGATGCCGGTACTTCAACTACCAACTGGCTGGATTACGGTTTACATCTTAAGGGTTCTGCTACCGACGGTTGTAATTATATAACCTATAAAAATGCTGTTATTGATTTGAATAGAAATAACACTGCTTCAAGAGGTATCAGATTAGATGGTACTACTGCTACTGCTATTTCAGGTTCTAATAATTATAATAAATTTTATAACAATATTATTCAGGATGTTGCCCAGGGTTACAACTTTTATGGTACTTCTACTGTAATCAACAAAGGAAATGAAGTAGGAAATGAGACAGGTGGTATAAGTAAAGTTCAGGGAGTTAGTTTCTTAGCTTCAACTGCTTCTGCTATTGGTGTTTATTCAAATTATCAGGACAGTATGAAAGTTTTCAATACTACCTTTGATACAATTTTGGGATCTTATGCAACTTATCCTACAACTGTAGGTATTTTTATGCTCAATAATTCAAACATTCAGGTTTATGGCAATACTATCCGTAAAATTACAACCAATGCCGGTGACCCTGTAGGTATTAATTTTGAAAATAATTTAGGTGGAATTAATTCCATTTATAATAATACACTTACAGAAATTACTGCCTTAGTTTCAGGAAATATTAACAGTATGCGTTTATACAGTGGATCTTCACAAACTATGAACGTATATGGTAATGAAATTAAAGGTTTGCTAAATGCAGGTTCAGGCGAAATTGTTGGTATTTACTGTGGAATTGGCTCAAGTATCTTTAATGTCTATAAAAACAATTTACATGATTTTAATAATACAGGAGCAAGTGCAAATTCTATCTTAGCAATGGCTTTAACTGGCGCATCAAGTACTTATAATGCTTATAACAACATGATTTATGATTTAAGGGCTCCTTTAACTACCGGTACTGCTCCTGCTGTTAAGGGTATTCGTGCTGAAAACGGGAATTGCAATCTTTATTATAATACCGTATTGCTTAATTATGTTAGTACCGGTGCATCCAATACTTCTGCTGCCATTTGGGGATATGCTGCTGCTGTTCTTGATATGCGAAATAATATTTTTGCAAACAATTGCGATATGACTATCGGTACCAGAGCAGCTGCTTTATGGTACAATAGTACAACTTATACAAATATTGCTGCAACTTGCAATAACAATATCTATTATGGCGGTGCTATCAGTGCCAAAAATCTGATTTTCTATGATGGAACAAATTCTGACCAGCTTTTGTCTTCATACAAAACCAGAATGGCTACTAAAGATCAGGGATCATTTACTGAATTACCTCCTTTTATGAGTTCTGTTACTCCTTACAACGTACATTTACTGCCTTCAGTTTCTACAACTGCTGAAAGTGGTGGACAGGCTATCTCAGGGTATACTACAGACTTTGATGGAAATACAAGAAATGTTTCTACTCCTGATATTGGTGCTGACGAATTCACAGGAACTCCAGCAGCTCCTATGGCTTATGTTTCTTCTACCATTGTTCAATCCGCTTCTCCTTATTATGCAATGAAGAGCACTACCAATAACCAGATTATCGGAATTCAGGTTGTAACTAATGGTCCATTAGCTCCTATTAATCTTACTGATTTAACATTGAATACAGCAGGAACTGCCTTGCCTTCAGATTTTAAAAATGCTAAAATATTCTATACTTATAATTCTCCTGTATTTAGTACTGCTACTCAATTTGGTACAACTGTTGCAATCCCTTCAGGTGCTTTCACAGTAACTGGTTCACAGGCTCTTCAACCCGGAACCAATTATTTCTGGTTAACGTATGATGTAACAGATACTGCAATCAATGGACGTACACTCGATGCAACTTGTACAAGTATAAAAATTGCTGCAGTTGATTATACTCCAGCGCTTACAGATCCTGCAGGAAACAGAGTTATTTTGTCCAGTTTAACAGGAACTTATACAATTGATAATAGTATGCCAACCGGTGGAATCAACTTTAATTCTTTTACCGAAGCAGTTACTGCTATGAATGCCTGTACAATTAACGGAGCTGTTATTTTTAATGTTAATCCCGGATTAACATCTACTTATACAGGTAGTTATACTTTAACTAACAATACTACTTCCAGTGCCCTGAATACTATTACCATTAAATCTTCTTTAGCTGACAGTACTGCAATTACGTTGAATTATGCTGCTACAGGAACTGCTGATAATTTTATTTTCAATCTGAACGGTGCCCGTTACATTACAATTAAAGGATTAAAAATGCAGAATACTGGTGCTACTTATTCTAATGCTATACTGTTGAATAATACAGCTACTTATAATACCATTCAGGCAAATCATTTTGTAGGTTTATCAGGAACAGCCGGAACAAATGACCTTAATAGAACTTTAATCAGAGATGCTGATGTCAACAGCAGTTATCTTTTAATTAAAGGAAACAGATTCCAGAGTGCTTCTGCAGCTATTTCATTGTATGGAAATTCAACTACTCAGTTAAATGGAATTGAAATAAGGAATAATAATATTGTAGATTTTGCTACTTATGGCATTGATGCAAGTTATACCAGATCAATGATAGTTGATTCTAATTATATTGCTTCATCATTTGCAGTTACAGCAGGAAGCAAAGCTGGATTAAATTTAAATTATATGTATGATAGCTTGAAAATTACTAAAAATACTATTTTACTGACTAATATGTCAGGTTCTGTGACTACATATGGTATTTATTGGGCTCAAGTTAACAATTCTGCTACAACTAAACCTTTAGTTGCCAATAATATGATTTCAATGACAGGTACTGCTACAAGCGGGGTTTATGCATTACGTTTTTATCCAACATCAAATGTAAAAATTTTCTATAACTCAATTTATGTAAGTGGTAATACCAGCTACGATGTGAGATCAATTAATCTTGCCGGAACAGTTGGACCAGGACATGAAGTGATGAATAACATCTTTCAGTCTAATTTATCTCCCATTGTTGTAGAAGCTTCAGGATCGTTAACCAGCTGTGATTATAACGTTTATTATACTCCTGCAGTTTCCGGAAATGTGTATAATTATGCAAATATCTGGTATACTAATTATACTGCTTTTAAAAATGCAATGGGTGCTTCATATAATCAAAACTGTTTAACCGTTAATCCTCAGTTTATTAATACAAGTACGAATTTACACGTAAAGATTTCTAATATAGCTATAAATGGAAAAGCTACACCAATTGCTGCAATATCAACTGATATTGATGGCAATGTAAGAAATGCAACTACTCCTGATATTGGAGCTGATGAATTTCTACCTTTATACAATGATGCAGGTATTTCTGCTATACCAAGTTTAGCAGGGAATTGCCCAAATTCATTGCTGGATGTAAAAGTCAGGCTGAAAAATGAAGGTATTAGCAATTTAACAACTGCAACTATAAACTGGCAGTTAAACGGAGTAACACAGACCCCTTATTCATTTACCGGTAGTGTTGTAAATGCAGCAGATATATTAATTACTATTGGTCAGTTTACAATTCTGGCTAATACGAATTATACTATAAAAACATGGTCATCTTTACCTAATGGTGCAGCTGATACCAACAATACAAATGATACCTTACAAATCTCAAATCTTTATGCTGCTATAGCTGCCGGTACTTACTCAGTATATAATGGTGCTGTAGCTCCTGATTATAATAATTTAACTTCAGCAGTAAATGATTTAAAACTGAAAGGTATTTGTGGACCGGTTATAATCTCTATCAACGACAGTACATTTTATGGGAATTATGATTTAACTTCTATAGCAGGTGCTTCTGCAACCAATACTATTACCTTTACTTCAACATCCAACGATAGTACCAAGGTTTTATTGACCTATGCTTCAGCAACTGCTGCTGATAATTTTATCTTTAAACTGAACGGTGCTAAATATGTGACGATTAAAAAGCTGAAATTCCAGAATACCGGAGCAACTTATAACAATGCAATTACTATAACCAATTCGGCTACCAATAATAGTTTAGAGTCAAACTATTTAGTTGCTGCTCCCGGAACATTGGGAACTAACAGTGGTGCCAATAGTAATCTGATTAGTCTCATCGATCCAAATAGTCATTTTAATAAAATTACAGGAAATAATCTGGTTGGAGCGTCTTTTGGTATTTATACAGGAGGAAATGCAACTACCCGATTAAATAATATTGAAATCAGAAAAAATATAATTACAGATTTCGGTTGTAATGGTATTTATGCAACTTATATGAATTCGATGATAGTTGATTCAAATAGTATTGTATCTTCTTTAGCTATGACAACAGGTACTGTTACTGGTATGTATATACAATATACTTATGATAGTACCAGAATTACCAAGAATACAGTTAATATCTATAACCTGTCTTCTTCAGTAAACGGTATGTCAATTAACTGGAACACTAATACATGGACCACAGGTGCCAAACCTCTAATTGCCAACAATATGTTGTCGTTACAGAATGCTGGAACCGGTCAAGCTTATGTATTACGTTTGTATCCAAGTAATAATTTAAGAATCTACAATAATTCAATTTATGTGGATGGTGCTAATACTGGTGGAGATGTCAGAGCAATTAATATCGCAGCCGGTAGCGGAATAGGACATGAAATTATCAATAATAGTATGCAGTCAAATAAAAAGCTAATCTGGAATGAGGTTGCCGGAACAATTTCTGTATGTAATTATAATAATTATTATACATTGAATACTGCCAATCCTTATGGTTATCTTGGTACTACTACCCAGTTTGCTACTTTTGCAGCCTGGAAAGCAGGTACAGGTTTAGATGTTAATTCAATATCTGTAAATCCTATGTATTTATCAGTAAACGATTTACATGTTAGCCAATTTTCATTACTCAATTCAAATGGAACTTCATTGTCTTCGGTTACTACAGATATGGATGGAAATCTAAGAAATGCAACTACACCTGATATTGGTGCTGATGAATTTGACCCTATTCCTGATGATGCAGGTATTGTTGAGATTCCTACTATTACAGGACTTTGCCCAAATACTTTTGTGACCATGAATGTAAAACTTAAAAATCTTGGTTTAAATGTATTGACTTCAGCTACCGTAAACTGGACCTTAAATGGTATTTTACAAACTCCGCATTCTTATACTGGTAATTTGGCTTCAGGCACAACTTCTGCTACAATTAATCTGGGTGATTTTGTTATGGCAGCTAGTACACCTTACAGCATAAGTGTATGGACTGATTTGCCTAACGGACAAATTGACCTGAATACAGCCAATGATACTATGTCAGTTAACAATGTATATGCAGCCATGGCAGGTGGAATTTATACCGTTGGTGGTACTTCTCCTGATTTTGCTGATGTTACTGCTGCTGTAAATGCTGTAAGTTCACAAGGTATCTGTGGTCCTATTGTATTTAATTTGAGACCAGGTTTTTATACCGGACAATATACAATTAATAATATAGCCGGTAGTAGTGCAACCAACACAGTAACTTTTAAATCAGAAGACAACGATAGTAATTTGGTAATTCTCCAGAATACATCTGTTTCAGCTACTAATTATATCTTTAATTTAAATAGTTGCAGCAATATTATTATCAAAGGTCTTACGATAAAAGCCCTGGATGCAACTTATGCAAATTTAATTACTCTTACTGGTACATTATCTAACATCAGTATTCAGAGCAATAAATTGGAAGGAACTCAGACCATAAATACTGACGACAATCAGGTTCTTATCCGTTGTAATACATTAAATCAGATAATTGGGTTAAATCTTTTGTCAAACAGAATGAATTATGGAAGAATGGCTATCAACTTTTTATCTACAGTTGCTTCAACAAATGTTGTGATGAAATACAACTATATGTATAATCAACTTGCCAGACCAATGAATCTGAATAGAATTCAAGCTTTGGATTTTGGATACAATCAATTGTTCAGTGATGCTTCTATTACTACCAATGGTGGTATTTTTACAACCAATCTTACAGGTCAATGGAAATTCTATAACAATTCACTTGTTAATTTAGGTGGTATTCGTGTTTGGGAAGGATGGGTATACGGCGGTATTGGTGTTGGTCAGGAAGCTTTGGTATATAACAATTATTTACAGGGAAATTCTACATCATCTTATGTTTATGATGGAGGAGGAAGTGTAACTAATGTGAAATTTTATCATAATACATTTGTTGGTTATACAACAGGAGCTGTAGTACTTAATTTTAATAATTATTATGGTTGTAATAATGCTATTACATTTAAAAACAATCTGATATATAGTTACAGTACTGGTAAATTATTACACACAACTCCTTCTGCAACCAGTGGGTCTCCTATTTGTAGTTCAAACTTTTCAAATTATTCTTTTGATTACAATGATTATTATACTACAGGTGCAACACTGGCAACATTTAATGGCACAACCTGTGCTAATCTCGCTGCACTTCAAACAGCAACAGGACAGGAATCTCATTCAGTTAGTATAAATCCTCAATTAGTAGCAAGTGGAGATGCTCATATTACTAATTTCTCATTGGTTGGAACCGGAACTTCAGTTCCAGAAGTTACAACAGATTTATATGGAAATTCAAGAACAAGTTTCCCAACTATAGGTGCACATGAACTTGCTCTATTAACAGTTGATATGTCAGCAAACGCAATGCCATTACCTACAAATGCGGCAGGATGTTATACAAATGCTGAAACCATTACAATTACAGTTAAAAATAATGGTATCAGTACTATTGATTTTGCAGTTACTCCATTAACAGTAACTACAAATGTAACAGGTCAGGCATATAATACATTAACCGGAATTATAAGCACTGGCTCATTAGCTCCTAATACTACAATGGCTGTACCAATGGGTTCAACACTTGATATGAGTAGTCCCGGAACTTATACTTTCAGAGCCTATACTACAGTTTCAGGTGATGGTTTTGCCGGTAATGATACCATGGCAGCTGTTAACAGAATTAAAGTAGCATTGTTACAGGGATCTATTAGCGGAACACCAACAACTTTATGTTTCTCAGGAGCTCCAACTTTTGCATTAACCGGAAGTACAGGTGGAAATATTCAATGGAAATCATCTACTGCCAGTATTACAGGTCCATGGAACAATGTTGGTACTAATTCTACAACTTTTGCTCCTGGTGTTGTAAATGCAACTACTTATTATAAAGCAGATGTAAGTTGTGATTTAACTACTTTAGCTACAAATGTGGTAACAGTAAATGTAAATGCACCTGCAGTTGCAACAACAACTCCTGCAAGCAGTTGTGTGGCTGGTGCTTTGAACTTAGCTGCTACTGCTTCATCAGGATCTTTAGCATGGTATGCTGCTGCAACAGGTGGTAGTGTACTGGGAACCGGTACAAGTTTTACAACTCCTGTTATCAGTACAACAACCTCTTATTATGTAGATGCTGAAATTGGTGCTAATGTTTCTTCAACAGTTACATTAGGAAGTGGTACTACAACAACAAGTACTATGGGAAATACACCTTATAGTAGTTATTTTGAAGGTTCTCGCGAACAATATCTTGTAACTGCAAGTGAATTAACTGCACTTGGATTAATTTCAGGAAATATTACCTCATTGGCATTTAATGTTGTAACTTCAGGAGCTTATGTTCAGAATAATTTTACTATTAAAATGGCTCATACTGCAAACACTGCATTAACTGGTGCTTACGGAACTCCAAGTGGTAGTTTTACTACTGTTTATTCAATTCCTTCATTGGCAATTCCTGCTACAGGTTGGAATACTTATTCATTTGCAACTCCTTTCGTTTGGGATGGTGTTTCCAATGTTATTATTGATATTTGTCATGACAATGATATAAATTCTAGTTGCTCAGTGTGTTATGGAACCAGTTCAACAGTTTATTATACAGCAACAAGCTTTAATTCCTGTTATGGAAGTTATGGTGATAATGTTCAAAGTTGTGGTGTTACATCTACATCCACTTTGTCATCAACATATTATACTTATCGTCCGAATATGAAGTTTACAGGTTTGAGCAATGGTATATGTGCTAGTCCACGTCAGGAAGTAATTGCAACTATTGCTCCACCAGCAGTAGGAGGAACTGCAATTGGTTCACAAACTGTTTGTTCTAATAGCTTACCATCTGACTTAACCTTAACAGGTAATAATTGTAATGTTGTTAACTGGCAAAAATCTACTGATATTGCATTTACATCTCCTGTAACTATTAATAGTACATCAACTACATTAACTGGTGCTTTAATGGGAATGGTAACTACTACTACCTATTTCAGAGCTCATGTTCAGAATAGCTGCGGTGTTGATGCATATTCATCGGCAGTAACACTTACTGTTTATACTCCTCCAACACTTGATGCTACCGATAATATTGCTCCTAACTCTGCCAGAATTCACTGGACAAGTACTGCAACCGGATTTGAAGTTGAATATGGTCCTTATCCTTATACTTTCACAGGATTTGCTAATGCAACAGGTATTACGAATAGTTTTTATACTATCTTCAGTCTGAATCAGATTACTACTTACCAATATAAAGTAAGAGCAACCTGTGCTGGTGGCGGCTACAGTGATTGGTCAACAACAGGTCAATTTACAACTACCACAAATGCTACTCCTGGTTTATGGATAGGTGCAGTTAGTACAGATTGGAATAATATAGCCAACTGGAGCGATGCAACAATTCCAACATCATTGGTAAATGTTGTAATTCCAGCTGCAGCTGTTTATCAACCAGCTGTTACATCAGCTGTTTCTAGTCCTGCTGTTTGTAATAATCTTACAATTAATTCTGGTTCAAGCTTAACAATAGATGCAGGTAAAGCATTAACTGTAAATGGAACATTGACAAATAACAATGGTTCAGCAGCTTTAATTCTGAAATCATCTGTTGCAGGTACTGGTTCATTATTACATGCAACTGCTGCTGTAAACGGAACTGTTGAACGTTATATTCCTCATACGAATACAGAAGAATACCATATGTTAGCTTCTCCTGTTGCTTCACAAGCTATTGCGCCTAACTTTAATCAACTTGATGGTTTCTATGTTTGGAATGAAGCTGCCGGTGAATGGGTTGAATTCGCAAATGCAGGATTTACTGCAGTTAACGGTGGAAGTAATTTTGTTCCTGGCATAGGTTATGCAGTTTCTTATCCTGCAGTAACTACTAAAAGTTTTGTAGGTGCTCTTAATCAAGGCAGTGTAAATATTCCTCTAAGTGTTTCAACAGGAATGTATGCAGGCTGGAACTTTGTTGCTAATCCTTATCCTTCATCTATCAACTGGGATGCAGCAAGTGGCTGGTCAAGAATTGATTTAGATGATGCAGGTGGTGGCGAAAATGCAATGTGGATATGGAATGCATCACTAGGAAACTATGGATCTTATATTTCAAATGCTGGTGTTGGTACAGGTACTAATGATGTTACTTCTGATGTTGCAATAGCTCAGGGATTCTGGGTGAAAGCGTTAACTTCAGGTTCATTGGGAATGAGTAATGATGTAAGAGCACATTCTTCTCATGCTTTCCTCAAATCAACATCAACAACTGACAGAGTTCGTCTGACTGTTTCTTCTACTTCAAATACATATAGTGATGAAGTAATTGTTAAATTTGGTAATCAGAACGATTTGGGCGGTGCTCAGAAAATGTTCAGTATGGACGCAACAGCTCCAAGTTTATATACCAAAAAGTCAAATAAAAACTGGAGTATTGATTATCTGACAACTGTAGCTCAACATTCTATTGTACCACTTAACTTTAAAGCTGGTGTAAATGGAAATTATACTATAAAGGCAAGTGAATTAAATAGCTTTACAACATCAACTTATGTTTATTTAAAAGACTTAGCCAACAACAGCATTACTGATTTGAATCAAAATTCTAATTATTCTTTTGCTGCTACTACCAATGACAATGCCAACCGTTTCCAACTATTGTTCGCATTATCTCCATTGGGTATTACAAATACCGGTATTCAGAATACAAGCATTTATGCTAATAACAATAAAATTTACATTAATAGCAATGAAGCAATTCAAAACATAGCTATCTATAATACCTTAGGTCAATTAATTAAAACCGTTGCGAATAATAGCGGTACGATCTCTGTTGATATGAAAGATAATGCAATGGGTTATTACATTGTAAAAATTGTAACGAACAAAAATGTATATTCTGAAAAAGTATTGGTAAAATAATCTATGCTTATCCTTAGTCCTTCCATAAAAGGGAGGACATAAGGATAGTATTTATTAAAAAATACTGTTTATTGTGTGTTAAATAATTAAGGGTCAGCATTAATTTGCCGGCCCTTTTACATTTATCAAATACCAAAATGAATTATGATTTAACGTTTTGTATAAAAGTTAAAATATATATTAGTACCTTAAACCCGCAATCAATCAGTTAAAGTTGTGATAGTCACGGGGTGATTCAAAAAGCATTGATTTCCTTTCATTGTTGATATTCAAATAGTCAGCCCGTGACTTGCGGATTTAAGCATAATTCAATTATTAATTCGGCTGTTTGATTTTTATTTAGTAAAAAAGATTAAATTTGAAAAATTTTAATTTTATAATGAGTATAATTACTAAAACAAAGTTTGTATTTACTTTTTATTTGATATTTTTTTATGGAAATACCTTATTTTCACAATTTAAAAATACAGAAAATAAACTGAACGATTCTATTATAACATATATTAAAGGTACGAATGATTTCACTTTATTAATTCCGGATTCGGTAATTCTCTATACCAATTTTTGTAAAATATTACATGATAAGCGAAATGTAAACAAGAATAAAGCTGAAATGTATCAAAAAATTGCCAAAGAATATGCTGATAAACAACAGTATAAACTTGCTTTAGCTAATTATAATATTTCAGCCTATTGGTATGAAAAAATAAAAAATCAGGATGAACTATCTAATGTTTATAATTCAGTAGGGATTATTTATGGTAAAATCTATAGCTATGATAAAGCCTTATTTTATCTTCATAAAACAATTTCAATATTAGTTAAAGAAGGAAATAATAAAAAAATATCTGCCTCTTTAAATAATCTTGGGATTATCTATCGTGGGTTAAAAAATTACAATAAAGCACAAAGTATTTTTCAACAATCCTTATTTTTTGCGAGAAAATCAGGAAATGATATTTCAATTGCTTCTTCATTAAATAATATTTCTCAAAATTATTTCTTAACTGAAAAATATCCGGAAGCTCTTAAATATCAATTAGAAGCCATTAAAATATATGAAAATAAAAATAATAAGAAGAGGCTTTCTTCTTGTTATATTAGTCTTGGATCTATTTATCAAAAGCAAAATAACAAAACAGCAATTGTTTATTTTAATAAAGCTAAGAAATTAGCTATTGAGCTAAATGATAATTATTTAGTGTCTTTTGTAAATAATAGTATAGCTTCAGTCTATATTTCATTAAAGAATTATCCTTTGTCTTTTAAGTATCTTTCAGAATCTGAAGAAATTGCAAATAAAATACAGGATTGGGTTTGTATGAAAAGTTCTTATGAATTATTTACCACTTATTATGAACAAACAGGTGATTGTATAAACGCACTTAAATACCAAAGGAAATCTAAAGATATAAACGATAGTATTTTTAATAAGGAAAGCAGTGATAGATTCCTCGATTTACAGGTAAAATATGAAGTGGAAGAAAAAGACAATGAAAATAAAATTTTAAAACAGGAAAGCACGATTCAACAATTAGCTATTCAAAAGCAAATTTATATAAGAAATATATTTATAGCAGTTTCTATCATAATTTCTATGTTTGTCTTTATTATACTGTTTCGCTTTTATTTAAAGAAAAAAGCAAATAAAATTTTATCTCAAAAGAATCATGAAATCAGCAGACAAAAAGATGAATTGGAAGAATTGTATAGTCCCAAGGATAAGCTTTTTGCAATTATAACCCATGATTTAAAAAATCCATTTGGGACAATAATTTCTTTAGCAGGCTATTTGGAAGAAAGTTATACTGATATTGACGATAATCAAAAATCATATATAATCAAAACTATCAAAAAATCAGCAGATACAGCTTATGATTTAATGGAAAATCTTACAAAGTGGTTATTATCTCAGGATAAAAACATAGCTGTTCATACAACAACTTTTGATATATATGATGCAATTCTATCCATTTTAGCAGATTATAAAATCGAAATTGAAAAAAAGAAAATTAAGATTGATTTTACTATTAATAATCCTATTTTTGTTTTGGCAGATGAACAGATGATCAAAACTATTATAAGAAATCTTTTATTCAATGCAATTAAATTTACACTTGAAAATGGAAAAATTATTGTAAAAGTAATGAATCTTGAAAATGAGATTCATGTTAGTATAAAAGATAATGGGATTGGTATTAAAGAAGAAGATAAAGCTAAGATATTTAAAATAGAAAGTAATTTTTCGACAATCGGAACAGCTAAAGAAAAGGGGAGTGGTTTGGGGCTTATCTTGTCAAAAGAATTTGCAGAAAGAAATAATTGTAAAATCTGGTTTGAAAGTGAAGCATTAACGCTTAATAGTGACAAAATAAACGGAAGTACATTCTATTTGTCAATTTTAAAAGTAAAAGAGAATGAATAAAATACGATTAATGATAGTTGATGATCATTCTATTGTAAGAGATGGAATAAAAGCTTTATTGATGAATGTTTCTAACATTGATATAATTGGTGAAGCTGCTGATGGTACTGAATTATTCATGTTGTTAAATACACTTCAACCTGATATTATCTTGTTGGATATTAGTATGCCTGATTATTCAGGAATTGAAATTTCTAAAAGATTGCAAAATGATTATAATATAAAGATTATAATGCTGACTGCTGATACCTCTGATGAGTCTGTGCAAAATGCATTACAGTCTGGCGCTTATGGTTACCTCCCCAAAAATACTAAAAGAGAAGAATTAATTTATGCTATAAACAAAGTAAATCTTGGCGAAGAATATATAGCTTCAAGTATTAGTAGTAGTGTGTTAAAATCATATATTACTAAAATTAGAGATTTACATTCTAAAGATTCAAAATCAGCTATTGAATTATCAAAAAGAGAAATTGAAATAATTGAGTTATTTTCCGAAGGGCTATCTTTTAAGGAAATAGCCGATAAATTATGCATTTCTGCTAGAACTGTTGAATCTCATAAAAATAATATACTTCAAAAACTAGAAGTAAAATCAATAATGGAAATGGTAAAATATGCCATTAAAAATAATATAATTAAATTATAAATAGTTTTTTACTATTACTTTTTTTTAATAATCCACAGAAATACAAAGCGCTAACTTAGCAGCCCTGAAATATTTTAATCAGGTCTTTCCCAATTATTTATTTTTAGTAAAATTCCTACACTGAATAAGTGAAATACGGATATGTGTATAAGTGATTTCACTTATAATAATTTACGTTATATCACTTATAATTTCATTATCAGATTTATATATATTTGCTA